>CAKSFM010000001.1 GCA_934454525.1 uncultured Clostridia bacterium
CCGAGCCTTTTTTAACGCAGAAATTCGCAAAAAAGATGTTTAGCAGGGCAATACTTCCTTATCGGGCTGTGGCTAACCTCTCCATGACCTTTTTTACATTTCATATGATAATTACATAGGATGTACTTTATTTTCTTTGTCCGCAAGCTCGGGATCAATCTTATACTTTTTGCCCTGGCGGTATTCAAAGAATTTTGTTGCAACCTGACCGAACAAAGCATAGCTCAGAACATCCTCATCCTGCTCGATATATTCGCTGATTTCACTTCTGAATTTATCAAGCTCGTTTGGAATATTATCAGCCGGTCTGCAGGTGATTCTCTTTTCATCACCGAGAATTTTCTTTGCAAATTCGGGTTTGATTTCAACCGGAGTTTTTCCGTATTCACCCTTGATGAGTCCGCGGAACTCCTTCGTAACATTCTTATATCTTTCGCCGAGAACAACGTTGAACACTGCCTGTGTTCCGACAATCTGGCTTGACGGAGTTACCAGCGGCGGATAGCCTGCGTCCTCACGCACACGCGGAACCTCGCGCAGAACCTCCTGGAATTTATCCTCAGCGCCAAGCTGCTTAAGCTGTGAAATAAGGTTTGAAAGCATTCCGCCGGGAACCTGATACTTAAGTGTGTTAACGTCAACGGCGAGCGCCTTGGGATTGAGAGTTCCGTCTGCAATATATTTTTCACGCAGCGGACGGAAATAATCCGCAATATCACTGAGTAAATTCAAATCATAGCCTGTGTCATACTCCGTGCCCTTGAATGCCGCAACCATTGATTCTGTTGCCGGCTGGGATGTTCCCATAGCAAACGGAGACATTGCACAGTCAATTATGTCAACGCCTGCTTCAACAGCTTTCATATAAGTCATTGAAGCAAGACCGCTTGTATAATGCGTGTGAAGCTCAATCGGGATTTTAACACTTTTCTTCATGCCCGAAACAAGCTCATATGCGTTATACGGCGTTAAAAGACCTGCCATATCCTTTATGCAGATGGAGCTTGCGCCCATCTCTTCAAGCTGCTTTGCAAGCTTGATAAAGGTTTCGTTTGTGTGAACGGGGCTGACAGTATACGAAATTGCCGCCTGAACGTGACCTTTCTCCTTAATCGTTGCGGCAATCGCCGTTTTAAGATTGCGCACATCGTTGAGAGCGTCGAAAATTCTGATTATGTCAATACCGTTTGCGATTGACTTTTGAACAAAATATTCAACAACATCATCGCCGTAATGACGGTAGCCGAGAATATTCTGACCGCGGAACAGCATCTGCAGCGGAGTTTTCTTGGCTTTATCCTTGATTTTTCTGAGACGTTCCCACGGATCTTCCTTCAAAAAGCGCAGACAGCTGTCAAAAGTTGCGCCGCCCCATGCTTCAAGCGCATTATAGCCGACATTATCAAGCATTTCAACCGCGCCGAGGATTTCGGGAGTTGTCATACGTGTTGCAATAAGCGACTGATGCGCGTCACGCAGAACGGTCTCGGTTATTTTAACGGGTTTTTTATTAGCCATGGTAAATTACCTTTGCCTTTCTGCCCACCAACTGAAAAGTATCGTCCGCCTTACCGTGGGCTGATAAGGAGCGTACAAAATGTTTTACTTAAAGAGCGCCAGGAACACGCCTGCCGCAACGGCGCTGCCGATAACTCCGGCAACGTTCGGTCCCATTGCGTGCATAAGCAGGAAGTTTGACGGATTTTCTTTCTGACCGACAATCTGCGAAACACGCGCCGCCATAGGCACTGCGCTTACGCCTGCGCTGCCGATAAGGGGATTGATTTTTCCGCCCGATACCTTGCACATAATTTTTCCGAAAAGAACGCCGCCCGCCGTGCTCACGGAGAATGCCGTAAGTCCGAGGCAGATAATAAGAATCGTTTTCGGCGTTATGAACGTATCAGCTGTTGCAGTTGCGCCGACCGTCATTCCGAGGAATATCGTGATGATATTCATAAGCTCATTCTGAGCGGTTTTCGAGATTCTGTCAACAACGCCGCTTTCCTTGCAGAGGTTTCCGAGCATAAGCATACCAACGAGGGGAGCTGCGTCGGGAACGAGCAGAACAACAACGATTGTAACAATAATCGGGAACAGAATCTTTTCACGCTGAGTTACAGTGCGGAGCTGTTCCATTTTTATCATGCGCTCTTCCTTGGTTGTGAGCGCTTTCATAATAGGCGGCTGAATAATCGGAACAAGCGCCATATACGAATATGCCGCAACGGCAATTGCGCTCAGAAGAGTTGGGGCAAGCGTTTTTGTAACATAGATTGCCGTCGGTCCGTCTGCGCCGCCGATGATACCGATTGAGGCAGCTTCCCTGAATATTGTAATAACATCTCCGTCAGCGCCGAAGCCGCCGATGCCGAACGCACCGAGCAGAATTGCGCCCATGAACGTTATGAACACGCCGAGCTGTGCCGCAGCGCCCAAAAGGATGCTTTTGGGATTGGCGATAAGCGGCGCAAAGTCCGTCATACAGCCGATGCCGAGGAAAATAAGCGGCGGATATATACCGAGCTTAACTCCCAGATAAAGAATATCCAGCAAACCGCCCTCGTGCAGAACCTTTCCGTAGTCAATGTCTTTTCCGAGGAAAAGATCGGGGTGCATAACTCCGCCGAGCGGCAGATTTGCCAGAAGCATTCCGAAAGCAATCGGCAAAAGCAGCAGCGGCTCAAATTTTTTTACAATTGCAAGGTACAGAAGCACACAGGCAATCACAATCATTAATACGGTTTTCCACCATGCAACATCGCCGCCGGCAATCATATTTGTAAGACCGGTATTGCCGATGAATTTTGAAAAGCCGTTAAGCAGTTTCTCCAACAATTTCAATCACTCCATTCTTAATATTAAAGATGTTAAGAAAGAGTAATCAAAACGTCACCTGTGTTTACGGCAGCGCCTTTTGTTGTCACAACCGTAACAGTTCCGTCGGACGGAGCCACGATTTCGTTTTCCATCTTCATTGCTTCAAGGATAATAAGAACATCGCCGCTTTTTACAGCTGCACCGTTCTGAACCTTTATATCAAGAATGTTTCCGGGCATCGGAGCTTTTACGGGTGTTCCGCCTGCCGGAGCCGCAGCCTTGGGAGCTGCTTTGGGAGCTGCTGCTTTGGGAGCTGCTGCTTTGGGAGCTGCTGCCGGTGCCGGAGCAGGAGCTGCCGCCGGTGCGCTTACACCTGCGCCAACCTCTTCAACCTCAACCTCATATGAATTTCCGTTTACGTTAACAATAAATTTTCTCATGGAATTAACCTCCTTAAAATCTGTTTTCGAGAGTTTCGCGGCGGCCGGCATTATTCCATGCCGCACCCGATACCTTTTTATATGACCTGATTAGAAGTCCTGACGGACTTGTCTGCATTGCAGCCGCAACGGCAGCCGTGATAACGGCAACAAGCTCGCTTTCATCGGCTGAGCTTTCTTCAGCCGCGGGAGCAGGAGCTGCCTCGGGCGCCGGCACCGGTTTTTCCGCTGCCGGAGCTTCCTCCTTACTGAAAAGCGCCATTGCTTTTATAACGAGCATGATTATAATAAGAACCGCAAATACAATGAGCAATCCCATAACTGTATATGCAAGACCTTCCAGAATCAGATCGCTTGCAGAAAATTCTTTCATTTAACATTCACCTCTCAAAGGGGCATATTGTCATGCTTTCGCGGCGAGCTTTCCGCCCTTTTGCCCGAAAGCATTTCAAATGCGCCGATTACGCGCTGCCTTGTTTCAGCCGGATCTATAACATCGTCAACATAGCCTGCTGCAGCGGCATTGTAAACAGACGCGTCCTTTTCGGCATATTCTGCGCAGAGTGCATCTCTGTTTTCGCCTTTTTTCAGTCTGTCGGCATAAAGCATGCCAACGCCTGCTTCCGGAGCAAGAGGAGCAATCTGTGCTGACGGATATGCAAACACAATGTCTGCGCCGCCGCAGTTCATTATAACGCCGGCTGTTGTATATGATTTTCCGATAATAACATTTACTTTCGGAACGGTTGCTTCTGAGAAAGCATATGCCATGCGTGCGCTCTTGCGCGCAAGACCCCAGATTTCTTCATCGGCACTCACTATAAAGCCGTCCGTGTCGGTTATCGAAAGAACGGGGATATTAAAGCAGTCGCAGAATCTTACAAAGCGAGCTGCTTTTTCACACGTTCTGCCGTCAAGAACATTGCCGGTGCATGCCACAGCGCCGACTGCTGCGCCGTTCAGGCGGATAAATCCGGTAACAATTGCTTCGGCATATCCCTCCTGCATTTCGTAAAATGCTTTATCGTCCGCAATCTCGGCGATTACTGCGCGAACATCGGAAATTGAATCAATATCGCGGAGCTGTTCGCTTGTTCTGTTGAGGTTGTCACCCGTTTCAAACGCAAATGCGTCCGAAAGATTATTGGACGGAAGATAAGTAAGAAGCAGTCTTGCCTTTTCGATGCACTGCATATCGTCAGCTCCGATAAGGTGCGCGCTTCCGTTTTCGTTTACGTTTGCTTTTGCACCTGCGTCAAGCTTTTTGCCGGTTGAAGCTTCAACAACCTCCGGACCGGTTACAAACAGTCTGCCGTTTTTCTCATTCATGATAACAAAATCGCTCATGGACGCAAAAACCGCGCTGCCGCCGGCACAGTTTCCGAAAACAATGCTGATGTTCGGAACAACACCGCTTGCTTTTGCAGCTGCATTTATAAGCTCGCCTGCCGCCTGCTGTGCAAAAATACCTTCCTCAAGCCTTGCTCCGTTTGAATCGAGCATCCCGACAACCGGAGCACCCATTTTAAGCGCAAGGTCAAATATTTTTTTGATTTTTTTAACATTCATCTCACCGATTGCGCCGCCGAGAACGGTTACATCCTGCGAATAAACATAAACAAGTCTTCCGTCAGCCGTGCCATATCCCGTCACAACACCGTCGGAAGCCGTTTCGCGGTTTCTTGCCGATACAAACGTATCAAGTTCGATGAAGCTGCCCTCATCAAGGAAAGCCGCTATTCTTTCCCTTGCGGTAAGGCTGCCGCCCTGCTGCTGTTTGCCGCCCTCTCCGCCGAGTGCGATTTTCGCCCTCTTTTCAAGAAGCGCGGACACCTTTTCCATTGAATCCATATCGTGTACCTCCTGCCTTGAATACATCAAAATTACCCATTATATACTATTATACTATATATTGAAATAATTTCAATAGCTATAAATTATTTTTTTGAGTTTTTTGAACAGCACGGTTTGAAAAAATCAGGAATGAAAACCTCCGCCGCGCCGTTTTTTTCGGAAAAGCCGAGTGCAAGTAAAAAAGGCACCAGCCGCGAAGCGCGGCAAATGCCCCTTTGAACATTTCGCAAATCAAGATAATTAAGCGCGCTGCGCACAAGCAGCTCGCTTACGTTATCCGAATCATTTATTTCAAGAATTTCACCGTCGGCGGAAAAAACGCAGTATCCGCATTTTTTTTCGTTTTCCTGCGCCCATGCAATGCGCGTATTGTCATTTGCAGACGGATAAACCGAGCGCATAACATCAATATTGTCAAACACGGTTACCTTTATCACTTTTTTTCCTCCTTGTACCGCGCAGTTTATTCACCTCCGCGGCGGAAAGCGCTCTCCACTTTCCCTCCGGCAGATTTCCGAGTGTGAGTGAACCGACCGAAATCCGTTTCAGTCCGAACACTTCAGCACCGACTGCGTCAAGCATTCTGCGCACCTGACGGTTGCGCCCTTCATGAATGGTTATTTTGACTTCAAATCCATATTTCGCACTCTTAATATTTTCCGCTTTTGCCGGAGATGTTTTACCGTCATCAAGCTCCACACCGTTTCGGAGAACTGCGAGCTGCTGATCTGAAAGCGGCTTGTCAACGCGCGCAATATAAGCCTTGTTCACAGCATGGCTCGGATGCGCAACGGTATTCGCGAAATCGCCGTCGTTCGTCATTATCAGAAGTCCCGATGTGTCAAAATCGAGTCTGCCGACGGGGTAAATGCGCGCATTTATATCACGCACAAGCTCCATAACCGTCGGGCGGTCAAACTCATCGCTCACCGTGGTCACATAATTTTTCGGCTTGTTGAGCATTATATAATATTTCTTCGCCTCGGCTCTGATAATATTTCCGTCCAGCTCAACCGCGTCGCGCTGAGGATCAACCGTGAATCCCATAAAATCTATGACATTTCCGTTCACGGAAATTCTTCCGTCGGCTATCAGCTTTTCAGCCGCTCTTCTTGATGCAACGCCGCATTCTGCTATATATTTCTGAAGTCGCATATCAATACCCCATTTTCATCAATTTAACACGCTATAGCATTTTTGTCAATAATCCGACATTTTTTTCGAAAGATATTTGACAAAAATCAGAATATTTAACACATCATATGAGTGCTCCGCTCTTAGGCATAGTAGATTCGAACATATACGCCCTATGCTTGTTAAATTTCCGCACAACTGTCTTTTCGGGACTTGCAAGGCGCCAAGCCTTGCAAGTCCCGAAAAAACAGCTGTGTAAAAATTTTTCGGCGCATAGGGTCTGCGAGTTCAAAAAGAGCAAATTTTTTGCAAGAAAAGGCAAAAGCGCAGTTAATAGTTTATCTATTAACGAGCATTTTAACGCATTATTGCGACAAATTTGCCTTTTTGAACCGTATGGGGTTCGAGTCTGCTATGCCTTAACCATAGCGAGCAGCTCGCTCTCGCTTATAACGCGGATGCCGAGCGCATTTGCTTTTTCAAGCTTGCTGCCTGCTTCCTCGCCTGCAAGAACATAATCCGTCTTTTTGCTGACTGAGGATGACACCTTTCCGCCGTGCTCTTTAATTATATTTCCTGCTTCGGCGCGCGAATACGACGGCAGTGTTCCCGTCAGGACAAAGGTTTTACCGGAGAAAACGCCCTCTTTTTTCTCTGTGTGACATTCGAAATTCACCCCGAAGCTGCGCAGTTTTTCCACAATATCAACATTCTGCGGTTCGGAAAAGAAGTGAATGATGCTGTCGGCAATTATTCCGCCGACATCGGGAACTGCCGCGATTTCCTCGGC
Source organism: uncultured Clostridia bacterium (assembly GCA_934454525.1). Lineage (GTDB taxonomy): Bacteria > Bacillota > Clostridia > UMGS1883 > UMGS1883 > UMGS1883. Next base: position 7,039 of record CAKSFM010000001.1, read on the forward strand.
GGACGCTGCCATGAGCGCGTCAAGCGTACGGAAATGCAGCGCAAGCTGCGATGCGCATTTTGCGCCGACATGGCGGATTCCGAGTGCAAATATAAGGCGTTCAAGCTCATTATATCTTGATTTATCGATTGCCGAGATAAGATTATCGGCGCTTTTTTCTCCCATCTTGTCAAGCGGAATAAGTGCTTCACGCTCAAGCGCATACAAATCGGCAGAGGACGCAATAAGCTCGTTATCGAGCAGCTGATTGACAATTGCCGGACCAAGTCCCTCTATATCCATTGCTGCGCGCGACGCAAAATGAATGATATTGCGCGAAAGCTGCGCCGGACATTCGCCGCCGGTGCAGCGATATGCTGCTTCACCCTCTTCACGGTAGACATCTCCGCCGCAGACAGGGCATTTTTCCGGCATATCGAAAATGACTTCGTTTCCGCTGCGTTTTTCCTTTACAACTGAAATAACTTCGGGGATTATATCGCCTGCTTTCTGCACGATAACCGTGTCGCCGATCCTTATATCTTTTTCCCGGATATAATCAATATTGTGCAGCGTTGCGCGGGAAACGGTTGTTCCGGCAAGGCGAACACTGTCAAGCACGGCATTCGGAGTGAGCACACCCGTTCTGCCGACCTGAACGGTGATGTCACGCAGAACGGTTTCCTTTTGCTCCGGCGGATATTTATATGCTACCGCCCAGCGCGGACATTTGACAGTTTGTCCGAGTGCTTCGCGCTGCCGCAGAGAGTTAACCTTGATAACTGCGCCGTCAATGTCAAAGTCAAGATTGCCGCGGTTTTCTCCGATGCGCACAACCTCCGAAAATGCATCCTCAATTGTTTTATACACCTCGCGGTCCGGCACGGTTTTAAAGCCGAGATATGAAAGATAGTCAAGCGCTTCCTTGTGCGTTTCAAGCGTTTTTCCCTCAATTCTCTGAACATTGAACACAAATATATCAAGCCGGCGCTCTGCCGCAACAGAGCTGTCAAGCTGGCGCAGGCTGCCTGCCGCAGCGTTGCGCGGATTTTTAAAAGGCTTCTGTTCCCGTTCCTCACAAAGTTCATTCAAGCGCAGAAAGCTTGAGTGAGGCATATACACCTCGCCGCGCACCTCAAGATACGGAAGCTGCTCTTTAATTTTCAGCGGAATCGAGCGGATTGTTTTCAGATTTTCCGTAACATCTTCGCCTGTGATTCCGTCTCCGCGCGTTGAACCGCGGAAAAAATATCCGTTCCTGTATTCAAGCGACACACTGAGTCCGTCAATTTTAAGCTCCGTTACATATTCTGCCTTTTCTCCGAGCGCCGCTTCCGTTTTCCGACCGAAATCAACCACGCTTTCGCGGTCAAAAACGTCCGTCAGACTCTGCATCTGAACCTCATGCGTAACGGTTTCGAACCCCTCAAGAATTTTTCCGCCGATGCGCTGCGTCGGGGAATCGGGCGTTATAAGTTCGGGATGCTCCGCCTCCATTTTTTTCAGCTCGTTCATCAGCCTATCATATTCAAAATCCGAAATCTCAGGCTCGTCCATCGTATAGTAAAGATTGCTGTGATAATTAATCAAATCACGCAGTTCGTTAATGTTCATAAACACACCCCTATAAAAAATAAAGCAGCGGCAAAGCCGCTGCTTCAGACTGTCGAAAAAGTCGGTCAACCACAAGCAAGCTATAATTTTTATCACATTAACTTTAAAGAGGTTTGATTTAAAAGTAAACTGCAATTAAATCAAATGTTTGTTTGTATCACCCTCAAAACCCCGAAATTTCGGGGTTTTTGCTTGTTTTCGTTCGGCACACTCTCTAACGTACCCTCGTACGCCGACGAGTGTGCGCCGAACAGATTTACCTTCCTTTTTCAACGTCTGCCAGCGTGTCGATAGGTTTATCGACACGCTGAAAGCAGCGGCAAAGCCGCTGCTTCAGACTGCTGAGAATCAAGCTTTCCATGACGTTCCGTCACTGAACACAACCTCAAGCACTTTAAGATTCTTTATACTTGCGGCAACGCTTCCGTTTTTAACAACCCATGCCGCGCGCTTGCTTTCGCACGGAGTCATTTCAAGTTTTTCGACAAAATACGACCCGGAATTTGTTTCGACAATATTTCCTGCAGAATCGCATATATCAAAATTTACCTTGAACGACTGAATCCTGCTGTTGCTTACATTTCTGTACTCAAGAACAATGAGCTTCTTTCCGTCCTTATCGGCAAACCAATAGTTAATAAAGCCGAGCGGCGAATTTGCTGCCGTTCTCCACGAATCCGTCACCTGGGTTCTCAGATAATAGAGCATTGAAACATATTCGGATTCCGTTTTTTCAAGCTTTGTTATTGCGTTTTGCACCATTTCAAACGCCGCTTCATACTTCTTTGCTTCAAGAAGCTGCGTTGCTCCGCTCACATCTCCTCTGCCGAATGCCGCATATGCATAAACGGCTTCATCATAAGCCGGATACCATCCCTCGGACTTCGCTGCTTCAGCATTTGCCGAAAGAATGTCCTTTTTGTTTCCGTCCGCATCGTACACTGTTACATATGTTCCGTCCGGTTTTGTTTTTGTCCAGCCTGCATTTAAGTATTTCGAAAGCTCGCTTTCACTGATAACCTTTGATTCGCCGGCTTCATTGTAAACCGTGACCTTTGAATCGGCAGCCGGTTCGTTCGGAACGGAAGCATCTGTCTTGTCCCACCCGAGCGCCTTGTACATTTCAAGCTGATATGCCGGAACAGTAATTACAGGTCCGTTCGGCAGCAGCATTATCGTAACCTTTTCGCTCGTCTGCGTTTGCGAATCGGTCTTTGTTCCGTCCGTTTTTGTATCATCTGTTTTTGCGTCAGCTGTCTGCTCTTTAACAAACCAGCCAACTTTTTTATAATCCTCAACCTTGTCGGCGCGAACAGTTATCGTTCTGCCGTCGGCAGCGTACATTTCCACGGGTTTATCCTTGAACCATCCCATGCTCTCTGCAGTGTAAGCCGCAACCTGGCTTTCATCAACCTCTATCGTGCGGTTGTCGAGCGAATAAAGCGTGACATTGGCAGCCAGCGCCGACGCTGCGGTGCAGACGGTGATTGCAGCCGTCAATACGGCAGTTAATGTTTTTTTCATATCCAAAGCCCCCTTTGACTCGTATATTAATATTATAACTCAAATATAATGCAAGGTCAATCAATAAATTATTAAATATTTATTTCCGCTCACTCAAAGGAACGTATGCTCTTTCAGGCGCAACAGACGTGTATGCCGGGCGGATAATTTTATTTGCGTTTACAAGCTCTTCAATGCGGTGTGCGCTCCAGCCGGCAATTCTCGCCGCCGCAAACATCGGCGTGTAAAGCTCCTCCGGCAGGTTCATCATCGAATATGCAAAGCCGCTGTAAAAGTCGATATTCGGACTCACGCCTTTATAGATTCTGCGGCGTTTGCCTATAATTTCCGTTGCAAGACGCGCCACGCTGTTGTATAGCTCATATTCATCGTTGCGCCCTTGTTCCGCCGACAGATAACCGACATACTGCTTGAATATTTCCGCGCGCGGGTCGGACACTGAATATACTGCGTGCCCCATTCCGTAGATAAGTCCTGTTTTATCGAAAGCTTCCTTTTCAAGGATTTTAACAAGGTATGCACTAAGCTCATCGTCATCTTTCCAGTCGGAAACGTGTTTTTTTATATCCTCAAACATTCTATGCACCTTGATATTCGCGCCGCCGTGCTTCGGACCTTTCAGAGAACAAAGCGATGCCGCCGTTGACGAATAGGTGTCCGTACCGGACGAGGTTACAACGTGTGTTGTGAAAGTTGAATTGTTGCCTCCGCCATGTTCTGCATGAAGAACAAGCGCCATATCAAGCAGCCGCGCTTCAAGCGGCGAAAACGACTGGTTGGGGCGAAGCAGGAGAAGGATATTCTCTGCCGTTGAATACTTCTTTTCGGGATTATGAATATACAACCCCTGTTTCATTATGTAGTGGTTGTACGCCTGATATGCATACACCATAAGAAGCGGAAAATTCGCAATAAGCTGAATTGACTGGCGCAAAACGTTCGGAATTGACAAATCGTTTGCATTTTTATCATAGGAATAAAGCGTGAGCACACTGCGCGCAAGCGAATTCATAATATCGCGGTTCGGCGCTTTCATAACAACATCGCGCACAAAGTTGCGCGGCAGCGTTCTGTAGGTCACGAGCAGGTCATTGAAGTTTTTCAGCTCCTCAGCGTTCGGAAGTTCTCCGAACAGAAGAAGATATACCGTTTCCTCAAAGCCGAAGCGGTTATCCTTTAAAAAGCCGCTTACAATATCATTAATATTAATTCCGCGGTAATAAAGCTCACCGGAACAGGGAACGCTTTCTCCGTTCACAGTTTTTGACGAATTAATTGTTGAGATTTCCGTCAGTCCGGTAACCACGCCCTTTCCGTTCAAATCTCTGAGTCCTCTGTTTACATGATGCTTTTCATAAAGTTCCTGGTCAATCACACCGTTTTTAAGGCATTTTTCCGACAGTGAGAAAATCGCGGGAGTTATCTCCGAATAATTCTTTACCGGCATACAGTCATCTCCTTTATTTGGTATATGTCACAAAACACAATCCGGTTCTGAAAACATTATATTTTAATTTTACATTGTATTTTTTTAAAAGTCAAATGTTTTTTACGAAAACAGCCTTTATCGACAAAATTTGTCAGTCAACGGAATATGCCCCGGTTGCGCCGCCGGAAGACGCATAAAGCTTGTTTAAACTGTAGGTTGCGCCATCCTGCGTTATGTTAAACGTGACATACTTCATCTTTTCAACCTTTTCGGGAAGCGAGGAAAAATCCGATTCATCGGCAAGCGCAATATAGCGGACGCCGTTTTTGATAAACGCAAGGTTTTCGTTTCCGTTATACACCACAAAAACATTTTTGTTTTTCGCAATATCCGAGAGATAATCGCGGAAAACCTCCGATTCAAGCGTATCGGAAAAAATCGGAGCGTCTTTCAGCAGCACAAAAATATTTTTTTCGGAAGCGGAGGAAACCGCCGCCGTAAGCTTATTCCATTGCTGATTCTTAAGCGAGCCGCCGCTCATTATAAGCGACACGGCAAGAGCGCCCGGAAAATGTGACTCGCTGTAACCGTCAGCCGTTAAGGGACTGACTCCGTTCGGGGTGATATCCGAAAGCACTGCGCCGCCTAATATTGCGCTTGCCGAAGCTTCACCCAGAGTTTTTGCCGCAGCAGCATAATTTATTCTGCCGAAAAGCGTATTTACCGGCGCGCCTGCAAACACGGTGAACCGATATCCGTTCCCTGCGGAGGATTTAAGCTCATCACGCGTTACTGCTTCCGTTACCGCTGCGCTGCCGCTGCCTCCGCAGCTTACCGATATGCTGCGGCGCACATCTCCGTATGACAGCGCAAGTTCACCGAAGCCCTCGCGCAGAGCCGTTATTTTGCCGTTGTCAAACGAGAGCAGCGTTAAATCACATGACGGCTTCAAAAGCGATATATCACGCACCTGAGCAGTGTTTCCGTTCTTATCATAAACGGACGCAATGCTCTGCGATATCCCATCCCCCTTTTTCAGCGTTATGCTTTTATTGGTAAGAATTCCGTAAACATCGTCTATCACATTAAATACACATGATGTTTGCCAAACATCGTTGCAGTACAAATCGGCAACCGTTTCACCGCCGCCGCCTGCATAAAACACATTGTTTTCAATTCTGCCGCTGCCCTTTGATATAACCCATTTCAGTTCATACGAATTATCAGACGGCGTGTTGTAATTTGCATCATAAGGAATAACGCTTATTTTTACACTGTCGCCGGACAGAACATTGTTTGATTCCGGTTTCACCTCAAATCCGGCAGCCTTTCCCGGCTCTGCCGATGATGTTACGGCAACCGCATTGATAACCTTTCTGTTTTCACTCGGATAATTAACTGTGTGAAGCTCGCTGTTGTCAATCGTTTTGCCGACCATACGCGTTGAGCCGCCGCCATCCAGATTCAGGGCATTTACGCAGCCAAGCTCAAGGCATATATCAGCAAGCGCGTCAAGCGTTACTCCGCGGCTGACGCGCTGTCTGCCGTCCACAGTGATGAGATACACAACCGTGCCATCGGAATTCGTGCCTATCGCCGTACGCGGATTTATTCCGCTGACGCTGTGCGTTATCTTCGTTTTCTTTCCGCCCGACAGCAGCATTGTGCCGCCGCCGAAAGCCGTTTTTGCGTTATCAATGGACGGCGATGCGGAAATATCAAGCTTGACCTTGTCACCGATGTTCATATTTTCATTTAAAAACGGAGTCATTGAATCATCAATTGCAAGAATATACCCGTTTTCCGGAACCGATACCGTTCCGCCCATGCTTGTTCCTTTTGCCGAAACAGTGCCGTCCGTTACAGTTACGACCGTTATGCCCCGGGGAAGATACGGCGATGTTCCGCCGTTAAAATCCGCCGTATACATAAGGAGAGCGCCGTAATACTTCGTGGGTTTGTTGATATGCGTCACTGCCATAACGGCGCCGTTCGCCGCTGTCAGATATGCCGAAAAGCTTATATACGAAAGGCTGAGAGAATTTCCGCTGAAAATACCGGCAGCCATTGTTGACGTGTCAATATGCGACTGCAGGAGCTTGCCGTCTTTAACCTCAATGCCAAGACTGAAATTCTGCGATCCGCTGTAGTATGAGAAAAAGTCGGCATTTGTTGCCGCAACAACACCCGGAACGGTTTTTGCAAGATTATCCATGAGGTCAACCTTGTCACAGCCCGAGGGATTTTTCAGCAGCGAAAGGCTCAGGCTTTCATTTTTGAGATCAGCTTCAACGCAGTTGATATTCAGCGCATAATCCCCGTAAAACCGTCTGATGTTCCGAAGCTTCGCACCACCGGGCATTTTTGTTTCCGTTGTGTAGGAATAAATGCCCTCGGCTGACGCGCCGGACGATATTAAAAATACAGCGGCGCAGAGCGCCGCAATTATTTTCTTCATGCAAATCATCTCCCATTTAATTATACAGCAAAATGTTCTGCATTTCAATAGGAAAAACATGACTTCATTAATATTCGTCAAGGCTTTTAAACTCATAACCCTCCGCGCGCGCCTTATCAATTATGTTTGCGAGTGCGTCGGCATTGCCCTTGGAAACTGCATGAAGAAGCAAAACGCACCCGTTATGCAGGTTTGAAAGCACATTTTGCTCTGCTTCCGCTGCGGAAACATCGTTTTTCCAATCCACATATGCAAGTGACCAAAAGGTATTAATATATCCGAGGTCATTGGTTATCGCAAGCGTTCTTTCACTGTATTCCCCTTTCGGCGGACGGATATACCTGCATTTTTGTTTGCAGACGCCGTAAACAAGCCGGTCAAGCTCGTTCACCTCATCATAAATTTCTTTTGCTGTTGAAACAGATGGCAGCGACGGGTGATTCACTGTGTGATTGCCGATAATATGCCCCTCCTTTGCCATCCGCATGATAAGCTCCGGTTCACCTTTGACATACGGACCGGCGACAAAAAATGCCGCAGGAACGCTTTTTTCCCTGAGCGTGTCAAGAATCAGTGAGGTATAACCGTTTTCATACCCCTCGTCAAATGTCAGATACAGCACCTTTTCTTTTTCGCTGCCCATGTAAATGCAGTTATACTTATTCATCATCTCTGTTTGCTGCGGCGTAAATTCGGGTCGGCTCTCCGTTCTGCGGAATCCCCAGCCGCAGCACTTGTTCGAAAGCGCACTGTAGCGCGCGTCGTCAAGCGGCTGCATGGTTTTTGCGGTTTCCGCTGCTTTACCGGAATTATCCCTGCCGCATCCGCAGAGCGCAGCCAGCAGACAAAATGCCGCAGCAAAAGCCACTGTTCTTTTTATGTTATTTTTCAGCATATAAAAAACCTCCGAAAGAAAAAAATACCACCGTATGTAACTACAGTGGTATTTTATTCTTATAAGGCGCGGTTTATTACCTTGCGTTTTTCTTTCCGCTTGCTTTCCACCAAGCCCAGAAAGGACCTGCGATAAACAGCGATGAATACGTTCCGGCAATAATACCCACGATAATCGGAAGCGCAAACTCGCGGATGGAATCAACACCCATTACATAGAGTACGCCGATTGTAAACAGCGTTGTAAGCGACGAGTTGATAGCTCTGAAATATGAGCCGCGGATTGCATTATCGGCAATCTCATCAAACGAAGCTTTTTTCATTGTACGCTGATTTTCACGCACACGGTCAAACACTATAATCGTTGCATTGATTGAGTAACCTACAATCGTAAGCACAGCGGCGATAAATCCTGTGTTTACCGTAAATCCGAAGAGCGCATAGAAGCCGAGCATAATCATAACGTCGTGCGTGAGAGCAAGCACTGCGCTTGAACCCGACTGGAAGTCGAAACGGAATGTGATATAAACAAGCATGAGCACAATTGCAAGAAGAATTGCTTTAAGCGAATCCCCGATGAGTCTGCCGCTTACAGTACCGCTTACCTTGTCGTTGGCAAGAACGTTTTTCTGCTTAAGATTGAAAGCAGCCTTCATATCCTCGATAATTTTATCGCTCTGTTCGTTTGTAAGCTCAACGGTTTTTATCGAAACATCATTTTCGCCCGTCTTCTGAATTGTTATATCATTGGAACCGGAAGCGTCCTTAACAATACTGCGAACCTGTTCCTCAACCTTTGAAGAATACTTCGTTTTTCCGAGATTGAACTGAAGCGTGTTACCGCCCGTGAAGTCGATGCCGTAGTTAAGACCTCTCACAAAGAGAAGAATAATGCTCAGCACAACGAGGAATCCCGAAATTGAGAAGAATATTTTTCTTTTTGATGTGGGTGATGAAAACATTATGCATCCCTCCTTTTAGCTATTCCGTAAAGTACGGGATTTTTAACGCCGAAGCCTACAATCTGCTTAAGAAGGAACTTTGTAAGCGTTACGGCAGTCAGCATACTGATAACAATACCGATGAACAGAGTTACGGCAAAGTTTTTAACAGTACCTGTACCGAAGAGGTAAAGCACAACTGCCGCAATAATCGTTGTTACGTTAGAGTCGATAACGGCGGTTACAGCTCTGTTAAAGCCTGCGTTTACGGCTGCGCCGACGCTCTTTCCTGAGCGAAGCTCATCCTTGATTCTTTCGAATATAACTACGTTTGCGTCAACTGCCATACCGATTGAAAGGATAACGCCGGCAATACCGGGAAGTGTGAGCGTTACGCGGAATTTTGTTACGAAGAAGCCTGCCATGATAAGCGTTACGAGCGAGATATAAGCAACAAGGCTGATATCCGCAACAAGACCGGGCAGACGGTATACAAGCAGCATGAATATCATAACGAGGATAATACCGATAAGCGCTGCTTTAAGCGATGTTGAAAGCGCCTTTGAACCAAGTGTCGGTCCAACGCTTCTCAGCTCAGCGTCCTTAAGTGAGAACGGAAGCTGACCGGAGTTGATGAGGTTTGCAACAGACTCGGCTTTTGCAGCGTCATATTCACCGGTGATAACGCAGCTGTCACTGTCAATAACCTCCTGCACTCTGGGGCTCATCTGAACCTCGCCGTCAAGAGCAATGCTTATATAGTTCTTGTTTTCGGAAGTTGCGGCAACCGCTTTTTCCGTTGCCTCCTTAAATACCTTCTGCCCTTCCTTTGAGAAAGAAAGCTGAACATAATATTGTTGTTTCGGCTCTGTCTCACTGACCTGACCGTACTTGCTTACGGCGCCGGAAATATATTTCTTTGATCCGTCCATGATAACGCCGCCGTCGGCATCAAGGAATTCGAGCTTTGCCGTTGCGCCGATCATCTTAACCGCTTCCTGCGGATCATCGATATTCGGGATTTCAACGCGGATACCCGTGTCACCCTGGCGCGAAATTGTTGCTTCGGAATATCCCTCAGCGTCAAGACGTGCACGGATAATGCTTTCGGCAGCGCCCATTTCTTCGCTCGTTACCTTGCTGATATCCTTAACATCGGGTTCAAACACAATTATCGAACCGCCGACAAGGTCAAGACCCTGTTTAATACCTTTTTCTTTGTCGAATGTGCTCGGCACTTCAATATTACCGATTTTCACATCGAAAGCAGAGATGTACGCAATGGCTAAAATAAGAACCATTACAAGCAAAAATGAAATAACGTTTTTTGCCTTCATCTGATTTCCTCCTTTAATTTTTTCGATGATATATTTTTTTGTGCCGCCTTTTCACGGCGCGCGCCTTAATATGCTGCACATAAATGCCGAAAATGCCGACTGTGCCGCCGGTTCCTGCACAGGCTCACATCTGAGCTTGTCCGCACCGCAGCGGAAAGCAGCGCCCGGAAGGGTGCTGTTCCAAACAAAATCATGCGGTTCGGGTACATTTCTGAGTGCGCAGTCCGTGCCGCCCCCGACACCCGCATTTGCCTTACTGTCCGGTTTCGTTGCCGACATAGAGTCACTGCGGCTGTTTTCGTAATGCGCAGATTCACAAGAGGTGCTCAGTGCAGTGATTCCGGAAGAAGCCGAAAAAACAGTCAGCACGGCTATGATTGACATAATCGCTGTTATTCTTTTTGTTCTCATCCGACGGCACCTCCCGCAGCAGACGACCCGGCACAAATATTTTCAAATTTTCCGCCGGATTTTATCCCATAAATTCATTATATAGGAAAACCGCCGCTTAGTCAATACAAAACACGGCTTTTCAAAACAAAAACCCCTGTGACAATCGACCACAAGGGTTTTTGCGATTATTTTATAATTATTTCATCATTGAAGCAACTTCATCAGCGAAGTTTTCTTCTTTCTTTTCAAGACCCTCGCCCTTTTCAAGACGGATATAGTCAACGATTTCAATTGTTGTTCCGAGTGCGGAAGCAACCTCCTTGGTATAAGCCGTAACGCTCTTATCGGGATCCTTTACGAACGGCTGGTCAACAAGGCAGAATTCCTTATAGTACTTCTGGATACGGCCTGCAACCATTTTTTCTGCAATTGCGGCAGGCTTGCCTTCGTTAACTGCCTGAGCCGTGAGAATTTCTTTCTCCTTATCGAGAACCTCTGCCGGAACATCCTCGCGCCTTGTATAACGCGGATATGCCGCAGCAACCTGCATTGCAATATCCTTTGCATATGTCTTAAACTCTTCTGTTTCAGCCTTGGAAGCATCGCCGAGGTTAAATTTAACCAAAACGCCGATTCTGCCGCCGCCGTGAACATAACCCACGAGTGTACCCTCAAATCTGCCGAAACGGCGGATTTTCATGTTCTCACCGATTGTAGCGATTTTCTCATTGAGAGCGTCCTTAACCGTCTGAGCGGGATTTGCGGCATACTTCTCAGCCTCGAAAGCTTCAACGTCAGCCGGGTTCTCAGCTATAATCTGCTTTGTGAGATTCGATACAAATGTTCTGAACTCCGCATTTTTTGCAACGAAGTCAGTTTCGCTGTTTACTTCGAGAACAGCGCCGACATTACCCTCAATGATAACGTCAACAATACCCTCGGCAGCAATTCTGCCTGCTTTCTTGGCAGCGGAAGCAAGTCCTTTCTCGCGGAGAAATTCAATTGCCTTAGCCTTGTCGCCATCGCTTTCAACGAGCGCCTTTTTGCAGTCCATCATGCCGCAGCCTGTCTGCTCTCTCAATTCTTTAACGTCCTGAGCTGTAAAATTCATAATATTCAATCCTTTCTGTTCACCGCAGACCGGGCAAAAGCATTTTCTTATGCCCGGAGCGCGAACGGGTTAATTATTCAAGAGTAATATCGATTTCCTCTTCGGGAACGTCAGCCTCCTGCTTGCCCTCTCTGCCCTCAACAACAGCGTTTGCAATTGTTGAAACAACGAGCTTAACGGCGCGGATAGCATCATCATTACCGGGAATAACATAGTCAACATCCTCGGGATCGCAGTTTGTGTCAACAATAGCAACGATCGGAATGTCAAGCTTCTTTGCTTCAGAAATGGCAATTCTTTCTTTTCTGGGGTCAACAACAAATATAGCAGCCGGAGCGTGCTTCATGTTCTTGATACCGCCGAGGTATTTTTCAAGTTTATCCATTTCGCCGCGAAGACCGATAACTTCTTTTTTGGGAAGAAGGTCAAATGTTCCGTCCTCCTCCATTTTATGAAGCTGTGCAAGTCTTTCGATTCTCTTCTTGATTGTCTTGAAGTTTGTAAGCATACCGCCGAGCCATCTTGCGTCAACATAATGCATGCCTACGCGCTGAGCTTCCTCTCTGATTGTTTCCTGAGCCTGCTTCTTTGTTCCGACAAAGAGAATCTCGCCGCCGTCGGCAGCAATCTGACGAACGAAATCATAAGCTTCCTCAATTTTTTTAACCGTCTTCTGAAGGTCGATGATATAGATACCGTTACGCTCGGTAAATATATACTCCGCCATTTTGGGGTTCCATCTTCTTGTCTGATGACCGAAGTGAACGCCTGCCTCCAAAAGCTGCTTCATAGAAATAACTGACATGTTCTACACCTCCGTTTATTTTAGTTTTTACCACCGCGCCCATGTCACAAGCGATGCGGCAGCACCTCCACAGCCGTCAGCGCCGGCGCCGATCTCCGCATTTTGCGGAGCACAAGGCGCGGCTCAGCCTGTGTGTGTATTTTTGTGCTGAATAATTGTACCACATACCGCCATGTTTTGCAAGCTTTTTTTATATTTTTTTCGAAAATATGAAAAAAGGGGGAAAAAGCGCAGTTTATAATTTATCTGTTAACGGGCATTTTAACGCATTGTTGTGACAAATTTGCCTTTCTGAGCCGCATGAAGCTTCAGCTTTTGCTCAGTTTGTTAATTCCAAAGCTCTTTTCCTATCCCCTTGTAAAACAGAGGCTGTTTGAAAAAGTCGGTCAACCACAAGCAAACAACATTTTTATTACAATAATTAAAGAGTTATTTATTTAAACAAATCAGGCATTTGATTGGATAACGCATAAAACCCCCGAGATTTCGGGGGTTTTGCTTGTTTCTGTCCGGCACACCCTCTAACGTACTTTTGTACGCCAACGAGTGAGTGCCGAACAGATTCACCTTCCTTTTTCAACGTCTGCCAGCTTCAGTTTATTTTTTTGAGAACCGCTTTTATGAGTTCATAGGTTCTTTCAAACGAGTCTATGCTCATCCTTTCTTTCGGCGTATGAATATCGAAAATATCAGGACCGATTGAAACCGCGTCAAGTCCGCTGAGCTTCGATGCGAAAATTCCGCATTCCAGTCCGGCATGAATAACCTCAACGCGCGCGTTTTTGCCGGTCTGTTCCTTATAGCATTCGCTTACAGCCGCGCGCAGAGGGCTTTCGGCAGAATATTCCCAGCAGGGATATTTTCCGCTGCGCTGTGTTTTCCCGCCGAGTTTTGCAGCGTTTTGTTCAATTCTCTGCGCTTCGTTTTCAAAGCCGTCCGCCAGATTGCTGCGGAACGAAAAGCAAATTTCCGACGTGCCGTTTTCCGCCTTAAGAATTCCCATGTTTACGCTTGTCAGCACATTTTTTTCGGAATCCAATGCCAAAACGCCGCAGGGCGCGCCGCATATGAATTTTATCAGATTTTCCGCGCGTGATGGGGGTTCTTCCGTTTCACCGCAAGGCTCCGCTCCTATTTTGAGCAGAGGATCGGTTTCGGAAAAGGTTTTCTTCATAACAGTTTCAAATGCGCCGCATACTTTCTTTATAAGCTCTGTTTCGTTCTTCGGGGTGACAATGACTGCGCTTGCCGTGCGGGGGATTGCGTTGTCTTTATTGCCGCCCTCGGCGCTCACAAGCGAAAAATCCGTTTTTCCGCCTATTGAACGCAGCAACTTACCCAAAAGCTTGCCGGCATTTGCCCTGTTTTTTCCTATTTCCGTTCCGCTGTGTCCTCCGGTCAGTCCCGAAACGGTCAGTTTATACTTAAAACCGTGCTGCTTCTCTGCACTCAGCGGAAGTGTCACCGTAACGATTTCACCGCCTGCACACCCTGCAGTTATAACGCCCTCTTCCTCGCTGTCGATATTTATCATCGTGCGCGACTTAATCGTTTTCATGTCAAGCGCCTTTGCACCCGGCATTCCGATTTCCTCGTCAACGGTAAAAACCGCCTCAATCGGATTGTTCACGCTTTCATCCTCAAGCAGTGCAAGCATAATTGCAGCCGCGCTGCCGTCATCCGCGCCGAGAGTTGTATTTTCTGCGGACAGAAACCCGTCTTTCTCAATCAGTTTTATCCCCTCGTTTGCGAAGTCATGCACATGCGGGGGTTCACATTCGCAAACCATGTCGAGATGCCCTTGCAGAATTACCGGTTTCCCCTGTCCTTCCTTTTTTATAATGACGTTTCCGACTTTGTCACGAATATATTCCAATCCGTGCTTTTCGGCAAAGCTTTCACAGTAAGCCGAGATTTTTTTCGTATTTCCCGAACCGCGCGGTATGGCGGATATTTCCTTGAAGTATTTCATCACCGTATTAAAGCTCATAATTCAGACCCTTTCCGCAATTATTCATAAATATTATATCACGGAAACAGTGCCTTTACAACCTACTTTTTCTTCTTTTTGGTTTTCGCCGTCTGCGCATTGAGTTTTGCCGTCTGCGCTTTTTTATATGTGTAGTTGCTTGTCGGCAGACCTGCCTGCAGTCCGAGGATTGCCGCGCTCGCAGGATCAAGGTAACCGAGCGCGTTCCATGTTTTAATTGCATTGGAAATTTTGTACTGCTCTTCCTTGAGATTATTTTCATAACTCTGCTGCTCCCACTTGCGGCTGTTTTCTTTTTTATTCTCCTCGAACATATCCTTTGAAAGCTCATAATCACGGTCGCTTTCAAGCACGCCGCGGTCATAATCGCGGTCGCTCTCGAAAACTCCGCGGTCATATTCACGGTCATTTTCGAGCACCCTGCGGCTGTAGTCGCGTTCGTCCTCATACACTGCGCGTTCCGCCTGTTCGCGGCGGTAGTCCTCGTCAAGCATTGACAGAAATGTTTTGTACTCGAAATCGCGGTTGTTTTCGTAATCCTGAACCCTGTCGCGGTAACGGCTGTAATCCTCATTGCTCAGCTCGGAAAACAGCTCCGCGGTCTTATATTTATTATTAATGGAATCAAGATATTCTCCGTATGCAATTTTATACAGCTCAGGAATTTTTGCCGTCGCCTGCGAATTGTAGTAATCAAAGCTCTGTCCTGCTGCCGATGCCGCATAGCTGCTTGCAACGCCGCCTGTGTTGGCGGCAATTTTGCCGAGCGTGTCTTCCATGGCGCGCCGCCCTGCTTTTTGGTATTCCTTTCTGTAATACTCATACAGATCGTCCGAATAAGGATCGTATTCAAACGGTTTGATTCTGCGCAGCTCATCAGCAACCGACTCAAGGCGGCTTGCATACCTGTCACTGTACTTTGGTGTGCGGTCGCTGTACTCAAATCTGTTGCCGTTCATAATATATTTTACGGCGCTGTCATAAATGCTGTCGTGCGCATACTGCGTAAGGCCTTTTGTGCCGCTTGCCTTTTTTATGCGCGTTCGCAGCGTGTCCGCAACGGAGCTGCGCGAAGCGCCGGACGCGATTTTTTTCTGAATCACCGTTCCGTAATCGGTTTTATCAAGCCATCCGCCGTAATCATTCGTTTTCTCGTAGCTGAGTTTTTCACCGTCGATTTTTTCATTGCGCGCCTTTTCGTATTCGGCTGCCTTTCCGTAATTTCCGCTCTCAACGGACTCCTTTATCAGCTTGGAATAATCCGTGTCTTTATTGTACGCCATTGTCATCCCCCTTATAAAGTGTTGTTTTGTTTAAATCAAGCTCAATAACGTTTGAGCTGTCAAGATGAGTTAAGATATACTCAAGCTCCTCCTGCGTTGCGCGGAGGTAATTTTCAATTATTCCGACAGATTCCTCCGTGCTTTTTCCCGATAAATCGGATAATGACTGAAACATTTTACCGCTCCTTTCAGCACACGTCAGTTAACCGAAAACTCACGCACGACTGATTCTACTATGCTTTTTCCTTTTCCCGACAACCGTATCCGCAGCTCATTGCAGCACATTCTTTTTATCGGAATATTTACATAGCGTTTTTCTTTCCCGTATACGTTTGCAACCGTTTCCCACGGGGCGCCATCGGCACTTGTTTCCACCGACAGCCATGCATTTTCAAAAAGCTGCGCGCATACCCTCAGGCGGCTGTAGTTTTTGGTTTTGTAATAGTTTTCATCAAACGGGCAGAGCGTCACCGACCACTGAACTCCGTCATCGGCAGTTTCAGTGATTTCATACATTCCATCCTCGCACAGAGCATAGAGCCTGCCGCCGTAGAACGCAAAGTCAAAGGCGGTTGTTTCTCCGGCAATGCTCCACATTCCTTTTTCCATATCGTAAACAAACATCTTCCTCCCGCTGCCCGTATCCGCCGCAACAAAATAACATCTGCCGCTGCATCCGCCTGCTGCGTTCTGCAGCTTCATCGCACCGAGCTTCTGTGATATAATCTGCGGCATTCCGCCGTAATATGAATAAACGCCGCTGCCGCTGCAATAAAAAACTCTGCCGCCGTGCGCCGCAATTGACTTCCGGTTTCCGGCTCCGATTCCTTCACCAAAGCTTTCCGTCAGCTGAAAATTTGACGGTCTTGACCCGAAAAGCTTATAGATTGCGTTTTCCTTAAAGAATATACACTGACTGCCATACGGAACGCATGCAATAAAATCCCCCGGAGTGTTTGACTCAACGCTGTAGCTGTCGGTCGAAACGGAATTGAAAACAAAGAAGTTAAGCGGATCACCAAGCTTTGACGCATAGACAGTGTTTCCCTCGCAGCCCCAAAGCCTGTTTTCGTAAGCGCACACACAGGTAAAATCCGGGATTTTTCTCTTTATTGTCACCGTTGCGGATGATTCGGTACACGCCTCAAAGGTATCGTCCAAAAACGTCAGCGTATCCTCGGAAACCTGCTGAACAATTACCGTTTTATTGTTTTCCGTTTTACCCGTACAGCCATCAATGTTAACTGCGTCACCCTCGCGGATATCCTCAAGGCTCGGATGCTTGATCGTAACAACAGTGTTCAGCATTGTCACAACACTGACAGTGCCGCTTCCGCTTTCCGATGAAATTTCGGTTATCACCCGGTACTGATTGCTTTCGCATCCGTTCGTTATTATATCGTTTTGCGCAAGATTTCCTGCCGTTTTTTCGGATTTTTCTCCTAACGTCAGTGTTCCGTCTTTAAGCGATGCTTCAGCCGATTCATAAACGTACAGCCTGAGAGCGGCTGCAAGTTCAATTGTTTCAATTTCCAAGCTAAGCTCATAGTGCTTTTTCGGCACGGTTATGCTGTTGGCGGTAAAAACTATATCCTGATTGGCATATGTATGCTCCGCCTCAAGACTTCCGAACTCCTTTTTCTTTGTATTATAGAAAACCTTGTCCGGGAAAACGGTGATATAACTCCCTACCACTGCCGCAAACTTTTCTCCCTGAGAAACCTCTCCGACAGCTTCTCCGTCATATATCAGCTTTCCTCCGTCAACAAAAAACTCTTTGTCCGAAAAACCGGCAAGCACGGGAGCGTCACATCGGTCCAGCTTTACGTATTTTCTCCGCTGAGTGATTGCCGGAAACGCAAGCTGCGAAATGCCGTCCGCTTCCGAAAACTCGCCGTCCGAAAAATTCTGCGTCAGGTTCAGTCCTTTAAAAGTTACCGTCTGTTTTTTATAGCTTTGATCAGCTCTTATAGCAGGCAGTTTCATTTTTTCATCCCCCTCACAGTGTAATACAGGTTTGCGGCGGCATATTCGTGCGGATGTATTGCTTGCGGTATTCCTCGTATGCCTTATTGAACATTGCCGCCGATGCTCCGTAATTTCCTATTTCTCCGCTGAAAAAATCGCTCATTGCAATTATATACAGCTCATAAATTGTATCGTACGGCGCTTTAACAAGAAGCTCCGTTTCTGCGTCATCGGGAAAAACATACGGCTTAAAGCCGGACCTATGCAATGTTTCAAGCGCAATCTTGCCGTCAAGTTCGCTTATCCATTCCGACTTCACATCATCGCCGAGCGCATCGGGATGAATTCTCGAAGCCTTTTCTATTGCTTTGTTAATCGTCATAGCGCAAGCTTTACCTCCGTCCATCCGCCGGTTCCGTAAACATACAGTTTCATTCCGCTTTCAACCAATTCAGCAGAATATTCCTTGCCTGTTTCCGCCGTTTTTACAATCATATCTGACGGCAGTACAATCGATGCGCGCACACCATATAATGTATTCGGAGGAACATAATCATAATTTCCGCTTGATGTAATATTGTATGCATACTTTGCCGAATAGTAAGACCTTGTCCAGTATGCCGCCGCTTCGGAAACATTCTTTTTGCTCGCTGTTCTTCCGCCGGAACTGAAGTATTCCATTTTCAGCATCTCATCCTTTGACAGCGCAAACACCTTTCTGTGAAGCGCCCGTTCAAGCTTAACGCGCCGAAGTCTGCTGCGGACAAGCGGAGAAAGTCTCTCTGCACATATATCCTCAAGATAAAAATCCAATGTTGAGCCGCTGTATTCGCTGCTGCCGCGATCATCAAAGCGGCAGTTTTCATTTTCAAGGTATTTACGCATCAGAAGGATATTGCCGCTTTCCGCGTAATCTTTTTTTATGATTATATACGGTTCTGCAGCGCCGTTCTCCGTAATCCCCACAATCGTGCCGATTTCCTTTGAACCAAGCGTTGTTCCCGATTCTGCCGGCAAAAGGAAGCAGATATCTCCGAGATTGGCACTTGACGGCAGCGTTGACTGCAAGGATATGTTTCTGACGCACGCAAGACCCTCGCTCCCCGATATGCTGTAAACCGTATTGCTGAATCTGCCGCCGCTTTTATCCATTTTGTCCGAAAGCGCGTCATCAACATAGGCATAGATATCGGTGTTTTTGCCGCTTGTATCATAAATGCTTTTTTTCATGTCACCGGCAGAGCTTATGCCGTCAGCTCCTTTCGGGATTGAAAAATGCAGGCTGGGATTTGCCGGATCAGCCGTGTTAACGGTTACTGCCGCTTCCTCCCCGGCAGGCAGGGTTTCAGTTCCGCTCACCGTGAAAACAGGCGTGATGCCGTCAGTACCTCTGTCGCCCTTGTCGCCTTTATCGCCTTTTGCACCTTTTGCACCTGTCGCTCCCGTCAGTCCGGCGTCACCCTTATCGCCCTTGTCACCTTTGATTCTTCCGAGATTAAATTTGGGCATTTTCTCACCCTCCTTTTAAAGATTATGCGTTGCCGCCTCTGCAAAAAATTCATTGCTCCTGCTGTCCATCATTCTTGCGGTCTTAATATCCTGTCGCATTGAATTTTCAATAACATCGGCAAACTTTTTCTTGATTTTCACCTTTTGCCCTCTTGCAATAACGCAGGTTTCCCCGTTCACCGCAACAAAAACATTATCCTTATAGTCTTTGTTGTCACGGAAAAGCTCAATTTCCACCAATGTATTTTCATCATTAACGCTTTGTATGTTCTTTTTTGCAGTTGCCATATTTTATTCTTCCTTTCTGTTGTCACACATTATTGCACCGGCTGCCCGCCATGCTTTGCAGGCAGCCGATAACGTTTCAGATACTGTTGTTCGTGTTTTCCCGATCAGGCAAATGAGCTTGCCGTTTCAATTCTTATCATGTAAGGCTCAACAAGGCGCACAGCTGCCTTTGTTGCTTTCCAGCCTGCCGTTGCGCGCTGGTTGAGCGGATCGCTTGTTCCGGCGCTGCCGAGCTGCTTTATAATCTGAGTAAGACCGCCGCCCTTTATTTCGGTTATTCCGTAAGCATTGTCACCGAGGATAAGGGTGGAATAAACATCTCTTCCGCCCTCACCGGCACCGCCCGGGCAGATAACATCGTTTTCCGCCGGCGCCGATGCAGGCTCATTTTCAAGGAAAATGTATTTGCTTGCGGTGTTAAAGCCTTTAATCTTATTTTCATAAAAGCTTCCCGATGCGGTTTTTATCTGTACCGGTGTACCCACAAGGCGTTCAGCGTCCTCAGCTGTAAGCGTTTCTTTTACGGTAATACAATAAATTGTTCCGGCGCCGCAATCTTCCGTTGCCGTTCCTGCCGCTGAAAGCTTTGAATATGCCGAAACGGTGAGGTTTCTTGCCGCAGCACAAAGATTTTCGGCATGGAAGATTTTTGCCTCGCTCGATTCAACGAAGCGCACATTTTCAATCTTACCGATTTCACCCTTGTATATGCCCTCCGGATCGGAATAGGTTTTAACATTGAGCCATTTCGGATCGCTCATAAGATCGTAAGACACATCGGGGTGAATTATTCCGACATAGCTGCCGTTAATCGGCTCAGCATTCATCTTTTTGAGAAAACGCACCGCCTGTCTTACCGCGTCAACGGTAAGGTAATGATTGCCGCTTTCCTTGCCGCCGGCAAGCTTTGCGCGCGAACTTACCTGCCCCTCAGCATACTGCACGTTTGTGCCTCCGTTTAACACCTCGCGCGTGATTGTGTCAAGCGTTCTGCCTGCCTGCGCACCGAGGAGCTTTGTTGCCTGAACAAGGTTATTATCGATTGCCGCAAGCATCAGAATGTCGGAAAGTTCAATAAATCCGCCGTACTGTTTAACCTCTGCCGTTACAACCTCCATTTCAAGCTTCTGCCCGTCGGGTGTAACACCCTCCGCAAGCGGAGTTGTCATTTTGGGAAGCGGATCGTATTTGCAAAATTCTATTGTTTTTCCGTTCCCCTTGGGGATAGGGCATTTCTGCCCGAACTGGTCATGCACAAGTCTCGGCTCGGCATTATCAATAAGATATTCGGAATAATATGTTTTCATTCCGTTTGAAAGCCCGTTATCCGAAAGCTTTGTTCCCGACTGCGAGTCAACAAGTCCCGCACTTGTGTTTACCTGACCGAAAAGCTGTAAATTAATTTTTCTGATATTCAATATATTTCGTCCTTTCTTAAAATGATATTCTTTCTCCCATTGCTGCACGGCGCGCAAATTCCTCGCGCTGCTTCTTCGAAAGCTTTGCCGCATCGTTGCCGATTATGATCCCGGCAGTCGGATCGGTTCCGTTTTCAACCGGTCTGCCGCCCTTTGCACGAATTGAATCAACAACCTTTTTCTCCGTGTTTTTTGAAGCGTTTGCAAGGATTTCATCAAGATGAACAACCTCGTATGCCTGCTTAACGCCGACTCCTGCCTTGATAAGTTCAACAAAATCCTCATTTCTAAGCTCATTTTCAAGATTAAAGCCGGAGTATTCCTCCGCAGCTTCGCTTGCTTCTGCCCGCCACTGAGCAGCCTTGTTCTTTGCCTGAGAAATCCGCGCGTCTTCATCGCGGCGACGGCGAAGATATTCGTTTTCCGTCATCAGTCTTCTGAGCAGCGCGTCCCTGTCCGTGCCGCCGTTTGTGTTCTGCATTGTTTCCGTAGTAATCACCCTTTCAAGTTTTTCAATGTTTCCGTCTCTGATGCCGAAGCGTTTCATAAGCGCCTCAACCATCCTTTCGTTTGCCAGTGAATTTTCCCTTTGTCTTTTCACCTCTTTAAGTCTGCGGTCAATGATTTTCTGCACACGGGCGGCAAACTGTTTTTTGTATCTGCCGCTTATAAGTGCCTCAAATTCCGCAGTCTTTTCTTTTTCGTTCCCGGCGGCGGAACTTTCTCTTTCGCCCGTTTGCGGTTCGCTGCTCTCCGCAGTTTTTTCAGCGTCTATGTTAATTCCGTTCTCCGCGGAAGATACGGAATTTACAAGCTTTTTTTCTTCTTTTTTCATAGAACCCATTCCTTTCCGTTTATATGAAGCTTAACGTTTTTCGGATATGTAAACGCAAGCTGCGAAAATCCGTGCAATGCCATGTCATATGCGCCTGCGGTAAGTTTTCCTCCGCAAAACTCAAGCGCCGCGCTGCCGCTTTGCTGCCGGCTTCTGACTCTGTGAACGCTTTTATCGTTTTCAAGTGAACCGAGAAGCGCATAGTAAAGCGAGCTGACGGCTGCGCACACAATGTCGCTGCCTTTTGAAAAGCATGCATGTCCGCGTATTCTTATCTCGTAGTTTTTGCCGTTGTCGGCGGCATATATTTTAATCATTTTCCGTTTCCTCCGTTTGGCTTGCGGCAAGCTCCGCTCCCTCTCTGATTTTTGCTTCGATTGCCGATTTTCCCTCAAAATTCATCAGTTCCAACGCGCACAGCGCCTGGTGCGCCGCCGCAGGCTCAAAAAAGCCGATTCTGAAAAGTTCCTTTGCCGTTTCATTCTGCGAAAGACGGCTATACGGACTTTTTTTCTGCGCCTTGACGCTGATATCAAACACCGGGCGGCGGTATGCCTGAATACCCCGGCTGCTTGTGAGAAGCTGCCGCCTGATTTTTTCGTTGCTGTAATCGGTGAAGCGGAAGCTTCCGTCCTCGCCCGTGATTCTGAATGAACGCAGTTCATCATAAAACTGCCGTATCAGTTCAATGCACAGGTAATTTATTTTTGTAAACGCCCTGTACGTTGTCATCAGCATATCGCGGCTCGACTTGCTCCCGGCTTCCTGAAGCGCTTCAATTGCCGACGCTGCCGTCACGCCGCTGTTGCCCTGTCCGCGTGTGAAATCGTTGTTTGCACTTGTTTCCTTCATTTCGTCTATTTTCATGCGCAGAATATTCACGCAGGAGCCGGGCAGCTGCGAAACCGAAATCGGCTGCAGTCTTTCGGCATTTATATCGCCCTCAACATGTACAAGCGGTTTTGACCAGTCAAGAAATTCACGTTCATTTACTCCGGCACTGACCTTTGCAAAGTATCTCGGCCGTGCCGCCATAAGTGCATTTTCGAGTATCGCCTGATTCAGCTTGTCAATATACATCTGCGGATTCTTCGTTATTGCTATATATCCGAATCCTACGGGTGTTCCCTCCTCCGGAAAAAGCGTGTCGAAAACAATCGGATATTCCGCATGGTCATACCATCCGTTTTCGGCAAATTCCGCATGATTTTCCGACGCAAACAGCACAGTATCGCCGACAAATTTGCAGTAATGCAAAAGTGTGCGCCCGTCTGCCGAACGGAGCTTGTAATACCAGTCGACAACAAGGCATTTATCGCTTGTATCCACAGTGTCGTCATATATATACTGCTTTATGTCAATAACGTTACCCGAATTTTTTCCGCGCAGAACCGGATACTCGCTTTCAAGCACCTCACGGTCACGCAGGTCAACAATAAACAGATTCCGGCTTTTCTGCAAATCCGTTATTCCCGGTTCCCAGAATATATTTAAAAGGTCGATTTTCTTTATCTGAATATCACCCAACCCGTTTTCAAGTTCACTGTTCCAGAAAACCCCGTATGCCGATGTTCCGTGCTTAAGCTTGTACCACCAGTTATTGCTGTAGGTTTCTTCGAAATCGTTATGCTCAAGCACCGCCGGCAATATGCATGACAGCTTTCTTGCTTCAGCGGTATCACCCTCCTCCCGCGGAAGAATTGACGCTTCGGGAAAGCCGTCCATTGCGTCCGCATGCTTGCTCGTAAGCGAATTGAACAGCCATGCGCTTACGGGTTCCGGCCTGTTTTCCTTTTTCTCTCCTCTCATCACATCCCAATGGCGCAGCTTCCACCACTGCTCATCCTCAACAATTCTTGATTCAAGCGATGATTTTCCTTTTTTATAGCTGCACAGCAATTCCGCTGCGCGCTGCACCTCCTGTGTTCCGATTCGTTTCAGTTCGTTTTTCATTGACATCTGAGCCGCGCCTTTTTACCGCGGCATGCCCCCTTTCCGTTATTTTTCATTTTGCTCAATCTCCGGCAGCATCACAACGCCCGTTTCATTTTCGTCATCGGAAACGGTCAGGCTTTTTTCGCGGAGAGCAAGCCGCCGTTCTTCAACCGGTGATACAATGCCGTACATAATGCTTTTAATTTCCTCAAGCGAGCGCAGCGCCTTAATCGCATCGTTCAGGGCGCGCATATCAACCTTATCAAAAACGCGTTCCTCCGTCTGCGTTGTGCCGCCCTCGCACTTTTCCTTTACGATATATCTGCGGAACTGCTCCGTGTCCGCGGCAGCATCGTCAAGCACATCTCCGAGTTTATTTGCAATGTCAAGCTCCTTTGCAAGCTTCACCGCCGCAATATATGCTGCATTATCGGCGCATTTGTGAGCAATGTTTTCTTTTTGTTCCTCCCTTGCCTCATTCCAGCGTTCTATCTGCGCATGGCGGCAAAGCGTTCCGTAGTTTATTTTGTGCTTCCTTGCAAGCGCCGCTTTGGACATTCCACCCGTAACATATTCTGTTTTCAGTGCGTTCCAGTCGTACTTACCTTCCATTTTCTCACCCTTTTACGTTATCCTGTAGAATCCATAGCTGTCATATTCCTCCGTATCAAGCGGATTATACTGCACCGCAGTGCGTTTTTCCGGCGGAGGATTTATCGGATTTTCCATTGCAACATAGCGCAGCTCATCATATATATGATCCTCCGCCGAGGTATCAACATCCTCCACATCCGTGCTGCTGTAAACAAGTGCCGGCACAGTGCGGATAAAGTGTCTGCACGTTGAAAAAACATATAACATCGGTATGCCTCTTTCATCGAATGCAAGTCTGTTATGTACCTGCATTTTTCCGGCAATACGTGTGTTATCGGCGCGTTCAAAAT
Source organism: uncultured Clostridia bacterium (assembly GCA_934454525.1). GTDB lineage: Bacteria > Bacillota > Clostridia > UMGS1883 > UMGS1883 > UMGS1883. The sequence goes on from CAKSFM010000001.1 coordinate 31,694, forward strand.
AAACTCCTCCGCGTTCAAGCATTGCCCCAACGCTTTCACCGCGGCTTTCATCAAATATGGACGGATCCGCAATGCCGATTATATCCTTTCCCTTAAGATTAGGGTCGTCCCTTTCAACCTCCAGTATCTTTGCCGCAATTTTCATCGGTTCCCACCGAACGCCCTCATTCGGGGTTTCCGTGCATCCGTACAGCTCGCGCACACGGTACATCCTCCCGTCATGGTCAACAGCATACCATCCGACGGAAAACGGGCGTGAATACCCAAAGTCGAATCCGCGGTATATTTTCCAGGACTGCGGAATCTTAAACGGCTTTATGACATGTGTGCTTATCCTGTTGTCATACCCGTCGGGATTATTGCGCCATTCCGTGAAAACCTGCCCCGAAAAGCTGTCCCAATCGCCGTAAAGCAGTGCGCGGCGCTCATTTTCCGGCAGTGCGGCAAGGCGCGTTATGTATTCAGGGTCATTCTTCAGCAAAATCTTATTGTCGAATATGCTTGACGGAACGAAAATTCTGCTCCGCCGGCGCATTTCAGTATGTCCGTCGGGAAAAACTATGTTCACATCCTCGTAAATCGGCGTCATCGGCGGTGCAGCAGTGATAAAGCGCTCCTTTACCCAGCCGTGACCTATTCCTCCCGGATTCGCCTGCGCCCGTATATAGCACCTTGTTCCGCTGCCGTTCGGGCGGTTTCTCGAAAACAGATAGCTGTATTCATCCCATGTAAAATGCGTCAGCTCGTCAAAATCAATAAAATCATACCGCTTGCCCTGATAGTTCGTTCTGTCCTTTGTGTGCTGCATTGCACCGAAATAGATTTTTGCGCCGCTCGGGAATGTCCAGCAATGCTTTTGCTCATTATATGAAGCTTTCGGGAAAGCCGGTTTATATATTTCACGGCTGCGGTCAATCATTTCGGAAAGCTGCGGATATGTTTTTCTGAGAATCAAGCCTCTGTAATGCGGAATGTGAACCTGCCTGAGCGCTTCCGCAATTGCGCAGTCGCTTTTTCCTCCGCCGGCGGCGCCGCCGTAAAGCGCTTCATTTTCACTGCGCTGCATAAAAATCCGCTGCCGCGGCTGCGGCGTCCAAATAACCTTATGCATCCGCTCTTTCCGAAACCTCCATCACATAATCGCCGCCGTCACGCCGAGCTGCAAGCTCATATCTTCCGAGAGCGCGGCGAACATCCGCGGCGGAAATCCTCCGAATCCCTCCCTGCTCCGACACAAGCAGCGCAATATTTGCCGCCGCGCAGTCCAGCAGCTGACGAAGTGCCGTAATCTCCTCGTCAAGCTCCGATATTTTCTTTTCGTCTTTCTCAGCCTTTTTCTCAAGTAATTCGCACTTTTCTTTCAGCTTCATAATCTCAATCCTTTCATATGGTTTAATTGTCAGCTCTGTCATAATATTCGTTAAGACTTTTTGCAATTGTGCATTTTTTCCATCCGTCCTCCGACGCGCAATATTTTAAAAGATATTCGCGCCTGTAACGCAAGTCCGGACTTTTCAGCGTACCGCCCTCGCAAAACAGCTTAAGCCGTCTTTCATCTTTATAAAACGGGCACTGCATCAATATCGGCATTCGTTCACCCCCTTCCTTTTTTCAGGCAAATGTTTGTCATTCGGAAAAATTCAGATTCCCGAACCGTATATGTTTCTATTCCCTCATGCTCAATCTGCCGCCGTCACGCAGAGCAATATACTTTCCGTACGACAGTCCTGCTGCCTGTGCCTGCTGCTGCAAACGCGTCAGATCCTCAAACGGAGGCTTTTTGTAATTTATGTACGGGGCATAGCCGCATTTTTTTCTCGCTCTGCAAAACTCACTGCATGTCCGTTTTCTGAGCGAAAGTTCGGGAATCCTCCTGCCGCACACAACACAGAATTTAATTTTGTCCATTCGTTTTTCACCTTTCTTTTTATGCAAGTTTTTTAATTTCTTACGTCTTATGCAAGAAGTATAACGTCTGCTTTGACGAAAGTCAATACTTTTTATGTAAGTTTTTCATTTTTTTATTGCATTTTAAGAAAGTCAGTGTTATAATCACGGTAGGAAACAACTGCGGCATGTTTTTCATCACGGGACGCACAGCTTTTTTTACTTTTACGGTCAGGCTGATTGCCGGACTGAATCCCTGTGCTGTACAGTCTTACAAGCCCACCGTAAGACGCCGCAAATCTTTTTCGATTTCACGGGATTTCCTCTATGTGGGCAGAAAGGCTGCGGTAAACTGATATGAATTTTCAGAAACGAATGAAAGAGCGGCGCAACGCTCTTAATCTGACGCTTTTACAGGTTGCGGAACAGCTTGGTGTAAGCGAAGCAACGGTTCAGCGATATGAAAGCGGCGGAATCAAAAATTTAAAGCATGAAACTGTTATGGCGCTGTCAGAAATATTGAAATGCAGTCCGGCATATCTCATGGGATGGGACGAGGATTGTTTGCCGGAATCCGTGATGGCTGTTCCGCAAAGGAAAATTCCAATGCTCGGAAAAATCCATGCCGGAGAGCCGATTTTTGCAAACGAGGAACGCGAATTCTGCACAATGGTCGGCGACTGCAATGCCGATTTCTGCCTCCGCGTTAAAGGCGATTCCATGATCGGTGCCGGAATTAAGGACGGAGATATTGTCTTTTTCCGCAGTCAGGACGTTGTTGAGGACGGCGAGATTGCCGCCGTTATCATTGATGACGAGGCAACGCTCAAAAGAGTGTACCACGGAAATAATTCTCTCACGCTTGTTGCCGACAATCCGAAATACAAGCCGATGATTTTCACTCCCGAGCAGGGAAAAAGCATTCGCATTATCGGCAAAGCCGTGTCGTACAGCACTCGCCTTTAGATTGCACGCCTTTGACATTTTTCGCCGTTATTTCCGTCAAAAATCGTGTTGACAATTCCTTTAATTAAGTATATTATAGAGAACGGAAGAAAATTGGTTTTCCGAAATTCCGGCAAAGTGCCGAAAGGCTGAATTATCAAATGATAAAAAAATTTTTCTTATGGGCAGCTGTTATCTCGGTTATGGCAGCAATTTTTCTGTTTTCATCACAGAATGCCGATACCTCCACCAAAACCAGCACAGGCTTTACGGAGAAAAACATCAGCATATTTGATGCGGAACACAGCCTGAATGAGGAGGAGGTTCATAACCTCGCGGACAGGCTTGATCATATTATACGAAAGTCGGCGCATTTTACGATTTACAGTGTTCTCGGCTTTTTCATATTTCTGCTGCTTGCGGCATACAGAGCCGCATCGTTTAAAACGGGATTATATTCGCTGCTTTGGGCATTTTTGTATTCGTGCAGCGATGAAGTTCATCAGCACTTCGTTCCGGGGCGCACAATGCTTGCGCTTGATGTGCTGATTGACAGCTGCGGAGCACTTTGCGGCATACTGCTTGCCGCCTTATGCTGCTTTATTGCAGGGCGTATTTCAAAAAGGCGCTCTGTTCATTCTTAAAATCATGTTGAAAGGTAGGATTGATAATGGATTTTGAAAAGGTGTATGAACAATGGAAGAACTTTGACGGACTTGACGGGTATCTTAAGGATGAACTTGTGAAAATCGAGGGAAATCGGGAAGAAATTGAGGATCGTTTTTATAAAACGCTTGAATTCGGAACAGCCGGTCTGCGCGGAGTTCTCGGCGCAGGCACTAACAGAATGAACGTGTTCACGGTTCGCCAGGCAACGGCAGGACTTGCGGAGTATATTAAAAAAACCGGACACACAGAGCGCGGAGTTGTAATCGCTTACGATTCGCGGCATTTCAGTCCGGAATTTGCGCTTGAAGCGGCAAAGGTGCTCTGCGCAAATAATATAAAGGTATATTTGTTCGAATCGCTCCGCCCGACGCCGGAGCTGAGCTTCTCCGTGCGTCATCTGCACTGCATCGCAGGCATAGTCATAACGGCAAGTCATAACCCTGCAAAATACAACGGATATAAGGTTTACGGAGAGGATGGCGGTCAGATGCCGCTTGACGCCGCTAACGCCGTTACGGAGGAAATCCGGAAAACGGATATGCTTACCGGACCGGCCGTTATGGATGAGAAAGAAGCCGTTGAAAAAGGACTTCTTACCTATATAGGAGAGGACGTTGACCGCGAATATCTCGCAAACGTGTTTGCCCGCAGAGTCAATCCCGAAGCTGTTGCGGAGGTTTCGGACAGTTTCAGCATTGTTTACACGCCGTTTCACGGGAGCGGAAACAAGCTTGTTCAGCGGATTCTGCGCATGAGCGGACTGAAAAATCTGTATGTTGTCCGCGAGCAGGAAGAGCCGGACGGCGATTTTCCGACCGTTAAAAGTCCGAACCCCGAAGATAAGGAGGGTTTTAAGCTTGCAATTGAGCTTGCAAAGAAAAATAATACAGACCTTATCATCGGAACAGACCCTGACAGCGACCGCGTCGGAATCATAGTCCGCGACTCGGACGGAGATTATGTAAACTTCACCGGAAATCAGACAGGAGCGCTGCTCACGGATTATATTCTTTCGCAGTACACCGAAAAGAATACAATGCCCGAAAACCCCGTTGTTATTAAAACGGTTGTAACAACGGAAATGATTCGTGCAATCACAGCGTTCTACGGCGTTGAAATGATGGAGGTTCTCACAGGCTTTAAATTTATCGGTGAAAAAATTAAAGAATTTGAAGCAGACAAAAGCCACAGCTTTGTATTCGGCTTTGAGGAAAGCTACGGTTATCTCAGCGGCACATATGCGCGTGACAAGGACGCCGTTGTTGCTTCCATGCTCATTGTTGAAATGGCAGCATGGTATAAAAAACAGGGTATGACGCTTTACGATGCAATGCAGAAGCTTTATAAGAAATACGGTTGGTACAGCGAGGGCGTTATCAGCATTGTTGAGGAGGGCATTGAAGGTCCTGCCAAAATTGCGGCAATGATTAATAAGCTCAGAACCGACTGCCCGAAAGAAATCGCGGGACTCAGCGTTGACGCTGTCCGCGACTACAGCACCGGTATAATCACGCGTAAGGACGGAAGCTGCGGAGAAACAAAGCAGCCGAAGAATAATATGCTTTATCTTGAGCTGGAAAACGGCGCAGGCTGGCTTGCTGTCCGCCCCAGCGGAACAGAACCGAAGCTTAAGCTTTATTTCGGACTCCGCGCAGATGACAAATCTGCCGCTGAAGCAAAGCTCGCCGAACTTATGAAAGACACTGAAGCTAAAATCAGATAAAAATAATCGGAACTGCGGCAAAATGATTTCGCCTTTTGCCGCAGTTCCTGTATTCTGAAAATCGAAATTCGGGTGATAATATGAATATTACGCTTATTAAAGCAACAAAAAGAAAAAACAGCAGTACATATAATGCCGCAAAATATTTTATTTCTAAGCTTAAAAACGCTGAAGATGTGTATGAATTTACACTTCCCGATGATATGCCGCACGTTTGCCGCGGCTGCTATTCATGCCTTCACGGCAGAGAAGACCGCTGCGGCGGATATGAATATTTAAAGCCGATTAACGAAGCAATTGCTAAATCGCAGCTTATAATATTCTGCTGTCCGGTGTGGTGCTTTCACGCTCCCGGGCAGATAAAATCATTTCTTGACCATTATGGTTTTCGCTGGCTTGTTCACCGCCCTGATTTTAATATGCTCGGCAAGCAGGCAGTTATTATCACAACTGCCGGCGGAGGCGGGATGAAATCGGCGGCAAAAGATATTAAAGACAGCATGGATTATTGGGGCGTTGCGCGCACATATATTGTCACTCAGTCCGTGTGGCAGTACTTTTGGGAGGATATGCCCGAAAAGTTTAAGAAAAGCCTTGAAAACAAGCTTGACAAAACGGCAGCGGATGTGCAAAAACATGCGCGGAATCTGCACCCGTCCCTAAAGGTAAAATTTCTTCTGAAAATGTTTGAATCTCTTCACCTTAAAAGAAAGATGTGGGATATTGATGACAAATATTGGGAGGAAAATGTTGAACAAATCAGAAACCGCAACGCCGCCGGATAATACCGTTCAATCACCTTTATTCTTTCTCCAAATAAAAAAGAAGCCATCCGTTTTTTGGCTTCTTTTTATTCGCTAAATTCTATATTTTTTAAAAAATATGATGTGCCGCCGGCTGCCTTTTAAATGCCGACCGGCTTATCGGTATACAAATCCTCACAATATTCAAGCTTTTCGTCAATACCGAGAGCCGGCACGATGTACGAAAGCACTTGATTTGTAAACGCTTTTGTTCCCTCCGAGGTGTAGTAATGAACAGGATCTGAATGTGCCGATTCCGGAAGATTTCTTGTCATTGTATACAGGTCATCGATTTCAAAACCGTGTTTTTTAACGACTTCCACCGCAACCTGATTGTACTTTTCTATTTCCTCATTATACCGTTTAAAATCCTTGTCCATTTTCTCCGACAACACGCTCGTGGAGGTTGCGAATATCACATGGGCATCGGGGCAAAGCTTTTTAATTCTTACGCACACTCTTTCCATATAATAAGCGTAAACATCTATCGGGGTGTGCGGATCTTCCTCAAAAAGCCGCAGACAATCCCATAAACCGGCGTTCCAGTGAATAACATCAATATGAACGCCTTTGTTTTCTTTAAGATATTCATGAAAATTCCTCAGAAGATATGCGGCAAAACGGCTGTTTTCCTCGGGAAAAATAACGTTCGCCTTATTTTCCAGCGTTTTTCTTACAGATTTATCATATCCTCTGCGGATTGAGTCACCTATAAGCAATACGGTTTTCATACTTAAACTCCTTTAACATTTATTTTTATGCCTGTATATTTGCTTTCATCTCTTCGAATTTCCCGAAATAGCGCTCGCCGAATTCTCTGAGTGACCTTGCATTAAAATGCAGATTGTCCGGATTGGGCGTAAGACCCTCTGCCGAAACATACCCGATATAGGAATGTTCGCGCGCCATTTTTTTCAGCGAAGCATTTATATGAACATAATTCTTTGTTGATTCATCATATGCCGGCAGATAATCCCCCAATCCGCCGACAATAAAAGGCACATTTTCAATACCGAGATCCTTTCTCATTGATTCGAAAACGTTCATGCATTTTTTCTCATAGTACGGATATAATTCACTTTTGCAGTCGCCCTCACCCTGATGCCACAAAACGCCCATAAGTTTTGACGTTCTCATTGCAAGTCTTGCCCGGAAAACGGCATTGTCATACAGAGCTTCTCCCGGCTGCCACTGAGAAAGCGATGTTCCTCCGTCGGCACAGGGAATAAGTCCCACATCGGTATTATATTTTTTCGAACACATATCCGCAAAGCTCTCCGCAAGGCTTATGCCCGAAAACGGTCGGTCGGGATTGACCGGAACATACATAGGCTGCCATCTTCCGTTGCGCTGCACAAACAGTCTGTCATTCTCAATCGGCGCAACTTCGGCTGCGGAGCCTCTGCCTGCCATGTTCGACTGACCGATCATCAAAAACGAGTACACTTTCATTCCTCCCCATTCTTACCAAAACAATAGTTCTTCGCCGCGGAGTTTATATATCGCCTCGGCAAAATAAAAATCTCCGTATATTATCGGCATATTCTGGCTTCCGTCATGATAAGCCTCACAGCCGTTAAGAGTGAGTGCATCGTTATTTTCATCCCAGCAGCAATAATCCTTTTCAATTGCTTTGAGAATCCTCATCGCCGCATTAAAGTAAAGCGGCTTTTCAAACTCGGGAACATGCTTTGCAATTTCAATAAATCCGCAGGCTGCACACGCTCCTGCCGTAACATCGCGGTAAACAGGCTCTTTCGGAGCGCGGAAGTCACAGAGCGGCACGGGATTCTCAGAAATATTCGCCATGAAATAATGCGCAACTCTTTTTGCCGCGTCAAGATATTCCTTATTTCCCGTGTGAACATAGCTCAGCGCATAACCGTATATCGCCCACGCCTGCCCGCGCGACCATGATGAATTTTTCGGGTCATACCCCTGCGAACGCGGAGCAGGCTCCACAATGCCCTCAGCGGTGGTATCATAGTTAAGAATGTGATACACTGAGCCATCGGGGCGGATATGATTTTTAAGCGTTGTGTCCGCATGGCTCTGAGCAATGAGTTTAAAGCGCGAATCATCGGTTATTTCTGACGCAAGATACAAAAGCGGAAGATTCATCATGCAGTCAATAATTGCATATCCCTGAGTGTTCTCCGTGTTCCACGCGCGGATAAATTTTCCGTTCAGATTGTACCGCGCCGAAAGCGACATTGCCGCCAGAAGAACGCGTTTTTTCGCCTGTTCGTTCTTTGTCAGCCTGTAATTCACGCCTGCCGTGATATGCCAGAGAAACCCCACATCGTGATTCAGCATTTCGGTGTTTGCAAATGCTTTGTCAAGCAGCTGCTCACTGCGCTCCGCGACAGCACGATATCCCTCATCCTTTGTTCCTATGTACATAAGCCACATCAGACCGCCCCAAAAGCCGTTTGTCCAGCGTGTGGGGCGTATGTCCTGCCAGTCATCGTGAACTCCGTCAATCACTGTATACGGAAGCTTATCCTTTGAACGTTCACGCACAATCTTAAGCTTTTTATCAAGTTTTTGCCATACCTCATCCAGCCATGCCTTATTTTCGTTTATTATCTGTTCCATAATCAAGCCTCCGCATTTACATATTTAAGAAGAAGGAATACTATCTTTGCAGTTTCGGCGCGCGTTGCCTTTTCCAAGGGATTTATCATGCCGTTTTCATCGCCGCAGATAATGCCCGATGCCATCAGCTTGCGCAGTGCGTCCGCCGCATAATCGCTTGCCGAGTCAATATCCGGTGCGGTTACTTCTGAATAATCCGGGAAAACGAATCCGGTATATTCCGCCGCACGAACTGCCGCGGCAGCGATGTCCTGGCGGGTTATTTCCGTATCTCCGCCGAACTTATTATCTCCCGTTCCGTTTATGACGCCTGCACCCTGCGCTGCGTTTATGAATTTATATGACCAATGCTCCGGCGAAACATCGTCAAAGCCGGAAGCCGCAGGCGCTTCTATTTTCAGCGCCGCAACAAGCATTTTAACAAATTCCGCTCTCGTAACGCTGTTTCCGGGGGCAAACATTCCGCCGCCGATGCCATTTATGATTCCTTTTTCATAAAGCGCCCCGACATATTCCTTTGCCCACTCCGCACCCTGCATGTCGGAAAACGGGAAGTATTCCTCAGTTGTCTGTCCGCTGCCCGGCGCTGTCACGGAAGATGCACCCTTGCCTGCCGAACCGTATCCCGATCCGCCCGAAGAGCCGCCGCCACCCGATGAGGTTTGTTTCTCAGCCTTAACCGTCACGGTGAAGCTCCTTGAATAGGTATTTCCCTGCTCATCGGTATACGCTGCAACGAGCGTTACATTTTCATTGCTTTTTCCTCTGCTCACTTTGGCATTATAACCGTCATCCGTTTCGGAAAGACTTATGTAATTATCATTTTTGCTTGTCCATGTCACCTTGATTCCGCCAATACTTTTCGGAAGATAAAAGTTTTCCGTAACCGCGTCTTTCGGGAGCTTGCAGTCTTTTGCAAATTCATCGGAATTAAAGTATATATCATCAGAGCTGCCGGCGCCCTCATATGCGGCAGCCTCGCATATTCCGCCGTTTTCACCGAAATCTGCCGAAATGCGCACGAATTTCACATCACTGCTGTCAACTGCAAACGAATTGATTGAATCCGTAAGCTCTGCACCATTAACCGCGGTTTTCCAGTCAGACTTTTCATCGGAACGCGTTTCAATACAAAAATTCCTGATTTCGCTTGAATTATGCGCGATAATCTCCATCGAACCGATATTGCTTTTTTCGATAAGCTCATAAGTTATCGAATCCGAACTGCCGGGCGCGTAATATGTTTGCGGCAAACCGTCATTCGTTTCCTCTGCGCTTCCGTCAAGTGTTGGTCTTAAAAGCAGCAGATTCAGTTTTTCATCCCTCAGCACCGTCACCGTAAACTCTTTTTCAGCCGGAGCACCATTATAACCCTCCGCGGTTATAAATGCCGTCAGTGTAACAACCTTATTATTTTCTCCTCTTTCAACGCTGTATCCGTTTCCGTCCGTTTTCAGTGCGCTGTCACTGCTTTTCCATGTGATATCCGCGCCGTAAAAACCCTGCGGAAACTGCCCCGGCTGAACAAGAATGTGTTCATTCAGACTGAGGTTTTTCAGATTGTACAAAACAGCTTCTTCGGCTGTAACGCTTTTGCGCACCGTTCCGTAAACAGTGATGCTCCTCGTATAATCGGTATCTCCGCGCGATATTGTTGCCGTAAGTACAACCGGCGCGTCCTCCGCCGGAAGTTTGAGAAGTGTTCCGTCATTTGAAAGCAGCTCCGATTCGTTTCCGTTTTCATCGGTTATTTCCCACTCCGTCCACACGCCGTAGTCAAACACCTCGGGAAGCGTTATATCGCCTGATATAACGTCGAAATTCTGCGTTTCAGCCATGTCCGAAAGCTCCTGTGCCGCGGCATTGATTGATTTTTCCGCGTCTGAAATAAGCTCATAGTTGCAAAGCTTAAGCTGCGGCAGGAATTTCACGCTGTTTCCGTAAAGCATGCAGCGCGCCGCACTTTCCGAATCAATCTCGAAACGGAAAACCGCTTCATCCGACAGGCAGTCTTTTATGTAATCGGTAACATCCCATTCAATCCATGTTGTCTGAAATGAACTTTGCTCATGAGTGACTGAAAAAATGCTTTCGGCTTCGCACAAATCCTGCGCATCGCTCCATGTCATGTCCTCCGTTAATGCCTCCGCGTCATACGGATTAATCGGCGCCATGGTGAGTGTGAACGCACCCTGCATATAATACGGCTTCATTCTGAGAATAACCCTGTCCGCATATTCAAGCAAACCATCGTCCGAATGGAATTTAACAAAACCGTACTGCTTTGTTTCGCCGTCAACATATGTTGAAACCGTTTTATTCGGATTTGAAGTTCCCTTTGCGGAGTTTGTGATATAGTTGCTCATTACCGGATTATATATGCCTGCCGGCAGTACATATATGCTGAAGTCCTTGGTCTGCACGGCGTTTCCGTTCTGCACCGTTGCCGTCAGCTTCACATAAGCGTCCGTAACAGCCGAGGAATCCGGGCGGCTGACAGCGGCAAGCACATCGCTTCCGTTATCCGATATGTTTATCACGTTTTTGTTGCTTGATTTCCATGTGACGGTGCTTTCCGTTGAATCACCGCGCTCTGTTCCGAGAACCGCCGGAAGTGAAAAGCTTTCCGTAACCTGAAACCTTTTTTCGATTTCAAGATTTATCGAATCACGAAAAGCATATCCCACGCCGCCGCTGTAAACAAGCATCTTTGCCGGAGCTTCCGTGTCGGTGCCGGTGCTGTAGCTCGCTTCAATGCGGAAAATGTCGTTTTCGCTTTCGCAGTTTGCGCCGGCAATGATAAATGCAAAGGTTGCCGCACCGTTTTGCAGCTTGGACGCCTGTTTCTTCGCATAATCGGTAATATCGGCATATATATAATCTCCGCCCGTCTTGCCCTCAAGCGGAACAATATCAACAAGCGGCACTGCGTCGCTGCCGATTGCGGCAAGTATGCCAAGCTCCCCTGCTTTGTCATAAGTCATTTCGGAATCTTCCCACAGGGTTTTCATAAGCTCGTCATTAATTCCGTACAGCGCCAGATCGCCGTTGCCGTCATTCAGCTTTATCTTCATGCGCAGAACAACGGCGTTTGCATCCTCCGCTATAACGTCAGGATTTTCGCCCTCCGCCGCACCGTAATGCAGCCGAACCACACCGTAACGGAGCGAACCTGCACGCCCGTCAATAATCATCGTGGAAGCGTCGGAATAATCCTCGGAGCTGCTGCTGCCCTTGCGGATATATGTGTCAAAGTCATTATTAATCATCAGCTCGAAATCATCCGCCGCCTGCGTTGGCTTATCATCCGGCGGAATTGTGCCGGCAGGAACGGTCAGATAAAAGCTTCTGCCTTCCTTTTTGCCGTCCTTTTCGAAAATCGCCGTAACGGTTACCGTTGTTTCCTCCATATACACAGGCGTTACAGCCGCATAACCGTTTTTATCGATTTTAATAACGCTGCTGTTTTCCGAAACCCATGCTATACTGCTCCCGAACGAGTTTTCAAATTCAGCCTTTTCGGGAAGCGTGAAATCGCTTTCCACGCAGTCCGGATTTTCAACGTAATCCTCAATTTTAAAATGCGTTGCGTCATATTTCAGCTCAAATTCCGAGCCTGCGTTAAAGCTCAGAAACGGCGCATAATCCGACGACGCCGTGTTTTCCAGAGAATACATCTGATAGCCGTACTTTCCGCCGCTGCCCTCCTGATAAACGCGGAACGCCAAAATGCCGTCCTTTTGCGCGCGCACATAGTCCGTCACATCAAAGGAAAGCGTTGTTTTTTTGTTCGGAGTCGGGTTATTCGTCTTTTCGCTCAAAAGCTCATCCGCGCGCAGCTCAAAAAGCGGAGCATACTGCGCCTTCTTGCCGCTGATTGATGACGTTACAAGGCTGCGTTCATCCGCGTATACTCCGTAGACATAGATTGTGTTGGCAGTTGACGGCTTGTTATACGTTGTTATGTTAAGCGTTATATTCGGATAATCCTCAGCATTGATTTTGCCTGTTTCAAAGCGCAGAAAGCTCACATACTTTTCATCGCCGCCAATGCACATTACCGTGGAGGACGCGCTCCCGTCTTTCGTCAGAGAGGCAAAGGTGTCCATCTTGACCTTCAGCTTCACCGATTCCGCGGCAAGGCTCAGCTGCGCCGAAATCATGATAAGCGCCGCCGCCAAAAATAATGATATAATTCGTTTTGTTCTGATCATACGTATTCCCTCTTTGTATAGGGGTTGTGAAAAGCACCGTTTTCGCAACCCCTATATATACAAAAGTTATTCTGTTACCTGTTCCCCTGCGGAGATTGTCTGAATTTCAACCGGCATGATTGAATTAAGCTTCCAAAGCATTGCTTTAACAACTTTCACGTCCGATGCAAGCTCAAACGTACCTGCGCCGGAATGAACATTAACAAGATTGCCTGCCTCGTCATAAAAAGCAGTGAAGATTTGATTGCTTCCGAGCTCATAGCCCTCATAAAGCGATGTTGTGACAAAGCTGCCCTCATCGGTGGTTACTTTACCGAGCGAAATAAGCACTGCCGGAACTGTCACGCTGAACTGCTTTGTTACAACGTTGCTGCCCTTTGTTACGGTTGCCGTGAGAACACACACCGCGTCCGCTTCTCCGCGCGTTACAACTGCATTTCCCTGTTCGTCAACCGCAATTGCATCATTGTCGGACGACCATGCGATTGTGCTTCCGTTTGCGCCCTGAACGGGGAGCTGCGCATTTTCAGCCATTACCTTTGCAACACTGATTTTTGAAGCGTCTGCCGCAGCAGCGCCCTTGTCGCCGCTGCGGATTTCGATATAAGGAGAATTCTCAGTCTCGCGCGATGCCAGCTGCGCAAGCGCTGCTCCGTAGAATCTGAAGGAAAGAACACCGTCTTCCTGCTCTTTCATGAAATCCGTAACATCAATGCTTATCCATTCACCCTCTGAGATTTCGGCAGAGGTAACAGTTGATAAATATTTACCTGTGCCATAGCTTTCGGCAGCCGGGTCAACAAGACCAAGGCTTTCAGCTTCGGTATAGGTCATTGCTTCCGCCCAGCTTGTTTTGTCCGCACCTGTCAGACCGTAGAGTATAAGTGATGGTGATGTTCCGGACTTTACCGACGTTACATAAAAGTTTAATGTTGCATATGTTCCGTCAGTGAAATAAGCATTGTTGTCAGCCTTGAACTGAATAAAGTTCTGTCTTCCGCTTCCGTTAAGGTACAGGTACCCTGTTTCATTATAGAGATTGCCCGGATAATTTTTAGCTACAAAGGTATCAAGCGACGGTTCAACAGAAATCGTTTCTTCGTCAACCACCTGTGATTTAAGAACCGTGACAGTGAAATCGGCTGTTGCGCTGTCCTCTCCGTTCACGGCTGTTGCCTTAAGATTTACAACTGTGTTGCCCTCGCTGCAGGCAGGTCTTGTTACAGTGGCATTGCCGCCGTCAATGGCAATTGCGGCATTGTCGGATTCCCATGTTATTGTGCTGCCGCGTGTACCCGTTGTGGGAAGCGTGAAGTCCGCTCTGACCTCCGGGGGAACCTCAAGCTCTTTAACATCCTCAAGCGCCGCCGTTTTAGCTACGGTTGTTATTTTCAGCACAGGGTTTGTTTCAGATGATACAACGTTGCAGTTTTTGGATTTTTTTGTAAGTAATTTAAATATGAAAAGATTGTCGATTTGACTTTCGTCCTGCATTGCGTCTTTAACGTTGAATGACGCAATTTTTGTTGTACTGTCCATTGTCGCAGTAGCAGTACTTCCGCTCAGTCCCCAAGCGTCCGTTGTCGAATTAAATATGCTTTCATCATATTTTTCTTGCATTAATGTAACACTGTACTCCACTGTATTTTGCAATGGAAATTCAATATCAAGCGTCACGCTTTGCGCTTCGGCAAGCTTCGCAAACTGTTCATCGGAAAGTCTGTATACAAAGAAATATCTATACTTTGTACTGCTTGTATTCAATGCAGATCCCACATCAACCTTAGACAAAGGGCGTGGTGCTGTACCGCTTTCCGACAAATAAATACTGTCAACGGAAACCGTTGTTACCTCGCTTTTCGCCGCCGAGCACACAATGCATGTGCCGAGCAGCGCAACTGCCAATAAGCATGCCAGAACATTTTTCATAATTTTCATTAATTTCACCCTCCCAAATATATATAATTAATTAAATTCATTATTTATCTTCAATCATTCTTTCAATGATTGAAACTGCCATTGCACGGGTTACACCCACGCCCGGACTGAGGTGATTGCTGTCCGTGCCTTTGAGCAGTCCGCAGCCGACAGCCTTTTGCATGAAACTCTGCGCCCACGGGGAAATACTTTCGGCGTCTGCAAACGCGCTTAAATCCGCCTGCGGCGTTTCCTTTCCGGCGCTTTCCAGAACGCTCACGCACATTTTTGCCGCTTCCTCACGCGTTACAATGCCGCCGGGGTTAAACAGACTGTTCCCCACGCCGTTCACAAAGCCTGCTTCCGCCGCCGCGCAAACGCCCCCGGCAAACCAGTCGCTCTCCGAAACATCGGCAAATATCGGCGAAAATTCAGCTATTTTGTTAAATGCACGAACAAGCATAAGTGCAAATTCCGCACGGGTGAGCACTCCGTTCGGGCGGAAAGTTGAATCCTCATACCCGTTCACAATGCCCTTTTTCGCCATGTTTTCTATCGCGCTTTTTGCCCAGTGTCCGTCAATATCCGTAAAGGTTGCTGTCGGCTTATCGGGTTCGGACGGTGTTACAGTACCGCCGCCGCCACCGCCACCGCTTGCTTTTCCGGGTGTTGTTGCGGTGATAGCGCCCGATTTTGTTACAAGAACAAAATCTCCGCCGACCGTTGTCGTGATTTTAACATCCTTGTCAACCGATTCTATTGCGGCGTTTTTATTATCGGCGCTGCTGCCGAATTGGCATTTTTCGCCGCTGCGTATGTAGTACGCTTTACTTGCCGAATAGAAAGGAACTTCTATCACGGCAGGGTTATCGAACACAACATCGCAGCCGCCGCCGTTAAGCGTGACCTTAAGCTCATCGCCCTCCGAAACATTGAACGAAAGCGTTCCGTCCCAGCCGAGGGGAGCGGTGATTGTTGTACCTGCCGGGATTGTTGCGGCAACGTACTTTGTTTCCTTGCCAAAGGTCAGCGCAAAGCGCCTTGTGATATCCGAGGTCAGCGTTGCCTGCACCTTTGCTCCGTTTGTTACAACGGGCAGCTTAATCTGCTTTGACGTAAGGCTTATATATCCGTCCTCAGCGTCAAAATCCATTTCCGCTCCGTTAAATGTAACTTTCTGCACTCCGTCCGCTTTCAGTCTGATATCGGCTGAAAGCTGATTCGATGACGAGAAATCCGCTCTGTTTCCAACGAATGTCACTCCCAAATCATCAACATTTTCGCTGCATTGAAGCAGGATTTCGCCGTTTCTTTTTACTTCCGAGCCGCCAACCAGGGAAATGCTTTTCAGTGTTGAATCGGGATTATCCTCAACATACATATTTCTGCCGTTCGTTTCGAAATCGCCGAAAGCGCGCTTTGAGGGAGTTTCTTCATTCGAGGTATAGAACCAGCCTTTTTTACCTCTGTATGAAATCTCCATTGCGGAAGCAGTTTCGCGCGCGCAGTTATCTTCGCACGGGATTGCCGCAAATTCCGCGGTTGTTTCCTCGCCGGTTTCAGTCGGGAACAAAAGCGTGTTGTAAACAACCGTTCCCGATGTGTATTTCTCATAGTAAACATACGGTTCCAATGAGTTTGTGAGCTTTTCCGTGCGGATGTGGCTGCTTCCCTGTTTTGCCAGCGTTCCGCCCATATCATCCTGGATTATCTGAATATTCGCAGTTCCTTTAAAATGGGTGACCGCGCGGCCGTCATCCGTTATCTCCAAATCGGAAAAATTATCGGGATGCCAGTTCTGCCTGAACACATTTTCCGCTTCAGAATTTTCGTTCGGAACAATCACGTCCGACACAATCCAGAAATCGCCGCGTTTTAAGAACACGTTACGGAAATGCCTGTATCCGTCATTTGCGTCCGTATATGCGCTGACCTTGTCGAACACATTATTTGTCAGCATGCTCATTCCGGTTGTTCCTATTTTATAGCTCTGCGGCTCGTCCCCGACCTCAACTGTGTTGTGCGGAAACGTTTCGTTGCGCACATAGCCTGCCGGGGCAATCGGGTTATATCCGCCGCCGTTGCCTGCATCGATGAGAAGCGATCTTCCGAACGCATAAATATCGATGTGCAGATTGTCCGGATGCCCGTGCGAAGAACCATACTCCGAATTCATAAACGAATACATTGCGTTTTTATCCCATGCAGTACGCATGATTGCAATGTTCTTTGACGGATAAAGCTTTGAAGTGTAACCGGGGTCGCTGCCCTCCGTGAATCCCGAGCCGACATATTTCAGGAAATCATCCTCCAGAAAATCGGCGTTTTTCAGCATATTTGTCGAATTGATATTGCTTCTTCCGCTGTCGCCGTAGGGAATCAGATAACCGTTCGGCATGAACGAATCGGCAAAGAAATGTGCAAGCTTTGCCGCCTGTTTGCGGAACTCCGTTGTATCAATATCGGTTGTCTTTTCCAGCACCTCAATTATTTCGCACATTTCATCGATAACGCGGTGCATATATGCGCTTGTTGCTTCCTTATAGCTGCCGTCGGGAAATTCCACCTTTGAGCCGTAGGTTGCGGCATGGCGCGCTATCGCCTTGTCGAAATATGAATCGCCGCACACCTCCGGGAAATATATCACAAGCCTTGAAAAGCCCGTGTCAACCGCATTAATCTGGTTAACAACGGAAGCCGTTGCGTCCTTTAAAAACTCAATTTCCTGATAGGCGTATTTGATAAAGCTGCAGAACAGCTCCGGCGTCATATACTCGCAGCCGATAAGTCCGAATACTGCCGCAAGCAGATTCGGCGTTCGCCAGCCGACATCAAGAGCGCGCGGGAAATCGGGTTTCTGATAGGTCATTATTCCGGTGATATCCTCAAGCGCCGAAAATGCATAATCGCTGTTGCCCGTACCGAGATATGCCGCAACAAGATTTGTCACAACGGCCTGTCTTGTAACGGAATATATCCACTCCGACTCCGAACCATAGGGAGCGCTCCAGTCATAAATCACATCCGAGTAATTGAAAATACCCGGCGTGTGATCGCTCCAGACGGTGTCGTTTGCGCCTTTCCAGTTTATGTTCTGGATTCCTCCGATAAGCATTTGCATGTCATCGTCAGAGCCGTTTATCTTTCTTCCGTAAAGCATGAGCTTTGCGGATTTCAGCTCTATATTATCATCCTCATCATCCGCAACCTCTTTGCCGGTTATCGGCGTTTTGTCAATGCTGATAAATGCGCGGCTCGTATCATCGCTCAGCGGATTGCCCTCCTCATGCACAAGAAGGATTCCCTCAGTTCCGTAATTTTTGTCCGCATTTGCGCCTGCCTTTAAGTATGTGCTTCCGTTGCACGGCAGTATAAATGTTCCCTCGTTTGTCACCGCTTCAATATACGGAGCATAATCCGACTCATCCGAACAGAACACTGCCGTTGAGCCGTCCTTTGTTCTTGCAGTGAGAACGTATTTTGATTTAAGGCTTTCGTTTGCCGGCAGTTCTATTTCATACCAGCCAAGCTCTTTTCCTATTTTGGCGGTTGCAAATGCCGTCTGCCCGTAGGATAAAATATGTTCTTTTGCAAGCTGAACGGAAAGTGATTCCGAAGCGCTCGGCGTGACCTTATAATTAAGCTTATCATCCCTTGTCCGATAATAGCTTAAAAGCGCTTCCTTGGCAGCATGGTAGCTGCCTTTTTTTACGTATCTTGACACTTCTTTAAGTTCGGGGAAAGTGTCATATCTTAAAACAGGTGCAACCTCCCACGAATTGAGTTTTTCATTCCATTTGCCGAAAAAGCTTTCGTCCGAAACTTTCATCGGGTCTTTTAAAAGGCGTTTTCCGTTTATTCCGTCGGCATCGGCGCGCTTAATATTAAACGGCAGAGTTTCATAAACGGTATTTTCCCCGTCTGTGATTTTACAGGTTACAAGCGCAAGCTTGTCGCCCTCTTCAAAAGGCGGTCTGTCCGGCACAAGCGTTTGCCCGTCGATTCCGGCATATTCGCTTTCGGATGACCATTCTGTTGTGAAGCCGCCGCACACCGGAAGATAAAAATCATTTTCAACCGCCGTTCTGCTGCCCATTTGGGCAACGGCTTCTTCAAATGCATCGTGCATCTGCGCAGCAGCGCCGCTCATCAGAATAAGCTGCGGTGAAAGCCCTGCTTCCATTGAATAAAAGCTCATTTCCTCACAATCGGCAAAAATTTCAAAGGCATTTTCACTGCCGGGGTCAAAAACATCCGTTATGTCTATATCCGTGTGATACCTGCAGTCTGAAAAGGCCTGTATTTCCTCCCCGGTGTAATCGGGCGATGCGCTGCCGGTAATGCTGTTAACATCCGTGGATGCGGCAAGCTTTTTCACGGTTATCGGCGATGACTGCACAAATTTTTCATTGTTATTGAAAAGCCTGAGAATAACGCGCACGGCGCCGCTTTTTTGCTCATCGCTTATTTTCGGGAACGACGCGTAAATTTTGCTGTCAAGCTCTGCAATTCCTGTGCTTCCGCTTTTTAAAACATTTTCTCCCGAGTAATTTACTTCGGAATATGTTCCGCCTGCGGCATATGTATCAGCCGCCGCCGAAACAATGTTTTCAGCAAGAACGCGCGCGGTCAGTTCCTGTCTGACCTGCTTTCCCTTGTATGTAATTATCATTGTCACGGTTGTTTCGTACGATATGCCCTCTTCAGCCGCCGGTCTTTGGCACACCGTGCCGCGAAATCCGTCCGTTTCCTCGGAAAAGGAAATTATATCATCGTTGCCGCTTTCCCATGAAACGCGGCACAGCTCGCTTTCTCCCATTCCGCAGCTCCATTCTTTCGGCAGCGTTATATTTTCCGTAAGAGCCGAAAGATTGGCGTTTCTGGCAATTTGACTTGCCGCTGTTTTAATCACGGCGTCAACATCGGTGTAAATAAGAAGCTGCGGTTCAAATCCCTGCGCCTCCTTTGAGCGGAGAATACAGTTATATGTGCTTCCCGTTGTTGCAAAGGTTTTGAAAGCATAGATATAATCCGTCTGTGATTTCACATAATCCGTCACATCGATTTCGTGCCATTTCGCATTTTCCTCCGGCGCTGGATTTTCAATTGTATCGCCAAGGTACTCCGCAAGGCTTTGTCCGCCCTCTCTTATTCCCCTTGCCACAGACCATGTGATTGTATCTTCATTAAAGTTTTTGTGATTTCCGTACAGCGGATACAGCAGAAGCCTGCGGCAGCGTTCCTCGTTCGTTCCGTAAAACTTAAACACAATCCTTGACGCAGTATCAATTTCAGCTTTCAGTCCGCTTGCGTCATATCTTATAAGTCCGTAGCGGCGGCTGCCCTCGCGAACGTCCATTTCAAGGTTCGTTTTCGTCCCGAAATTCGTATCCACCATATTTGCGCGGATGGTTGCGTCATCCGTGGGAAGCAGCGAAACATATAAATCCTCTATCGGAACTTCTTCGGCAAACGTTCCTGCCGCAAAGCATGGAAGAAGCATAGCTGCGGCAAGAAAAACAGATAAAATGTGTTTAATTAAATTTTGCTTCATATTCAGCACACACCTTACTTAAATTGTACAATAAACTTAGTTTCGCCGTTGCGGATTCCGATATACAGGGGCGTTGCATAACCTGCGGCATAATCTTCGGTTACAATTGTTCCGGCAGTTCCGTTTCTGAAGCTCTTTGTTTCGGAATCATAGATAAAATAATTTCCGAAGCCTTTATTCGTTGTTCCCGAAACCTTTTCCATTGACGCCGGCACGGTTACCTTTATTTCGTTTCCGTTCGGGGCGCATATGATTTCATTCACAAGATATTTTTTCAGATTCGTCATCACACCGCGGTTAACCTTAAGCGCTTCACCGTAAAGCGAAACATTTCTGTAATCGGAATTATCATAGTAGTATCCCGAAAGCGCGCTCTTATCCATAACCTTTGAAACAAGCGCAATCTCGTTTTCCCAGTTAAGCACAAACTGAATAACATCGCCGCTTTCAACATCACTTAACACATTGAAAACAGTCTGTTTTTGCGCGGCTGTGAAGCTGACTTCCTCCCTGCCGCAGATTCCGCTCACCTCGTAGGTGTAATCCCCGTCTTCATCGCGCAGAGCGCGAACGGAATTAACCGCCATTATTTCCGACGCTGCGTTAAAACCCTCGGAAATGGGATCATCGCAGTCCATGACAACAACACACGCTGCGGCGCAGCCGCTTTGTTCGTCCTTGTCGAACGCCATCGTTTCATACTCCGTGTCATCCGTCAGGGGGAATGTATTGAAAAAGTCCTCCTCAATTCCGCTTTTCGGAACAAAGAACATTTTTGTGTTGTCATCATAAACGAAAGGCTCTGCCGTTTTTTCGTTATAATCACAGAACCCCTTGTCGTTCTCAACATACACGCGCTCCGCTTTTGCGGCATAGTTATCTCCTGAATCCAGCTTCGAAACCTCGCCCGATTTGTTAACCGTGATAACAGCAACGCTGTTTTCCGCGATTGCGTTGTACGCTGCGTCTGCACTGATGGAAACTCCGTCAATTTTAGGTTTGGAGGAAAGCGCATAGTTCAGAAATTCATTTCCGTCATAAACCCTTATTTCAGCTTTCTGTGCAATGCCCTTTGCCTTGCCCTTTTTGTAAATATAAACATAATCCTCGTAATCCGTCTGCATGCGGAATAGCTCGCCGTTTATATCGGTATAAAAGCGTCCGCTGTCGCCGACTGAAAGGCTGCCGGCAGCATCGGTGTATTTATATTCCTTTGAATCAATTTCAACAAGCCTGTCATCCGCATTGATTGAAGTTATTGTACCCGTGAAAGGCGGCGCACAGCGGTAAACCGCCGTGAATGTGCCGTCATCGCTTTTTATGAGCGACACTGCATCACCCTTTTTAATGCACGACAAGTCAGCCGCATTTGCATTTTCATCGTAAACAATCTGCCACAGGTCATCATTGTCGGAATCAATCTCGATTCCTCCGCAGCCGGCATCATCCGAAAATGAAAGGATTCCGTCATCTGCAAAACATTCGTCAACAATATAGCTCTGAATATATGTTCCGATAACAACTTCGTACCTGTCATCACCGTCATTATCAACAAACACAAAGCTTCCCTGCGAATAGTCGAGCGGCATCTGCGCATACTGCGTTACTGCCTTATTGTTTTTTATGTATGCCGGATTGTCAAGCTCAAGCTTTTTTCTTTTGCCGTTCTCCGTATATGTAACCGTCTGAAGACTGCCCTGTTCAATATCGTGAGAGCTTATTTTCACGGTTTTGTTCTTTTTGTGCAGCGCAATATGCCTTATTGTGCCGCCGTCCGCATCGTTTTCGCTGTCAACATAGAAGCACACATATTCGCCGATATAATTCTGCGCCGCTGTGCTGCCTGTCTTAAACCGCGTTCCGTTTATTATAACCTCATCGCGCCTGCAGTCCGTGCTGCCGTATATCGAAGTTATAAAGCTTGCTTCAACAATTCCCTCGTAGTATTTTCTGTCGGTTATGTTGAAAAGATCATCAAGCAGCGTGTGTCCCTTTTCGATTTTATAGGTTATATCCGAACCGGAAAGGCTGTCCGGCACACAAATATCCGTGTCAAGCATATTGTAAACAATTACGCAAACACCGCCGCGCGTGAGCGCCGCTGCCGAGGCAATTTCCGCCTTATCGGCAAGATTCAGTTTAACGGCGGTTTCATACAGAGCATCGCCCTTCTGCGCATTTCCGTAGCCGAGCGTTGCAGCTGCCATTATAAGAGCATTTTTAAGGTTCACCGTGTCTGTCGGCTGAAATGCGTCGCAGTAATCGCAAAGTCCGAGCGAATCCGCAAGCTCAATATATCCGTCTGCCCAAAATCCGCCGGACGAAGTCTTTACCATGCCGTCCATCCCAAGCGAGCGGATAAGCATTGTGATATACTCCGCATTTGTAACAACATTATCCTTAGGAACCTTTTCCTTTATTATGTCAAGATTCACAAGCCTTGCCTGAACCTTTTCATAATAATCAATTTCCTCCGCACGGATTGACAATGTGCCGCAAACCAGAGTTGTCAGCAGCACAAATGCCAAAAGTGCGGCAGATAATTTTAACTTCATAAGCTCATTCCTTTACTTATTCTTACGGTCGTATGCCTGCTGCATAACGGAAATAACATTTTTAATTCCCATTTTTTCTATTTTTGAAATGAATTCATCATAAGAATCAAGGCTTTCACGGCCTACTATGTACTTGCTTGTCATTTCCGAAACGTAAGTGTTTATTTCATTTCTCAGACCCGTAGCAGCGGAAAACTCATCCGTTGTATATTTAAGCGGCGCAAGCGTTCTGGATGTGTTGCCTTTCTTCCAAACGTTGATTGCGTCTTTCTGGCTTTTGCCCATCATCTGGTCAAAATAGTACGGACTCTGTTCAACGGCATAATTTCCGGGGATTGCATATGAAGCAAGCGCCTCAGACATTGAAAGACCGTTGGGATTGTTTACTATCAAATCGGTATATGTGGGGATTCCGTCCTCCATTGTGTAGCTTTCGCCCTCTATGCCGAAGTTAATAAGCTTGTTTCCGTCCTCTCCGTAAGCATAATCGCACCACTTTGCGGCCAGTTCGGGTTTTTTGCAATCGGCAGTGATTGCAATACCTATTCCGAGAACGTTTTCAATATATTTTGTCGGCATTGCATAGCCTGTCTTTCCGTCCTTGCTGAGCCACGGCACACCGACAATTGAAAATTCGGGGTTAATATTTTTCATTGTCGTTTCCAAAACGCCGAGAACGCCTGCCGCTCTTCCGTACCACATGCCGGCAAGTTCATTAACTGCCTTGGAGCGGAATTGCGTTGTGTCGCATGTCAGGTAGTCAGGGTCAATAAGTCCCTCCGCATACCACTCAGAAAGCGTTTTAATATATTCCTTATACTCCGGCTGAAGCCATCCGCACTTAACCTTTCCGTTTTCCTGATAGAAAGCGTCAATACCCCACCAGTTCATTGCCTGATTTATACCTGAGGTTTTCACATCGGAAATGAAGGGGATTTCGTCAGCCTTCCCGTTGCCGTTGGGATCCTGCTCCTTAAAAGCCTTAAGCACATCGTGCATTTCATCAATTGTTGCCGGAAGCTTAAGTCCAAGCTTTTCGAGCCAATCCTTGCGAATCTGGTAACCCTCAAACACTCTCAGATTATCCGTTGAGCGGATAAAGGGGAAATGATAAACCTTTCCGTCAGCGTCCGTGAGATTGTGATAGATGGATTCATCCTTTTTCATTAAATTAACCAGATTCGGTGAATTTTTTGCCATATAATCATCCAGAGCAATAATCTGACCGTCGCAGGCATACTTGTAAATTCCGCCCATCGTATCCCAGTTTGTGAAAATCATATCCGGCAAATCGTCCGATGCAAACAAAAGGCTGAGCTTGTCGGTTGTAACGGTTTCGTATTCAACCTGCACACCGGTGATTTTTTCAAGCTCTTTAAAGGCGGCTATATCTCCGAGCGAAAGCGTTTGCCCCGCCGCCGTTGCAGAAATTGTCGAAGCCATTTTCATCTTTACCGGCGGATTTGCAATCGGCTGCTCATTCTTAGCCGGATTCGCAGCGAGCAAGTCTGCCGCATTCTTGCCGCCTTGTGAAGTCTGCTGCTTTTTTCCGCCGCAGCCTGTCATTGACGCCGCCGCAACAACAGCGGCAAGTGCAAATGCGAGTTTTCTTTTCATTTTCTTTTCCTCCTCAAAATTATTCTTTTACGGCGCCTATCATAACGCCTTTTACAAAATACTTCTGTGCAAACGGGTATATACAGAGAATGGGAAGCGTTGCAACAACAATCGTTGCATATTTTATACATTCGCTGAGCGGCAGCTTATCCGCCGAATAATCCTGCGACGCGGCGCTTACCTGACTGAGTATAAGAATTTCACGCAGGAAGAGCTGAATCGGATACTTGGTTCTTGATGAAAGATAAATCATTTCATTGAACCATGAGTTCCAGTGTCCGACAGCATAATAAAGCGAAATAACCGCTATTATGGGTCCGCACAGCGGAACCATAATGGAAAACAGAATTCTGAGTTCGCCCGCACCGTCTATGCGCGCGGATTCTTCAAGTGACGCCGGAATTGATGCAAAGTAGGTTCTTGCCATAATAAGGTTATATGTATTAACCGCCGTAACAAAAATTATTCCCCATCTTGAATTAAGAAGTCCGATGTTTTTTACAAGGAGATAGAGCGGGATCATTCCGCCGCTGACAAACATCGTGAACACAACATAAAGATTCAAAAATCTCTTTAGCAAAAGGCCTTTTCTTGAAAGAACATACGCTCCCATAATCGAGAGAACAACATTTATGAGCGTTCCCACAATCACATAGAAAAAGGTGTTCATATAACCGGAGAAAATTTCCTTGTTTGCAAAAACGGATTTATATGCAAGCGTCTGAAAGCCTTTGGGCCACAGCATAACTCCGCCTGCCGCAGCCTGAGCTGCCGGGTCGCTTATTGATGCAACCATACAGTAGTATATTGGGTACAGGCATATAATCGCAAGCATAAGCAAAACAAGAGTGTTTGCAACGTCAAATATTATGCTTGCAATGCCGTTAGAATTTTTTTTCATAAACATCTGCGCCTTTCCGACTGAATATTGATCATTTTTACCAAAGACTTGTTTCGCTGAGCTTTCCGCTGACAAAGTTTGCCGTACACAGAATTATCAGATTAACAACCATATTAAACAGGTTTACCGCTGTTGAATATCCGTAATCCGGATATGTGCCGAAACCCAGTTTATAAACGTATGATGAGATAACCTCCGCCTTTGACACAACAAGGTCGTTCGACATAAGGATTATCTTTTCGTAGCCAACGGTCATGATTCTGCCGACCTGCATTATGAAAAGAACGGTTGCCGTCGGAAGAATTCCTTTAAATGTGATATGATACATCTGTCTGAATCTGCCTGCACCGTCAACCTCTGCCGCTTCGTACAGCTCCTGGCTGATGCCGCTGATTGCCGCAAGGTATATAATTGAATTCCAGCCTATCTGCTGCCATATTCCCGATGCCACATAAATTGTTGTGAACCAGTTTTCTTCCATCATAAAGGCTATCGGCTGAATTCCGAACGTGCCCAGAATCGTGTTTATAATGCCGTCACGGGCAAGGAAATCGTTGAGAAGCCCCACCGCAACAACGATTGAAATGAAGTGCGGAAGATAGCTTATCGTCTGAATCGTTTTTTTCAGCCGCATACACTTTACTTCATTGAGCAAAAGCGCCAGAAGAATCGGAGCGGGAAATCCGAACAACAGATAGCTTCCGCTTATTCTGATTGTGTTCGTCAGTATACTTGCAAAATTATAGCTTCCGAAAAATTTTATAAAGTTATTAAATCCAACCCATTGACTGCCCAAAATCCCCAGTCTCGGCGAATATTGCTTAAATGCAATAACAATACCTCCGAGCGGTATGTAGCAAAAAATCAGATAATACAGAAAAACCGGTAAAAAAATCAGATACAGCGATTTTTCCGAATATAACCTTTCTGCCACATACTTAAGCCTGCCCTTTCCATTTTTGCTCACGCTTATGCACCACCTTTTTTAATAATATCAGTATACATTATCCGTTTCTTAAAAAAAAGTAGCTTTTTTATGAGAAAAATGCACAAATTTAAGATTGGCGCTGCGAAAAAACGCACCGACCGCATAAAGCTTACAAATTCGAAGATTTTCAGAGATGATTTTTGTTTCAGCATTAAGCTCCGTATCAGTTTTTAATCAACCCTTGCAGATTTTCATCAGACATATGCTTTATGCTGCAAACAAACTTCACCTCTCGACGTACCAATGTACGCCTTCGGATTCAGTTTGTTCACTCTGTACGCTTTTTCGGACGCGCCGCGGCGCTGCGAAAAAGATTTCAGTGCACGTCATTATATACCGGACGCCGCAAAAAAGCACCTGCATTCCGATTGCCATGCCTGCGGAACGCCGATGCTTTTCATTTATTTTCTTTTCATGCTCTTTTTATACTCAGCCGGCGTGACCTTATAAACCTCACGGAATATTTTGCCGAAGCTGCGCGCGTTTTTAAACCCGACCTCCGCCGCAATTTCGCCGATATGTTTATTTGTTCCCAAAAGCAGCTTTTCCGCTTCCTCCAGCCGCTGTGAATTAAGATAGTCCTTAAAGTTCATCCCGGTATGCTTTTTAAAGAAAGTACTGAAATAGAACGGATTCATGTAAACCATTTTTGCAACCGACTCCAGCGTGATATTTTCGCTGTGGTTATTGCGGATGTATTCCTTGGCGGCAATAATTTCCTTAGGCATTCTTGCTATTCCCGACATAACGGTTTCCCTCACATCGGAAAAGAACCGTCCAACAACGAAGCTGTCCTTGGAAAAGCTGTCCGACACGGAGATTTCCCGCGCACTTTCTTCCCCCGTCCGCGAAATTGCCGCTGCCGCATCCGGGGCATATTCTCCGGCACAGCGCTTTA
The DNA here is from genome assembly GCA_934454525.1 of uncultured Clostridia bacterium. GTDB lineage: Bacteria > Bacillota > Clostridia > UMGS1883 > UMGS1883 > UMGS1883. Next base: position 58,963 of record CAKSFM010000001.1, read on the forward strand.
TCATATTGATGAGTGTGATAAGATAGCTTTTTGTAAGCTGCACATTTCCGAAAGTCAGCTTTCTGACAGTGTTGACAGCTGCCTTTACATCTGCCGAAAATTTCCCCTCATCCGTCCCGATAAGATCGCTTCTGAGTGCGGCTTCACATTTTTCCAGATCGGAAAATTCAGCTTCTGTTTCTTTTTCGGAGAGAAATTTTTCGCCGATAACGCTGTTGTCAGTGTAGTATGCATAGACCGAGAGCTTTGAGGCATTTTCGTACGATTCGGGAATTTTCTGCATACTGTCAACTGTTGCTCCGATGAACATCCGCAGTTCTTTATCAATGCATTTCTGCAGTTCCGCAAACAGATTTTCACATTGGCTTCTGAGTTGCGGTGCAGATCTGACGCTTTGACCGATAATTGCGCTCACATATTTACCTTTCACAAAAACAAGAGTGTTTTCGCCGAGAATGTTTGCCGCCTTTTCAGAAAGAGCAAGCATAATAAGCTCCTGCTCCTGCAAATTTTCCGCTTCCGAAACGGAAATATTCACCACCGTATAAAATTCTGCCGTGTTATCGATTGCGCCGTGTTCGGATTTTGACCCCTTTGTCAGAAGTGCATTTTCCGCGTTATCAGCAGACGCGTTTCTGCCGTCCGCCAATGCGGCAGCCGCTTTTTCGAGAGCGGATGCAAGCTCATTCTGTCCCACAGGCTTCAGCAGGTAGTCCACCACACCGAAACGGATTGCGCTGTGAGCATACTCAAAATCTGAAAAGCCGCTGATGAAAATGACCTTAATCGGAAGATTATTTTCAAAAATATATTTAAGAACATCAATTCCGCTTTTTTCAGGCATGGAAACATCACTGATAATAACGTCACACGCATTTTGCTTTACGGCATTAAGAAGCTCTTCTCCGTTTGAACAGGTTCCGGTTATTTCAAAACCCATTGATTTGTAGTCTGCAAGGCAGCTAATTCCCTTGACAATCATAGGTTCATCATCAGCAATTATCAGTCTGTACATCACTGTTCTCCTTTGCTATTTCAATACGCACCGATGTTCCGATTGCTTCAATGCTGTGTATGTTGAATTCAACTCTGCTTCCGTAAATCATCTTAATGCGTTCATAAACATTTTTGATTCCAAGACCCGTGCTTGTTTTTCCGTCCGTCACATATGAGCCGCCTGCGCTCAGTGAGTATTTTATATTTTCAAGCTGCCGCGCGCTCATTCCCTTTCCGGTATCAATCACTTCAATTACATAGCAGCCGCTTTCCTCGGACGCTCGTATTTTAATTATTCCTCCGCTTTCTCTAAGTCCGTGCATTACGGAATTTTCAACCAGAATCTGAAGCGTTAGTCTTGGAATTTTAACTTTTCGGGCAGATTCACCGATTTCGGTTTCAAGTTTAATTTTTCCCATATAACGAACATTTATAATTTTAAAATATTCATGAATGATCTCAATTTCATCGTCAACCGTTGTGTCGTTGTCATCGCTTGCAAGAAGGTAGCGGAACTGCTGTGCAAGCGAGCGTATCATTTCTGCGGTTTCACCGTCACCGTTTGAAATTGCGCTCATCCTTATAACCTCAAGGGTGTTATAAAGGAAATGCGGCTGTATTTGTGTTTTCAGAGCATTAAGCTCCGCCTCGCGCTGCGAAAGCTGCAAAACATAAACCTTATCGATATACTCCCTCATTCTTTCAAGCATACTGTTATACTCATCGGCAATCTGCCCGATTTCATCATGCTGCTTTATCTCAACCGCAACATCAAGATTTCCATCGCGCACTTTTTGCATTGCCCTAAGAATCTTTCCTATCGGGCGCGCCATTCTCCGCGTTCCGAAAAGCGACAAAAGCAGGCATGCCGCCAAACCCAAAACAAGCGTCAGCATGGTTGCCGCTTTAATGCTGTTGATTCTGCCGAACAGATACTGCTCGTTCACACCGCAGACCAGCGTCCACGGAGTGTTTCTGATTTTGCTTGCGGAAAAAAATCTTTTTATCCCTCCCATAACGCTGCTTGACTTCTTTTTGTGCGTTTCAAATTCGTAAATCTTTCGCCCTATCCAGCTTTTGTTAATACTGTAAATGCAGTTTCCTTCATAATCCGCAAGATATAAAATACCCATCATGTTTCTGTCAACATTTTCAAAAAATGTTCCGACGGCTTCAATATAAACATCCGCAAGCATAACGCCGAGAAGGGTGCGCTGCTCGTCCTCAACATATTCAAAGCGGATTATATAGGTAAAAACGCGCGTGTCATCCTTATAATAGTCAGCCACCCGTGCCGGAAGCTCGGAATCGGTAATCGTTCCGTCAAAAATATCCTGCACCGTTGTGTCATATTCACAGTTATAATCGTTGTTGAACAGTAAAAGCGTTCGCGTTTTTCCGTATACCCTGCGGCTTGCGTCGATAAACACCGCGCCCTTTGTATACGCATTTGCATTGAGCGCCGTCTGCTGAAGCTTTTCGATAAGGGCGCTTTTTTCATCGTTTTCTTCAGGCGAAAGCGGGGCGCTCTGCTCTTTTTTTAAAAGCTTAATCAATTCGCCGGTTTCCTCCGACCCTTTTATTTCCTCCATTGTTGTATTTATCTCGTCCGCAACCTTGGTTATATTATCGGAAAGATAATTGAGCATATATGTGACGCTGCTCATAGTGTTATCGAGAAGATTTGCTTCATAATAACGAAACATTACCATTGCAGACGCAATAAGCGGCAACATTCCCGCAATCACTATGAACATCATATATTTTTTGAAAATTGTGCTTTTCTTTTGCATTATTCTTCCCTGCTTCCGGCAAACGGTTTCATTGTTTTAAGGTCAACAAGCATCGCTTTTATGTGCGCTGTCTGCGGCGGCGCTTCCCCCGAACAGGCAAAAAGCGTTATGCCGCCGCGAGCCGCGGGGCTTTTGTTCACAGTTATATCAGTCACAGCTCCCTTTTCATCACGGCACAAAACCACAAGCGCCGCTGCCGCGGAAACATTTTCTTCACGAACAGCACCCGATGCGGCATATTTCCGATTAAATTGTACTACAGATGTCCGCATGATGTCAATCCCCACTGCCGAAAGCTTCGGGCGCACATCGGCAGACTGTGCTTCGCCTGAATAAAATGACATAAATACAGGCTTTGCAGCGTCGTCAGCCGAGGCATGCATCATAAATGCATATATACCGTCTGCCTGGTTTTTAACATATTCGGTTACATCGAAGCACAGCTCGGTTTGCGCCGCTTCCTCTCCCGTCACAGTGCATTGCGCCATATAATTATTATATAAAAACAATTTAATATCGGCAGCGCTGCTCCCGGTAATATCGCTTTCATTCCAGCCGGTTTTGCAGGTATAAAGCTCTCCGCCGTACTCAAAACCGTCCTCAAGTCCGTAAAGAGTTATTTTTCCGCTGCCGCCGTTTTTCACGTTGCTTTCATTAATGTACAGCTTAAGATAAACCTTTTTCGCCGATGCGAATTCGGGAAATGCCGAGCGGTCAAAGCGGATAAAAGAATAACGCGAGTTTGCGCTTTTTGCATCATCGCTGTGCACATAAAGCTTTGTATTTTCACCGTAGTTTTTGTTTTTACCGTCCGAATTTCTGCGCACAAAGCTATCATCGTCAGGCTCATATTCAAAGCCGTCATCCGTATTGATTTCATCATCGCCGACGCTGCTTTCAATTATAAGCCCGGGCGGAAATTCTCCCTCTGCCGAATAAACCGCCGCCGTGAGCGCCGCGCCATCGTCCGACTGCGCATAAAGCTTAAACGCAAAGCTTCCGTCACGCTGACTTTTTGCATAATCCGTCACATCAAACAAAAGCTCCGTATATCTCGATGCCGCGGAACTGACTGCTGCATAAACTTCGTTCCCGGTATATACCTTAAGCACAGACGGCATATCGGCAGCGCAAAGCCTGTCCGCACTCCAGCCGGATTTTGCGCTGAAAAGGGTGTCATTATACCAGTAATCATCCTCCAGTCCGCAGACAATTAATTTTCCGCCGTTTGTCGGAGCAGACTGCACAGTGAGTTTTAAATATATTTTATCGGCGTTTTGTATGCCCGCAGGATTTTCGCCTGTGCCGCTGCCGTATTTAAAACGCATGAATCCCATTCTGTATCCTGATGACGAGGTTGCTTTCGGCACAGTGATTTTTATTGTCGGTTCACTTGAGCAAACAGTGTTTTTGCCGCTGCTGCTGTTGATAATGTATGTATCTTCCGAGGGCAGAGCCTCCGTGACCTTGTTAATTCCGCCCCATTTCACTGGAAGTTCATACATTCCGCCGTTTTCCGCGGTGAATACGCACAAATTCCCCTCCGTGTGCGCAGAAATTTTTTCCCCGGAGTTAAAAAGCACACTGCTGCCTCTGTAAAACGGAATCTTCACCGTGCATCCGGGCATGAAATTCAACCCTGCGCCGATTTTTGCGTAAAAGCGGCTTGCTTTTTCGCTGCATTCAACATCAATTGTTCCGTTCCATTGCGAATCGCCCGATACAACCGTTCCGGCGGAAATTTCAACAGCGCCGCTGCGGATGATTCCGTCACACTCCACCGGAAATTTGAACACGATTTTTTCTTTTACGGCTGCGTTCCCGTTAATAGGAGAAAGAACGATTTTTTCGGGATTAATATAAACATAGTCACCGATTTTTATAAAATCTGTTTCGCTGCCGTTCAGCAAAACCGTTTCTGCGTCCGGGGCATAAATTTTCAGTTCCTTGTCAGGCTTTTCCGATGATGACACGCTGAGCACAGTTCCGTTAACCGAAGCCGAAAAATCGGCAAGGCTGCGTTTGCTTTCAACGAGCGCCGTTCCGTCCGCTTTTTTCACGCCGCTTGCATTAAGGAAGCATATGTCTGACAGATTCTCCGTGAGATACAGCATTTCGCCGCTGAAGCAGTAATCTCCGAAAGTGCGGACCGCCGGTTCATCCTCGTGAGAAATATAGTATATTCCCGAGTATGTTTCCGCCTTGATTTCAAATGCTGAAGCCGCGGTTTCCGACGCACCGTCGCTGAGAGCAAGCTTCACCGCGGCTGCACCTGACGGTGCGGCGCCGTCCGAGGGATAAAGAATGGTATTGTAAACAACCTTTCCCTTGGCTTTCTTTTCGTAATAAACATAGTCCTCCAAGGTGTTCACAAGCTTTTTGTTTTTAATGTAGCTCTTATCCGTCACGGCGGTGATTCCGTTTTTATCCCCCTGCATGACGGTGAGGTTTGCACCCGCAGCAAAGTGCGTTTTTGCGGTAAGCGAGGATGAATCCACCGTCACATTACCGCCGTTATCGGGATGCCATGCCTGCCTGTATGTGTTTACGGCGGTCAGATCCTCCGGTGTTATATAGTCCGTTACCGCAATATATGCATTTTTAATAAAGCTGATTTTTCTTGTATGCTCAAAACCCTCATTTGCATAGGTCGTTGCTTCCAGAAAATCAAACGCGTCATTTCCCCGAAGTTCCATCTTATTTGTTCCGCCGGAAGTCAGCGACTGGCTTTTTCCGTTTATCTCAACCGTGTTATACGGCAGTGTTTCCGTGCGGACATAGGCTGCCGGCAGTTTGTCATTATAACCTCCTCCGTTGCCCGGGTCAGTCAGAAGAGGATAACCGTAGGCATACAAATCAATATGCAGATCATCCGGATGTCCGTGCTGACCGCCCGTTTCCGCATTCGTGAAAAGCTGCATTGCCTTATTCGTCCAGCCGCTGCGAAGCACAGCCAGCTTTTTACAGGGATACACCTTTGACATTTTTTCAGGCGCCGCATCCTTTTTAAAATTGTTTGCAAAGAATATAAGATTTCTGTCGCCCGTTATTTCCGCCGCCGTGCGGAAATGTTCTCTGACATTTATTCTGCCGCCGTCACCGTACGGAACAAGCCTTGAATCCGGCATTGAAAGGTCGGCATAATAAAGTGCAAGCTTTCTGTACACTTCAAGGATTCGCGGATCAGCGCTGCCCTCCGTTGTTTTCAGCAGTGAGATTACCTCCTCCATGTCATCCAGCACACCGCCTATATAACCGCTCGTTGCCTCTTTATAGCTTCCGTCCTCATTCATCATCTTTGTGTTATATGCTTCAAGCAGATTGTTTTTAGCAATTTCATTATAACTTTCGGGGAATACTTCCGGCAGATAGAGCACAACGCGCAGAAATGCGGTTTTCATTGCAAGATTTTGATTTACAACGCCTTTTTTTGCGTCTTTCAGCGCTTCGCCGGTCTGTGCAATATTTTTAAGCAAAGCGCAAAACACTTCATCTGTCATATATCTGCTGTCTGTCAGTCCGAACAGCGCCGTTAAAAGAGCAGGTGTGCGCCATGATGTATCAAGCGGGCGGGGGTAGTCAATTGCCCTGTAAGTATAGAGATTTATAATATGCTCAAGCACACGATAGGCATAAAGCTCACCGCCGCCCGAGCGGAAATACTCCGTTAAGGCAATGTCCTTTTCCATTCTGGCAAGTGAATTTATCCATTCATATTCCACGCCGTCGGGCTGCGACCAGTCGAACACAGCGTCTTTATAGTTAAACACACCGTGAGTTGTGTCGTTCCAGCAGACGGTGCTTTCTGCCATATCTGCAAGCAGCGGCGCATTGTAAAGCACAATTTTCATTGCGCTCTGCCCTGTTATTCTGCCGTAAAGATGCAGCTTTATCTCCGAAACCGAATCACCGCCGGGAACGGAGGATGCGTCAAAATTCAAAAAGCCGCGCCGTGTTCCGTCTCCGTGCGGCGCTTCATTTTCGCTTACAAGAATTTTTTCCTCTTTTCCGAAGCTCACCGCCTTATACTGCCCTGCCCTCAGATAGGCGTCGGCAGTGCAGTCAAGCCTTATGGTTTTTCCTGCAGCTGTAATTACCTCTATGTACGGAGCGTTTGCAGATTCCCTTGACGCTATCACGGCGCAGCCGCCCGAGCGGTCGGCATCAAGCAGCTGATATGATGGCAAAACGCCGCCGTCCTGCGGCAAATCGATTTCATACCATTTTTCTTCGTCCGTCATATTAAAGCATACCACGGGGGAAAGATTGCCTATAATATTTTGCGCATAAAGCTGCGCGGAAAGACTGAGCGTTTCCGACTGCCCGACAGGGTAAGGCGGAATTTGCGTTCGGTTCACATAATAACTTTTAAGAAGTGCCTTCGCTTTTTTGTAATCGCCGCTTCTGACCGCGCCCAGAACGCCGCTCAGTCCGGAAAAATCCCCGTAACGAAGCCTTGGCGTTCGGCTCCATTCCCCGGCGGCACTGTTCCACACGCCGAACATTTCTTCATCGGTCATTTTCATGGGATCGCACAGTGCGGCATAATTATCCGTGGCGTCAACCGCCCGGGCGCAAGCTGCTGCCGCAAACTGCAGCAGCATTGCAGCCGATAAAACCAGTGAAAATACTTTTTTCATCCCTCACACGCCCTTTTTTTCTTTTATACTCTTTTTCTGCATCCGTCTATCTGAATATTCTGCCCCGATATATAGTTTGCCTCATCACCTGCAAGGAAGCAGATGAGAGCAGCGTTTTCCTCTGCCGTTCCCGTTCTCCCCATGTACGACAAATCGCTTTCCCTGTGAAATGTCATATCGGGATTATCGGACGGACTGACCGTTCCCGGAGACACTGCATTTACCGAAACGTCCTTGTCCGCCACTTCCTTTGCAAGCGCTTTTGTCAGCGAAATCACCGCTCCCTTGGTTGCTGAATAGTGAACCATGTTTGCGTTTCCGTACACACCGGCAACAGAAGCAACATTTATAATTTCTCCGCCCAGGCAGTCTATGGCAACGTCAACGCCTTTCCCGTCCGCAAGCTGCGCCTTGAGCACATCCGCTATATTTTCCTTTGATGTGTTTACAATAATATCCGCATTGAGCGGCTTTATCGAATCGGCAATTTCATCCGACAGAACGGTTGTGATAACTCTGATGCCGAACGCCTTTGCCATTGGGATAACAACGCTTGCAAGACCTGACGCCCCGGCATTCATAAGCAGTGTGTTTCCCGGTTTTATTTTTCCTTCGATAAAAAGATTCAGATATGCGGTTGCAAATGCTTCCGGAATTGCCGCCGCTTCCGCCATGGAACAGTTTTCAGGAACGGGCATGAGCATATCGTACTTCACAGCGGCAAATTCCGCATATCCTCCTCCGCCGAGAAGTGCGCACACCTTATCCCCCGTCTTCCATGCTGAATTTTTCTGTGCTTCATCACCGATTTGCACAATTACGCCGGCAATCTCAAGTCCCATCCATTCCGGGCATCCTTCGGGCGGCGGATAGTCCCCCTCTCTTTGCATCAGATCTGCGCGGTTGAGCGCAGCCGCATATATTTCCACCAAAACCTCATCGGGTTTTATTACGGGAGTGTTCACCTCGCTCCAGCTGAGTGAATTATCATCATTTACAAGTATGGCTTTCATTATTGCTCTTCCTTTTCTGAATAAAAAATTATATTGTCGCGCACCGCCTTTATCTGCTTTATAAGCGGCTGCTCGGGGGGATTGTCAAGCGCTCCCCTGCTCTGAACGCATAAATACATGCAAACGCCTATGCTCGGGCCGATATATCTTATCAGCTGCCCCGGCCCGCTTACGAGCATCAGCAGCTTTTTGTCCGTCATATGCAGAATTTTTTGTATGGATTCAATATATACCGGCAGCTCATCCCCGGTTTTCGCAGTGTTTACAATCTTGATTATATCGGCGCCGCGCTCCGCATGCGCCTTTGCTATCATCAGATTTTCTTCAACGGAAAGGCTTTTAAACGTGTGGCTCGACATCAGCACCTCTCCGCCGCGCCTGTGGATTTCCGCTATCAGCTCTTTCTGCTTTTTCACCGCTTTTTCGTCCGTTGTCAGCTCGTAATACGGCGAGCAGCCGAACATATCGCCCATCACATCGCAAAGAGTTGCTCCGCATTCAAGTGCCGAAAGCAAAAGCTTTGCACAGTCATCATCGGTATACCCTGCGCTTTCCGCATGGCGGTAGCTTGTTACATATATCGGTTTATCTCCGCAGGCGCTGAATATTTCCGTCAGAATTTTCTTTGTGCGCTGTTCCCTTTTCAGCTTGCAGAGCTGAATTCCGAGCGCTTCGGCGCCGTCCGCAACCGACGCTTTTATTTTTGCAATACATTCCTCCGCCGCGCCGCACTGAATCATTGCCGTTATAATCGGTTTGTCGTATTTTAAAAACGTTTTGTTCACTGCTGTTCCCTCCTTTCCGCGGCATTTTTCCCGTGAAGCACGGGGTTCCGTCTGAATATAATTATATAAGGAGGGCGCATATTATCAATGCGTAAAACGATATTATTTTGATGTTTCCGATACTATTTTGTTAATTATGATTGATTTATTTGATAAAAACAGTGTAATAAAGATGAGATTGATTTCGGGAGAGCGAACACATGAATAATTTAAACGACCTTACGGTGACACAGGTTGAAAGCGTTATGACGGTTTTTCAGCCAAAAGGAAGAGCAGTGCAAATAAAGAACAGACCTTTCTTCGGTCTTTCATTTTGCGCAGAAGGGCAGATCACCTATACTCATAACGGCAAAACCTTTGTGTCGGACAGAAACCATGCGGTCATTCTTCCGCAGGGGCAGACATATACGCTGCATTGCGACAAAAGCGGAACATTTCCCGTGATAAACTTTAAATGCGCAGCGCCTCTGTGCAGCACAATAATACAAATCCCGGTCCGTAATACGGATAGCTACATCACGGATTGCGAGCATATAAAAAATCTGTTCCTGTTTGAAAGGAACAGATTAAAAATACTGAGCATTTTTTATAATATATTTTATAGTCTGGCATCTTTCAATGTATCAGGCTGCAATATTCTCATTCCCGCAATAAAGTATATCGAAAAAAACTACTGTGACCCTAATCTGACAAATGCCGACTTGGCAGAACAATGCTCCGTGAGCGAAATATATTTCAGAAAGCTTTTCTCACAGGTTTACTCCGTGTCTCCCAAGCAATTTGTGATTGACATCCGCATTAACAAAGCGAAGCAGCTGCTCACCGACGGCTTGTTTAAAATATGCGCCGTTTCGGAAAAATGCGGGTTTTCGAATCCATACCATTTTTCACGGGTGTTCAGGAAGAAAACAGGTCTTACTCCGACTGAATACATGAAGCAGAATAAGGTCAATAAAATATAACCGGCACATATGCCTAGGCAAATACAAGCGATTTATCCAGAACCTCTTGGCAATAGGAGCATTTCAGGCAGTTTTTATCGCAGGCGGTTGTTCTTTCCCAGAAATTTCCGGGGATTTTTGAACTGTCTACCGCATACGGCATAAATGCAGGTCCGTACCCCGGCTCGAAAAGGTCGAGAAGATTTCCGGAGTAGTGTCCTCTTGCATATGCCCCAATGACCATTCCGGGAAGAGAATGACTTCTTGTGGCAAGCTTAACCACATTTGCCAAACCCTCATAATGAAAAATGTCCTCCGGTCTGATCCATGTGTTCTGGAGAATTGAAACGCGGTTTTCCTTGTTTTTAAGATAATTCCAACAGACATAGGGGAGAAAATCTATATTTTTCTGTTTTGAAATTTCACGTTCATGTGCTACCATGTTATCATGAAAAATCTGTCCGCTGCAATTGCGCATACAGCCGCTGTTCGCCAGAATGGTTATTTGCTTGCCGTTTTCCTGTGCCCACTGCCTCATCTCGCCAAGGCATTTTAAATCCCTGTTACATTCCTTTGCAACACAATAGTCGTCAAATAAATGCGCAACATACATCATGGATTTCACCGCGGAAATTTTCATATTCACGGAAGCTTTCAGCCTTATGCCCTCATACTGCTGCTTTATCATATAAGCGATTGCCGGGGATGTGGTTGTTACGGTTTCGGGCATAAGTCCGTTATCCGCCAGAAAATCAATTATTGAAAAGACCCTGCCTCTGAGCACTTCGCTCATCGAATCTTCTCCATAGCAATTGGCATTGAAAAGCAAATCCAGCTTTATCCCCATTTTTTTTATTTTCTTCAGCTCATCAACAAGAATATTCTGAAGAGAATAATCAAAATATCCGTCATACCCCCCGATCATGGATCTTCCGCTTGCACAGTCGATCCATGAAAAATACACTTCCCCGATTTTATCGGAATACATCTGAACAATATCCGAAAAAGGGGTTCTTTCGTTATACTGATAGCCAACAGAAAATTTGAGCATCGTTAATCAGCCTCTCGGTTATGTAATTTGGAAAGCTCGTTAGCGTCATCAGTTGCAGCGCCTACCTTTGCCATTGCACCGAGTCCGCTCACGGCAGTATTTCCGCCCTCAACCGCTTCATAATCCGACCAGTCCACACTCCAGAGCGGTTTGCGCCTGAAAGGTTTCTTAAATTTATTCTTCAGCATGCCTCTTTTTTCGAGCGTTACCATGCATGCGCGTGTGCAGCCTTTTGCGCCGCAAACTGCCTGCCCGGTGTTATAGAGGTTTGCGGGTTTATAATAGAACGAAGAATGTGAACCCGGCTTAACATCGTCGCGTCCCTCCTGGTATGTGCCTTTTTCGCCATCCTTGCATAGCTCGCCGCCGCGGAAAGCAATATCGCAGGCATCGCAGTCAAGCTCGCCCCATTCAACCTCATGACCGGCAAGATTAACCTTAACCGTCTTTGTTGCGCTTATTGCATTTCCGGGACATTCTCTCACGCAGGCTTTGCACTTATTGCAAAGCTTCGGTCCGTCATAAATCGGATCGGGTTCAAGCTCAAGCTCCGTGAGAATAACGCCGATTCTTACTCTCGGACCGAATTCCGGAGTTATAAGCATTTTGCTGTATCCGATTTCACCCAAACCGGCAAGATATGCGCATATGCGCAGATGAAGCATAATATCCGGCTGAGGTTTGCCCGGCGCAACGGGTCTTGAGTAATGTTTTCTCAAATTACCGTCGTTATCAATTCCTCTCCAGTCGCTCTGATGCCCGAGAGGAATTGCTTCATATCCCTCGTCCTCTATAACGCGGCACATATTTATTACCGTCATGGGGATATACATATAAGTCAATCCGCCGTAACCCATTGCAGAGTAGTTTGAAAAAAACGTTCCCTCTTCAATGCCTCTGAGAGAACCTCTCATAACTCTGAACGCCATTACTATCATGCTCTTTGCTTCCGGCATGATATACCTCGGATCCATATTCGCAGGTGCGCCCTCGAACCTGTCAAGAGTTGTTATTCCGCAAATATCCGCTCCGCACTGATATGCAAGCTGCTTAATCTGCTGTGCATTCATTTTACACAACCTCCACTTTTTAATTAATTTTCCGCGCCTTATAATACAAGAGTTTTCCCGTACTGTATCCGCTTGTTTGCGCTGAATTATTGACTTTATATTAATTTTATTATATAATATACAAACAAAAATACAATACAGTATTCAACCATTATTGTATGCTATTCGCTTATCGGGAGGTGCGTTATGGAAGATATTCGCTTTGATATGGGGTTAGACCCGGTTATCAGCAGCGTTGGTTATATCAGCGTTGTCAGAAAAGAGAATTTTTCTTTTGCTTATAAGAAAGGCAAGGATAAATTCACATTTGTCTATGTTAAACGGGGGAAAATGAAATACTGTTTTTTTCAAAGCGGAAAAACGTTCGTTATAAACGAGGGAGAAATGTTCTATTTTCCGAGGTATCTCCCGTATGAAACCACATATATGGAAAACGGCACAGCCATCAAAACGCTTACATTCGACATTGAGGGAGATACCCTCCCGGCATATATTCCCTCCTCTCCGGAGAAAAGAAGTTCAAAGGAATTTACAGCCGTATTTGATTCAATCACAAGCTTTAATATGCGCAGCACACTTTTTCTTGCAGCAAAAACATATGAGCTTCTTTATCTGATGCAAAGCCAAATGACAGAATTCCCCCCGAATTATAAAAAAATATTTCCTGCCGTTAATGAAATCTGCAGGAAATATAACGAAAACAAAAAAATCTCTTATTATGCCAATATGTGCAATATGAGCGAATCCAATTTTCGCAAGCTTTTTAAAGAATGTACCGGGAAATCTCCTATCGAATACCGGAATCTGATAAGAATTTCCGAAGCCAGAAAGCTTATAGAAAGCGGCGAATTCACAGTTTCCGAAGCCGCGTACTATGTCGGTTTTAACAACATGTCATTTTTCTATAAGCTGTACAGCTCCAAAGATTAATCCAATAATCCGTATTTCAGCTTTACCCTTTCAAGCTTTTCTATCATCGGTTCGGATATAAACCACAGGAAAAATGCGCTTGAAAGAGCATGAATAAGGTCGAACGGCAAACCCATCACCAGTGAAGACGCAATCATGTCCGTATTCGGCGCGGTTGTCATCATCAGAACAGAAGCAACGTTCATAATCACGCCGTAAATAACAAGCGCCGATATAAACCCGAACGCAGCCAGCACTGCCCTTGTTTTCGGCAGCAGTCCTTTTTGGAATACCACTCCGGCAAGGAATCCGACTGTTCCGAACGCAAACATCTGCCACGGAGTCCACGGCCCCTGCACGAAAAAGAAATTCGAAACAAAGGCAGTCACAGCACCGACAAGAAATCCCGTTTCTCCGCCGAAGCATATGCCCGATATAACCACAATTGCAAGCACCGGCTTGAACTCCGGCAGCATATAAAATGCCGCCCTGCCGGAAACTCCGATTGCACACAGCACACTGATTATAACAAGCTCTCTTGCCTGCGGCTTTCTGCCCTCAAATACCATGATAAACGGCAGAAAAACCTCAAGTATGATAAGCAGGCTTATGAAATAATATTTCCTGTCATCCAAGCGATATATGCCGAACCATATTGTCAGCGGAATTGCAATAAGCAACAGAAGCGAAGCAAACAGGGTTCTTTCCGAAAGCTTTTTCGCGCTGCTTTCGCGCGGCGAAGCCGGTTTTGAAGCCGCCTTGCTTTGCGATGATTCTATGGCTGCATCGGATTCGGGAGGTTCTGCGGTTATTTCGCACGGGCGTTCATCGCTGCGTTTGTCCTCACGCGGCGCTTTGCCCATTATTGCAGTCAGGTCATCGGCAAGGAGCACGTTTTCCACATAATCCCTTGCCATGCGGTTTGCGCTTGTTGTGTAGAAGCTGTTGCCGCAGAAAAATTCGCGCGGCGTTCCGACTGCCGTTATGCCGCCGTCAAAAAACATTGCGCACCTGTCCGCATATTCCGCACAGAACTCTATGTCGTGTGAAACAATAAGTATCGACGCGCCGTTTTTCTTAAGCTTATTGAGAATGCCTGCAAGCGTTTTTTTAAAATGCGCGTCAATTCCCTTTGTGGGTTCGTCAAGTATAAGAATTTCCGGTTTTTTGATAAGCAGCATGGCAAGTGCCGCTCTCTGCTGCTCACCGCCGGACAAATCATAAGGGTGACTTTGCAGCAGATTTTCGATTTCACACATGTGTGCAGCCTCATGCACACGTTTTTTTCTGTCGTCATCACTCATTTTTTTGTCAGTAACGTCAATCAGGTCAAGATACACGGTCTTTTTTGCAAAAAGGGTTTGCGGATTTTGCGGCAGCACACCGAGCAATCCGTTATAAAGTCCGCCATGCTTTGATATATCGGTTCCGTTTATGAGCACTTTGCCGCGCTGCGGCTTGTTCAGTCCCGCCGCAAGCGTGAGCGCGGTTGTTTTCCCGGCGCCGTTTCCGCCGACAACTGCAAAAAACTCACCGCGGTTCACTGTCAGATTCAGTCCGTTTATAACATCCGGCAGATTTTTATCATACCTGAAAAAAGCATTTTTGATTTCTATTGCCGGCCCGCCGCTTAGCTGTTCGCTGTCTTTGGGTATAATATCAGCGCTGATATTATGGCTTTGCAAATATCTTTCAAGCTCCGCTTTACCCTCACGTATGCTGAGCGGATAGCGCCCGATTCCGGCAAACACGCGCATCGGCACCGGAAGCGCATCAAACATATCATGACGCTTTTCTTTTAATATTTTCCCTGTTTCCTCCGGCGCTGCGTTCACCGCTATCCGTCCGCCGTCCATCACAATCACCCTGTCTGACAGGGGAAAGGCTTCTTCCAGGCGATGCTCGCTCAGAATAACGGTTGTGCCGAATTCATCGTTGATTCTGCGGACGGTTCTGAGAAATTCATAAGCCGCAATCGGATCAAGCTGACTTGTCGGCTCGTCCAGTATAAGCACCTTAGGCTGCATTACCATCACCGAAGCAAGGTTAAGAAGCTGCTTCTGACCGCCGGAAAGCTCATCTGTTTTTTTGTGAAACCAGTCCTGGATTCCGAAAAACGACGCCATTTCCGCTGCCCTTGTGCGTATCTGCTCCGATTTCATCCCCAGACTTTCGAGTCCGAAAACCAGTTCATGCCATACCTTATCCGTTACAATCTGACTGTCCGGATTCTGCATCACAAAACCGATTTCCGCTGCCTGCTCTCTTTCTTTCACATTTCTCAGCGGCATGCCTTTATACAATATTTCGCCCGACATACTTCCGTGCGGAGAAATCGGCGGTTTAAGCAGCCTAAGCAGCGTTGTTTTTCCGCAGCCGGATTTTCCGCAAAGAGTGATGAACTCCCCGCTGTTCACCGAAACGGTTATATCTTCAAGCGTGTTTGCGCTCTGTGCAGGATATGCAAAGCTTAAATTTTTGATTTTATAGATTTCCACTTTATCACTTCCGTAATTTCTGCCGCTATCGGCACTGATAACAAAGCAAGATATGCTGCAAAAACCGATGCCCCGTATATCGACATTTCCGCGCCTTTTATATACGGGAAACAGCTGAATTTCAGCGCTCCTGCCGCCGCACCGATTATCACATAAACCGCAGCAGCCGCAATTGTGCACAGCGCGGTTATATCCCTCCGCGTAAAGGTATATATGGCAAAGGCGCTCCTGCCGGGCAGTCCGTATCCGCGCGCATGCATGGAATCCGCCGTGTCAACCGAATTTTCAAGGCTCAGCGTTACCATCACCGATAAAATTGACAGTCCGTTTTTTGCTTTTTTTATTATTCCCGGAGCGGACATATCTCTCCCGATGCACTTCTGTGCAGCAATGACTGCCTTAAACTGCCGCGCAAACCGCGGTACAAACCTTAATGTCATGGATATTATAAGCGATAGCGACGGCATGATTCTTCCGAACAGGTAGATAATCTTGTCGCTTGTCATCACTGCGGTCATGCAGAAAAACAGCTGTATTACGTTTGCCAGCATAACAGCTGCGGCAAGTCCGTAACAAATAGATTCAAGCGTGAGCGGATTGCCGCTCGGCAGATATGCAAGAATCGTTGCACCGCCGTGATTAAACGCAGGGTTGATAACCGCCGCAAGAATAAACAGCGGCAATATATATGCAAGACTTTTTTTCACCCCTGCAGCACCGTGAATCACTGCGGAATATGCAAAGCTGCAGACAAACGATATTGCAAGCGCTCCGGGATGCAGAAAAATGCAGGAGAAAACTATTGCAAATGCAAAATAAGCAAAATTAACAATCGGATGATACCGCTTAAATTCATTCATTTTGAGAACCGTTCCTTGCCGAGTAGTCACCGCCGACATCTCTGCCGAGGTCGCAGGTGTAGACCCACTCTATTTTATCGCCGTTTTTCAGCTCATAGCGCGAGCATCCGTAGTTCGGAAACCAGCCGTTAACCTTGTACATCCAACCTGACCGCTCACCGCAGTCAAACTCATAAAGATTATTAATCCCCTCAATGTAAGCGCTGTTATAAACCGGCGTGTTTACAAATTCAAGGTGAATTTTGTTTTTTTTCATCTCACGCACAAGCACGTTAAACACGCTTTCGCCCTCGTGAAACACAACGTTTTGTTCGGGAAATATCACTCCGTCGGCAGGGATAACCTCCGCCTTTTCGCTTGATTTGCCCACAGCATTGTCACACCTCACGGAAAGGGTGCAGGTAAGCTCCGTGTTTGTAATTTCCGCTTGCTGCGGCTCCACAGGCGCAGGTTTTCCGACGGGTACAGGTTCGGTGCGGTGTTCGTCCGTGCCTGTCTTCGGGTCTATGTTCATGCCGCTTTTCTGCGAATATTCAATGCTTTTCTCTGTTTCACCGTTCGTTACAGTTGCTTTTTCATCTGACGGAACAGCATTGTTTTTATTTTCTGAGGATTCCGCTTTTTCAGGGGGTGCGGATTCCTCCGTGTTTTTGGGAGCTTCGTTTTTTCCGGCCGGAACGCCGGTTTTCGCAGCGGCGGCATCTTCAACCTTTGCCGCGGTTGTTTCCGCGCCCGTTGTTTCTTTTGCCGCGTCATCTCCTCCGAACACAAATGCCGCGGTTAGCAGAGCTGCTATGATAACAAAAGCAAAAATTATATTTTTGTACTTTTTTATCAGGTTCATATCAAACCTGCTCCTTTCAGCAGATTATATACCATCTGCGCTACCTCGCACCGCTTTATTGCTTCATGCGGCCTTATCTCAATTTCGCTGCGGTCGGCAATTCCGTTTCCATAGCAAAATGCCGCACCTGCCATTGCCCAGTCCGAAACGGTGGTATAATCTGTAAATTCCGCGAGAATATCACGGATAGCCGCGGAATCAAGCGCATTTTTCATTCCGCACAGCTCTGCCGCTCTCTGCACCATGACAAGCGCCTGTTCAACGGATATTGTCATGCCCGGGGCAAACAGTCCGCCGCCCACGCCGAGCACTATTCCGTGCGAGTATGCCGCACCCACATATGCGCTGTGCCAGTCGGCGCCGGTCACATCCGAAAAGCTGTCCGTATCCTGCAGCGGAAGCTTCAGCGCTCTTACGATTATCGCCGCAAACTCCGCTCTTGTCATAGTGGCGTCGGGCGCAAAGCTGTTTTCGTCCATTCCGTTCACAATGCCTCTTTGCGCCAATGTTTCTATTGCGGCTTGGTTTTTATGCCCCCTGATATCCGCAAAGCTTTTATCGGGAAATTGAACATCATCATTATTTTCGCCGTGCGCTCCGGTTTCTCCGCGCTTCACAACATCGCTCATGTCAAAAAGAGCCGTTTTGCCCTCCTCGGTCCGTTTTGCGGCAGCAAGTGCATAGCAGCACTGCTCGGTTGCCATGAGATTTGCTTCATTTGTATGGCAGAAACTGCCATCGGCATTTTTAAAGGAGTACAGATTGTCAACAATCGTTTTTCCGTTCTTCACAAATCTGCCGTCTGTATAGGGTATACCCATTGAAGATATTGCCGTCAGCACCTGTGCGGCGCTTTCCGCCGTTTCCTCACCATATGCTTCAAATCCGCCGTTTTCCGACTGCACCGCTGAAAGATAATTTAATGCGCGCTCTGCCGCCGCATTTATTTTTGCATCCTCACAGTGCCTTGAAAGAGCCGTGACTGCCATTGCCGTGATGTCCGTTTCTGACGGCATTTCATCGCCCGACAATGCCCATCCGCCGTCCTCATTCTGCCTGTTCAGTATGCAGTCGATATACCGCTGCGTTATTTCCTTGTTTCCGCCGGTGCAGTCAAGCGCGATAAGTGCCCAGATTGCGCCGTTGATGCCTTGCTGCACTGTGCTTTCATAGTCAAAAAGAGGTTTTGTGAGGTCGCATCCCTCAAAATCCTGCGGATTTTCACCGATTGCCGCAAGCGCGATTATAACTCTCGAATACTCCGTGTACTTCTTCGTGTGAAGCACTCCGTTTTTTTCTCTGACATACTTTCGTGCATTGGAAAGATACTTCTCAAAAAAGGAGTCTGCCGCATCGGCGCCGCCGCGCGCAAGAGCTATAACTGCCCATTCGCCGCCGATTGAAGATACTGTCGGCTCGGAAACGGCAGCTGCAATATACCGCTGAGTGTCATCAGGATAGCCGGCGGCGGCATGTGCTGCCGCCGGTATAATCATTATTAAACATATAAACAGTGAAATCAGTTTTTTCATTTTGAAATACCGCTCAGGAAGCGCATCAGCATCGCTGCCGTTTCCGCACGTGTTGCGGAATCATCGGGGCAAAGTGCGCTGTCCGTCTTTCCTTTTATAATTCCGGCATTAACCGCCCATTTTATCGCGGAAGCCGCGTATTCTGATATTTTATCTTTATCTGCAAATCCGGCAATTCCGCTATCACCGTCCGCTGCCGAAGCAAGCTGCTTCTTTTGAACATATCTGTAAAGTATTGCTGCAAGCTGCTCGCGGCTTATATCATCGTTTGTGCCGAACAGGTCGTCACCGATTCCGAATATAATCTGCTCGCTTGCCGCCCAGCGAACAGCCTCTGTATACCAGCTTTCGTTATCCACATCACTGAAGTTCAATGCATAATCCACAACAGGCTCTTTTTCTATTCTCCACAGCACAGTCACAAGCATTGCCCTCGACATTTTTGCATCAGGTTCAAAACCTTTTTCCGTGCCTTGCATAAGGTTGTTGTCATAAGCATATTTTACCGCTTCATAGTGCCAGTCTGCCGGTTTTACATCAGCATAGGTTTTTTCGCTGAATTCAGGTTTTGAGGTCTGCTGCTCTTTGTTCTCATCCTTGGTCTGTTCCTGCTGCGCCTTGTCATCTGCGGCGGTTGTGTTCCTGTTCTTTTTGCTGCCTGAAGATGAACCTCCGCCCGAAAATTTTGTTTTTTCCTTTGTATAGTCATCAGTATAGTGGAAAATAACGGAATCGCCGTTCGAAAGCTTCTGTTCCTCCACGCCTTTGGTCGGATAGGAGCCGTTAAGCGTGTACATCCAGCCGGAAAGATTGCCGTTGTCAAATTCTCCGATACCCTTGATTTTACTTATGTAATTACCCTCGTTTGTATAAGGAATCCCGTTCAGACTGAGCGCCTTTTCCACCGCGTCAATCACATAAGAACCCTTGTCAAGCGTTATTTTTGTGCGCTCAATCCATTCGGTAAGGTTGCCTTTTGCTTTGGTATGCGTATCGCTGTCACCCGACGGAGCGCCGTGTTTTTTGTCGCCAAGCAGCGTGAAATATACGGTTATTTTGCTGCCCGAGCCTGAACCCGAACCGCCTGTTTCATCTTTATTCACGGTTATCGGCTGCACCGCCGCTGCAAGTGTCTCCGCCGCGTCCTCACCGGTGTAGGAAATTATCATTTCCGTGTCATCCGCCGTAAGCTCACGGTTCGGCGAATAGGAGTATTCCGACGTTTCCGCTCTTTTTCCGTTTTCATACACTGCCGTTATCTTCATTCCGCTCGGACTGAAGGTTTCTCCCTCGGTATACGTGGTTTTTGCCGGTGCTGCCGTAATTTCAATTGAGGTCACCTTAGGAGCTGTAACAGTCACGGGGATTTCCGCCGTTTTCCCGCGATATGTTATTGTAACCTTATCGGTTTCGGCAGTCAGTGTCTCCGGTGAAACGGAATAGTTTGTTGCTATTTGTTCCGTACCGTCCTCATACTTAGCCGTAACAGTAAGATTTGCCGCGTCAAACCTGTCTCCGCTGTAATAGTCGGTTTTAACATTTTCCGTGTTAAGCACAATCTCCGAAATCGGAGCGGTTGTAGCCTCAATCGGTATGTTAATATCCGGCAGTTTTCCCAGATAACCCGTTCTTGCCAGCGCATTAAGATTCGGTGCCTTACCGGTTTCATATGATATTCCGCGATGATTTCCGTATGCATCGCCCCATCCGCCGACAAATATAACTCCGCCCTTAAGGCTGAATGTGTCATACGGAAAATCCTCCGGAACGGTCAGTTCCCCGTCCTTGACATAGCTTATTGCGCCCCATGTGCTCCGCTCTTTCAGAGTGAGAGATACCGTTTGCGATGCCGCATTGCTTGCAAAATTATACTGTCCCGATGCGCCGCCGACAATTGTCCCCTCATAGCCGGTTACATTTCTGTATATAGCGTTCGCCGTCATATTATATACTCCGGCAAGCTTGTTTGCCGGGTGATACAGCCTGTCAAACGCTATGCTCAGAGTATCTCCCGGATGAACCGTTTCTCCGTTATTTACGGTTATATCAACTTTCTTTGCGGTTATTATCTGATATTCCGCTTTTCCGTCATTTTCTGCTTTTACTATGTTTCTGCCCGTTTTAAGCGGCACCGAAAAGCTGCCGTCATCATTTGCGCTTACTTCTTCAAATCCCTTGTACACCGTTTTTTCATCCACTGAGGGATTTGCCGCATAAACATGTAAATCCTCCGTTATCGGAGTAAACGTGTATTCTCCCTGTTCTCCCGTGAAATAAATGCAGTCATGCTCGCTGTCAAGTGCGTCACCCGAAAGCTTTATTTCGCTTGAATTAAGTCCCTCATTTATGGTTATGCCGGTTTCTATGCCGCTTTCCCCAGCATTTACCGACACTACGAACACGCCTGTGTTTTCGGGATATACCGCACCGTAGAAATCGTCATCTTTGCCGAAATTAAGCGTCATTGCGTCATATGTTACAAGCACAATTGCAGTTCCGCCGGTTTTGGCGGTCATAAGTCCGTTTTCATCAATCTCAACAATATCGGACGGTTCTCCGTTTTCATCAATTACCTCATAGCGGTAATCGGGTTCGATAAAATAGTTGTTTATAACACTGTCAATTGCTTCCCAGTTGCGGAGTGTGACAAGCTGATATGTATCGTTTTCTGCCATTTTGAGATAACCCTGCGGATTAATGTTGAGGTATATATCTGCAACATTATACTTGTTGTTTGACAGCGGATCTCTGTCCACGGTTGTCTTTGTTTTTCCGTCCGGTCTGAGCTGCTCCTCCGTAACGGTAAGGTCAAAATCCGCCGTTTTTTTGAATGTGCCGCCGTATGTTACATATTCATCGCCGCTCACGCGGTAATTATAGGTGTTTTTATCGGTAAGGTCAAAGTAATATTTTGTTGTATCTCCGTCAGTTTCCTTATAGACAGGTTCAATCTGCGTGAAGCTTACAAAATGCACCTTTCCCTTTGATCCGACAAACAGCGCTGCGTCCGCCGGAACTGTTATGCAGGCATCGGGCAGCACCTCCGGCTTCTGACCGGGGGTTTCCCCCTCTTCTTCTGCTGACGGCTCCTCGCCCTGCACTTCTTCCATGAGCTGCACCAAATCGCTGTCATCAATTGCAAATGCCGGTGCTGCGGTTATTCCAAGAGCCATGATAAAGCATAAAAAAAGTGATATTATTCTTTTTGTTTTCATTTTTCATTGTCCTTTCGTGATAGAATTTGTTTCAGTGCAAAGCTTTTCCTTTCATCACCCCAAGTGTTTTTATTCTGTCACCGCAGGAAATAAAAAAGCTGCGGCAATCATTTTATTACCACAGCAGAGTATTTCTGTGTCTGTCACAATTTGATTTACGCATAAATCAAAACTGCTGCCCATTTGCACGGGCAACACCGAAGCAGGTCTTCTGACTCGTGTTCCCGGCATAGCTATGCCTGTGCTTATTTCCTGCCTTCTCAGTTTCCCAATGACCGGTTTTCACCGACGGAAATAAGCAAAACACATACAGCGACTGGTATCGTTCGGGATTTGCACCCGCTTCCCTTTTCACCTGTCGCGCCTTAAATGCGGCACGGCAGGCACTTCGTGTGATTTATTAAATTCATAGTATCATATTATCGGAAGCAAGTCAATAATAAAGTGTGCGGATATATATTTCCGGCAGCTCAATACTGACGCACCTGTTTGTTTTAAAGAGCGCTTTGCGTGTCGTTCGGATCGCCGTTTATTGCAAGGCCATATTCATGCGACCAGTCCATTCCGCGGTACTGTGCCGCACGTTCATCTTTTTCAATGAAATCCATCAGCAAATCAAGCATTTCCTTTGTCCATGTGTTTTTATCAATCTGCGCCGTTGTGAACTTATTGAGCGTTATCATCTCAAAACCGAACAAATCCTTAACCTGAGTTTTTGCCGCTCCGCCGACAACCTCCTCAACCAGATGGCTCGGAATGAACAAAACTCCGCCGCCCGCTCCGAAAACAACATCTCCCGGCAAGCAGATTGCATTTCCTATCCGCGTTGCCGTATTGTATCCCGTCATGATAAAATCACGAATCGGTGTAGGATCAATCCCCCTATAATAGACTTGCGTATTTTCAACCTTTTTCATCTGCTCCGTATCGCGGATTCCGCCCCAGATAACAGCGCCGCCGTTTTCATTTTTCGTCTTATTTTTAAGTGCAGTTGTAAGATTACCGCCAAGAAATGTTCCCTTATAAATCTTATCGTACATATCAATTACAGGAACATCCCCCTCTTTAAGATTGTCTATAACCCATTGATTATATGTTCCCGTTCTGTTTTCGTTCTTTCCGATTCCCTTAACCACTTCATCGAGGTCAGGGCGGTAAGGGCAGTATGTTGCAGTAACTGCTCTGCCGATGAGCTTTCTTCCGTCATCATGAAGCGTATGAAACCGCCCCTCAAACTGGCTTTCATAGCCTTTTACAAAAATCGGCTTCCAGACTTCCTCAAGCGTGAGCGTTTTAAGCGCTTTCAAATATTTTTCGTCAACCTTTGGTCTGCCGTCATCAAACCTTTCACCCGTCCACTGCGGTGTGAGCGCGATTATTTCTTCCCTGTCGTTAAAGTGCATTATTTTTCCTCTTTTCTACTCAAGCGTTATGCCGCTGCCCTCGGCTATTCCGCGGATATAACCCACCGCAAACAGATTTCCGAGGATTGTATAACCCGTGTTTTCCTTCCCCTCTCCCGCCATTGAGGGGGTGTGATCCGGTCTCACAAGACAGTCCGGGGCAATCTTCTGCGCAGCCTGCATAAGCTTCGCCATATCTGTCGGTCCGTTATCGTGAAATGTTTCCCGGAAATTTTCCGCTGTGCCGACGGAATCCCGAAAATGCAAAAAGAAAAGCTTTTCGGAAAACTCCTCCATAAGCGCGAACACATCTTCCCCCATCATATTGAATGTTGCCTGGCAAAATGTGATTCCGTGCGACGGACTGTCGGTGATGCTCATCGCTCTTCGGTATGCATCCGCATTAATAAAAATGCGGGAGTATCCCAAAAGCTCCGGAATCGGCGGATCATCAGGGTGAAGTCCCATTTTAACGCCTGCTTTTTCCGCTGCCGGCATAACTTTCTTTATGAAATATTCGTAATTGCTCCACATTTCTTCGCTCGTTATCTTAAGCGTTTTTTTCGCGGCATGATTTATATTGAATCCGCTTGAAACGGCGCCGCCGCGCTCCTTAAGGTCAACATCGGTTCTGTACCACCCTATGCCGCCCATGAAATTGTAACAAATAAGCTCTATCCCAAGCTTTCCCATGTTTTCGAGCATGGCGCAGTATTTTTCAATGTCCTCATCTCTGCCGGGAAGTCCGAGTTTAATGCGTGACATATCAAACTCATCGCCCTCCAATGCGTAAAGCTTAAAGCCTGCCGAGGCGAATTCATCGCGGATTTCACGGAGTGACTGATAATCATACGGCGCATTTTTTCCGCTCAGCTCGGGCGCAGCTTTTGTGATGGCATAATTCACGCCAAGCTGCCGCGCAAGGTCCCACTGTATGTTTTTCTTTGCCGGCAGCATCATTCCCAGTTTCATAACAACCCTCCTTTGTTTATACTCCGCTTCGTGTTAAAAATCCGCCGTCAATTGCCACCGTGATTCCCGTCACAAATGCTGACGCGCGGTCATCAAGCAGCCAGCGCATGCAGCCGAGCAAATCGCTCGCATTGCCGAATCTTCCCATCGGAGTATGGTCAATAACCTTTTGTCCGCGCGGAGAAAGACCGGTTTCCGGAGTTCCCAAAAACTTAATGCTGCGCTCATTCACAAAAAATCCCGGAGCAATTGCATTTACCCGAATCCCCGCCGGAGCAAGATAAGCCGCCAGCCATTTCGTCATACTGACAACCGCGCCCTTGCTCATTGCATATGCCGGAACCTTTGTAAGCGGACAATAACTGTTCATTGACGCAAAGTTGACAATCGAACCGCTGCCGCTGCGCGCCATCAGTTTGCCGAAAGCGCGCGTCGGAATAATGCTGCCAATTGTATTTGTTTTGATAACATTCTCAAATGCGCTTATGTCAAGGTTGAAAAAACCCCTGAAGTTTTCTTTTTCAACCCCCTCCTCTTCATGCGGAACATATGCCTCCTCCGTTGTCATAACAGCGCTGTTGTTTCCGCCGGCTCCGTTAATCAGGAAATCGCACCTGTTCCATTTTTGTTCAACCATGGACGCAAGCCTTTCAACCGAGGCTTCATCGGTCACATCGCAGGGGCAAATATCATAATCTCCGCCGTCAGCCGCTATTTTTTCAGCTGTGCCGGCAAGCTTCTCCTCTGTTCTTCCGACAAGCACCGTCTTAACACCGAGCGATGCAAGATCAATTGCCGCTGCCGAGCAAAGCGTTCCCCCTGCCCCCGTTACGACAGCAACCTTTCCGTTAAAATATGAATCCATAACAATTAATCCTCCCTGCGATTTAAAATTTCTTTAATGTTGCCATAGCAAATCCTTTTAACAAGATTGCCCATAAGCTCCTTATCCGATGTTATTTCACCACGGTGTGCTTTTTCGCCGAGCCATCCGCAAAGAACGCGGCGAAAATACTCATGCCGCGAAAAAGAAAGCAGACTGCGCGAATCCGTTGTCATGCCGATAAAAGCCGACAACAGACTGTATTCACTCACCGTATTTAAAACCTCGCGCATCCCTCCGAGGTGATCACACCACCACCACGCAGTTCCCTGCGTTACCTTTCCGCGCACTCCCTGTTCGGTAAATGAGCCGCTGAGTATGCTCAACCCGGCATTGTCCGACGGATTAAGCGTAAACAAAATCGTTTGCGGAAGCATATCCTTTATTTCAAGATCATTAAGAAATGCCACAATATCGTCAACACTGCATTTTCCGATTCCGGCATATCCGCCCGTCGGTCCGAAAGCCGCTCTCTTTTTTGCGCTGGTGCGGCGCATTGCTCCTATATGAAGCTGCATGACCCATTTCCGCTCTGCATATTCACGCGCCAAAATTCTCAGAATATGCGAGCTTAAACATACTTCATCATTGCGGCTTAATACTTCTCCGTTTATAACAGACCGGAAACGTTTTTCATTCTTTCCGTCATCGCACATATATGCAAATCCGTGGTCAAGTGCATGATCGCAGAATCTGCAGCCTGCTTTATCAAAAGAATCAATTCTTCTTTTAACGGCTTCGGAAAAAGTGTTCAAATCAGTGATTTTCATTTCCGAAACAGCTTCAAGCGCGCTTATAAATTCCTTGGCAAGAGGTAAAATCCCGTCAGCACGCATTGACGGAGCTGCGGCCGGAATTGCCTCAAGCTCCGATACGGATTCCGTTATCGTTCTGCACGGAGCGGCATATTCAACATTAAACATTTTAAAAAAACCCAATGCCGAACAATCATCGCTTTTAAGCCGCTCATTTGTTATTTCCCACAGCTGTGCGGCATTTTGCTCACCCGGAATCATATCCGTGCCGAAAACGCGCTTAAGCTCCAGCAGCGACCAGTCCCATAAAGGATTTCCGATTAAATCCGGAAATGCACCGCACCATTTTTCAAATTTTTCCTGAGCGGACGCACTGCCCGTGATATATTTTTCGTCAATCCCCAAAATCCGCATTGCTCTGTGTTTGTAAGGATCGCCGAGCAGCCAGATTTCGGCAATATTATCAAATTTCCTGTCATTTATCAAATCACTGACATTCAAATGATTATGAAAATCAATAATCGGAAGCTTTTCGGCATAATCATAATAAAGCTCCCTTGATAAAGGCGTTGTCAGAAGCAAATCTTCATTCATAATTATGCCTCCGCCCGCGATTTGCGCGTCAGCTCGATTAAAACAACGCAGTTTCCGCTCAGCGTGACCTGAGAAGAATATTTTTCGCCCGATGTCACGCCCTCATCGGTTGTATTGATATTTCCCATATTATTAATTTTTTCAATTAAGTCCCCGGTGAGATTTTCCGGGGAACCAATGCTTTTCCAATAACCGTATGAATTCGATGAATCGGCATTTATTACGCTTCTGCGAACGCAGTATTCATTCTCCAGCCCCGCTATATTCAGCTGCACCGTTTCAGTTCCGGGATTATCGGACGGATTTTCTCCGCCATTATATAACGCAACAACCACATTTCCGTCCGGGTCAATAGTCGAAATGCAGTTTTCGCCGTCATTTTTCAAAAGAGTTGTTCCCAGCTTTGAAGAAAGCACAAAACCGTTATAAATAGGCTTTGCAAAGCCGCTTTTTGTAAAGAAGCTTCTGTATCCGTCAAAGTCAAATTTTGATTTATGCTGACCCGATAAGCAGAGCAGCATCCTTGCCGGGCATGCGTCTGCATGAAGCATCAAATCAATCAGACGGAAATAGAATGCCGGGAAAAATTCATTCTCGCGCAGTTCCATAAGAGGATTTTTTTTAATGCTCAGAAATCCTCCTGCGGCAGCGCCCCACTCGTCAATGATTATTTCCTTTTCGCCCAAACCCGCTTCTCTTATGGCAGAATCAACCACCCTGACAACATTTTTAATATTGGACGGCGTAATTTTTCCGTTTGTACCCTCGTAAGGCAAATCCGCATATGCGTGAATCGTCACAAAATCAAGTCTTGTTCCGCTTTCTGCAATATGATTTACAAATCCGCGGATAAAGCTGATGCAAAAGGCAGCCGAGGGACCTCCGACCTTCAGCTGCGGTGAAGCGCGGAAAAACGCGCGTTCAAAGCTGTCGTAAAGCTTTATGTATTCATCAAGCTTGTCATGACCGTTTCTTTCAAGATATTTAAAACAAGTCTCGGACGAAACCCAGTATTCATGATCCGGCTCATTCCAACAGTGAAACCGCCAGTTTTTCAGTCTTTCAATTCCGTAGCGTGAAATAAGATGCATTGCATAGCTATAGCAAACCTCTTCCCATAAGGCGTAGTCTTTCGGAACGGAATTATTCACGCGCTTACCCTTATATCTCGGGATCCCGATATCGCGCTGCGGCTCGGAAGCAATGGCATCGGGCATGAAATTAATGCAAACCAAAAGGTCAAAGCCTTTGCCGATTAAGTAATCCATTCTTAAATCACCCTCGGAAAAATCGTAGCACAGATTTCCGTTTTCATCAACCGTGACAATATCCTCAAGCATGGCATAGATGCGCATAAAAGACGCAGCATTGTCGGACGCAATCCTTTCTGTCACAGCTTTTCCCCAATCATCCTCAATGGCGTCTGTCGGATGAAAGTGCACACAGTTCCAAAAGTTATTTACCGTCTTGTCTTTCTCTTTTACGTTAACATTAATTTTCATCTTTGTTTTTCCATCCTCTGCAACATATTTTGATCCATAGTTTGATTATACTTTTTTTTAAATCTTCTTCAAGTAGGTTTTTTAAGTAAAAGAATCATCTTTTTAAGATTTGCCAAAAAAGCAGGGATGTATTTTAACAGCCTGAAACGGCTTTCCGCTTCTGCCCGGAATTCCGAACACCATAACGGACAGCCATGCCGCGTACAAAATTCCCCGAAAATAATATGCACATCAAAAGTACAACGCTTTTGATGTGCATATTATTTTCGGGGATGGTTTTTAATTAAAGTCAAATGAAAACAGATTTGTGCTTCGGCTTGCTCCCCAATTTGACAGGAGCTTCAGAGTTATTCGCCTGACATTTTTAGGCATAACAGACTCGAACCCCATGCGGTTCAAAAAGGCAAATTTGTCGCAATAATGCGTTAAAATGCTCGTTAATAGATAAACTATTAACTGCGCTTTTGCCTTTTCTTGCAAAAAATTTGCTCTTTTTGAACTCGCAGACCCAATGCACCGAAAAATTTTTGTTCAGATGTTCTTGCAGGGTGAAGCAAGGCTTGTCGCCTTGCAAATCCCGAAAGAACGGCTGAGCGGAAATTTAACAAGCATTGGGCGCATGTGTTCGAGCCTGTTATGCCTACCTATATCAAAATGGTACGCCCTTTTTATATTGTCCTTATAACGGAAGCTCTCTTCTTCCCCCGATTCGGACTCAACCGTCAGTTCAAATTCACGGCAGAGAGTTTCGGGCATGTGCGTCTGCGGACTTGAAAGCAGTATGTTTGACCGCGTTGCATGAGTTCTTTCCGTCAGATTCCCCGGAAGCGTTAACCTGTTCAAATCGCTGTCAAAAACAATATGTACGCTGTTAATCATTTCCGGCGCAGAAAATCTGTACTCTGCACACTCCCCGTTTTCGATGCTTATACCGCACTCTTTTGCCGCATATATTCTGTTAGGGCGATCTTCACCGTTTTTCAGCAAGTCACTTCCGCCGGTAACCGGGGTGTTTTTACAAAGCTCCGAAATTCCGCTTCACCTATCGTATCGGTATTTCCGCCAAGCTCAAGATACCAAAAATTTTCCTCCGTGTTATATAAATCCATGGGTCTGTTTTTAAAGTCTTCATCCGTTAATTTCTTCGCAAATCCGGGAGGGGTGAATTTAACAGGTTTTTCGGTTTCTCTGCCCTGCAAAAGGCACGTTGTACCCATTACCTTTGTGTCAGCGGCTTTAACATGCGTGTTCACCCCGAATTCATCGGCACATTCACGCCCGAGCCTGAAATCTGCTCCGGTAAGAGGTGCAAGGATGCTGTCTCCCGAGCAGTCGGCAAAGGACTTTGCTTCTATATCAAAAAATTTCTGTGTTGTGAGCTGATATGCGCTGACCGATTCAATTTCAATTGTTCTGCCGTGACCATATTCACCGGAATTGCAGCTTGCGTCCATACAGGTGCAGTTTAATAACAAAGTAATGTTTTTTTCCCTTTTTACAAAGTCATAAAGCAATGCATCCCATATATGATAATTTTTTGTGGGATTTTTTTGCAGATTTTCAAGCATTATTTCTTCAATAATTCCCGTTTCCCTGTTATTATCGCCCTGTGCACCGCAAACCCACATTCTGACCTCTGATGACGCATTGCCGCCGAGTACCGGTCTTTCGTGCACCAATACCACTTTTATTCCCTCACGCGCCGCAGCTATGGCAGTGCAGATTCCCGCCATTCCTCCGCCTACCACGCATAAATCAGCCGTCAGTTTTTCCCTTTTCAGCATAATTACACCTCTTGTCCGGGCATGACAGCTCATGCCCATAATATCGCCCATAATATCGCACATACTATAGCACTCATATCCAATATATGCAAGCTTTTTTTGAGCATTTACGCAGAATTGTGCTATAAAAAGCTTTTATGCTGCACTTAAATTAAAATGGAAAATTTTTGAATTTTTTTATTATTCGTTCCTTGTTGTGACAAATTTCACGGCAGCCGTCCATTATAATAATTTATGGGTGATTAATTGTGCCGACAGTTTACATAGATGTTTTATTTGCTGTTAATCTTCTTATAAATTATCTGCTCCTGCATGCCTGCTGCATGCTCAGCGGCTTAAAAAAGGGGCGGCTGCGCATGGCATTCGGGGCGTTTGTCGGGGCGGCATACGCGGTTTTGGTTTTCTTCCCAGATTTTTCCGTGCTTTACACAACCGTAAGCAAAATGCTTGTATCAATGGTAATCGTTGCGGCATCGTTTCCGTTTTATTCACTGCGAAGCTACATAAAGGCGCTGCTTATTTTTTACATGGTATCGTTTGGATTCGGCGGCTGTGTGCTTGGGATTTTTTGCTTCACGGATATCGGAGCGCGGCTCGGCGCTATTTACTCGAACGGAGTTTTATATTTTAACCTGCCATGGACAATACTTGCGGTTTCGGGAATTGTATTTTACATTGCCGTTAAACTTTGCGGATTTTTCTCGGCACGGCTGCGCTGCGGAAGCAATCTCAGAAAAAAACTCCGCCTGTGTTTAGGCAGCAACAGCGCCGAGGTTACCGCCCTGCTCGACACAGGCAATTCTCTGGTTGACCCCGTGACGCTCAGTCCCGTTATAATCGCGGAATATAAATCAATAAAAACGCTTTTTCCCGAAGATATCAGAAGCGGACTTGACCGCATCGGAAGCGACAACCTCACATGGATAATGGAAGAGGTTTCGCAAAAAGGTCTGCGGGTGCGGCTCATTCCCTTTTCATCGCTCGGCAGAGAGAACGGAATGTTGCTCGGCTTCGTTCCCGACCGTGCCGAAATCCGCGATGACTGCGGCGTCCGCGTACTTGACAAATGCGTTGTCGGCATTTACGAGCGCCGGCTTTCCAAAGACAAAAGCTACGGAGCG
Organism: uncultured Clostridia bacterium; assembly: GCA_934454525.1. Lineage (GTDB taxonomy): Bacteria > Bacillota > Clostridia > UMGS1883 > UMGS1883 > UMGS1883. Next base: position 90,124 of record CAKSFM010000001.1, read on the forward strand.
CTTTTTAATCCATATCTTTAAAATTGAAATGAAAGGCAGAAGAATCCCATGAAGCTTGTCACTAAAATAAAAACCGCGGCGCGGAAAAGATACGTTCACCTTATCAGGAAGCTTAATCTGGACGAATATATTCATTACATAGGCGGAAATGATTTTCTTCCCCCTCCGCTGCCGCCGGAAGAGGAACGGAAGTATCTGCTTACGATAACCGAGCCGGACAGCCGCCGAATTCTGATTGAGCGGAATCTGCGGCTTGTTGTCTATATTGCAAAAAAGTTTGAAAATACGAACATATGCGTTGACGACCTTGTTTCAATCGGAACAATCGGACTAATAAAAGCAATCAATACATTCAGAACCGACAAAAATATAAAGCTCGCCACATATGCCAGCCGCTGCATAGAAAATGAAATTCTGATGTACCTCCGTAAAAATAATTCTCAGAAAACAGAAATATCGTTTGATGAGCCGCTCAATGTTGACCTTGACGGAAACGAGCTTCTCTTAAGCGATATACTCGGCAGCGATGACGACAGCGTTGACCGCCGCCTTGAGGAGGAGGTTGAGCGCCAGCTGCTTAAATCGGCGATGTCAAGGCTTGGCGAGCGCGAAAAACAGATTATGGAAATGCGCTACGGACTTGGCGGCAGAGCCGAAAAAACACAAAAAGAGGTTGCCGATATGCTTGGGATAAGTCAAAGCTATATATCGCGCCTTGAAAAAAGGATAATTGAACGGCTGAAAAAGGATATCGCAAAAAACATATAAAAATAAATCAGCATATGCCGCGCATGGCATATGCTGATTTCAGACTGTCGAAAAAGTCGGTCAACCACAAGCAAGCTATAAGTTTTATCACATTAATTTTAAAGAATTTTTGATTCAAAAACAAATTGCACTTAAATCAGATGTTTGTTTGCCTCAACCTCCAAACCCCGAAATTTCAGGGCTTTTGCTTGTTTCCGTCCGGCGCGCCCTCTAACGTACCTTTGTACGCCGACGAGTGCGCGCCGAACAGATTTACCTTTCTTTTTCAACGTCTGCCAGAAGATTTCTCAGTGTGAATGCTGCGTTTCACTGACGGGCAGCTTTTCCTTGAAGAGAAGCGTTATACACCACAGTCCGGCAATGCCGACAACAGTGTAAATAATCCTGCTGAGAACAGCCGACTGACCGCCGAAAAGCATTGCTACAAGGTCAATGCCGAAAAGACCTATCGATCCCCAGTTAAGTGCGCCGATTATGGCGATTACCAAAGCAGTGTTATCCATGGCTATCAACTCCTTCAATAACATTATAATCATCTTTTTGCGTTTTCATTCATGCCATGAATAATTTTTGTTAATATTAAGCAAATATAACAATCATAAACTGCGACACCAGCACAACTGCAAGAAGCGCAATGGGATATGTTGCGGCATAAGCCGAGGCAACATCCTCTGTTTTGGCAACATGGATAAGTGTGCCGAGCGCCGGGGTGCTTGTCATTCCGCCTGTTATCGAACCGAGCGAGTTGAGCAGGCTGAGGCGGAGCGCCTTTGTTGCCACGATAAATCCGATAATCATCGGAACAAGCGTCATCAAAGCGCCGTACAGGAAGTAAACCGGTTTGAAATATTTAACGAAGTTTGCACCGCCGGCAACACCCGCGCCTATGAGGAAAATCATCAGTCCAAGCTCACGAAGGCAGCCGAGAGTGCTCTTCGGCGGCATAATGTTAATTTTTCCGATATGTGAGAAATGACCGAATACAAGCGCGGTGATAAGTGCGCCGCCGGTGGTTGTCAGGGAAAAGCAGGTTCCCGAAAGACCCTGCGAAGTAAGCGGAATCCTGATATTTCCGAGAATTAAACCGATCACGGCGGCAAGGCCGAAAGCGCCGAGACCCATATCGTCAATATCAATAAGCTTTAAATTTTCCTTTTTTACCGCACCGGTGTCAACGCTTGCAAGCTTTTTGCGTTCCTCATCCATATCGGCATGAACAATTTTGGGAAGAATCTGCACAAACAGAACAACGCCGATAACGCCGAAAAGATATGCAATTCCGTAACCGACGGTTACGGCGGATTCAAGCTCGTTTGCCATTGCCGCATTTGATGAGAACACGTTTCTCACGGTTTCCTTAGCTGCGGAAAATCCCGGAGTTGTTGTGAGCGAGCCCGAAAGCAGACCGTCCATTAACGCAAGGAACTGCGTTTTATCCGTTTCAAAGCGGCTTCCGATAAGATAGCACAGAACGCACGTGAGTCCGCCCGAAAGAATTATTGCAATTCCGAGAAGTATGTACGATTTAAAATTGTTCTTCAGATTTTTGAAGAATTTCGGACCTGCAATAAATCCGACCGAGGTTACAAAGAACACAAGTCCGAGATTTTCAACTATCTTCAGTCCGTTATGCGCAATTTCCGCGCTCTGAAGCGCATTCGTAAGCTTTTCATAAAAAAACGCTCCGTAAAGCAGCGACACAACAAACACGCCGGCAGTTCCGAGAGAAACGCCTTTTATTGTGATTCGCCCGAGAAGATATCCGAGCGCAACTATTATCATTATCGAAAATATCAGATATGAAACATCCGATATTTTAATAACGCCGTTTAATAAATTCATCCTATAAAACCCCTCTTTTTAAGCGTGCGCACACGTTTTCGGCAGAAAACGTGTGCATCAGCTTATATTTCACTTTTTTTATTCGTGTAGTTGGGAAGAAGCTTGGGCGAAACCGCGTCCGTTTTTATTCCGGCTGCTTCGCGCTCCGCGTCGAATTTTGCAATGTGGTCAAGCGTGAGCTTTCCGAGCTTAACGTTCTTTGCACACGCCGCCGCATTCTGACCGGCATTTCTGCCGAACACGATAATATCGAGCAGCGAATTTCCCATAAGGCGGTTTTTGCCGTGGATTCCTCCGACAGCTTCACCTGCAACAAACAGATTTTCAACGTTTGTTGTCATTCCGTTTACGTTTATGTCAAGTCCGCCGTTCTGATAATGCAGCGTGGGATAAACAAGAATCGGTTCTTTTCTTATATCGATTCCGTAGCTTGCAAACATTCTCATCATCGCCGGGATACGTTTCTCAATAGTACCCTCTCCGCCGATTGCTTCAATCATGGGAGTGTCGAGCCAAACGGCGCTGCCGCTGCCCGTGTCAACACCCTCGCCGCGGTCGGAACATTCACGGATAATCGACGCTGCGGAAACGTCACGCGTTTCAAGCGGATGCATAAACACCTTACCGTCGCGGTTAACGAGCTTTGCACCGAGCGAACGAACCTTTTCGGTTACAAGGGCGCCGAATATCTGCTGCGGAAATGCCGCACCGGTGGGATGATACTGAAGCGTTTCGGGATAAAGAAGCTTCGCGCCAACACGGTAACCGAGAACAAGACCGTCAGCCGTTGCGCCGTAGTGATTGGAGGTCGGGAAACCCTGATAATGCATTCTTCCTGCGCCGCCGGTTGCGATTATAACAGTCTTTGCGCGCGCAACCATCAGCTCATGTGTTTCCATGTTCATAAGAACAGCGCCTGCGGCTTTGCCGCTTTCGTCCAGAATAAGTTCGATTGCGGAAGTAAAGTCAACAATCGGGATATTGCGGTTGATAACCTCATCACGCAGTGTGCGCATGATTTCCGCACCGGAATAATCCTTTGCCGCATGCATACGCTTGCGCGATGTGCCGCCGCCGTGCGTTGTTATCATCGTTCCGTCCTCTTCCTTGTCGAATTCAACGCCAAGGTTATTCAGCCAGAGAATCGCCTCGGGAGCGTCGCACACAAGCTTTGCCAAAAGCTCGCGCTTTGCCGCATAGTGACCGCCGCCGAATGCGTCCACAAAATGAATTGCCGGCGAATCGTTCGGCTTATCCGCCGCCTGGATTCCGCCCTCCGCCATCATGGTGTTTGCGTCACCCATGCGCAGCTTTGTGACAATCATCGTTTTCGCGCCTGCGTTGTCCGCCTCGATTGCAGCCGACGCGCCTGCGCCGCCGCCGCCGATGATAAGCACGTCAACATCATATGTAACATCGTCAAGATTTACGTCCGCCGCGCTGATTCTGCTGTGTGCCTGAAGCATTTCGCAAAGCTCATGCGGAACGGATTCACCCTTATTGGGGCCTATTTTAAGCTCACTGAATTCACTTTTTTTATAATCGGGATGATAAGCCGCAAGCAAATCGTCCTTCTCCTGTGCTGTCATGCGCTTAGGCTCATAGGCAATGTTTTCCTTGCGCGCCGCCTCAACTGCCTTAAGCGATTCCTGAAATTCTTTTGAATACATGCTTATCCCTCCTTACTTTTCGATTTCTCTGTTATTGTAAAGCTCTTTGAGTTCCTCAACGGGTTTTCCCATAAGGTTTTCAATCAGCTCTGTAAATGTGCCGTCCTTGATTTCCTTAACGCGGTTTTCAAGGTGCTCTGTTTTCGGAGCAAGATACTTTCCGTTCAGCCTTCTTGCAAGCATTGCAACCTGCGGATGCGAAATGCCTGCCGGACAGCGCGATGAACAAACGCCGCACATAACGCAGTCAAACGATTCTTCTGCGCATTTGTCAAACTCGCCGCGCTGAGCATATGCAATATACTGCATAACGTTAAGGCTCTGAGTGCAGTTCTTTGTGCAGGCATTGCAGCCCACACACGCATAGATCTCGGGATAAAGCTGCATCATTATCTGCTCTGTGGGTTTAATTTTTTCAATATCGTAAACCTGCTTGACAAGCGGAAAGAAAGGCAGTGTTGCAACATACATGTTGTTTTCAACCTTTGTCTGGCAGGCAAGACAGGTTTTAAGCTCTCTGTCACCCTTAATGCGGTAGATTGTTGCGCATGCGCCGCAGAAACCGTTGCGGCAGCCGCAGCCGCGCACAAGCTGATACCCTGCATATTCCATTGCGCGCATAATGGTGAGATTGTCCGGCACACTGTACTTTTTGCCGAACAGGTAAACATCAACCATATTTTCCATATTCAAACTCTCCTTATCAATATTCATTCGGAAGCTCGTCAAGTTCATCGCAGCGGAAAACGGGGCCGTCCTTGCAGACATATTTTGCTCCGATATTGCATCTGCCGCATTTGCCGATGCCGCACTTCATGCGAAGCTCCATCGTTGTATAAACCTGAGTTTTGTCAAAGCCGAGTTCCTGAAGTCCCGCCAGAGTAAATTTAATCATTATAGGCGGACCGCAGAGCACAGCGGTTTTATCCGTTGAAAAGCCAAGCTCCTTAACATAATTCGGAACAAAGCCGACATGACCGTTCCACTCCGGCTGCTCGCGGTCAATCGTGAGATGCACGTTAACATTCTCATCGCCCGACCATTCATCAATTATTTCCTTATAATCAACAAGATCCTGCATACTGCGCGAGCCGTACACAATGTCGATTTTACCGTAGCGGTCACGATAATGACGGCAATAGTTGATAACAGAGCGAAGCGGAGCAAGACCGATACCTCCGGCGATGAACAGCAAATCCTGCCCTGCAAACTCATCGTCTACGGGGAAAGGCCTGCCATAGGGTCCGCGGATTGTAATCTGCTGACCAACCTCCATGGAATGAAGCCACTCAGTCACACAGCCGCATTTTTTAATTGAAAATTCCATAAACTCAGTATTTGTCGGAGATGACGTTATTGAAAACATCGCTTCGCCGACCCCGGGGATTGAAAGCATCGCGCACTGACCGGGTTTATGCTCAAATGCCTTTTTGCCGTCCGGCGTTACAACACGGAAGGTCTTGACATCGGGCGTGTCGATTCGGATATCGGTTACAACGCCCACAACGGGAATGAGGGGTTCTTTAATTTCAGCCATTTTTCTGACCTCCCAACCTTTTCATAACCTTAACTATGTTCATTTTTATCGGGCATTTCGCAACGCATCTGCCGCAGCCGACGCACGAGAACAACCCGTCGTTATTTTCCGGATAATATACAAGCTTATGCATAAAGCGCTGACGGAAGCGTTCAAGCTGAGTAAGGCGCGGCTGCCCTGCCGACATCTTCGTGAAATCGGAATACATACACGAATCCCAGCAGCGGAAGCGCTTAACTCCGTGACCCGTATTGAAATCCTTTATATCATAGCACTGGCATGTGGGGCAGACGAAAGTGCAGGTACCGCAGCCGAGGCACGACTCGGAAAGCTCTTTCCATGCCGGGTCATCAAAGAACTCAGCCGTTTTGCCCGCTCCGAATTTATCTGCCGAAAGCTCCGCAAACGGAAGCTTTGAATATCTTTCGCGGATAAGCGTCTTCTGCTCCTCAACAGGGGCGGCATCGGCGTTATCCGTCACGCTCTCAACCGATTTTAAAAGCGCTTCTCCTTTTTCGCTTTTTGCCTCAAGATACAATGCGTCAGCCGTTTTGTGGCAGACAATGTCCCCCTCCGGCTGCGCTGCGTCAATTCCGAACGATTTGCAAAAGCACGTTTCGGCAGGCTTTTCGCATGCGAGCGACATTATAATACCATGCTCACGGCGGTTTTTATAGTAAGTATCAGCCGGTTCGGAAAGGAACACGCGGTCAAGCACTTCAAAGCTCTTAACATCACACGCACGAACGCCGAATATAACAAAATTCTCACACTCTTTGCGTGTGTCGATAACTTCGATATTTTTGCCCTCAACCTTAAAATCCATCAGGTTTTCCGTCTGCGGAAAAAAGAAATCCTTTGCACTGCGAACTGTGTTGAGCGATTCGGAAAGCGTTTTTCCGCTTTCCCATATGTCAAACTTCGCCCCTGCCTTTGTGTCAACAGGCAGATAAAGCGACATTTCCGCGGCAATTGCCGCAAACAGCTTATCAAGCTTGTCAAGCGAAATTTTACGCATTCTGCTCACCCCTTCCGACAGCCTCTGAGGGTTCTATATCCCCCGTTGTATAATTCACAATCGGAGCGCGGCTTCCTGCCTCAGCTCCTGCCTGATATTCGCCGTAAAATTCATCAATATCCTTGATGAACTTGCGGTTCAGCAGGTGAAGCGGAATATGCTGCGGACAAACACGCGAACATTCGCCGCAATCGGTGCAGCGGCCGGCAACATGAAACGCGCGGATTATATGGAACATTTTTTCCTCAAATGAGTTTGCCGCCGCCTTGTTCTGCACACCCGATTCAGGATTGTCAAACACGCACTTTTCACAGGTGCATGCCGGACATACATCGCGGCAGGCATTGCAGCGGATGCAGCGCGAAAGCTCACCCTGCCAGAAAGAAAATCTTTCATCGGGAGTCATTTTTTCAAGCTTTTCAACCTCGTCAAAACGGGCGGAATCAAGAACTTCGCCATCTTCGCCGAGCAGTTCGTCATACGCAACATGCTTTTTTGACTTGCAGCAAGCGCATCTTTCAAGGAGCATCACATTTTTTTCCAGTGAAATCTCTCCGTCATAAAGCGTTTCAATCTCAATTGTTTCGCCGTTATCGGAAACGGAGGAAATGCCATCGGCACTTTCCTTTATTTTATTTATATCAAGCATACCATCGCACGGAATTCCGACGGCATAAACCTTTTCGCGGTCAAAGCGGTGCTCCGTAAGCAGCTGATTAAAGCTATACGTGTCACACGGTTTGAGGAAAACCAGAACCTTGCTTTCCGTCTGTGCAGTTTCCTTTATAAGATATTTCGAGAAATTGGCGCCGCAGAAGCCGTTCCAGACAAACTCCTTTTCAAGTTCTTCACAGTCTGAGAAAACAGCGGGGGTCACGTCATAATCAAGCTCGCCGCTTTTCCACCCGAGCACACGGTCAACAGTGCCGTTTTTCAAAAGTTCGGAAGCTTTTTCCGTCAGCGTTTCGCGTTTTATTTCCTGCATCGCAAATCCTCCAATCTCTTGTTTTCTCCGAGAGCGGCAACCTTCTGAGCAAAATCGTTCATGGTTGCGGCAAACTTTGCGCCCTCTGCCGCGCTGACCCATTCAACGCGTGTGCGCTCTCTTTCAATGCCGAGATAATCAAGCATTGAGAACAGCAGCGCCATGCGGCGGCGTGTATAGTAGTTTCCCGATGTGTAATGGCAGTCACCAGGGTGACAGCCGCAGATTATAACTCCGTCCGCTCCGCGCTGAAATGCGCGGAGAATAAACATGGGATTCACCCTGCACGAGCAGGGAACGCGGATAATTTTAACGTCAGCCGGGTAATTAAGCCTGTTGTTTCCGGCGAGGTCTGCGCCGGCATATGAACACCAATTGCAGCAGAATGCGACAATCAGCGGTTTATATTCATTCATTTGCATATTGCATCTACCTCCGCCATAATCTGTTTGCTTGAGAAGCCGCGCAGATCCATTGCTCCCGACATGCAGGCAACCGTGCAGGCGCCGCAGCCCTGGCACACAGCCTCGTTAACGGAAGCAACGCGGCGAACCTTTGTTGTTCTGTCGGGCATTCTGAATTCTTTTTCAACGTACGTTATTGCGCCGTACGGACAAACGTTTGCACATGTTGAGCAGCCGTTGCACATCATTTCATCGGAATGAGCAATGCACGGATTTCCCGTCAGCTTATCCTTGCACAAAAGACCGATAACCTTAGACGCGGCAGCACCTGCCTGCGAAACCGTTTCGGGAATATCTTTCGGACCCTGGCACGTTCCCGAAAGGAACACGCCTGCCGTGGGACTTTCAACGGGGCGAAGCTTGGGGTGCGCCTCCGTGAAGAAATCATTTGTATCCATGCTCGCCGTCAGCATTGTTGCAAGCGGACGCGCCGACTTATCAGGCTCAATTGCCGCTGCAAGCACCACCAGATCAGCGTCAATATGAAGCTGCTTTCCGTCGAGCAGGTCAGAAGCCTGAACCTTGAGCTTTCCTCCGTCAGGCGTTACTTTGCCGACCATTCCCTTTATATAATGCACACCGTATTCCTCAACGGCGCGGCGGTAAAACTCGTCAAAGTTCTTGCCCGGGGTGCGGACATCAATGTAGAACACCGTAACGTCCGTATCAGGGTATTTATCGCGGATAAGCATTGCATGCTTCGCCGTGTACATACAGCAAATCTTTGAGCAGTATTCCTTGCCTTTTTCGGCACAGGTACTGCAGCGCGAACCAACGCATTGAACAAACACGATTTTATGCGGATGCTCCCCGTCCGACGGGCGCAGGAGCGTACCGCCGGTAGGACCTGCCGCATTCATAAGGCGTTCAAGTTCAAGCGATGTTATAACGTCCTTGGACTGCGAATAAGCAAACTCGTCAAATTTCTCCATAGATATGGGATTGAATCCCGTTGCGGCAACAATTGCGCCGTACTTTTCTTCAATATATTCATCCTGTGCCTTGTAATCAATCGCACCTGCCGAGCAAACCTTTGAGCAAAGGCCGCACTTGCCGGTTTTCAGCATTGTGCAGTAATTCGGGTCGATTGTGGCAACTTTCGGCACTGCCTGTGCAAAAGGGATATAAATTGCGCGGCGGTTATCCATGCCGAGGTTAAACTCGTTCGGAACTTTTTTCTGCGGACATTTCTCCGTGCAAAGACCGCAGCCGGTGCATATATCTTCCTTAACATACCTTGCCTTGCGCTTTATTGTAACATCAAAGCTGCCGACAAATCCCTTAACCTCCGTAACCTCAGAATATGAAAAGATACGGATTTTGTCATTCTGTGCAACCTCAACCATTTTCGGAGTCAGGATACAGGCAGCGCAGTCAAGCGTTGGGAAAGTTTTATCGAGCTGTGCCATTTTTCCGCCGATTGTCGGCTTCGTTTCAACAATATCAACCGGGAAGCCTGCGTCCGCAATGTCGAGCGCTGTCTGGATTCCGGCAATACCGCCGCCGATAACAAGCGCGCGCTTCGTTACCGGACTTTCACCAGGAGTGAGCGGCGCATTGAGATTAACTTTTGCAACAGCCGCCTTTGCAAGGATAATTGCCTTTTCAGTTCCTATCGGCATTTCCTTATGTACCCAGGAGCACTGCTCGCGGATATTTGCAATTTCAACCATATAAGGATTAATGCCGGCAGCGGCTGCCGTTTTGCGGAACGTTGCCTCATGCATACGCGGCGAACACGAGCACACAACAAAGCCTGTGAGATTATTTTCCTTAACGGCTTCCTTTATCATGTCCTGCCCTGCCTGAGAGCACATATACTGATAATCCGTGGAGAAAACAACACCCGGTTCGTTCTTCAGCGCCTCGGCAACTGCTTTAACGTCCACCGTTCCGGCAATGTTCGTGCCGCAGTGGCAGACAAAAACTCCAATTCTCTGCATGGTCTGTTTCTCCTTTCTTACTTGGAATATTTACGCATGGCGCTCATCAGCGCCTGCTGGGGCATATCATCATCAACAAGCGGCGGTATATCGTCCGCCGTCATATGATTTGCACCTTTTTCGCGGATAACCGTCAGGCGCAGCGCCTCAATAAGTTTTGCCGGTTCAACGCCGCGCGGACAGCGATCCACGCATGCAAAGCATGAAAGGCATTTATATATTGAATCGGATTTTAAAAGCGCGTCAAGCTCACCGTTTTCAACCATATATACAAACTGATGCGGATGGTACTCCATCTCGCCGTAGGAAGGACATGTGCCGGAGCATTTTCCGCAACGCATACACTTGCGCGGATTAACGCCGCTCATGCGGAGAATCTGCTCCTTCCGAAGCTCATTTTTATTCTGCATGGTAATCCCCCTTTACGCCGAGCGCATCAGCCAAAAGCTCAGTGAAATAAACCACCGGCACTGTGCTTCCGCTCTTAACAAGATTATATTTGCAAAGCGGACAAGCCGTTACAATCATTTCCGCACCGTGACCTGCGGCGTCGGATGAAACGGCGTTTGACTTTCTCTTTGCCGATTCCGCATCCTCAAGCGCAACATATCCTCCGCAGCATTCGTTTCTCTGAGCGTAAATTACAGGCTCCGCTCCGAGCGCGCTTATGAAATCCTCCATTATTTTCGGATTTTCCGGATCATCAAAGTGCATAACCTTTCCCGGGCGCAGAAGCATGCAGCCGTAGTAAGCTGCAATTTTTTTACCGGCAAGCGGATTCACAACCGCTTTTTTAATATTATCAAATCCGACCTTACCGCGCAGCCATTCAAGATAATGATAAATCTCCGTTTCACCCGAATAAGGCTCGGACGGATTCTTGTCCTGCTGCATATATAAATTTACCTTTGCGGCAAAATCCGCATCGTTTTGCATTGCGTAATTCGTTTGCTTTATAACATTATGACAGGCTGAGCACACCGTGACCAAAGGCTGACCGGCATCTCTTGCGGCAACAAGTGCACGTACGCTTGAAAGCTTGGATGCAATTTCATCCTTAGCGCTCACAAAAACGCCGCCGCAGCATTGCCAGTTTTCTATTTCGCACAGCTCAAAACCGAGAACCTCGGCACAGCGGCGGGCATAGAAATCAAGCTCCTTTGCCTTTGTACGGAGAGTACAGCCGGGAAAATAACTGACTTTCATATTCTGATCATTAACTCCCCTCACAAAAATATTTATCAGACCATCTGCTCGGGATGGAATACCTCGTCAAAACGCTCCTCCGTCAAAAAGCCAAGCTGCACACAAGCCTCTTTGAGAGAAATGTTGTCCTTATATGCTTTTTTCGCCGTCTTTGCAGCATTCTCGTATCCGATGTACGGATTAAGCGCTGTAACAAGCATGAGCGAATTGTGCAGATTGTGGTACATCTTTTCCTTGTTTGCAGTGATTCCTGCAGCGCAGTTGTTATTAAACGAAACAATTGCCTCCGCAAGCAGCCTTGCCGACTGAAGGAAATTGTATGCCGCAACGGGCATAAACACATTCAGTTCAAAATTGCCCTGTGAAGCCGCCATTCCGACAGCAACATCGTTTCCCATAACCTGAACGGCAACCATCGTAACCGCTTCACACTGCGTTGGGTTAACCTTTCCGGGCATGATTGAAGAGCCGGGTTCATTTTCCGGGATATGAATTTCACCGAGACCGTCACGCGGACCGGACGCAAGCCAGCGAACATCGTTTGCAATCTTCATCATGTCGCAGGCGGTTGCCTTTATTGCGCCGTGCGCAAACACAAGCTCATCCTTTGAAGTGAGGGCATGGAACTTATTTTCCGCTGTCACAAAGCTTTTTCCCGTAAGACCGGCAACCTTTTCGGCAACAAGCTCGGAAAATCCCTTCGGTGCATTAAGACCCGTGCCGACAGCCGTTCCGCCGAGCGCCAGTTCGTAAAGCGGCTTCACCGCAAGCTTCAGCAGCTCTGCGTCACGCTCAAGGCTTGCGCGCCAGCCGGAAATTTCCTGGCTGAACTTAATGGGTGTTGCATCCTGCAAGTGCGTTCTGCCCGATTTAACGATTCCCTCGTTTTCGGCTTCAAGGCGTTTAAAGGTTTCAATCAGCAGCTCAACCGCCGGAAGCAGCTTATCTTCAATTGCCGTAACGGCAGAAATATGCATCGCTGTGGGGAACGTATCGTTCGAGGACTGGCTCATGTTTATATCATCGTTCGGATGGCAAAGCTTTGTGCCGGCAATCTGATTTGCGCGGTTTGCAATAACTTCGTTAGCATTCATGTTCGACTGCGTTCCCGAACCCGTCTGCCATACGACAAGCGGAAAATGGCTGTTCAGTTCACCCGATATAACCTCGTCGCATGCTTTCGAAATTGCGTCAAGCTTCTCTTTCGTCATCTTTTCCGGCTTAAGCTCTGCATTTGCAAGCGCCGCCGCCTTTTTCAGTATGCCGAATGCATGGGTGATTTCGCGCGGCATTGTTTCAATATCCACGCCGATTTTAAAATTCTCATGACTTCTCTGCGTCTGTGCCGCCCAAAGACGGTCGGCAGGAACTTTCATTTCTCCCATGGAATCATGTTCAATACGATATTCCATTTTATTCACCTTTCTTTTTGCAGACAGAAAATGCCTTGCTTATATTTCAAGATTTTTTATAACGTCCTTAAGTGTCTGCGCACTGTGGCGAAGCTTTTCTTCCTCGTCAGCCGTCAGTGCAACGTTCACCTTTCCGCGCACACCGTCGCAGCCAACCATATTCAGCGTACTCAGGCACACATCGTCAATTCCGTACTCGCCGTGCATCATGGTGGAAACGGTCATTGTTGTATCAATTCCGCTGAGAATACATTTGCAGATATGGCAAACGGAAATCGAAACCGCATAAAAAGTTGCGCCCTTTCGCGCGATAACTCTGCCGCCCGATTTTCTTACATACTGCTCGATTTCAGCATAATTAAGCTCAGGTGCGGTTATCCCCGTTGTGTTAATAAGCTTGGAGCACTGCGCAATCGGAATGTTCGAAATATTCGCAACAGACCACGGAATAAACGACGAATCTCCGTGTTCCCCGAAAACATACGCATGAACATTCCCCTGATTAATGTTATAGTACTCCGAAAGTCTTGCGCGCAGGCGCGCCGTGTCAAGAATTGTTCCCGAACCGATTATGCGGTTTTCGGGAAGATCGGAAAACTTGTGGAATGTGTATGTCAAAATATCAACGGGATTGCTTACTATTATATATGTAGCTTCCGGAGCATACTTCGTAATCTCGGGGATAATTGACTTTGTAATATCAACGTTTGTCTGCGCCAGTTCAAGTCTTGACTGACCGGGTTTCCTCGCAACTCCGGAGGTCAGAATCACAATGTCGGAATCCGCCGCATCGCGGTATTCTCCGGCATAAATCGAACAGGCACCGCAAAACGGCGTTCCCTGCCTTATGTCAAGTGCTTCTCCGAGCGCTTTTTCATTGTTTATATCGATCATCACAATTTCCGACGCAAGACCCATTACTGTAAGCGTGTACGCAATTGTTGAACCAACGCTTCCGGTTCCGATAATTGATATTTTGTTCATATATACACCTCTTATTTCAATATCCTAATTATTATATCACGAAAAAAATTGTATTTCAATCGTGTTTTTGTACGTTTCTTTGCTTTATATCGCTAAAAAATTATCGTTTTCCAACAAAATATATGTAAAAGGGGAAAAAACATCATTCCCCTGCAGCGTGTCGATAAACCTATCGACACGCTGGCAGACGTTGAAAAAGGAAGGTAAATCTGTTCGGCGCGCACTCGTCGGCGTACAAAGGTACGTTAGAGTGCGTGCCGGACGGAAGCAAGCAAAAACCCCGAAATTTCGGGGTTTGGCAGTTGATACAAACCAATATCAGATTTGATTGCAGTTTGCTTTTGAATCAAAAATTCTTTAAAATTAATGTGATAAAAATTATGACTTGCTTGCGGTTGACCGACTTTTTCGACAGTCTGAAGGGGAAAAGTCATTCCCCTGTTCTTTTAGCTGCATACTCAAAAGCAAATTGCAGCAGCTCCGAATACTCCTCGTCCGAAAGCCTTGCAAGTTCGCTTCGTGCAACGCCTTTTTTCGTCAAACCGAACAAAAAAGCTCCGAAAAAACGGTCTCCGCTGCCGGCGGCAAGCGGAAATTCCCCCTCGCCGCGAAGGCTGATTCTTCGTCCGTCGTTTAGTATCGTCTCTGCCCCGCCGCTGTTTTTCGTCATTATTATACATTTGCAGCCGAGGGCAAGCAGCAGCCGGAAAGATTTTTCCCTGCTCCGTGTGCCGCTTATTTTTGAAAGCTCGTTTTCCGAAAGCTTGACAATATCCGTCAGCGGAAGAAAATGCGAAATATTTGTGCGCAGCTCCTCGGAACTTATTCCTCTTATCGGGCGCAGATTCGGGTCAAATGCAATCAGCGCTCCGTTTTTTCTTGCATATTCAATGGCTTTGCGATGCGCACGGCGCGGCGCTTCTCCGCAAAGACCCAGTGAGCCGAAGTACAAAACGGCACATTTTTTAAATATATCCTCACGTATCATGTCGGGCGTTATAAATCTTTCCGCACCATATTCGTGATATATTACAAAATCACGCTTGCCGCTTTCATCATAAGCAACAAACGCAACCGGAGTGTTTGCTTTATCGGTGCGCCTGACAAGCTCCGTATCAACGCCCGATTCCTTAAGATCCCCGATAAGGAAATCTCCGAACGAATCACGCCCGACGCGCGTTATCATTTGCGCCGAGCCGCCAAGTCTGCCCACTGCCGCGGCAACATTTGCCGGCGCACCGCCCGGCATCTTTTCAAAGCTTTGCGCATTTTCGAGCGATGTGCCCTGTCCGCTGCAAACCAAATTAACAACTGATTCACCTATCGTTACAATGCTTTTCATTTGCGGATTCCTCCAAAAAAATAATACACAGAGAAAAAACCTCTGTGTATTATTTTTTTCTTCCGCAGCTGTTTTTATTACAGCTTTTAAAATTTCGTCAGCATTTTTGCCGCCTTTTCAACGCTCTGCGCAGCTTCTTCGCTCAGCGGCTTGCCTGCGCTGCGGTAATCGAACGACAGCGTAAATTCGTGCACAAGCTCATTAAGCCTTATAATCTCCTTTTTCTGAAATGCATACAGGTATGAAATGAATTTCTCCGCTTTTTTTCCGGAAAGCTCCTTTTCCGAAGCTTGCACTGTCAGCGCAAAATGCTCAAGGCAAAGACCGCCCGAGGCTTCAAATTTTTCGCGGAATTCCTGCTCGTTTTCAAGCAGAAACACCATATTTTCCGCCGCCGCAAGCATCTGCATATTCAGCTTATCACACAGTGCACAGCTGCAAAACCGTGAATAAAGCTCCTCCGAGCACATGCGAAAATCGACCGATGCACCCGTCAGTCCGCGCTTTTTCTTAACGGACAAGCTGTCCGCAAGCTCTTTCAGATGCGTTTCGAGCGTGAGAGCAAGTCCGAGCCTGTTCCCTCTGCCGAGCAGCATATTCATATGCCTGCGGCAAAAACCCTTTTCGTTCGTCAGCTGCCTGCCGTCCGGTTCCATAAGCGACGGGCCGAGAAAGTACGCCGCGGCATCCTCCTCAAGCTTTTTTTCAAGTGTACACAGCACACAGCCGCATTTTTCCCCGATTGCGTCATTCAGGGCAATTGTATAAATACGTTCCTTCATTGCTTACGCCCTCCGAGGAAAGCCGGCTTCACTTCGGAAACGAGCACTGCCGCAAATATCACCGCAAAGCCGACAAAGAGTCTGAGCGTCACCGTTTCCGATGTAAATATTACTGAAAATATAACTCCGAAAACGGCTTCAAGGCTGAGAATGAGCGCCGCTGTTGCCGGAGGAGTGAATTTCTGCCCCACATTCTGCAGCACATAGCAAACGCAGGTTGCCATAACCGCAAGATAGAGAATTGCCAGCACCGTTGTATATGAAAGCGATGAGGGAAATGTATCAAACAGCGCTGCCGGAATCCATGCAATCAGACCTGCCGAGAGGAACTGCAGCATTGTAAGCAGCAGAATGTCTCTGTCTTTCGAAAAGATTGAAACAGCCGTCATATGCATCGCATAGAACACACCGCCGAGCAGCGTTAAAAGGTCGCCGCGGCATATTCCGCCCGAAAAATCATTCCCTGTCATTGAAACGAGCGTTATTCCGAGTATACACATAATTGCGGCAATAATATTGTACCTGTCCGGGCGCACCCCTTTTATCGCCCAAAACATAAACGGAACAAGGATACAATAAATCGCCGTAAGGAACGCATTTTTTCCGGCAGTCGTACCGGGATCTGCCAATCCGTAGGTCTGAGCTATGTAAGCCGAAAGCACAAGAACGCCCATCACGCAGCCGCGCACTATATATCCGCAGTCAAGCTTTTTCAGGCTTTTGTGCAGCACTGCCGCCAGAATAACGGCGGCAATCGTGAAGCGCGATGCAAGCAGCGTAAAAATGCCGATATTTTCAATCGTTCCCTCCATAATAAAGAACGTTGATCCCCAGATTACTGTTGCCATCAGAAGTGCAAGCTTGCTCAGCCGCAAAACAGTTTGTTTTTTCATATGTCATCCTCCGTTGTAACATCGGCGCATTTTCCGCCGACAAATTCAATAAGCTGCTGCGGATTCACAAGAATCTGAATACCGCGGGCGCCGCCGCTCACCGAAATCAGATTGAAATTCAGTGCACTTTCGTCAAAATACGTCGGAAAGCGCTTTTTCATTCCCACGGGACTGCACCCTCCGCGGATATAACCTGTCAAACCGAGGAGATCGCGGACATGGACAAATTCGATTTTCTTATCCCCCGTCAGCTTAGCCGCTTTTTTAAGGTCAACTTCCTTTGCGCACGGAATACAAAAAACGGCATATCCGTGCTTGTCGCCCCTGGTCACAAGCGTTTTGAAAACGCGTTCCTCCTCCTGCGCCGTCTGCCGCGCAATATGCACACCGGAAAGATCGTTTTCGTCAACCTCATATTCAATGACGGTGAAAGGAATTTTTGCTTTTTCAAGCATTCTGACAGCATTTGTCTTTTGCATTTTTATAATCTCCCTTGTCAAATACAGCTTTAAATGATATTATATAATAAAATAATGTCGAAATCAATGCTGAGGATGTGTTTTTATTGGCTGAATTTATTCTTTTTGATCTTGACGGAACGCTGACCGACCCAAAAGATGGCATAACGCGGTGCGTCAGCTATGCGCTTAAGCATTTCGGTATTGAGCGCGATCCCGATTCGCTCACCTGCTTTATCGGACCGCCGCTTAAGGAGCAGTTTATGAAATATGCCGCGCTTTCGGAAAGCGATGCAGTCCGCGCCGTTGAAATATACCGCGAACGTTTTGCCCCGATCGGCTTGTTTGAAAATAAAATATACGGCGGAATCCTCCCGATGCTTGAAAAACTGCATTCGCTGGGCGCTGTAATGGCAATTGCCACAAGCAAACCGAGAGTATTCGCCGTCCGCATAGCCGAAAAGTACGGAATTGCACCGTATATGACCGAAATTGTCGGCAGCGAGCTCGACGGCACACTCACCGACAAAGCTCTTGTGATACAAAAGGCGATGGAGCTTCTCGGCGCTGACAAAGAACACACTGTTATGGTCGGTGACCGCGAGCATGACTGCATCGGTGCAAAAAAGAACGGAATCGGCTGCATCGGCGTTTCGTACGGTTATTCCGAACCGGGAGAACTTGAGCGCGCCGGAGCTTTAAAAATTGTTTCGGATACGGACGGGTTGTGCTCCGCACTTGTCGGAATAATTGACGGAGGACAGGCATAGTATTGTCTTGGGGTGATAATCTTGAAGCTTTCAGACGATGCAAAAAAAACGTTTCTTGCCGTCGGCATTAACTTTTTTATCGGCACAATGCTCGGTGTGATTCTGTTTTACGGGCAGCTTAAACACAGTGCGGACTTGCGCAGATTTGAGCTGACTGACAGTATCTCTCCCGCCGACGCTGCACGTCTTATCTGGATGAACACTCTTTGGCTGCTTGCAATTTTTATTGCTCAGTGCATTGCCCCGATTCGCGCCGCACAGCCGGTGATGCTTATCCGCGGCTGTGTGTGCGGCTTCACCGCATCGTACATAATCCGCTCATCATCGGCAGCCGCTGCCGCTGCTGCCGTAATTCCCCAATGCCTGACTGTGCTTCCGGCAATGGCAGTATATTCTGCGCTGACGGGTGAAAAGCGGAAAAACGCTCTGCTCACCGGAAGAGAACCGGATGCACTCAAGCGAAAAGATATTTTTGTGCTGCTCGCATTTTCCGTTATTTCCGCGCTTGCCGAAACAGCTGTTTTTTCGGCGTTCAGTCTTATTTTGTTCTAAAATGACGAAATTATTCTTTATTTATGTGCAATTTGAGAATGTACTTTTTTTTGTTATTATTATAAAATATATTCACTATCTAATCAGCCAAGGGTGACTTTGATGGAAACGATTCTAAACGAATACGGAAAATATTTAAAAAAGCAAAAGCTTTCGGACAATACTTTTGCTTCATATATGCGTGACCTTGATAATTTTTGCAGCTATATCGGAAACTCCGATGATGAGGCGCTTGCTGCGGCAGACAGCGCCTTGCTTCACTCGTATATTGATGAAATGCGCCAAAAGGGCAAGGCTAATTCCACAATTGCCCGTTCCGTTGCTGCACTGCGCAAATTTTATCACTATATGTTCAGAAAAAAATATGTCAGTGTTGACCCGACATACGGTCTTGATATGCCGAAACCCGAAAAAACGATTCCCGGTTTTATTTCCGCTGCCGATGTTGCGCGCCTGCTTGATATGCCGAAAGCTACAACGCTGAAAGGTTACCGTGACAAGGCAATGCTTGAACTGCTGTATGCAACCGGAATAAAGGTGTCGGAGCTTATCTCGCTCGAAACATCCGATGTTGACCTGCGCAGCGAAATGCTCAGCTGCCGCGGCAGATATATTCCTCTCGGCAAAGAAGCTGCCGAATCGCTTGATGCATATATGAAAAAAGCGCGCCCGCTGATGACGGGAAACTCTTCCGAAAAAACATTTTTCGTGAACTGCTCGGGCAATCCGCTCACACGGCAGGGTTTTTGGAAGATACTGCGCGGCTATGCGGAAGCGGCAGGCATTAAATCTGAAATAAACGCGCAAACACTGCGGCATTCATTTGCAATGCATCTGCTGCAGAACGGCGCCGATATCAGTGCCGTTTCGGAAATGCTGGGGCATAAGGACGTTGCAACAACGCGCCGCTACAACCAGGTTTTGAAAGAAAATATAAAGAAAATATACAAAAAAGCTCATCCGAGAGCTTAGGCATAAATCTGAAAGACTGAAAAAGTCTGAAAATCAGGATTTTTCAAGGCGTAAGGGCTTGTCATACTGACGTATATCAAGCCGGCAACACAGAAAAAGACGATTTTCAGGCTTTTTGAGCGGGCTCGGATATTAACCGGCAGCATAATAGACGGCGGACAAAGTCAATTGGCTTTAGCCACAGCCAGATAAGGAAGTATTGCCCTGCTAAACATCTTTTTTGCGAATTTCAGCGTTAAAAAAGGCTCGAAATCCGACAGGATTACTCGCTTTTTTGCCTTGAACTTCATCAAAAAATATTGTTTACAGGGTGCAGGGCAGTTTTGAAGGTCGGAATTTAAGATTTAGACAAGTAAACAGGCAGTCGTAATACTGACGTATACGGCTGCCTGTTTACGAAGTATAAACTTAAAGAACGGCTTTCAAAACCAATACTTCCTTATCGGGTTGTGGCTTTGTCCGCCGCCTCCTTTTTTCAGCTTTGCCGCTCTTCACCCTCCCTGAGATTTTCAAGTGCAACGCGCGCTGCCTCCACAACAAACGCCGTGAAGGTGCAGCCGGTACCGGAAATTGCCGCCTCAATCTGCTCTATGACATCATTCGGAAACCGGATGCATTTATTTGTTGTCTGCGGAACCGTCGGTATTTTAAACTTTTTCACATTCAGCACCTCAATACACAATATATATTATTGTATATTGAAAATTCTATATTGTATGCATAACATTTGTATTGCATTTTATTTTTTTATGTTGTATAATAATTACATAAAATTTTTCTAAAAATACGAACAAATGTTTGCATTTTCGGAAAAAGTATGTTATAATCTTATTAAACTGATAAAAGGATTGATGAAATTGTTCTGTTGCTTTACCGGACACAGACCTCAGCAATTACCCTGGAATACAAATGAAAAAGACCCCTCATGCATAAAGCTTAAGCAAATAATATCCGATTTGATTGATGACGCGGCAGACAGCGGAATAAGCAGCTTTTACTGCGGAATGGCGCTTGGGTTTGACACATATTGCGCTGAAGAGGTAATCAGAAAAAAGGACAGCGGTATTCCGCTGAAACTTTATGCCGCTATCCCATGCAGCGAGCAATGCTCCGGCTGGAGCGCTGCTGACCGCGCACGATATGACGCTATTCTGGAAAGATGCGACGGACGAACGCTGATAAGTCCGCATTACACTTCCACCTGCATGCTTGCGCGGAACAGATATATGGTAGATAACTCCTCGATGATTATCTCAGCGTGGAACGGGAGCTTCCGCGGCGGCACGGGTTACACCCTGCGCTACGGCAAGCATATGAACCGCGACATGCGCATTATTCATCTGCCCGACTTAAGCGTTACCGTGATATAAAAGGCGGCATGATGCAAGACCCTGCATCATGCCGCTGTTATGCCTATATAATCTGTTATTTAATAAAGCTTTCGGCAATGCTGTGCATTTCATCCAGCTTGGATTCCATGTCGGCAACAAGCTTGAGCTGCGTTCTCGCCCTGTCAAGATTGTGATTTTCTCTGTGAATCTTAAAATAGACATCGCCGTTGAGATAATCTGCAAGAAAGCGGATTCCACATTCATATGTCATTATAAGCACAGATTCCGGAAGAAGCTCGACTTCCCTTTTCGTAA
Source organism: uncultured Clostridia bacterium (assembly GCA_934454525.1). Classification (GTDB taxonomy): domain Bacteria; phylum Bacillota; class Clostridia; order UMGS1883; family UMGS1883; genus UMGS1883. The sequence continues at coordinate 111,368 of CAKSFM010000001.1, forward strand.
GGCACTCGCCGACTTCACCAAGGAAGCCTTCCGCAAAGCTTTTGTACTTTTCAAGGTCGAAATAAATCTTTGACAAATCGGTTTCATCCTCAGCTCCGCTTGAAGCGCCGAACCGCAATGCGTCACCGAAATCGTACAAAACCGAGCCGGGCATAACCGTGTCAAGGTCAATAACGCAGATTCCCTTGAGCGTGTCCTTATCAAACAGAACATTGTTCAGCTTGGTGTCATTATGAGTAACCCTTGACGGAACGCTGCCGTCCGCCATCGCGTCTGTAATAAGGGAAGCGTACTTCGAGTATTTTTTTGCTGCGGCAAGTTCTTCCGAAACGCGCGCGGTGCGGTTTTCGTAATTTTTTCTGATTGCAGCTTCAAGCTGTTCAATGCGCTTCGGCGTATTATGAAAATCCACAATCGTTTCATGCAGCAGGCTTGCGTCAAATCCGTCAAGCATACGCTGGAATTTTCCGAACGATTTTCCGGCTTCAAAAAGCAGCGCCGGGTCTTCGGCAGTATCAAATGATTTTGAGTTTGATACGAATTTATACATTCTGAAATAATTGTTGCTGTCAGCCATGTAGCAGTTTTTCCCGAGTTTTGTCTTTATAACATTCATCGTTTCGCGCTCCGGATCTCCGCCGTTCTTCACAATTTCACTTCTGAGATACTCCGTCACATTTACAATGTTTTCCATGACGCTGTTCGGATCTTTGAACACATTCGTGTTAATTCTCTGCAAAATATATCCGGGATTTCCCTCGCGCAGATATGTATCATTGATATGACCGTTTCCGTAGGGAACTATCCCCGCCTTGACTGAAAAGTTTTCAACAACCTTTTCAAGATTGACTGCCATACTATCTCTCTCCACTCTTTTTATTTATTAATAATAGACCTGAATTCTTCATAGCTGTTCAGCATGCTTCTTAGTTTAGCATACTCAAAATGCAATTTATATACCAAAAAGGATATAAAATATTCGATTTTGGATAAAAAACATTTTATTTCCATAACCTAAATATAAATTATAACAAAAATACTGCTGCCGGTCAATCGGCATAATTCACAAATAACAAAGGCAAAATTTGCTGCCATTGTCACCGCTCCCCTTGGGAATAGGGCACGATATATACCGGACATATCATAATTATGGCACAAAAGCGCATATGTCAGAGTAAAAAGGTGACTATATGCATTGCCTTTTGTATTTCCAAAATTCCCCGATTTTCCCGCACCCATTAAGCAGTCACCTGCTTCCCGGAATAAAGGAAGCAGGTGATTTGTCCTATAATATTCTGCTTGTTCTAGTTACATTCACTTTGTTGGCACCATCGTCCGACCAGGAATCAACAACCTGTGATATAGGAAATATAGAATTGTAATTATCATGTTCAGATATAGTTATATCTTCGGAAAACCATATGTCTCTTGAAAACATTATAATTTTAGTTTCCATCCTTATGATGATCGCCTGATCAAATGCAATTTCAAATTCACCATCATTTATACAAATTGCATCATTTATAATTTCTACATCGTTAATAGTTTCGCCTACATCAAATGTCTCAAATGGTTCTTCGCAATACGGCTTAAAAGTACTATTGCCATCTACCAGTTTACACTTAAAGCCAGCCACCTCTTCTTCTGTATCAAAAAAAGGGGTTGTTCTTTGAAGATTGGTAATCTCTACTGATAATTTATCTGTATTGATTCTCAAGTTCCCATATACATTGCCGAAAATCTTTCCACACTCATATGAAATAAATTTAGATCCTTTTATGTTTTTTAGCATTTTTTCCATATTATTATTTAAAGTTACATATATCATTCAATCGCACTCCTTTATTTTATAAAATGGATTTTTTGCGGTTTAATTTTACCAGGTGTTTTAACAGTTATTTCTACCGCCGGACTATTTGGAGTCTTTGTGATTACCCTATAAACAATATTCGATTCATCGGAAAATATTGTTTGCACTCCTTTGCCATTTGGTAAAATCCTTTCGATTCCACCTTTGCTGAGTTTTTTGTAAAAATCGGCAGAAGATTTTATAGGGTCATTACTTTTAAATACTCTAGTATTTTTTCCCTTTGTTCCAAAATAACCATTTTCCCCAAGATTATATTTCTTAGCAACACTTTTAGCATTATCCACCACACTTGAAATCTTTGAAGTTTTCTTAGTTGTCTTAGCGGCATCTACCGCTTTATCTGCCATTTTAGCAAGTTTTGCCGTGTCTGCAACTTCTCCGGCAAAGGGGATTATTCCCACAGCGTCAAGTCCTGCCGATAGCAAATCGCCCCGCAGCAAATCAACAGGTATTGACGCAAAATCAGTAAATGTGTCAAGTCCGGGAATTAGCGATGCCGCCGTTAAAAGGTTGCTTAATGCATCTAATGCATTGCCTTTTGTATTCCCAAAATTCCCCGATTTTCCCGCACCCATTAAGCAGTCACCTGCTTCCTGAAATAGAGGAAGCAGGTGACAAAAAATCAGCGCTTGTTATAATTATTCTAAAAATCAGCATAACACGATTTAATATATAAAATATCTTCGTATTAAATCCTAATAGTTTTATTAAACACTCCTTCAAATTTATCATCAAGCACAATATCTTTGTGGTAATGACCAAAAAACCATTTTTTAAAAATAAGTTTATTTTTTATACTCTCAAAAAAATCTGTCAGCTTGTTTTTTTCATATGTTGGAGCAATAGCATTTTGAACAGATGTCGGCGCACAATGGGTTATCACATAATCGACCTCAAAATTATTCTTTTTAAGGTTCTTTTCCGCATTACTATATTCTTGTTCATTTGGCATTTCAGCACACCACCAGTTTTTCCTTTCTATTCTGTACTCTTTATCGTGGGAATCGGCTCCGCCAAAGACGAAGACTTTTTTCCCGTCAATCGTATATGTCTCTCCACGTATTAAATGGTAAATTCCATCATCAACTTTGTGTGCAGTTCCTCCGCAAAGTTCTACTATCGGAAGAGAATAAAGCATATCAAAATTTTCATGATTACCGTCAATAAACAGTGTTGTAAAGTTTTTGTTTTTAAGCCACTTTATCCAATATTTTTCCTCATTGCTGCCGTCCCAAACACCACCAAAATCGCCGCATATAATCACATAATCATTTTTAGTCATTTCTTTTTGCTGCGGAAAATGCTTTGCAGAAAGTTTTTGAATATCAACCGGAATATGTGTATCACCTGTAATATATATCATTGATAACCATCCTTCCTATTTAATCAAACCAAAGCAAGTCATTAATTGTTTTATATCCTTTATAAGGTAACGAGACCCTTTGAGTTGGAATTTTATCCAATCCAAGTTGTTTTGCTGCCCTCAATCTATGATGTCCGTCAACAACATACTTTGTACCTTTATACTCAACATACTTAATAGGTTCAATAATACCATTTTTTATGCTTTCCACTAAATTTTTATATTGTTTTTTGCTCAATGTTAGCTTATGAGTTTGTGTTAACTTTGTCGGCGAAATTCTTTTTATACCTTTAGTAAAATCCGTAGCTTTGTCAGCAGCCTTAGCGGCATCTGCCGCTTTATCTGCCATTTTAGCAAGTTTTGCCGTGTCTGCAACTTCTCCGGCAAAGGGGATTATTCCCACAGCGTCAAGTCCTGCCGATAGCAAATCGCCCCGCAGCAAATCAACAGGTATTGACGCAAAATCAGTAAATGTGTCAAGTCCGGGAATTAGCGATGCCGCCGTTAAAAGGTTGCTTAATGCATCTAATGCATTGCCTTTTGTATTCCCAATCTTGATGAATATTCTAATTGCTCGATTCTAATTGACGGAATCGAGCAATGCATTGTTAATATTAACTTATTTGTATTTTTCCCGCAAATATTTCTTTAGGAAAGTTTAAGTAATTCACCATAAAATAATCATCTTCAGTTATACTTATAGGCGGCTCACCAGATATGCTAATCCCCTTGAAAATAAAAGACCAAAACTCCTCATATCCTTCCTCGTCCATATCACAATCAGACTCATCCTCAATATAAGAATCAAATATTGCCCGAGCCTCGCTTCCATCTTCCCATTTTAATATTAGTTCTTGGTCTTCATAGTTATCAATGTTATTAATAAATGTTCCTATAATTTTTTCTTCCCTGTCATTCCAAAAATACATTTTTACTTCCTCCAATTAATTGGTTTTTCTGGCACAAGATGTGTTCCAGATTTGGAATAATGTATTATCCCAACCGTGGTATCATATGATTTTCCCGTCTTTGGGTCAACATATTTTCCTATTATTTTTTTTTAATTAACAGTTTCTCTGTTTGTGCCAATCTTTCGACCTTATTGAAAATCAATCGATGGTGAAAGCCGCTGCAAAGAACTTTGCTCTTTCCAAATCGAGTGTACATACAATTGTAACAAGACAGCAACCTTTTATATAGAAGTGGCTTCACTAACAAGTTTGCACAGATACAGATGAAGCTTTAATTTCAATTTCAATATATTTCCCGGATAAATCATTAAACACCGTCAGTACTATCTCATTTTCATTGTTTGATACCACTTTTGAAATTTCATCACTGTTTATCCGATATGTACTATAATGAAGATTCGTACATTCACTAAATTTTATAACTATATTACCAGTTTCCGGCATTTCATCCGTATAACCATCTTGCTGCCAATAGCAAAAATCAACATATAACTTAACAGTTGCCGTTTTTTTATTATAATCAATTTCTTCCAAAAGACTATCATGCAAGTTGTAATTCTGAATAAATTCTTTTATTGTCATAAAATTATCCCTCCAATTATGGTATGATATGTGACTTTTTAGAGTTTTTCGGCACTGGGTTTCCAAATTTATCTAAATAGTAATCATGTTTGCCTGTTGAGTTTGGATTTAAAATATGATAATGATCCTTTCCTCCATATCCTCCCATGCTTCTTTTCCCTTTGTGAAACCTTATTGTATAACCGTTCTTTTTGAACATCCTTGATGTTGTATTCTTCTTCATTGCTGCCGGAGTTATTTCTTCCCAACCGTTTTCCACTAGTTTCGATGGAGTTTTGTGTAATTTCAGTATTTTAACCCCCGATTTAGTAGCATCCGTAGCTTTGTCAGCAGCCTTAGCGGCATCTGCCGCTTTATCTGCCATTTTAGCAAGTTTTGCCGTGTCTGCAACTTCTCCGGCAAAGGGGATTATTCCCACAGCGTCAAGTCCTGCCGATAGCAAATCGCCCCGCAGCAAATCAACAGGTATTGACGCAAAATCAGTAAATGTGTCAAGTCCGGGAATTAGCGATGCCGCCGTTAAAAGGTTGCTTAATGCATCTAATGCATTGCCTTTTGTATTCCCAAAATTCCCCGATTTTCCCGCACCCATTAAGCAGTCACCTGCTTCCTGGACTTTGAAATTTCACTTTCAAAATGCACAATATTGATGCCCATATCCTTATATGGCTTAAAAATACTTTCCGGTGCACCGCCATAAACTACTATAGTTTCAGGCGATAGCCTTTGCACCATACGGGCGAGACCTATTTCAAAAAAGATTTTATCCTCTTTGTGTTTAATACATCCGTGTGTCCCTACCGCGACAGTTTTATTTTCTTCTACCGCGTCAAAACAGAATGAGAACGTCCTCTCATCCCCAAATCTCACATTGGGGATAATTTCAACTCCGTTATTTTGAAGCCAGACCGATAAAGCTCTGCCTCTATATGTATTCCACATTTGCATGCAAAGCGGCATATTGCGATACAGGCTGAAATCCGGCGAAATTATGCCCTTGAACTTTTTGAGTTTCGCAAGGTACTGTTTGGGATTATGCCATAGGCATAACCTCATCTTTTTCAAACTGAAAAATATATGTAAACGTTGCATAGTTTTTTTCATTTCCCACATAAGTGTATAAATGTGGCAAAATATTGTCTTTTTCAGCGTCAAGCAAGTGGGCCGTTATATCAACAACGGCAGTACACAGGCTTGATTTACCCGAGCCGTTTTTACCGATTTTGGAAATGAGTAATAAAACAAGGTTCTTTAAAGATTTTCAGGAATTTTACCTGTAAGGGTTTTAGCGCTTCGGCTGTTTTGGGAATAATAGCGCCCGATAACTTTTGCAATAATGCCGCCCTTTATCATATTCGGGCATAAAAGCGCATATGTTAGAGTGAAAAGGGGGCTATATGCGTGAAAGACTATATCGAACAGCGCGCCTTAATGCTGGCAGATTACATAATTGAAAATCAATCGACGGTGAGAGCCGCTGCAAAGAACTTTGCTCTTTCCAAATCGAGTGTACATAAAGATGTTACGGACAGACTGCTTAAAATTGACCCGACACTTGCGCGAACCGTTAAAGCCGTGCTTGACAAAAACAAGGCGGAGCGGCACATCCGCGGCGGAATGGCAACAAAACGCAAGTACGAGGAAAAGAAGCGCCGATACGCTAATATCTGAGAATTGCAATCGCCGCGGCGCACATCAAAAGAGTGAACACAGCCGCGCCGTACAGTGCAAGCTTCGGTTTTCCTCCATCGCCGCTCGGGCGCATTTCAGCCATGCCGGTTTTCCGCAGAATCTTCACAAACGGCTTGTAAAGCATGACAGCAAGCGAAGAATTTATCGTGCATTTAATCAGATTGAACGGCAGAAAAACCGGAAGCAGCATTTTCACAATATCGCCGCGCGGAATTTCCATGTAAAGAGGCGTGAGCGCATAGTTCCACACAAGCATGGTGGCGGCAGATGCCGCCGTTCCGAGTGCGAGTCCGGCAATTGCCGATGGCAGGCGCCTGTTTCTTCCGTATACTGCCGATGCAACACACGCAAACGCACAGCTTGAAATTACATTCATAACAAAACCTATTAATCCCGTTTCGCTGATTGTGAGCATTTCCGCAAGTGAGACAACTGCCGAGATTAAAAACGCGGTCATAGGACCGTACAAAAATCCTCCTATGACAATAATAATATCCTTCGGGTCATACTTTAAAAAGGATATTATACTTATCGGAACAGCCTTTCCGATGATCACTGCCGCATATGCAAGCGCGCAGAGCAGCGCCGTGCATGTTATTTTCTTTGTTTTGTTCATAGCCGCAAACATTCCTTTCATATAAAAAATGCGCCCCTTATAAATCGGGGCGCATTTTTATTGCATTTTAAAATCTCCTGTCATCCGGACTTTAACCGTCGGCTGCGGAGTTTCACCGCATCGGCCTCAAATGAGGTTAGTGGGCTTTGACCACCGGTAGGGAATTTCACCCTGCCCCGAAGATATATTTATTTACTGATTCTGTTTTTCATCCGCCTGAGCTGCGTCCTGCGCGGTATCCTGCGTTTGCTGCGCCGAATCCTCCGCAGGAGCTGTGCTCTGCTGTGCGTCTGCATTTTTCTGAGCCGCATCAGCTGCTTTCTTTCTTGCCTTGCTCCACTCGTCAAGGTATTTATCAATCGTTTCGTTTTCAAACTTAACGGGTTTCATTTTCTTAAGCTTCTTATCGATAAGACCCATCACTTTTTCCTGAAGCTTTTGCTTTTTATAGTCCTTGAATTCATCAATTGAGTCATCAATAGCATATCTCTTAATGATGTGATAGCCGTAATCTGTTTTAACCGGTTCTTTAGTGTAGCTTCCGATTTCAAGATTTTTTGAAGCTTCCTCAAATTCGGGAACCATCTCGCCCGTTCCGAACACATAGAACTTACCCTTTGAGATTCCGGGGTCTTCGTTATATTTTTCTATAAGGTCATCAAAGTCCGCGCCCTCGTCAAGCTTGGCAATAACTTTCTTGGCAATTTTCTTTGCTTCTTCATCGGTTTTGGCAGGCTTTGTTTCGTTTCCGCTGCTGTCTTTCTGCGCCTGTGTTCCGATAAGAATGTGCTGAACTCTCCACTTGTCGGCATAATCCTTAAGGAAATCCTTTTTAAGCTTGCTCTTGTCAATCGATGCCTTGCCGTCCGTTTTCGTAAGTTCCTTGTAAAGGCGGTCATAAATCTCGCAGATTACAAGATAACGGTCGAACGCCTTATCGGTTGTTCTCGCTTCCTCAAGATATGCCTTGTATCCGTCAGTTCCATTGTAATTCTGTTCAATAAGATTATTCTTGTTTTTCGTAACGGCATTCTCAACAGCCGTGGAATCCGCTTTTATTCCGTTATCCTCCGCAAGAGCAACAGCGGCAACCATCTGCTTTATCTGCGCTTCGGTGTTTTCTTTCATATAATCTCCCATGGTCTTGCCGTCCTCAATCTCCATGGCTTCCCAGTCATCTCCGTAATACGAAGAGTACTGCGACATATTGTCATACACAAGCTTATATATAAAATTATAATCTGCCTGTGTGATCTTGGTTTTGCCTATTGTGGCAACAACGCTGTTATTAAGCGTTTTATCCCCGTCCGTTGCAATAACCTTATCTTTAAACGATTTGCCCCCGCCCGTTCCGGCTGACATTTTATCTCCGCTGCCGCAGCCGCTGAGAAGCATAACAGCCGAAAGTGCGGATGCGCACAGAGCCGTAAATTTCTTACCCATTATTCCCAATCCTTTCTCATGTGATTTCAAAAATCTAATATATTATATAACATCGGATTCGGATTTGCAAGTACTTTACACTTTATTTACAATTTTTTTAACCGACATAATTATCGATAATTTTTCTTTCCTGCATATTGATTTTCAAACCCTCGCCCGTGGCAACCTCCCGAAACGCGGTTTTTACATCGGATGTGATTTTATTGCTTTCATTAATCAGAAACCAAACGCTGCGCAATTCATTCCAGTACTTCGGGTGATTGATTACACCGTGTTTTTGTATATGGTTCATCAGCAGGATGACATTTCCGTCCGACATATCAGTTTTAACATTATTATAAAGCTCTGCCCTTTTTCTCAGGAAAAACAGGTAGATATATATAAGATAGGCAGCGACCGCGCCGAAAACGCCTGTCGGCAAAGCAAGAACAACTGCCAGTATCGGAAGCTTGTCCACCTTGATTCTGCTGTAAACCGGAATCAGAACTATAATGGAAATCGGGATAAGATAAGCATAGTTCATATTAAACGCCCCTTTAAAATATTCTGCATAATTATACCATAAACAGGCACAATCAGTCAATATATTTTACTGAGAAATTTTACATGCCGTGCAGGTTTACACTTCCAAAGACGAATATGCTGACGCTAAACCGCGGCAGAATGCCGAGCGGAGCTGCCCCACGTATCACTAAATAATCAAACAATCTTCAATCATTACATTTTCACCGTCAAATATTAAAAGCTGCTTGCCGCTTTTGCCTGAGCACTTTCCTATAACTTTAATACTCGCGCCCTCCTTTAGCGCGGCAACGGCATCAGTTTGCGAAGTGTTAAAATTCAGCTGCACGGATTTAAAATATTCGCCGCTTTTTAAAAGTACACATAGGTTACTGTCGTGATTTGTTTTACCGAAACTGTTTATAATTCCTGAAACAATTACGGTCTTGCCGGTGTAATTCTTATCCGCATTTACGATATTTGATTCATATTCTGCCATAAGCTGATTCGCATTAAAAGAAGGATATTGTTTATATTGCTCGCTTATGTAATTATCCATATTGCGCGCCGCCGCAGTATCAGGATACTGTGTTTTAATACTGTTGCATATATCAAGCGCGTTTCTGTAATCACCGTCTGAAAACTTTTTCGCAGCCTTTTCTAACTCTTGCTGCGACTTTTCTTCATCGGTCATTTCAGTATTTTGAGCATTTTTCACCGAGGTGGTTTTGCTGTCCGAGAATTCAACCAAATTATTCAAAAGAAAACCGAAAAGAATAACAACGGCACAGACACAATAACCGATAATGCGCATGTTACTCTTTCTTTGTTTTTGTACCCCGAAAGGTATTTTATTCGTGCTGCCTATTGCTTTTATATCTGCTGTATAAGCATTATTTGCGGCAAAGCTGCCATATGTCGGAATATGCGGCGCATTATCAGCATAGTCAACCGCAAAATTACCGTTCAAAACAAACCTTGTTTTCAATTTCACGATTTCCGCATCGTCATTGACCACTGCCACAAAAGAAACATTCATTTTTTTACCGAACATACTTTTTTGTTTAAAAGACAGCATATGGCTTCCTGTTCCGACCGCAGCTTCCACGGTTCCGCCGCAGCTTAATGTTCCGATGTATGTATTCATTATATAGACATCGAATTTACATGCACATCCGCAAATCTGCGGTTTCCACTTAATAATAATTTTTGCCATAGTATTTTCACCCCATCATAAAATAAAAAATGCGCCTACCGAAGCAGACGCATAAAAAACGCAAACTCCGATAGTCGCCAAACTAATTGATTATGACAAGAACGAATCCGTATCACTCAAATTGAAATCTGCGTTTTTTGCATAATTCATGACAGAGTGACACAAAAACTAAACTTATCCTTTATATCAAAAGAAAAGTTCCCGTCAAAATATTCAATTAGTTTGGCACAATTATGATACCATATTCTTCTGCAATTTGCAACACATTTTTATAGGCAATCAGTCAATATATTTTGCTGTGAAATTTTACATGCCGCAAAACCGTATTTTTAAGACGCTCCGAGGAAAAATAGAATTATGCTTAAGGAGCGGGAAAAATGAAAAAACATATTTATTATTTTATAAATCTTTTTTTAACCGGTGCGGCAGGCTACTGTCTGCTTGAAATTCTGTGGCGCGGATACACGCACTGGGCAATGGCGCCGATAGGCGGTTTGTGCCTTATGATAATCGGAACGGTGAACACTCTTAACATTAAACCGGCATTAAAAGCACTGATTTGCTCGGGGGCGATTACCGCGGTTGAATATCTGTCGGGTACAATTTTGAATATTGTTCTTAAATGGAATGTCTGGGATTATTCCGACAGATTTTTAAATGTTTCCGGGCAGATATGTCCGCTGTACAGTGTGCTGTGGTTTTTCCTCAGCCTTGCGGTCATCACTGTTATGAACAGATTCCGCCGCACAGCATTTTTTTAAATTATATATTGCAATAATGCCGCGCGTCTGTTATAATTACATTACGACAAAACAATTCGGGAGTGAAGCAAATGATGCCCGGCAAAAAAATCCTCGGACTTGATTACGGCGAAGCGCGCATAGGAGTTGCGGTGAGCGATATTTTCGGAATGGTTGCAACACCCATGGAAACAATCTGTGAGAAAAACCGCGACCTGCAGCTCAAAAAAACAGCCGAAGTCATCGCCGGTAACAATATAGGGAAAATCGTTGTCGGTTATCCGAAAAGGATGGACGGCACCATCGGTCACCGTGCGGAGTACACAAAGGCATTTGCCGAGGAGCTTTCCGAGAAAACGGGCGTTGAGTACGTTTTGTGGGATGAGAGGCTTTCCAGCACCGAAGCTCACAGGATTCTTGAGGAGGGCGGCGTGAGCGGAAAGAAGCGCAAAACAAAGGTTGATAAGATTGCCGCCGTTATTATCCTGCAGGGTTATCTTGACAGCTGTACTCACTGAAGATTTGAAACGGAGGATTATAATGAACGAAAACGAAAAGGATTTTGATGCCGTTGAGGAGGAATATGAATTTCTCGACACGGTGGAATATGAAAATGAAACATATTTTCTGATGACTCCGGCAACCGATTCGGACGAGATTGACGGCGAGGTATATGTTATGAAGCTTGTTGAAATCGACGGAGAGGAAATGCTTGAGGGCGTTGACGACGGTGAAATTTTTGACGCGGTTTACAACATTTTCAAAGAAAAAAATAAGGACGAATTTGAATTTATGGATTGATTTTTTCGGTTCGCTGTGTTAATATGGCATTGTTACCCTGCGGTGTGCGCAGTTACGGATTTATTTTAACCAACACTTCTACTACGGGAGATCATATAGAGCTGTGGCGTGTAAGCCCTTACCTACGGGTCAGAGGGAAACCCAGGAGCAGCTCCGAGATCACCCACCTGCTCACGCAGGTTTAGAATATTCCGAAATAAACGGCACTGCGGGGTTTTTATTTTATAATTTAAGGAAGGATTTCAAATGAAAAAAGGAATTAGAGCTTTTATACTTGCGGCGGCGCTTTCAGTTTCGCTTCCGATTTCTTCACTTGCAGCGTTTAAGGATATGCCCTCGGGCGCGGACGGTGCCTGCCTTCAGCGCGCCGTTGACAACAATTTGCTTACCGGCTTTGAGGATGAAACAATCCGCCCGGCAGACGCGATTACACGCGCCCAGATGGCGGCAATCACAGTGCGCGCTTTCGGAGCAACAAGGGCAGCCGACATTGCAAATTACACGGACGTTTCTTCTTCCGACTGGTTTTATGATTCCATGGCAAAGGCAGTTGCAATGGAGGCGTTCCAGGGCAGCGGCAACAAGCTGAACCCCACGGACAATATATCACGCCAGGAAGCCATGATTGTGCTCTCAAGAGTTTTTGCCCTGCCGGAGTCTGACGGTGCGCTTGATAAATATACCGACGCATCTCTTGTTGCGGACTGGGCAAAGGACGGCGTTTCCAAAATTGCTGGCGGCGGGTATCTTCCGGAAAACGACTCGGCGCTTCGCCCGACAGATAAGATGACGCGCCTTGAATTTGCGCAGATTATGGATAAGCTGGTAAGTATGTACATAACGGAAAGCGGCGAATATACGGCGGATAAGCTTTCGGACGGAAACATTCTTGTTAAAGCGTCCGATGTGTCATTTAAAGGCATGGAGGAAAGCACCTCCGTTATTATCGGCGATGGTGTGGACGGAAAAACAAGCTTTACCGACTGCAAGCCAAGCCGCGTTATTATCCGCGGCGGTACGTGCATTATAAACTCCGGCACGTACAAAGCGGTAAATGCAATCGGTTACGGAACAAAGCTCGTGCTGATGAAACATCCTTCGGAGCTTATTATCCCCGGCAGCACAGCTGTTTTTGACGCTGAGAGAGGTAAGGGAGAGATAATTTTAACGCTTCCGAGCCTTGAAGTACCTGACAAAAAGAGCAATTGATAAAATTTTCAGTTTTTTCTTGACAAAGAATATTTTCTCTGTTATAATACAACTAATTTAATAACCAAACGCAATGAAGGGAAGGAGTAAATACCCTGAACCGGTTATAGAGAGAGGCGGACGGTGGAAGCGCCTTATCGGAAGGTATTGAAGTAGTCCCGGAGCGGCTGACCGAACAGTGCACGGTGCGCTAAGTAGACTCAGACGGAGAAGTTTCCGCCGTATAAAGGGATTTCGGCATCGATTTATTTCCGTGCTGTATGAGGTGCAAGGATAGTTCCCTTGCATGAAGTTAGGTGGTAACACGAGTCATTCGTCCTAATACGGACGGATGACTTTTTTTGTTAGGCATAGCAGACCCGAACACATGCGCCCAATGCTTGTTAAATTTCCGCTCAGCCGTTCTTTCGGGATTTGCAAGGCTGACGTATATCAAGACCGACAACACAGAAAAAGACGATTTTCAGGCTTTTTGAGCGGGTTCGGATACTGACATATCTGCCTACGGAAAACCGTCCGCAATAAGACCGCTTATTACCCGACTCTTTGTACACTCCGCGGAACACGCCTTATTTTATATTTTTCGGGAGGATTTATGATGGAACTGTTAAACAACTATTTACCGAGGATTGATTTTGACGATTACGATGATTTTAAGCAAAATTTCTCAATAAACGTACCTGAGCAATTTGACTTTGCGCGCGATATTGTTGACGGCTGGGCAAAGCTTGAACCCGGCAAGCGCGCCTTGCTTTATACAAATGACAGCGGCTGTACGCGCGAATTCACCTTTAGGGAGATATCGGAGCTTTCCAAGCGCGCAGCATCGTATTTTATCAGTTTAGGCATAAAAAAGGGTGACAGAGTGTTCACGCTTCTGCGCAGGAGATGGGAATATTGGATTTGCGCGGTTGCGCTGCACCGCATTGGAGCTGTTGTTGTTCCCGGTTCGGTTCAGCTCACCGAGAAGGACATTCTCTACAGAATTAACGCGGCGCAGGCGAAGCTTCTTCTCGCTGTTAATGACAGCTTTGTTACGGAACAGATTAAGGATTTATTGCAGAAATGCGATTCTCTCCGCCATATTCTGATTGCCGGTGATTCCGCAGCGGATGGTTTTAAATATTTCAACAGCGAATTTATAAAGCATGAACCGTACAGCGAACGCCCCGAGGCAGCCAACAGTGACGAAATGGTAATCTACTTCACCTCCGGCACATCAGGCATGCCTAAAATGGCAATTCATAACCGCACATATCCGCTCGGGCACATTGTGACGGCGAAATATATGCAATGCGTTCAGAACAACGGACTGCATATCACTCAGGCAGACAGCGGCTGGGCAAAGTTCGGCTGGGGCAACATATACGGACAGTGGATTTGCGGCAGCGCGGTTCTGGCATATGACCCGCTGCGGTTCAATGCTGCACACTTTCTCGAAACAACGGAAAAATACAAACCGACCTCAATGTGTATTCCTCCGACAATGTACCGCTTTCTTCTTCGTGACGGACTTGAGAAAAAACATATTGCATCGGTTAAATGGTTTTCAACGGCAGGCGAGCCGCTTTCAGGCGAGGTAAACAGCCGTTTTCACGAAATCACGGGGCATTATATTCACGAGGGTTTCGGACAAAGCGAGGGTACCCCGATAACCTGCGGATTTCCCTGGATTGAGGTGCGTCCGTCATCAATGGGCAAACCCTCTCCCCTGTACCGCACGGCGATTATCCGTCCGGACGGTTCTCCCTGCGGCTGTGGCGAGGAGGGCGAGGTTGTTATATTCACGGACGGCGGACAGCTCGGACTTCTTGACTGCTACTTTGCGGACGGAGAAAAAATATACCCGGTTAAGGATGGAATATATCACACCGGCGACACTGCGTACTGTGACAAAGACGGATATTACTGGTATGTCGGCAGAACGGACGATGTGATAAAATCCTCAGGCTATCGGATAGGACCGTTTGAAATTGAAAGCGTACTCAATTCGCACCCTGCCATCCGCGAAAGTGCGATTATCGGTCGGCCGGATGATATGCGCGGTCAGATCGTATGCGCAGTTGTTGCGCTCTCAAGCGGTTATGAACCGTCAGACGAGCTTACGCGTGAACTTAAGGACTATGTAAAGCACAAAACCGCACCTTACAAATATCCCCGTATTATAAAGTATATTGACGCACTGCCGAAAACAACCTCGGGGAAAATAATCCGAAATGAGGTAAAAAAGATATACAGTGCAGTAATTTAAGATATTTTGTTCATTTTTGCGCTGTAATGTCGGAAAAGGCTTCAAAAAAACGAGTTCGGATACAGACATACCTGCCTAGGCATAAGCGACCCGAACGCCATGCGCCCAATGCTTGTTAAATTTCCGCTCAGCCGTTCTTTCGGGATTTGCAAGGCGGCAGCCTTGCTTCATCCTGCAAGAACACCTGAACAAAAATTTTCCGGTGCATTGAGTCTGCGAGTTCAAAAAGAGCAAATTTTTTGCAAAAAAAGGCAAAAGCGCAGTTAATAGTTTGTCTATTAACGAGCATTTTAACGCATTATTGCGACAAATTTGCCTTTTATGACGCTGTGGGTTCAGGTCGCTTATGCCTATTTTTTTATTTCATTATTCTTGACTATCCCTAAAATTTCATATATAATAACAGATATACATATATAATACGCTTGACGTATTAAAAGGAGGAAAAACATGGCAAGAAGAAAAAAAACTATGGATGGCAACACCGCCGCCGCATTTGTGTCATATGCGTTTACGGATGTTGCTGCAATTTACCCGATAACGCCTTCGTCAACAATGGCTGAGGTGACGGATCAGTGGGCAGCTCAGGGCAAAAAAAATATTTTCGGAAGAACCGTTAAAATTGCCGAGATGCAGTCCGAGGGCGGCGCTGCCGGCGCTGTTCACGGTTCACTCACGGCAGGCGCTCTTACGACAACCTATACGGCTTCGCAGGGACTTTTGCTTATGATTCCGAATATGTACAAAATTGCCGGTGAGCTTTTGCCGTCGGTTATCAATGTTTCGGCACGCGCACTTGCATCGCACGCACTTTCGATTTTCGGCGACCATCAGGACGTTTACGCCTGTCGGCAGACGGGGTATGCAATGCTTTGCTCCGTCAATCCGCAGGAAGCAATGGATCTCGGCGCGGTTGCACATCTGACGACAATTAAATCGCGTGTTCCTTTCCTGCATTTCTTCGATGGTTTCAGAACATCGCATGAATATCAAAAGGTAGAATGTTGGGATAACGAGCAGCTTGCCGATATGCTTGATTTTGATGCGGTTGACGCTTTCAGGCGCCGCAGCCTTAACCCCGAGCATCCGGCGCAGCGCGGAACGGCGCAGAATCCCGATGTTTTCTTCCAGGCAAAGGAAGCAAATAACAAATATTATGACGCCGTACCCGAAATATGCCTTGATTATATGAACAAGGTAAACGAAAAAATCGGAACGGATTACAAGCTGTTCAACTACTATGGCGCAGCTGACGCGGAGCACGTTATCATTGCAATGGGCAGCGTTTGCGACACTATTGAGGAAACGGTTGATTATCTTAATAAAAACGGCGCAAAAGTCGGCGTGATAAAGGTAAGACTGTATCGTCCGTTCAGCGCAAAGCACCTTATTGAAGCTATTCCCGATTCCGTTAAGAAAATCAGTGTGCTTGACAGAACCAAAGAATGCGGCGCTGTCGGCGAACCTCTTTATCTTGATGTTTGCGCAGCTCTCCGCGGAAGCAAATTTGCAAACGTTGATATTTTCGGCGGACGTTACGGTCTTGGTTCAAAGGATACTACACCGGCGCAGATAATCGCCGTTTACAAAAACAAAGACAAGGAGCACTTCACCATCGGCATTAACGATGATGTTACGCACCTTTCGCTCGAAATCACGGAAAATCCCGACACAACCTCTGACAAAATTACCAGCTGCAAATTCTGGGGACTCGGTGCGGACGGAACTGTCGGCGCAAATAAAAACTCCGTTAAGATTATCGGCGACCACACCGATATGAACGTTCAGGCTTACTTTGATTACGATTCCAAGAAATCGGGCGGTCTGACGGTTTCGCACCTGCGCTTCGGCAATGCGAAAATCACAAGCACATACCTTATCAACAAGGCTGACTTTGTTGCATGCCACAAGGCTTCATATATCAGAAAGTACGACATGGTAAGCGATGTTAAACCCGGCGGTGTGTTCCTTTTGAATTGCCCGTGGACAACCCCCGAGGAATTTGACACTCATATTCCCGGACAGGTTAAACGCTATATTGCTGAAAATAACATTCAGTTCTATGTAATTGACGGTGTTCAGATCGGCAAGGAAATCGGCCTCGGCAGCAGAATCAACACGGTTCTTCAGTCAGCGTTCTTCAAGCTTGCAAACATCATTCCGGCTGAGGACGCAATCAAATATATGAAAGACGCCGCAACGGCTTCCTACAGCAAAAAAGGCGAGGCCATCGTTAAGATGAATCACGATGCTATCGATATGGGCGCTCAGCGCGTTGTCAAGGTCAATGTTCCCGCCGAATGGAAGAATGCCAAGGACGAGGATCTCTCTGTTCGTGTTGACGGCAAGGGCAGACTTATTGAATATGTCAACAACATTCTTCATCCCATCAACGCATTTGAGGGAATGAAGCTCCCTGTTTCCGCATTTGAACCGTACGTTGACGGCGAAGTTCCGCTCGGAAGCGCAGCTTTCGAAAAGCGCGGCATTGCAATCGATGTTCCGGCATGGAACGGGGAAAACTGCATTCAGTGCAACTTCTGTTCATTCGTATGTCCGCACGGCTGTATCCGCCCCGTTGTTCTCACGGAAGATGAGGCGAAAAATGCTCCCGAGGGCACGAATTATGTGAATATGACGGCTATGAACGGTCTTTATTTTGCGATGGCTGTTTCCGTGCTCGACTGTACGGGCTGCGGCTCCTGCGTGAACGTTTGCCCGGGCAAAAAGGGTGTAAAAGCGCTTGAGATGAAGCCGCTCGAAACTCAGGAATCACGCCAGGCAGTGTTTGATTATGCCGTAACGATTCCGTCAAAACCGGAGGTTTCCGAGAAGTTCAAAGAAACAACCGTTAAGGGCAGCCAGTTCAAGCAGCCGCTGCTTGAATTTTCCGGTGCATGTGCAGGCTGCGGCGAAACACCGTATGCAAAGCTTGTAACGCAGCTTTACGGCGACAGAATGTATATTGCAAATGCAACAGGCTGTTCGTCCATTTGGGGCGGAAGCTCCCCCTCAACGCCTTACACAACGAACGCCGCAGGCGAAGGTCCGGCATGGGCAAACTCGCTGTTTGAGGATAATGCAGAGTACGGCTATGGAATGCTTCTTGCACAGGAAACGCTCCGCAGCGACCTTATTTCCAAGGTTGAAGCAGTTAAGGAAACAGCCGATGATAAAGCAAAGAGCGTTATTGATAAATTCCTTGACACAAAGGACAGCTCCTCCGACAACAAGGTTGCGGCTGCCGAGCTTATCAAGCTTCTTTCCGACATGAACACTCCCGAAGCTGCCGCAATCCTCAAGGACAAGGAATATCTCTCCAAGAAATCCGTTTGGGTGTTCGGCGGCGACGGCTGGGCATACGATATCGGATTCGGCGGACTTGACCATGTTCTTGCAAGCGGCGAGGATGTGAACGTGCTTGTATTCGATACCGAGGTTTATTCCAACACGGGCGGTCAGTCCTCCAAATCGACTCCCACAGGTGCAATTGCAAAATTTGCCGCTGCCGGCAAGGAGGTTAAGAAAAAGGATCTTGCCGCAATTGCAATGAGCTACGGTTATGTATATGTTGCTCAGGTTGCGCAGGGCGCCGACTACAATCAGTGTATGAAAGCGTTTGTTGAAGCCGGTTCTTATCATGGTCCGTCACTCATCATTGCATATGCTCCGTGTATCAACCATGGTATTAAGGGCGGCATGAGCATTGCTCAGACGGAGGAAAAGAGAGCCGTTCAGGCAGGTTACTGGCATCTGTTCCGCTATGATCCCAGGCTTGTTGCTGACGGCAAAAACGGATTCATTCTTGATTCCAAAGAGCCGACCGAGAGCTATGAAGAATTTATAATGAACGAAGTTCGTTATAATTCGCTTGCGCGCAGCAACCCCGAAAGAGCGAAAGAGCTGTTTGCAAAGGCTTCGGAAAATGCAAAGAAAAAATATGCTCATCTTGTTGAGCTTGCAAACAAATAACAAAAAAGGGGATGTTAAAAAACTCCGGAACGCAAGAAAAGAAGAAAAAGCAGATATTACAGGCAGCATAGCTATTGTAATTAGCTTTTATTAAAGGTAGAAAAATCAAAAATTTGATTTTTCAAAGAATCACTTCTTTTCTTGCTATCAACAAACTTCGCCGCTCGGCGTACCTATGTACGCCGTCGGGTAACCCAAAGCTAACGCTTTGGCTCAGTTTGTTAATTCCAAAGCTTTTTTCCTATCCCCTTGTAAAAGCAGGAGCTGTTTAAAAAGTCAATTGGCTTTTTAAACAGCCCCTTTTTATCATAATATGCTGACGAGTATTGACAAAATCTGACCTTTATGGTAAAGTTAAAACATAAAGCTGTAAAGGCAGGCTTGCTTAATGATTGTCAAGGTATTCACCGGCGCCGTTTCCGGACTGGACGGTAATATTGTGATTGTTGAGGCGGACTTTTCAAACGGTCTGCCTTCTTTTGATGTTGTGGGATTGCCCGATGCAACCGTTAAGGAAGCAAAGGAGCGTGTGCGCGCGGCGCTGCGCAACAGCTCGTTTGAATTTCCGGCAAAGCGCGCCGTTATCAACCTTGCGCCTGCCGATTTGCGAAAAGAGGGAACGCAGTTCGATTTGCCGATTGCCGTTTCTGTTCTTGCAGGTACCGGTCAGCTTAAAGCCGATTTGAACGAATACATTCTCATCGGAGAGCTTGGGCTTTCCGGCGAGCTGCGCCCTGCCCGCGGTGTTTTGTCGATAGCCGCGTGTGCAAGGGAGCACGGATTCAGAAAGATAATTGTTCCGTGCCAAAATGCTGATGAAGCGGCGCTTGCCGGAAATATTGAGGTGTACGGCGCGCGCTGCCTTGCAGATGTTTACTGTCATCTCACCGGCGAAAAAACGCTTGAGCGCGTAGTATGCGACATTGAGGGGATTTTCCGCCGCGAGGCTGAATATGACGTTGACTTCTCCGATATGCGCGGTCAGCAGCTGCTGCGCCGCGGTATTGAGGTCGGGGTCAGCGGCGGTCACAACCTGCTTATGATCGGCAGTCCCGGAAGCGGAAAATCAATGGCTGCGCGCAGGATTCCGACAATTCTTCCCGAGATGACTCTGGACGAAGCAATTGAGGTTACTAAAATTTACTCAGTTGCCGGCGAGCTTGAAGAAAACAGGCAGCTGATTGCGCAGCGCCCGTTCAGAGCGCCGCATCATACTGCCAGCGCCGCAAGCATAGTCGGCGGCGGCGCAAAAGCACGACCGGGGGAAATTTCGCTTGCGCATAACGGAGTTCTTTTTCTTGATGAATTCCCGGAGTATCGCAAGGACGTTATCGAATCGATGCGCCAGCCGCTTGAGGATAAAAAGATAACCGTGACGCGGTCAGCATGTTCATACACATACCCGTGCAACACAATGCTTGTTGCGGCGCTGAACCCCTGCCGCTGCGGCTACTACGGCGACGGCAGCGGCAGATGCCGCTGCTCGGAAAGCGATGTGCATAAATATCTCGGGAAAATCAGCGGACCGATGCTTGACAGAATAGATATACAGCTTGAAGCCGCACCGGTGAAATACGGTGATTTGAAAGCGGCGCGCGGAGAAAGCTCCGCGGTTATTAAGGAGCGCGTTGAAGCTGCAAGGCGGATTCAGGCGCTGCGGTATAAAAATGAGAGTATTACAACGAATGCGCAGCTCGGCGGCGCACTCGTTGAAAAATACTGCCCTGTCGGCGAAGAGGAAAGCGAAATGCTTAAAAGAGCCTTTAATGACCTTGGACTGACGGCAAGAGCATATACGCGTATTCTTAAGGTTGCGCGCACAATTGCCGATATGGATGCACGCAGGGAGATAAACACAATGGATATTGCCGAGGCGATAGGCTATCGCAGCCTTGACAGAAAATATTTCAGATAATAGGGAGGAAAATGGATTGAAGAAAAATTCAAGAATCGGATTAGCGCTGATTACGGTGCTGATTCTGGCAGCGGCAATGCCTTGCGGCGTTTTTGCTGCTGACAAAGCAAAGGAAACGATTAAAATGGCAGGCACGTTCTGGGCGCTTGTGCCGCCGATTATTGCCATTGCGCTTGCGCTCATCACAAAAGAGGTTTACAGCTCTCTTTTCGTAGGCATTGTTGTCGGCGGACTTTTTTCCGCAAACTTTTCGCCCGTAAAAGCGCTTGACAACATGGTAAATGAAGGATTGATTGCAGCCGTTTCCGGAACTGCCGGAATATTTATATTCCTTGTTATTCTCGGCGTTATTGTTGCGCTTGTAAACAAAGCCGGCGGCAGCGCAGCATTCGGCGAATGGGCAAAGAAGAATATAAAATCACGCAGCGGCGCAATGCTTGCAACGTTTGCACTCGGCGTACTTATATTTATTGACGACTATTTTAACTGTCTGACGGTCGGGTCGGTTATGCGCCCCGTAACGGATGGTCATAAAATCTCACGTGCGAAGCTTGCGTATCTTATCGATGCAACAGCGGCGCCGGTCTGCATGATAGCGCCGATTTCATCATGGGCGGCTGCCGTTTCGGGATATATCGAGGGCAGTGACGGACTTGCACTTTTCATACGCACAATTCCTTACAACTTTTATTCACTTTTCACATTTGTATTTATCATTGCAATTTCTCTCATGCAGTTTGACTACGGTCCGATGAGGCTTCATGAATACAATGCTGCCGAAAAAGGCGATTTATATACCTGCGGCGACCGCGCTGAGGCGCAGAAAACAGAGCCGTGCGCAAGGGGCAGGGTTATTGACCTTGTTCTTCCGGTTGTGCTCCTCATTATTATGTGCGTACTCGCGCTTATATATGCCGGCGGATTCTTCTCCGGCGAAAGCTTTGTAAATGCATTTGCCGGCACCGATGCAACGGTCGGTCTTCCTATGGGCGGTCTTGTTGCGCTTGTACTTATAATCATTTATATGGCGCTGCGCGGCATTGTTTCATTCAAAGAATCAATGGAATGTATTCCTCAGGGATTTATCGCCATGGTTCCGGCAATTCTTATTCTCACGTTTGCAACATCACTTAAAAACATGACCGGTCTTCTTGAAGCCGATACATTTGTTGCAGGACTTATGGAAGGCTCTGCAAAGGGACTGGCAAACTTCCTCCCGGCAATCATTTTCCTTGTCGGCTGCGGACTTTCGTTTGCAACCGGAACATCTTGGGGAACATTCGGCATACTCATTCCGATTGTTGTCGGCATATTCCCGCGCGAAAGCGAGCTTTTGATAATAGCAATGTCGGCTTGCCTTGCAGGCGCTGTTTGCGGCGATCACTGCTCCCCCATTTCCGACACAACAATTATGTCCTCAGCAGGAGGCGAATGTAACCATATAAACCACGTTTCAACGCAGCTTCCGTATGCTATTACGGTTGCAGCCATTTCATTCGTGATGTACATTGTTGCGGGCATGGTTCAAAACGTTTGGCTGCCGCTCATTCTCGGCACGGCAGCAACGCTGGGATTTCTGTTTATTATGCGCTCAGCGACTCGCAGCAAGCCTATAGAATAACCTAAAAAAACTGCCGGCGGCAGTTTTTTTAGTTATATTATATTCCGCATAGCAAAAAAGACGCTTCACAGGGTGAAACGCCTTCCTCCGTTCATTTCAATGAAAGCTCAGATCAGATAGCTCTGACAACTTTGCCGCTTCTCAGGCAACGTGAGCAAACATGGATTGTCTTAGGAGTGCCGTTAACAACAGCCTTAACTGTTTTAACATTGGGCTTCCAGGCACGGTTGCTTCTTCTGTGAGAATGGCTTACCTTAATTCCGAAAGTAACGCCCTTTCCGCATACATCACACTTAGCCATATATTTTACCTCCTTAGGATTACATTACATAATAACGTGCAAGAGATATTTTAACAGATAACACGGTAAAATGCAAGCTTTTTTTTAATTTTTTTAAAAAAAATCGAATAAATTGCCTATTTTTAATATCCAAGCATATTCCCCAGGCTGTCATCGTCATCTATCCAATCACGCTGAACATCAATCACGGTATATTTATCCTTGGAGT
This sequence comes from uncultured Clostridia bacterium, assembly GCA_934454525.1. Lineage (GTDB taxonomy): Bacteria > Bacillota > Clostridia > UMGS1883 > UMGS1883 > UMGS1883. The sequence continues at coordinate 134,640 of CAKSFM010000001.1, forward strand.
TTCTGATAATAACCTTATCAATACCGGAGTTAATCACAAGCCTTTTGCACATTGAGCAGCTTGTGGCATTTTCAACGTACTCACCTGTTTCCATATCCCGTCCTGCAAGATAAAGCGTTGCGCCGATCATATCGCGCCGCGATGCACTGATTATAGCGTTTGCTTCGCTGTGAACGCTGCGGCAAAGTTCATAACGCTCTCCGCGCGGAATATTAAGCTGCTGACGGCGGCAAAAGCCGAGATCAATGCAGTTCTTCCTGTTTCGCGGCGCACCTGTATAGCCTGTTGATATAATCTCATCATTTTTTACAATAATTGAGCCGTAGTTCCTCCGCAGACATGTTCCGCGCTCCAAAACGGTCGATGCAATGTCAAGATAATAATTATGTTTGTCGCGTCTGTCCATAATAAAAGCTCCTTTCCGTGCTGCAGTTACTATAGATTTTATCCTAAAACAGCCGTTTTGTCAATAAAAATCGGCATTTTATGCGTTAATATTCTATTTTCCGGTCACCTTCGTTAAATAAGTGTTCGGTACTGAGCCGACAATCAGTGTTTGCGCAATCGGCATCCCCGAATTGATATGCAGCGTACTGCTTGCCATCGGAATGAGCACCTCCATATCCACCGTGACAGTCAGATTCACAGTATGAATCGTTTGATTTATTCCGGCTTCTTCAAAGGTATGCGAAATATCCGCATTTGTAACGGAAATCGGAACAAAGCGCACCGAAATGCTCGGCCCTATCCCGGCAAGGAGATCCAGTCCGAAAACACTGCTCAGGGGGATTTTTCGTTTAACGCGCGAAATTTTGTCAAGCTCATCTCCGATTGAGATGCCAAGGTCGTTTGTGAAACGGTTAATCAGCGTACTGTTCGATGAAACGGAGGTCACCTTGCCGTCCTTATCCCTTGAAATCAGAACGATTTTATCATAACTGAAAAATTCCTCCAGCATGACTTTTTTCACCTCATCGTCAACAACCTGCGAAACAACGTTTTTTGCATATGCCTGCGACACGCGGATAATCGCCGGGCGCAGAGATACCGAAAAAACATATAAAAAAGCCGTTATCATCGCTGTTATTGCCGAAAGAATCATAATAGCGCCGAGTTTATTCCGGCGTGATTTTCTTTTCATAAACATCACCTGTCATTATAATTTATGCGGTGCCTGAATTTTTAGTGCTGTTACTATTGAATTGATTGAATTAATGTGCTATACTTACAGTTAGGCAGGTGATAAAATGGAAAAACAGCAGCATATGACAAGCATCGGCGGCAGCGCCGTTATGGAGGGCGTTATGATGCGCGGACCGAAAGAAATTGCAACCGCAGTCCGCAAGCCCGACGGAGAAATAGAAATCGATAAAAGAGCTGTCAGCTCGCTTGTTACAAAGTATCATGTGAATAAAATCCCGGTTATCCGCGGAGTGTTCGCATTTTTTGACTCGATGATTTGCAGCATCCGCTCACTTATGTGGAGTGCGGAGTTTTTTGACACTGAGGATGACAGCAGCAAGGAATCGAAGTTTGACAAGTGGCTTGATGACAAGTTCGGAGACAAGGTTAAGGACATTGTGATTTACTTTTCGGTTTTTGTTTCACTTATTTTTTCAATCGGACTTTTCTTCCTCCTTCCGAACCTTGTTGTCGGATTCGCGGGAAAATACATCCACGGAAATGCGGTAAAATCACTTCTTGAGGGCGTTATAAGAATTGCAATTTTCCTCGGATATATTTTGCTCGTTTCGCAGATGGAGGACATAAAAAGAGTGTTCCAGTATCACGGAGCGGAGCATAAGACAATTTTCTGCTATGAAGCGGGACTTCCGCTGACGGTTGAAAATGCGCGCACAATGCCAAGGCTTCATCCGCGCTGCGGAACAAGCTTTCTTGTGTTCGTTATGGTAATAAGCATTGTTTTATTTTCATTTATTTCGTGGGATAATATGCTTACGCGCCTCGGGTTGAGGCTTCTGCTTCTTCCCGTTGTTGCCGGACTGAGTTATGAGATTATCCGCTGGGCGGGCAGAAGTCAGAATATTATTGTGCGCATTATAAGCAAGCCGGGGATGTGGATTCAGAAAATCACCACGCGTGAGCCTGACGACAGCCAGCTTGAGGTTGCAATCGCATCAATGGAGGCAGTTATTACGGGGAATAAAGAGGATGACAAATGGTAAACGAAATTCTCCGCAGCGCCGCGGCACAGCTGACGGATTCGGACGAGCCGCTGCTTGACGCGCGTGTGCTTCTGGCGCATGCCGCCGGTATGCGCGATTCCGCACTTCTGTTCCGTGATTTAACCGAGAGCGAAAAAAAAACGTTTGACGGCTATATTGCACTCCGGAAAAAGGGAATACCCGTTGCCTATATATTAAAGGAAAAGGAATTTATGGGTCTTTCGTTTTATGTGGATGAAAGCACACTTATTCCCCGGCCGGACACAGAGTGTCTTGTTGAAAAAGTGCTTGAGCTGAACATAAATAAGCCGCGTATTCTTGATATATGCACGGGGAGCGGCTGCATCGGGATCAGTCTTGCATATATGGCTGAGGATTCCGAAGCGCTTTTGACAGACATTTCTGACGGTGCGCTTAAAGCCGCCGAGATTAACATTGAGCGGCATAATCTTAAAAGCCGCGTTTCGGCACAAAAACTGGACGTGCTGACGGAGGAATTTCCGGCAGGCTTTAATATCATTGCGTCAAATCCGCCATATATCCCCACAGATATTGCAAGCTCTCTCGACGTGAGCAAAAGCGAGCCGTTTCTTGCTCTTGACGGCGGCGCGGACGGACTTAAGTTCTATCGTGAAATAATAAAAAAAAGCGCTGCCGTGCTCCCTGCGGACGGGGTGCTTGCGCTTGAAATCGGGTTTGACCAGGGAAAAAGCGTGAAAGCGCTTGCACTCGAATATTTCCCTTATGCCGATGTTTTTTGTGATTATGCGGCAAATGACCGCGTTGTGATATGCCGGCGCTGCGATATCGGCATAAAAAAGGGCGAAAATGTTTGAAAAAAGTATTGCATTTTCAAAAATGTTATGCTATAATGGGTAGTGCTTGATTGATGTTAATTATTTTTTATTTATTTTTCTCAGAAAGAGGTGAATTCCATGAGAGAAGGTATACATCCGAATTACAAGCAGACCGTTATCAAATGTGCCTGCGGAAACGTGATTGAAACCGGTTCTACGAAAGAGAATATCAACGTAGAAATTTGTTCAAAATGTCATCCTTTCTTTACAGGTAAGCAGAAGCTTGTTGATACAGGCGGACGTGTTGAAAAGTTCAGAAAGAAGTTCAATATGGACAAGTAATTCAGAGAGGAGCAGCAATAAGCGCTGCTCTTTTTGTATAATGGGAACGGAAAACGCTGTACCCCTCAATATTTTCGGAACGGAGTTGTGGTATGTTTACACTGCTTAAACAGGAAGGGCGCGCAAGGCGCGGCACATTTGAAACGGTACACGGAACAATTCAAACGCCCGTTTTCATGAACGTCGGCACATCGGCTGCAATAAAGGGCGGAGTTTCCTCGCTTGATTTAAAGGAGGTCGGCTGCCAGGTTGAGCTTTCAAACACATATCACCTGCATCTGCGCCCCGGCGATGATTTGATTTATGATATGGGCGGTCTGCACAAATTTATGAACTGGGACAGACCTATTCTTACCGACAGCGGCGGATTTCAGGTGTTTTCGCTTGCTTCTTTGCGCAAAATAACCGAGGAGGGCGTCAGCTTTCAGTCTCACATTGACGGAAAACGGATATTCATGGGGCCGGAGGAAAGCATGCAGATTCAGTCAAACCTTGCTTCAACAATTGCAATGGCATTTGACGAATGTGTGGAAAATCCCTCGCCGTACGACTATGTTAAAAATTCCTGCATGCGTACATACCGCTGGCTTGAACGCTGCAAGGCTGAAATGGCACGGCTTAATTCGCTTGAGCGCACAATAAATCCGCACCAGCTTCTTTTCGGAATAAACCAGGGCGGAACATACAGCGATATCAGAATTGATCATATGAAAAGGATATCCGAGCTTGATTTGCCCGGATATGCAATCGGCGGACTTGCAGTCGGTGAAAGCGCCGATGTGATGTATGAAATAATTGAGGCTGTTGAGCCGTTTATGCCGAAGGACAAGCCGCGTTATCTTATGGGCGTTGGAACTCCGCAGAATATTATTGAGGGAGTTCGCCGCGGCGTTGACTTTTTTGACTGTGTTATAACAAGCCGCAATGCGCGCCATGCAAATCTGTTCACGGATTGCGGAGTGCTGAATCTGAATAATAAAAAATTTGAAAGGGATGAACGTCCGCTTCAGGAGGGGTGCACCTGCCCTGCCTGCCGGAACTATTCCCGTGCATATATAAGGCATCTTATCAAAGCCAAGGAAATTCTCGGCATGCGTCTTTGTGTGCTGCATAATCTGCATTTTTATAACACACTTATGCAGCAGATACGTGATGCCCTTGATGAAAACCGGTTCGACAGCTTCAGCGCCGAAATGCTGGAAAAGCTCAATAATCGTGTTTAATTATCATTTTTATTAATTTTGGTTATCTTTAACGTTGACAATCGTCACTGCGCAACTTATAATAAAATCATCGGATTTAATAAACACCTGAAAGGAGCTGTTTGTATGATACAACGTAAATTGGACGAGCTTGGAAGAGTTCTTATTCCGGAGGAAATGACGCGCCGGCTTGGCATATCTCCGAAAACCATGCTCAATATTCACCTTGACGGCGAAAAAATTGTAATTGAAAAGGCCGGAGACAGCTGCCTTTTCTGCGGAGATTCGGAAAATGTTATTGACGGATTCCATGTGTGCCGCAGCTGTGCACAAAAGGTTGCGGACGTTTTAAAGCTCGTTTAATTGCCGGCAAACAACTACATAGCATAGACCGTCAGTGAAGCGTTCTTGTCGCACACGGCAAGAAAAACCTCGCCGGGGGTTTTATACCCCTGTGCTTTAAGCATACTGAGAAGCCAGTCTGAGCTGCGCCCCACCGCGCGCAGCGCCGGCATATTTATCACGCCGTCGGTCACAACGGGAACGGCAATTGATTGCTGCTGCGGACTGAGATTCATGTCCTGCGGAGTGAGCGGACGGTTTTTCTCAACAGGCATGAAGCTTACTGCACCGTTTGATTCCATAATTGCAGTGTCGATTTCATTTATATTATAATATCCGGCAAGGCGCGCGCACATAAGGAACTCGTTCAAATCAAAGCGCGATTTTTTGAACGAGTTGCGGATAATCTGTCCGTTGCGCATCAGTATCACAGGTGTTCCGGTGAGGAAACGGCGCATCTTCAGACTTTTTTGCGCTGCAAGAGAGATCAGCACCGCCATGACGGCATAAACCGCCATTGCCACAATTCCGCGCAGCATGCTTCTGTCAAGATTAGTTGCCATTTCCGCCGCAATTGAGCCGATTGTTATGCCGATTATATAATCGAAAAGGCTCATCTGGGAAATCTGTTTTTCGCCCATAATTTTCGTGAGAAAGAAAAGTACAACTGCGGAAGAAACGGAATAACCGATAACTTTAATAATCATAAAAAATCCCTCCACAGCGGATTGTAACCGCTATGGAGGGATTTTAAACATATACTGCCGAAAAATCGCCTCATACTATATTTTTATTCCGTGAGACTTTCCACAATTTTCGGGAAGTCCATGAAATGAGAAGCCTTGACCAGTATAACATCGTCCTGCAAGAGAACCGAGCTGCAGCTTTCAAGGAATTCTTCCTTTGTTTCAAAATAAAGGCAGTTTCCGCCGTTTTGCAGGCAACCCTCATACATATTTTCCGAAAGCGCACCGATTGCAACAAGCAGACCAACGCCGCATTTTGCAGCATGCTCACCCACATGGCGGTGCAGCATCGGCGCTTCTTCACCAAGCTCACCCATATCTCCAAGAATACATACCGTGCGCTTGGCATTACATTTGGTAAGCAAATCAATTCCCGATTCCATCGACTGCGGCGCTGCGTTGTAGCAGTCATCAATAACGGTATATTTTTCGGTACGGATAACATTCACTCTTCCGCTGATGGTTTTTGCGGCTGCAACACCTTCAACAAGCTGTTCTTTCGGGATTCCCAGCCAGCTTCCGGCAGCCATGGCTGCCATTGCGGCAAACAAAATATGACGCCCCGGAACGCTCACCCGGCATTCAAGCTGTTCGCCGAACAGATTCACGGTGAAATCCGTTCCGTTAAAGCCATGCTCGCAGAAAGATTCTATGTTAACATCATTATTTTTACCGAAACCGTAAAAACACATATTATTGCGCTGCGCGGTGCGGAGCAGGTCATCATCACCATTTAAAATACAGCGCGCCGTCGGAGGCATATATTCAAATATTTCGCTTTTCGCCTCAAAAATATTCTCACGCGAACCGAAATTTTCGATATGCGATACACCGATGTTTGTCATTATACACATCGTTGGTCTTGCGACAGATGACAAGAGCCGCATCTCGCCGTAATGATTCATGCCCATTTCTATAACGGCAATTTCTGCGTCGGCATGAATGGACAAAATTGTGAGCGGCACACCGAGTCCGTTATTATAATTCCCCTCGGTTTTCACAACTCTGTATCTTTGAGAGAGAACGGAGGCAACTACCTCCTTGGTTGTTGTTTTTCCAACGCTGCCGGTAATCCCGACAATCGTTATATTAAGCATAGCACGATATGCGCGCGCAATATCCTGGAGCGCTTTTACAACATCACTGACAACAATGCAGTTATAGCCGTCATACGCTCTTTCACAAACGCAGCAAAGTGCGCCTTTTTCGGCGGCGGACGGAATGTAATTGTAGCCGTCCGTGTTCTCGCCCCTGATTGCAAAGAAAGCGCTTCCGTGCACAGCCTTGCGGCTGTTGATAACTGCGGAGGTTATCTCCGTATCAAGCACGGCTTCATCGCCGATAAAGCTGCCCTCTGCCGCCGCAGTCATTGCGCGGACGGTCAGTCCTTTAAGTGTTTTGTATCCATTTTCCATTGCGTTCTCCTCCATCTGAAGAAAATATCAAAGAACCGTTATCTTCTGAGCGAAATATTTATAATCTCCTCGCACAGCTCACCGTAGCTTATGCCGACAGCCGCCGCAGACTGGGGGATGAGGCTTGTCGGGGTCATGCCGGGCAGTGTGTTTGCTTCAAGGCAGTATGCGTCACCCTTTGAATCAAGAATAAAGTCCATTCTTGCATATCCGAAAAGGCCGAGCGCGTTAAACGCTTTAAGCGCCGATTCGCCGAGCATCTTTTCTGTTTCAGCCGGAATCTCCGCCGGGCAGATTTCAACCGTCATTCCTGCCTGATACTTATTTTTGTAGTCATAAAAGCCTTCTTTCGGAATTATCTCAATGGACGGAAGCACACGGTCACCGAGCACCGTTACGGTAAGCTCACGGCCGCTCACATACTGCTCGACCAAAATTTCATCCTCATATGCAAAAGCTTCCGCAAGCGCCTTATGAAGCTCCGCCGCTCCGTGTACAATTGAAACGCCGATTGACGAACCGCCGCTGCAAGGCTTGATTACAAGCGGATATCCGCCGAGAGCGTCCGCATCAACCGTTTCTCCCCTTTTTATCATCTTTCCGGCAGGGGTTTTAACGCCTGCGGAAAGGAAAAGCTGCTTTGTGAGATTTTTGTGCATTGCGCAGGCGCTTGCAAGATAGCCGCAGCCCGTATATTTAATCCCGAGGAGGTCAAACGCCGCCTGAAGCCTGCCATTCTCTCCGTTTTCACCATGAAGCGCAAGAAAAGCAATATCCGCTTTTTTGCACAGCTCGATTATATTTTCGCCGAAAAACACATTCGGATCGCCCCCGCGGCTCTTTTTAACAGCCTCGATATCGGGAACTGTTTCGCTGATTTTCTCAACAGCAGCCGGGGTTACAGCCTTTTCAAATTCTTCCTCAATGCTTCCGCTGAGCTTATATCCCATAAAGACATCCGCCAAAATTGCATGATGCCCGCTTTCAATTAATGCGTTCTGCACCTTTGCGCCCGTTGTTAATGAAACGTTGCGCTCCGAGCTGATGCCGCCCGCCAAAACAACTATGTTCATGACAATCTCCGTTCTGCCGCAGCTGCTGCGGCTGATTTATATTATTGCGGTTCTAAAACAAAGACCGCTTTTTTTTCCGATTCAAATATTTTTCTTGCCGCCTGCATAACATCCTGTGCGGTTACGCTTTCAATGCGGCGGATTATTTCACTGTCGGTTCGTATGCTTCCGCGGAGAAGCTGCGCTTTTCCGTTTCCGATCATAACACTGTTTACGCTTTCCTGACTCATTATTATACTGCAGCGAAGCTGCGCACGCGTTTTTTCTAACTCGTATGACGAAACCTCAGTTGTGCAGAGTCTTTCCGCTTCCTCACTGATTACTTTTTCCGCCTCGGGGAGCGAATCCGGCTTCAGTCCGGCATATATACCGAGCATTCCGACAGTCGGGAATTTTGCAGTGTATGAATATATGCTGTAGCACAGTCCGCGGTTTTCGCGCACCGACTGAAACAATCTGCCCGACATACTGCCGCCGAAAATCTCGTTAAGGACCCCCTCTGCATAGATTTCGTCGCTTCCGTCAGTGAAAGCGGAATAGCCGATCGAAAGATGCGTTTGCTCAATCTCCTTTTTTCGCTGCCATCTCCCGCCGTGCATCTGAGCTTTCGGAACGGGAATTATTTCCGAACCGGCGGTTTTTCCGAAATATTTTCCGCAAAGCCTGACAAGTTCGCCTTCGTCAAAGCAGCCGGCAACTGAAATAACAGTGTTTGCAGGCGTGTAGTGACGGCGCATATATGAAAGCATTTGACTGCGCGTCAGTCCGGAAACAATTTCGGCGCTGCCGGCAACCTGATACCCGAGCGGACTGCCTTTCCACATATGTTCGCACAGCGAGTCAAGGGCAACATCCTCCGGTGAATCCTCATACATATTTATTTCTTCAATGATAACGCCGCGTTCAAGCTCAATATCATCGATCCTGAAAAGCGAATTGTAATACATATCGCTCAGCAAATCAAGCGATATTTCAAGACTTTCGGGAAGCGCCTTTGTATAATAACAGGTACATTCCCTTGCGGTATATGCGTTCATCTGACCGCCCACAAAGTCCATTTCCTCCGCAAGACGCGCTGCGTTTCTTCTTTCCGTTCCTTTAAAAAGCATATGCTCGATAAAATGGCTTATTCCGTTTTCCTCCGCCGATTCGAACATACTGCCGGCGCGAACCCATATCCCGACGCTGACCGTCCTGGCAAACGGCATTTGTTCATATACAAGACAAGTTCCGTTGTCAAGGTTAAACTTTTTATACATCTGATCTCCTTATAAGGTATAAGCTAAGCCGCACCGCAGTGAAGCTTAACTGCAATGCGGCTCTCTTTATGCCCGTATATTATTCCTCTTCCGGGGTTTGCTTCGGAAGCGCATCCCTGCGCGAGAAGTTGTAGCGGCCCATGCGGTCAACCTCTATAAGCTTAACCTTAATCTGATCGCCGACATTTACAACATCCGTCACTTTTTCAACGCGCTTGTTGTCGAGCTTGCTTATATGCACAAGTCCCTCCTTGCCGGGAAGATATTCAACAAATGCACCGAAATCCATAATTCTTGTTACAGTTGCGTCAAAGACATCGCCGATTTCGATATCGCCGGCAATTCCGCGCACAATCTTAAGTGCGCGCTGCGCTGCTTCGGAATCGCTTGTTGCAAAGAAAACTGTTCCGTCATCCTCAATATCAATCTTAACACCCGTTTCCGCAACAATTCTCTGAATTGTTTTTCCGCCGCTGCCGATAACTTCGCGAATCTTGTCGGGGTCAATCGTTGTTGAAATAATCTTTGGAGCATACTTATTAAGCTCTGCGCGCGGCTCGGAAATGCACGGAAGCATGCACTCGTCAAGAATCTTAAAGCGCGCTTTCTTTGTTTTCTCAAGAGCCTCACGGATTATTTCAGGTGCTAATCCGTCAATCTTTATATCAACCTGAATTGCTGTGATACCTTTCTTTGTTCCGGCAACCTTAAAGTCCATATCGCCGAAGAAGTCCTCAAGACCCTGAATATCAACCATTGTTATATAACGGTCACCCTCTGTTACAAGACCGCACGAAATGCCGGCAACCGGCGCTTTAATCGGAACGCCTGCGTCCATAAGCGCAAGTGTGCTTCCGCAGATGCTGCCCTGCGAGGTTGAGCCGTTTGAGCTGAGAACCTCGGAAACCATGCGGATTGTATACGGAAAATCTTCCGTTGACGGAATTACGGGAACAAGCGCCTTTTCAGCAAGTGCGCCGTGACCGATTTCACGTCTGCCCGGGCCGCGGCTTGCCCTTGTTTCTCCAACAGAGTATGACGGGAAGTTATAGTGATGAATGTAACGCTTCGTTTCCTCCTCATCTATTCCGTCAAGCAGCTGTTCCTCGGAAACCGTGCCGAGTGTGCAGACTGTAAGAACCTGCGTCTGTCCTCTTGTGAAAAGACCGCTGCCGTGCGTTCTGGGAAGAATACCGACCTCTGCCGAAAGCGGGCGGATATCATCAAGCTGTCTTCCGTCAACACGCTTGCCGTCATCAAGAATCCAGCGGCGGACAACATATTTCTGGAGCTTGTAGAGCGCCTCATCAATAGCGGCTTCCATTTCGGGATATTTTTCCGCAAGCTCGCCGTAAACATATTCATAAACCGTTTTGAGATTTTCCTCACGGATATTTTTATCATCAGTGTCAAGAGCTTCGCGCACTTTATCAATTGCAACAGCCTTAACATCTTCGTAAAGTTCCTCCGGAACAACCATGTGCTCATATTCAAATTTCGGCTTGCCGATTTCTTTCTGTATACCCTCGATAAACTCGCAAATCTTTGCAATTTCGCGGTGGGCAGCCATGATTCCCTCGAACATCAGGTCTTCGGGAACTTCCTTTGCACCTGCTTCAATCATGTTAACCTTTGCCTTTGTTCCGGCAATTGTCAGGAACATTTCGCTCTTTTCGCGCTGTTCCTTTGTGGGGTTAACAACAACCTTGCCGTCAACCAGACCGACAGTTGCACCGGCGATCGGACCTGCAAACGGGATGGACGAAATGCTGATAGCAATTGAAGCGCCGATCATCGCCGTGATAACCGGGTCGTTATCCTGCTCAACGCTCATAACGGTTGCAACAACCGCAACATCATTTCTTAAATCTTTCGGGAAAAGCGGACGAATCGGGCGGTCAATGCAGCGCGAAGCCAAAATTGCCTTTTCGCTCGGGCGGCCTTCTCTTTTCAAAAACGAGCCGGGAATTTTTCCGACTGAGTAGAGCTTTTCCTCATAATCAACCGCGAGAGGGAAGAAATCAATTCCGTCACGCGGCTTTGCCGAAGCCGTTGCCGTTGCGTGAACAACTGTTTCACCATAGCGCACAAGGCAGCTGCCGCCGGCAAGCTGAGCCATCTTTCCCGTTTCAACAACGAGCGGACGGCCGCAAAATTCTGTTTCAAATACTTTAAACATACCTAACCTCCGTAAAATTTATTTTTTCAGAGGGGGAAGTTGTTTATATCACTTAAGAAAAAAGCCATTTACAGCCAAATAAGCGTCTTTCTTAAGTGCTAAAACGACATTCCCCTCCGCTTTGCAGATAAACAGCGAAAAACGGAGCGCAGGGAAGCCCTGCACTCCGGCATCGATTACTTTCTCAGACCAAGCTTCTCAACTATTGCACGATAGCGGTTGATATCGATTTTCATAAGATAGTTAAGCAAACCGCGGCGCTTACCAACCATTTTAAGAAGACCTCTTCTCGAATGGTGATCCTTCTTAAACACCTTAAGATGCTCGTTGAGGTGATTGATTCTCTCTGTGAGAATTGCAATCTGAACCTCGGGAGAACCCGTGTCACCCTCATGCAGCTTGTACTGTTCGATAATACCCTGTTTCTTTTCCTTAAGCATTGAAAAATCCTCCTTAATGTTTATCGGTAAAACCTCCTCGCCGCCAAGCGCAGAGCCGGAGCAGCTGCTGTACATAGCAACGGGATAATATACCATATGACATAATAACACAACGCGGACCGTTTGTCAACCGTTTATTTCAGAAAAAACGAACGTATTTTCCAAATTAATACTTTCCGCAAACAAACGGACTTTCGCCGGCGTATCGCAGTGAAGCGGCAATGCGCAGTACGAAGCCGTCATAATTGACAGAATGACAAACGCCGTAATACCATCCATTGCCGCTTCAAAAAGAAAAATGCACAATTTTTTTGTAACCGCCGCCGCGTTTTATAGCGAGATTCTGCGATTATTCATCGATAATAACATCGAGCGCTTCCTCAAGCTCCGCAGCAGGCACAAGGATTTCATAGCAGTCTTCAACCGCTTTATCCGGAACGCGAATACTCCTCAGCATAACAATTATGTTTCTTTCTTCAATCGCGTTTCTCAAAACCTCGGCTTTTTCCCTGCTCCTTGCCATATAGACAGATGTCCACATAACACCGTTTCCTTTCACAGTTTAATACCCGATTATAATACACTATTTTTTTTCAGATTGCAACTGTTTTTTTAACTGCGCACTGCTTTTTCCGCAAATTTTGTCAATTTCTCCAATTAACTCATCGCTTCCGTCACAATTTCCGGCATTATTTACGCTTATATTTCCGTAATCACATGAAACAATAACCGGAATTTCACCCCGATGTGCTCCGATAACCGGGCGGATTTTGTCCAGAAGTGCAACTTTGTCACCCGGCAGACTGATTACAAGCGACTCGGAATCCGCGCTGAAAGGAGCTGCCGATTCAAGAATAATTTTAGGGTTTTCGTCATCGCGGATATCCAGTCTTCCGTGCACTGCAACAATTTCACCCTCGGCAATAACCGCGTCAAGCTTGGCAAGCGTTTTCGGAAATACAATAACCTCAATGCTGCCGGTGAAATCCTCAAGCGACAAAAACGCCATGTTTGTGTTTGAGCGCGTCAGCTTTTCGCGGCGTGTTTCGATGATTCCGGCAACGGTTACCGATGCGCCGTCACGCAGGGAGGGAGATTCCGTCTCCGATGCGCTTAAAAGCTCTGCAATTTTCGGATAACCCATCATTTCTATCTTTTCGCGGTAGGAGCTGAGCGGATGCCCCGAAAGATACATTCCCGCAGCTTCTTTTTCCATTGCCAAAAGCTCATTTTGCTCCATTTCGGGTATTGCTTCATCAAAATCGTTTTCGCTGTTTTCCTCCTCTGCGGCAAAGAAAGAAAACTGACCGGCAAGATTCGTTTTTCCTGCCCGCGATTCGGAATCGATAACTTCTTCGTACGCTGCAAGCAGCTGCGCGCGGTTATTGTGCAGCGAATCAAACGCTCCGCTTTTAATAAGGCACTCAACCGAGCGCTTGTTAAGCTCCGTTATCATGCGCTTAACAAAATCGCGCAGGCTTTTGAAATCACCGTTTTCGCTGCGTTCCGACACGCAGGCGCGCGTGAATCCATCGCCGACATTTTTAATTGTTGTCAGTCCGAAACGGATGTTTTTCCCCTCAACGGTGAAAAACGCATTGCTTTTATTTATATCCGGCGGAAGAATTTTTATACCCATCTGAATGCAGTTGTTTATATAAAGCGCAACCTTGTTGGAATCGTCCATAACGCTTGAAATCAGCGCCGCCATGAACTGCGCCGGGTACAGGCATTTTAAGTATGCCGTCTGATATGTTACAAACGAATACGCCGCCGCATGGCTCTTGTTAAATGCGTACTGAGCAAAGGCATCCATATCGTCAAATATACTTTCAGCCGTCTTTTCATCGATTCCGTTTCTGATGCAGCCGGGAACGATAACGCTTCCGTCCGGCGCTTCCTCTCCGTAAATAAAGCTTTGGCGCGCGCGCTGCATTTCTTTTGCCTTTTTCTTGCTCATTGCGCGGCGCACTTCATCGGCACGCCCCATTGAAAAGCCGGCAAGTGTGCGGACAATCTGCATTACCTGCTCCTGGTACACAATGCAGCCATAGGTCATTTCAAGAATATCCTTAAGGAGCGGATGCTTGTAAGTAATATTTTTCGGATTGCTTTTGTTCTTTATATATGCCGGGATAAAGTCCATCGGCCCGGGGCGGTAAAGCGCGATTCCGGCGGTTATATCTTCTATGTTCTCCGGTTCAAGCCTTTTCATGAATGAGCGCATACCGCCGCTTTCAAGCTGAAACACACCGTCCGTGTCGCCGCGTGAAATCATTTTATATACCTCGGGAACATTGTAATCGATGTTATGAATATCAATGTCAATCCCCATTGATTCTGCAATTTTTATCGTGTCATCAATAACCGTAAGATTCCGGAGTCCCAAAAAGTCCATTTTGAGAAGTCCAAGCTCCTCAACAGTGTCCTTTGTGTACTGCGTTGAAATTATATCATCGCTCCGCTGCACAGGCACAAAGCTTGAAACCTTGTCTCCCGCGATAACAACACCGGCGGCATGTGTGCCTATATTCCGCGGCAATCCCTCAACGGCGCGCGCCGTGTCGATAAGCTGCTTAATTTCGCTTGATGATTCGTACGCGCTTTTCAGCTTCGGGTTCTGAAGCGCAAGGTCAAGCGTCATCCCAAGATCCATCGGCACCATTTTTGCCACGGCGTCAACATCGCCGTAGGGCATTCCGAGAACTCTGCCGCAGTCGCGGATTGCGCCGCGCGCTTTCATTGTGCCGAAAGTTCCGATTTGGCTCACATTGTCGGCGCCGTATTTTCCGATAACATAGTTTATGACCTCGCCGCGGCGCTTGGGGCAGAAATCAACGTCAATATCAGGCATGCTTACGCGCTCCGGATTTAAAAACCGCTCAAAAATCAGGCTGTAACCGGTCGGTTCAATATCAGTTATTGCAAGGCAGTACGACACTATGCTTCCTGCCGCGCTTCCCCTTCCCGGACCGACCGGAATACCGTTTTTCTTGGCATAATTGATAAAATCCCATACTATTAGGAAATAATCAACAAAACCCATGCTTTTTATAACGCCAAGCTCATATTCAAGCCTTTCGGAAAGCTCGCCGTCCGTCCGCCCGTAACGCGATTTCATTCCGCTTACGCACAGCTCATGCAGATACTCATAATGGTCGCGTCCGTCGGGAACGTCAAACGACGGAAGATGCCTTTCTCCGAACTTAAATTCAAAGCTGCACTTTTCGGCAATCCTTTCCGTGTTATCAATCGCTTCGGGTACATTCGGAAAAAGCGAACGCATCTCATCCTCGCTTTTAAGATAAAACTCGTCCGTTTCAAAGTGCATTCTGTTATCATCGTCAAGCGTTTTTCCCGTTTGAATACAAAGCAGCACGTCCTGATTCTTCGCGTCTTCGCGCATGAGATAGTGCGCGTCGTTCGTGGCAACAAGCGGAGTGTCCGTTTCGCGCGCAAGCTTAATGAGCAGCGGATTCAGCCTTTTCTGATCCTCAATTCCGTGATCCTGAAGCTCTATGTAAAACTCGTCAAAAAGCTCTTTATATTCATAAACCTTTGCTTTGGCGCGCTCAAAATCTCCGTTTAAAAGGGCGCGCGGAATCTCGCCGGCAAGGCACGCGGAAAGTGCAATCAAGCCGCCCTTGTATTCGTTCAGAATTTCCGAATCCACACGCGGCTTGTAATAAAATCCGTCAATAAAGCCTGCCGAAACAATTCTTATAAGATTTTTATATCCCTGCTCGTTTTTACAGAGCAGCACAAGGTGGTTTGTTTCATTTTCACCCCTGCCGCCGCTGCGGTCAAGCCTGTTTTTCGCAGTATAGACCTCGCAGCCGATTATCGGCTTTATTCCCTCGCTGCGGCAAGCCTTGAAGAAGTCAACCGCGCCGTACATAACGCCATGATCGGTCAGCGCAAGCGCCGTCTGCCCAAGCTCCTTTGCTCTTTTGGGAAGCTCCTTTATCCTGCACATTCCGTCAAGCAGGCTGTATTCACTGTGCACATGCAAATGAGTAAACATACTTTTACAGTTCCTCCGCCAATTCTATAAGTTTTTTCATTCTTCTGCTGACCGCGCTTTTGCTTACGGGCGGCTGCATCATTTCCCCGATTTGGGCAAGACTTTTGTCAGGATTTTCGGCACGAAGCAGCGCCATTGTGCGCGTTTCCTCGGAAAGTGCGTCCCATCTGGGACTTGTGACCAATTTTTCAATCGCCTCACACTGGCTGACAGACGTTCGGATGGATTTGTCGATATTCGCCGCGCGGCAGTTTGCCTGGCGGTTCACATTGTTGCGCACGTTTTTTTCAATCTGCGTCATCATCAGCTCCATCATGGATTTATGCGCTCCGATGATGTTAAGAAAATCAACTGCCGATTCAAAATCCCTTATATATGTCACAAAATAATTTTTTCTTTTGACCGTGTTTGCACGAACGGAAAAACCCTCCATCAGCTCGGCAGCAAGGAGCGCCATCATTTCGTTGGCTGTGAAAAGCTCACACCGGTAATTTTTCACCGGCGAAGCTATCGTTCCGCCCGAAATAAACGCACCGCGCAGAAATGCGCGCGCACATTCTCCCTCAGAGTACACATCCTCGTCAAGCTCAATATCGCCCTCATCGGAAAAATACAACCCCGATTTTTCCGTCAGTTTTTCCGATATGCTGACGGAATAGCTTCTTTTCCCCGTTCCGATGTCGATTGCGGCGTCCTCTCCTATTGCTTTTTTTATCAGCACACGGATTCGGTTCGCTGTTTCCGCCCTGTCGGTCCGCACGGTCACGGTGCCGCGTTCGCAGCTTTCACCGAACAGCAGTATCGCGTCAAGCTCGGCAGCAGCCTCCGCAGCATTTTTTATATTCAGTTCGCACAGCTCGTCCTTAACGGCGGACGAAAACGATTTTTGCATAGTTATCTCCCGTTCAGCCCTTTATCATATCACGATGACGGATTATCGAATTAAAGCTCTTTGCACTGAGCTTCTTATGGATTGCCTCGGCAATGGCAACGCTGCGGTGTCTGCCGCCTGTGCAGCCGATTGCAATCACCAGCTCGCTTTTGCCCTCCTCCATATAATGAGGAATCAGCATTGTAAGCATGTCGTCAAGCTTGGTGAGAAACTCCCTGCTTTGGTCATACTTCATAACGAAATCGCGCACACATTCTTCGGTTCCGTTGTGCTCCTTAAGCGAATCGATATAAAACGGATTCGGCAGGAAGCGCACGTCGAAAACAAGATCTGCATCGCGCGGAATTCCGTACTTAAATCCAAAGGATTCAACCTGTATTCTGAAATAGTTTTCTTCTGTTTCTCCGTATATATCGAGAATAATCTGCTTAAGTTCGCGCGTTAAAAGGCGCGATGTGTCGATTATATGCGTTGCCTGTCCGCGCAGATATGCAAGGCGTTCACGTTCGCGCATTATTCCGTCCTCAATAGTTCCGTTCAGCGAAAGCGGATGCTTTCTGCGCGTTTCTTTATAACGCTTCACCAAAATGCTTTCGCGCGCTTCGAGGAACAGGATTTCATACGGAAAATTCTGCTGGTCAAGTTCTTTAAGCGCACCGCCGATTTCGTCAAACATATCGCCGCCGCGGATATCGACTACAATTGCAACATTTTCAAATTTGTTTGTTTCCTTAAAGCACATTTTTGCAAACGGAACCAAAAAAACAAGCGGCATATTATCAATGCAGTAATACCCCATATCCTCAAGCACATGCATAACCTGGGTTTTCCCGGCACCGCTCATGCCTGTTATCATCACAAAACGCATATTAACAGCTCCTTCCGCGTTTTATTCATCATCCGACCAATACTTAACCTCCGGCTCAAGCTCAACGCCGTGCTTTTCAAGCACCGCGCAGCGCACGTAATTTATCAGTGCGAGAATATCCTCCGTTGTTGCACCGCCGCGGTTTATAATGAATCCGGCATGCTTTTTGCTGACCTGTGCGCCGCCGATGGAATACCCTTTAAGCCCTGTCTGCTCGATGAGCGTTCCTGCAAAATACCCCTCCGGGCGCTTAAAGGTGCTGCCCGCGCTCGGAAATTCAAGCGGCTGCTTTTCGCGCCGAAGCCTTGCAAGCTCCTGCATTTTTTCATTGATTTCCGCCTGTTCTCCGCGCCTGAGTTTCAGCACGGCACCTGTTATAATGCAGCCGGTGTCGCTCAAAGCGCTGCGGCGGTAGGAAAATTCCATTTCATCGTTTGAGGCAATATGCTCCTCCCCCGACGGGTCAATATAGCTGACGGCTTCGGTTATCTGTTTCATTTCTCCGCCGTATGCCCCGGCGTTCATGATGAGTGCACCGCCGACAGTTCCCGGAATTCCCGATGCAAATTCCATGCCTGCAAGCGAATTCTGCATTGCCGCGCGTGCTGCCGATGAGAGCGTTGCCCCCGCGGAAACTCTGATGCAGTCCTCAAAAATGCCGATTTCCGAAGCTGTTTTCCCGATGTGAATTACCGGGCGGCGCAAACCCCTGTCCGAAACAAGAATATTGCTGCCGTTGCCCAAAACATAGTACGGGCAGCCGTTTTCATAAAGGCACTTTATAACGTTTTTAAGCTCCTCCGCATTTGACGGAGTAACGAATATATCGGCTTTTCCGCCCGTTCGGAATGTTGTCCTTTCCGCCATGCTGACGTTTTCTTCTATCCTGCTTTTATCAATAACTTCGCCGAGTATATTTCGCATAAGCTCATTCCCTTCAATTAAAACATATCGCGGCCGCTGATATTCTGCCCCTGCATCTGGCGCGTGAGCCGTTCGGAAAGCTCCTCCGCCGCGTTGTAACCCATGTTCTGCTGACGGTGATTCATCGCCGCAATTTCAATTATAACGGCAAGATTTCTGCCCGGGCGCACCGGCACCGTGAGCGACGGAATATTTATCCCCAAAATATTCGTAACCTCCTTGTCAAGACCGAGGCGCTCGTAATTCTTGCCGTGCTGCCATGCCTCAAGGTTTATAACAAGGTTAATATTCTCGGTGTTTTTAACGGCGCCCATACCGAATATCTTTTTAACATCGATAATTCCTATGCCGCGCAGCTCGATAAAATGACGGATAATCTCGGGTGAGCTGCCGACGAGCGTTTTTGCCGACACACGCTTTATGTCAACCGCATCGTCCGCAACAAGGCGGTGACCGCGCTTTAACAGCTCAACCGCCGTTTCGCTTTTGCCCACGCCGCTTTCGCCGAGCAGCAGCACTCCCTCGCCGTATACCTCAACCAAAACGCCGTGCCGCGTGATTGACGGGGCAAGATAAACGTTAAGGCTTGCGATAAGCGCCGCCATAAACGCCGATGTGCTCTCCTCCGTCCGAAGCAGCGGCACATTATGGCGAACCGCAGCGCTCAAAAGCTCCGGAGTATATTCGAGATTCCTTGTTATAACAACGGCAGGTATGCCGGTTGCCATCAGCATGTCGTAGGCTTCATTCCTCTCGTCAGGCGTTTTTGAGAGCATATAGAACTGCTCAACCTTTCCGAGAATCTGGATTCTGTCACTGTCGAAGTAGTCAAAATACCGCTCACTGAGCTGTATTCCCGGGCGGTGAACATCGCTGCACCCGATTTCAACGGTGTCCATATTTTCGGGACTGTAAATGGTTTCAAGATGAAATTCGCCGATAATTTTTTCCAGTTTAACCTTTTCCCTGCGTCCTTCCAAGTTAATCTCCTCCTGTTTTTATTCTTCCGTATTTTTCAGTTTTTCACTCTGATAATGCGTTATCAGAGCGTCAATTATTTCATCAAGCTCTCCGTCCATAATTGCGTCAATTTTATAAAGCGTCAGATTAATTCTGTGATCGCTCACGCGTCCCTGCGGAAAGTTATAGGTACGGATGCGTTCGCTCCTGTCGCCGCTGCCGACCTGGCTTTTCCTTTCGCGGCTGATTGCATCGCTCCGCTCCGCCTCCATATGCTCATAAAGGCGGCTTCGCAGCACTTTCAGCGCCTTATCCTTATTTTTATGCTGACTTTTTTCATCCTGGCACGAAACGACAATCCCTGTCGGAATATGCGTCACACGAACGGCTGAGTCGGTTGTGTTTACGCACTGGCCGCCCGGCCCGCCTGCGCGGAACACATCGATTCTGAGGTCATTCGGGTTAATTTCAAGCTCAACCTCCTCAACCTCCGGCAAAACGGCAACGGTTGCCGCACTTGTGTGAATCCTGCCGCCCGATTCCGTTTCGGGCACACGCTGAACGCGGTGGACGCCGCTTTCATATTTCAGGCGGCTGTATGCCCCCTCTCCCTCCACGGTGAAAGTGATTTCCTTATATCCGCCAAGCTCGGTGGGGTTTGAGTTCATTATATCTATTTTCCAGTTATGCTTTTCGGCATACATACTGTACATTCTGAAAAGCGAGCCTGCGAAAAGCGCCGCTTCATCGCCGCCCGTGCCGCCGCGGATTTCAACAATAACGTTTTTCTCATCGTTCGGATCCTTCGGCAGCAGCAAAATTTTTAGCTCCTCCTCGCATGCTGCCGTCTTTTCCTCATTTTCTTCAATCTCCGCGCGGAGCATCTCCTCAAAATCACGGTCAGGCTTTTCGGAAAGCATTTCCTTTGCTTCATCAATTGCGGACTGTGCCGCCTTATACTCCCTGAATTTCTCCACAATCGGCGTTATGTCCGAATGTTCTTTGCAGAGCTTTCTCCATTTTGCCTGATCGGCAATTATTTCGGGGTCGCTGATTTTCCTTGCAAGCTCCTCATATCTTTCCTCTATAAATTCCAGTTTGCTTATCATCAGAATCCCTCCGTCAATTTTCACGCTTAAGCAGATAATCTGCAAGGGCGGACAAAAATTCTCCGCTTCCGTCAAGCTTATCTGCCGCAGCCTTTGCGCGCTGCGTTTCCTCCGCAAGGCGTTTTTTTGCACCGCCTAAGGTATACAGCGTTACAAATGTATTTTTTCCGTTTTTTTCGTCACTGTTTATCGGTTTTCCGAATTTCTCCGCATTTCCCTCAACGTCTAAAATATCATCGCGGATCTGGAACGCAAGTCCGAGTGCCGATGAATAATCCGAGAGAATATCCTCATCCTTTCCGGCGCACAGAGCGCCGAGCGAAACGGCAGCGTTAATCAAAGCGCCTGTTTTCTTCCTGTGCAGCGTGAGGAGAGTTTCTCCGTCTATTGCTTTGCCCTCATTCTCCATGTCGATAACCTGACCGCCGATCATTCCGTCCGCGCCCGAGGCACAAAATATTATTTTGAGCGCTTCAACCGTTATTTCCGCACCGAAGCCGCCGCCAAGCACCGTTTCACACGCACGGTTCAAAAGTGCATCCCCGGCGAGCGTTGCCATTGCTTCGCCGAAAACCCTGTGATTCGTCGGCTTGCCGCGCCGCAGATCGTCATTATCCATGCACGGAAGATCATCATGAATCAGTGAATATGTGTGAATCATTTCAAGCGCGCAGCCGAAGCAGAGCGCCGCATTTTTCTCTCCGCCGAAAGCGTCGCACACTGCGAGCGTCAGCACGGGGCGGATTCTTTTCCCTCCCTCGTAAAGGCTATAGCGCATTGCGTCATATATATGCCCTGTTTCGCCGTCCATAAGAGTGTGCATATTGTCATTTATTCTATTGCGGTAATATTCAAGCTGTTTTGTAAATTCCATCACATATTCTCCGTATCGAAAGGAACTTCCTCTTTTTCCTCGCCGCCGACAAGCTGCGTGACCTTAAGCTGCGCGTCCGAAAGCAGTTTGCGGCAGGTGCGCGTCAGTGATATGCCCTTTTCGAAAAGCTCCATCGATTCGTCAAGCGTTGTTTCGCCGCTTTCAAGCTTTTTAACGGTTTCCTCAAGTTCCTTTAATGCTTCTTCAAATTTCATTTCGTTAATCTCCTTTCGGTAACGCTGCAGTCAAGCTCTCCGCCTGTCATTTTAACCGTTATCGCGTCACCCTTGTTTACCTCTGCCGCCGATGCAATGCTTTTTCCGTTTTTCGTGGCAACACTGTAGCCGCGCTCGAAAACGGCAATCGGACTGAGTGCCGAAAGCTTGCCGCACAGCGCTGCAAGGCGCTTTTCCGCAAGCTCTGTTTTATTTTTATAGGCGCGCACGGCAGCCGTCTGTGCGCGGTCAACGCACTGTTCCGCATCAAGCAGGCGCCGCGAAAAACGCTCTGCCGAAATTCTTTCGTTCAGCAGCGCAAAATGTTTTTGCTGCATTGCAAGCTTTTGCCTGAGAAGCGCGGAAAGCCTGCTTTCGGCGGACGAAAGCGTTGTATACAAATCCATCACGTCCGGCACTGCAAGCTCCGCTGCCGCAGACGGCGTCGGAGCGCGCAAATCCGCAACGAAATCGCTTATCGTGAAATCCGTTTCATGCCCGACAGCCGAAATAACCGGAAGCTCCGATGCTGCCACGGCGCGCGCCGTGATTTCCTCGTTAAATGCCCACAAATCCTCAATGCTTCCTCCGCCGCGCCCGATGATAATAACATCAACGCTTTTCGTACGGTTGAAGTGCTCAATTGCCGACACAACCGTTTTTGCCGCGCCCTCGCCCTGAACAAGGCACGGGTAAAGGATAACATGCACCATCGGGTAACGGCGGCGCAGAATATTAATCATGTCGCGCACGGCAGCGCCCGTCGGACTTGTTGCAATTCCTATTGCAGCCGGAAACTGCGGAAGCTTTTTCTTGCGCTGCTCATCAAACAGACCCTCTTCGCCGAGCTGTTTTTTCAGCGCTTCGAATTTTGCATACAAATCACCCTGCCCCTCGGCTTCCATTTCCTCTATATATAGCTGATACTGACCGCCGGCTTCGTACACGCTTATTCTTCCGCGCGCAAGCACTTTCATTCCGTCCTCCGGGCGAAAGCGCAGTGACTGCGCAGCGCCGCGGAACATCACAGCGCGCAGCACCGCACCGCTGTCTTTAAGCGTCAGATAAATATGCCCCGATGAATGAAGCTTAAAGTTGCTGATTTCGCCCTTTATCCACACATTCTGCAAAACGGGCGTCTGCTCCATTATCGCCTTTATGTAATTGTTAATCTGCGTTACGGTTGCAATTCTTCGGGTTTCATTCATTCGCTTTCACCCTTTTTCATACCGAGAACGGAGCCGAGCACTCCGTTCACAAACGGCGCGGATGATTCTGCCCCATATTTTTTCGCAAGGTTTACCGCCTCGTTCACCGAAACCTTTTCGGGAATGTCATCCATATACTCTATTTCATACACAGCGAGCTGCAAAATTGACAAATCCACCTTTGAAAGGCGGTCAATGCTCCATTTTTTCAGCTTTGAAGCTATCTCGCCGTTAATATCATCAAGATGCTCCTCAACTCCGTACATAACGGACTGAAGATAACGCAGGTTTTCGCGCGTTACCTCTTTTTGCGCCCACATTTCATTATTTTCGTCAGCCGTTTCGCAAAGATATGCCATAACGGCTTCGGGGCGCACACCCGTAATTCTCATTTCAAATATCATCTTAAACGCGTCCTCGCGCGATTCCGTTCTGCTCATCTTGTTCTCCTCACATAAATATTTTGCGGATATCCCCGACCGTTACAATCACTGCCAAAGCCATAAGCAGCACAAATCCGGCAATGTTGATATATGCCAGAATGTCGGGGCGCACCTTTTTTCCCGTTATAAACTCCCACAGAGCAAAGATAATGCTGCCGCCGTCAAGCGCAGGGAACGGAAGCAGATTGAACACACCCAGATTCACGGTTATCATTGCAAATAACATCAGCACGTTTATCGCCGTGTACGGATTATCCTTTTCTTTTGTAACCTCGCCGACAACGGAAACAATCTCAACGGGACCGGAAAGCGTGTCAATACCGGTTTTTCCCGTCACCAAATCTCCGACTGCGCTCACAACCGCCTTTGAAATATAAACCGTGTCGTAAAACGCATACCGCGGAGCGGTAAGCACCGTTGCCTTTTCGCGGCGGAACGATACTCCCAGCTTATAGCCGTACGGCGTTTCAATGGGTTTAAGCTTTATAACCTTTTTCTCACCGCCGCGTTTAAGAGTTACCTTTATGTCACTGCCGTCCGCATGACCCATAAAAAGCGACACATCGTCAAACGTGTGTACACGCGTTCTGTCGAGCTTCAGCAGCTCATCCCCCGGCTTCAGCTGCGTCTGAACCGTTTCGTATCCCTCTGCAATATTTTCTATAACCGTCGGAATAATACCGGTTTGAGAATTTATTATCATGAATATTATCCACCCCAGGATAATATTCATCGTTGCACCGGCAATCAGAATTGCAATTCTTTTCAGCGGGGGAAGATTCAGAAACGAGCGCGGATTGTCGCTCTCCTCCATATCATTTTCGCCCTCAAGCTGCACAAAGCCTCCGATCGGGAAAAGACGGATTGAGTAACGCGTTTCACCCTTTCCGAAAGACGCAAGCCGCGGTCCCATTCCGATGGCAAATTCATGCACCTGAACGCCAAAGCATTTTGCAACCGTGAAATGTCCGAGCTCGTGCAGAATAATCATTATTCCGAATCCGATAACAGTAATTAAAACAGCCAATCAATCACATTCTTTCACAATTTCTCGCGCCGCTCTGTCAGCGGCAAAAATATCCTCAATGCGCGGATTTTCAACGCTTCTGCATCTGCGCATTGCTTCTTCAATCAGCATTGTTATCTCGGTAAAGCGGCACTTCCCCTTTAAGAACATTGAAACCGCTTCCTCATTCGCTCCGTTGAACACTGCGCACATTGTTCCGCCCTCGGCAGCCGCTTTTTTTGCAAGGCGCACAGCCGGAAATGTTTCGTTATCGACATCATAAAACGTCAGTTTTCCGGCTTTCACAAGGTCAAGCCTTTCCGACACGGGCGCACTGCGCTGAGGATATGAAAGCGCATAGCTTATCGGAAGCTTCATATCGGGCACTCCGAGCTGTGCGATAACGCTTCCGTCGCACATTTCAACCATTGAATGGACTATGCTCTCGCGGTGAATAACGGGGTCAATGCAATCCGCTCCGACGCCGAAAAGGTGCATTGCTTCGATTATTTCAAGTCCTTTATTCACAAGCGTGGCGCTGTCAATTGTGATTTTTGCGCCCATAGTCCAGTTCGGATGCTTCAGCGCCTTTTCCGGGGTTACACTTTCAAGCTCTGCGCGCGTTTTTCCGAAAAACGGACCGCCCGAAGCCGTGATTATAATTCTTTTCAGGAAACTGCGCTGATTCGATATCGACTGAAAAATCGCGCTGTGCTCGCTGTCAACGGGAATTATTTCAACGCCTTTTTCCCTTGCGCGCTTCATAACCGATTCCCCTGCGGTGACAAGCGTTTCTTTATTCGCGAGCGCAATTCTTTTTCCGGCGTCAATTGCACAGAGCGTCGGGCGAAGTCCCGCAATGCCGACAATCGCCGTCACAACTGTTTCGGCGGCGGTTTCAGCCGCACATTCGCATAAGCCGTCCGCCCCGGAAAGAACACGCACGGACGTATCGCGCACACGCATTTTCAAATCCGCGGCGCTTTTTTCATCTGTCATGCAGGCAATGCGCGGTTTGTATTTCCTTATCTGTTTTTCCAAAAGACCCACATTGCTGTGCGCCGTTAAAGCGTCAACCGAGTATTCGCCGGTAATATCGCAAACATCAAGCGTTTGCGTTCCGATTGAACCCGTTGAGCCGAGTATCGCAATTTTTTTCATTTGTTACCTCGCTGTGAATATCGGGAAAAAGGATATGAAGTAATAAACGATCGGCGAAACGAAAATCAGGCTGTCAAATCTGTCCATAACACCGCCGTGACCGGGCATTATATGCCCGAAATCCTTAATCCCATGCTCCCTTTTGATAATAGAGGCGCACAAGTCGCCCGTCTGCGAAAAAATACCGCACAGAATTCCGAGAACGATTACTCCCGGCAGGTTAAGGTTTACAGCGGCAAAATGTTTAACGCAGAGTGCATACACAGCCATCACAAGCATTGTGCCGAGTGCGCCGCCGACTGCGCCCTCAACCGTTTTTTTCGGACTGATTGACGGCGCAAGCTTATGCTTTCCGAACAACATTCCGCAGAAATATGCGCAGGTGTCCGTTATCCAGCTTCCTATAAAAATCAGAAACAGATTCAAAAGACCGTAATCCGTGTGCCGGACGCCCGTTATATGGAAGAATGACAGCGACAGCATCATCGTTACCGAAAAAAACTCCGTAACGGACAGGAAATTATACCGCTTGTGGTCAAACAGCATCGTAAGCAGCAGAACCGCAATATACAAAAACACTGTGATTTCGAGCGGCATATCCGTAAGACTCATTCGGAACGGCATGAATACCGCAACCAAGATGCTTGCCGTCATCATAATTTTATGCGTTTGCAGTCCGAGTGCTGACATCACCTCAAAAACCGCCAGTGCCGTTATAACGGCAACCGCAATATCCAGAACAAGCGCATTGCTGAATATTACAAGCATAAGCAATATTATTCCAAAAAAAGCGCTGATTAGTCTTTGCTTCATATAAAAATGCTCACTTTCTTATGCGCGGTATCCGCGCATTTTTTCCAAACGGCTGCGTTCGCAGTCCGGTTTCACACTCCGCCGAAACGCCGGTTTCTCTTCTGATAATCATGAACTGCGCGCCGCAAGTCATTTTCCGAAAAATCCGGCCAGAGAACATTATCGAACCACAGCTCGCTGTAGGCGCTCTGCCACATAAGGAAGTTGCTGAGCCGATACTCTCCGCTCGGTCTGATGATAAGGTCAGGGTCATGCTGACCGCTCGTGTCAAGGTATTCTTCAATCGTTTTTTCGTCAATGTCCTCTGCACTGAGCTTTCCCTCGGCGCAGAGCTTTGCAATTTTGCGCACGGCAAGGGTTATTTCCCTCCGTCCGCCGTAATTTAGCGCAACATTAAGCAAAAGACCACCGTTGTTTTCAGTGGCCTTTTCCATGTAGCGAAGTTTTCTTTGAAAATCTTCGGAAAACGCCGATTCATCGCCTATAAAATGGATTTTAACATCACGGCCGGCAAGTCTTGTCAGACCGTTGTCAAGATAATCCTCCAAAAGAGACATCAGCATGTCGACTTCTTCTTTCGGGCGTCGCCAGTTTTCCGTGGAAAATGCGTAAATGGTAACAATTTTTATTCCCATGTTACCGGCGTACTCCACAATCTTTTCAAAGGTTTTCGCTCCCGCTGCATGACCGGCAGTTCTGGGAAGACCGCGCCGTTTTGCCCAGCGGCCGTTCCCGTCCATTATAATGCCGATATGCACCGGTAAATTTTCAAGGTCCACTTCAGTGCGGTTTCTTTTGCCGAAAATTTCTTTCAGCTTCATTTCACACCACTCATATTTCCATTATTTCTTTGTTTTTCTTGTCCGCAAGCTTGTCAATTTCCTTAATCTGAGCATCGATTATGTCCTGAATTTCTTTTTCGATATTCTTAAGGTCATCCTCGGTTATTTCGCTCTTTTTCTTCATTGCCTTGTATTTTTCGATTTCATCGCGCCTGATTCCGCGGATAACAACCTTGCAGTCCTCCGCTTTTTTTGCAACACTCTTTGTAAGCTCCTTACGTCTGTCCTCCGTCAGCTGAGGAAATGACAGGCGCAGCATTTTACCGTCATTCTGCGGATTGATGCCGATTTCCGACGCCTGAATTGCCTTCTCAATTGCTTTTACAAGGCTTGCATCCCACGGCTGAATTGTGATTGTGCGCGCGTCCGGCGTTGCGATTGCCGCAACCTGACTCACGGGCGTCTGCGTTCCGTAATAGTCAACGCTTACCTTATTAAGCACTGAAGCGTTTGCCCTGCCGGCTCTGATTGTTCCGAGATCCTCCAGAAAGTAGTTAATCGCCTTGTCAATTTTTGCATTAAGCTCCGGATATTCGTTTTTCATGTTTTGATTCCTCCCGAATTATTATATTATATTGTAAAAGAAATTATCAAACCTGAATTCATCTTTATTCAGCATAAACAAGTGTTCCGATTTCCGCTCCCTCAAGCACACGCTTTATGTTGTCCGGTTCGGAAAGTCCGAACACGCGTATCGGCATCTTATTATCCATGCAAAGGGAGGTTGCCGTTGTGTCCATAACGCCCAGCCCCTTGTTAAGCACATCGATATAAGTAATTTTGTCAAACTTCACTGCGTCGGGATTGAATGCCGGGTCGCTGTCATAAACGCCGTCAACCTTCTTCGCCAGTAAAATAGCCTCTGCGTCGATTTCCGCAGCACGAAGCGCAGCCGTTGTATCCGTTGAGAAGAACGGATTTCCCGTGCCGCAGCCGAATATTACAACGCGCCCTTTTTCAAGATGACGGATTGCGCGCCCTCTGATATACGGCTCGGCAATCTGGCGCATTTCAATCGCCGTCTGAACGCGCGTTTCGATTCCCGCTCTTTCAAATGCGTCGCACAAAGCGAGCGAGTTTATAACCGTTGCAAGCATTCCCATATGGTCGGCACGTGTGCGCTCCATGTTTTCGCCCGTTCTTCCGCGCCAGAAGTTTCCTCCGCCGACAACAACCGCAATCTGCACACCGAGGGCAACGCACTCCTTAATTGTTTTCGCAATCGATTCAAGCGTCGGTTCGTCAAGACCGAAACCTTTTTCTCCGGCAAGCGCCTCTCCGCTCAGCTTTATAAGCACTCTTTTATATTTTGTCTGCATTTTCCAATACCTCACTTTTTATCTTCTGAATACTATTTTAACATATTTATTTGCATTTTGTAAATATCTATAGTATAATAAGTTTAAATTATTTTTTTAGAGGTGAGTTTGATGAGTAATTTCCCTCGTTTATGGGAGAATCTGTTAAATTCCGAAACCGGATTGCCGGTCGTTGTCAAGTCCATTCAGCGAATTATGGACGATCATTATCATCCCGACTCCGTGAGTATGCACGAGGAGTTTGAGCTTGTCTATATTCAGGAGCTGGAACGCGGCGCATTTGAAATAGACGGCGAACTTGTTATGCTCAGACCGAATGACCTGCTGCTTATAAAACCGAGAACGCCGCATGTGCTTAAAATCGAAAGCAACCGCCCGTGCCGCTTTCTTGTTCTGAAATTCTCTTTTGCGCGCAGCCAGGAAAAAAATTATTCCGGAATAAGCCTCAATGATTTCCTTTCATTTATATCTGACAGCACCGACAGCTGCAGTTACTTCACAATTTCAAATATATACTGCACAAACATCGCAGCGCTCATGCAGCAGATTATGCATGAGAACAAATCTCCCGATGCGGAAAGCGACTTTCTCCGCAGCCTGCTCACAATGGAGCTGTTTGTCTGGCTGAGCCGCAGCCTGCGTACGCAGTGGGAAACAAATCTTTCAACCAAAGGGCACAAGCTTCAGGAAATGCTTGAGGCGGCGCGTGTATATATTGATGAAAATTATAATACCGACATATCTCTTTCCGATATTGCCGGCTATGTTTACATATCCACAAGCCATTTTGCGCGTGCGTTTAAGAAATATTATGACATCAGTCCGATTCAGTATCTTTTAAGCGTACGCATTGAAAAAGCGCGGCAATATCTTGAGGAAACAAATCTCAAGGTCGGAGAAATTGCCTCCGCTGTCGGATTTTCGGCTCAGCAGCGCTTCAATGATATTTTCCGCAAGCAAACCGGAATGTCGCCGAGCGAATACCGCCAGCACTACAAGGAAAGTGTTTTGAACATGGAGCAGTAACGCGTGGCTGCGAACAAACTTCGCCGCTCGGCGTACATAGGTACGCCGAGCGGCGAAGTTTGTTGATAGCAAGAAAAGGGGGATTCTTTGAAAAATCAAATTTTTGATTTTTCTACTTTAATGAATCCAAACTGCAAGAATTATATTTCATGTAAATATATGCTTTTTCTCCTTTTCTTGCGTTCCGGAGCTTTTTAACATCCCCGTCGTTTTTATTCTGTTCCGAAAAGCCTGTCACCGGCGTCACCGAGACCGGGAAGGATATAACCCTTTTCATTCAGTTTTTCGTCCATCACGCCAAGATAAACCTGCACATCGGGATGTGCCTCCAAAACTCTCTTAACGCCCTCCTGAACGCCGACAATGCTGAGCACCTTAATGTGCTTTGCGCCATGCTCTTTGAGCATTGTAACGGCAGCGGCAAGCGAGCCGCCCGTTGCAAGCATGGGATCAAGCACGAAAACAGTTCTTTCGCTTATATCAGCCGGGAGATTACAGTAATACTCCTCCGGCTCAAGCGTTTCGTGATTGCGGCACAGACCGATATGACCGATTTTGGAAGAAGGAAGTATTTTTAACATTCCGTCAACCATGCCGAGTCCGGCTCTGAGAATAGGAACGATAACCGGCTTATCTGTTGTAATCATCTGACATTTCGCAGTCATCAGCGGCGTAGGAACATCTACGGCATTTGTTTTCATATCTCTGGTAGCTTCATAACAAATCAGCATCGCTATTTCGCTGACAAGTTCGCGAAATGCCTTGCCGTCAGTATTCTGATGGCGCAGCAAGCCAAGCTTGTGTGAAATAAGCGGATGATTCATAATTGTGAGGTTTTCCATTATGTTTCTCCGTCCTTTTCATTTTATTCCGAGTATTTCAGCTCTGCGTTTTATTATACAACAGATTTCTCCTGTTGTCTACATATTTATTTATATTTTTCAGCTGCGCCTGTTCACCGCATCAATAATCAAATCAACCGCGCCGTCTATTCCGAGCGCTCCGCTGTTTATGCACAGGTCATATGTAGCTGCCGCACCCCACGCTCCATCAGTATAATAAGAATAATATTTTGCGCGCTTTTTGTCGATTTTTCTGATATGCGCTTCAATTTCACTGTCGGATTTTCCGGGAAGAACGGATTTTTTCCTTTCAATTTTATCTTTCATCGGAGCATGGACGAACACGCTGAAAAGCGCAGCGTCATCATTGAGAACATAATTAGCGCACCTTCCGACAATCACACAGCTGCCCTTTGCCGCAAGCTCACGCAAAACATCCGCCTGCGCAATATAAACGCGGTCGCTCATCGGCATTTGGTAAATGTCAAAAATGTTCGATGACGAAAATGCCGGAAACGAGTGTTTCTCGTCATATCTCTCAACAACGCTTTCCTCAAGATTCGTCTTTTCCGCCGCATGTACGATAAGCTCCTTGTCATAAAACGGGATACCGAGCTTTTCCGCAAGCTTCAGACCGATTTCACGGCCGCCGCTGCCGAATTCACGTCCTATAGTAATAATGACTTTTTTCATATATATCACCTCTTACTTATAATATAGCACAAGCTGCTGAAATTTACAAGTTTTTTTTGATATGAGGAGAAGAGAATTATATGTTTTGTCACTCTGTCTGTGCCGCAAACACGCGGTTTATTCCGAACGGCAGCAGCTCTTCTCCGCTTTCCGAAAACAGATTGTGTGCGGAACAGCATATTTCGATTTCCGCCGTGCAGTCTGCGTCAAGTCCGAACAGCTCTGTTCTTGCAGGAGACGAAAAAAACGTTTTTTCACGCCGCCCGATTCTGATAACCGCCGCGTCAAAGCCGCCCTCAGCCGTAAGCAGGGTTCCGCGCGGAATTTCCGGCGGAAGTCTCAGCACATATGTGAGTTTGCCGAAGCAGTGCGGCATTGCAGATGAAACATCGCCCGCGTTCAGTTCGCTCCCGGCAATGCCTTTACCGTCCGTATCGAAATCTCCCTCAAGGTATATCGGCGAAAGACCAGCCGGACTGCCGGAGTCATACCGTGCACCATTCGGATATGCACTGTTTTTTTTGTATTCAAGCGCAAATGTGTTTTTTCCGTTTGAAAGCATACCGGCAATTTCAGCGCACCAAAGACCTCTTCCGGCATTTGTGAGCTTAACCTCCCTGCCGTTGAGCAGAACCGCGTCCATGCTTCCGCCGTATTCTATGTATGCCGCTATATCTCCGCAGGCGGAAAGGTCAGCTTCAAACGGATATTTCAGCCTAATATGTTCCCCGTTCGGAAGCGCATAAAATTTTTTCCGCAGATTATCGATATTGTCGTTCCTGAGCGCTTTTTTCCCGAAGCAGGCATTAACCTCTTTCAGCGGCAGAATGTTTCGGCACACCTCTGCAAGCTCACACGGAAGTCCGGTACTTTCACGAGCCTTTTTCAGCAGTATACCGTCCGCGGCAAGCGGCGCTTCATCGGCATACATCGTTTTTCCGCAGATAAAAACAGTTATAGCTCCGGCATCGGCAAACAGCTTCACTTCTCCGCTTTCGGCAGCCGGAAGCAAATAAATCTCTCCGCCGGAAGCATCGGCAAGATGGATATCTCCGCCGTACTGCGCTTCAATCTTTCCTCCGTGCGGCGAGAACACAAATGTAAATATTCTTTCCCCGTCCGTTCGGCTCGAAACAAGTGTATCAGTTCCCGAAACGGAAATGACTCCGCAATCCGGACTGTAATCCGCTTCGGGAATGAAAAAGTCCGGCAGATCACGCTGCGCAAAGCACGGCACTCCGGGCAGGAGCGCTGTTTTATACACATTGCCGCCAACAGAAAGTCCGTCCGCGGTGCAGCAGCCGGGATCAACCATATCCTCGTCTATAATATGAAAATCCGTGCCGCGGTGCAGCAGTTTTTTTGTTATCTTTTCAATTTCGGCATATGCTTCTTTATATTCGTTTTCCGAAAGACCCCGCAGATACTCTGTCGGGAACACCAGGCACACATCCGCCGTGCTGCGCGTTTCCGCTTTGATCCGCGCAAGTCTTGCAATATACTCCGACAGCGCATTTTCGCCCAGAAGGCTTAAATGAAAACGGCTGCTTTCATACTTTTCGCCGTCCGCAAACGAAAACGGAATTCCGTCATACCTGATCTCGTCCGCACCGAGCATAATGCAGAGTGCGGCTGCACTTTTCCGGTCGTTCGCAGCAGCAAGGCGCTGCGTTTTAATACTGACAGCCGTCCTGATTCCGAATATTTCTCCGCACGATGTCAGCCTTTTAACAGCCGTTAAATCGGGTGCGGAACAATCAAACTCAATGCACGGCAGCTCACTCATCCGATAAACGGATTGGTTTTCAAGCAACCTGCCGCCGGGCAAAAGCGAAAAATGCAGTCCGCTCTTTCTGCATTCCTCAGCATTTTTTTCAATAAATCCGTTTTTTGCGGCGTCGGCTATTTCAGCCAGATATTTTCTGCGGCAGCTGCGCCCGTCCGTACCCTCGAGGAGCATACAGGCGGCGTCTTTCCCTGTGGTTCTGCAAAAACTTTCGTATACCTCTCCGCTGTACGGAAGTTTTGCATCAATCCGCGGATTTGATACCATTCCGCTGATTTCAATTCCCAAAAATCTGTGACATTCACCGCGCAGAGCGCTGTAGAAATGCTCCGTGAAGCAGTCGGCTGCCTCTCCCGAGCAGATATCCGCGCAATCGTTCATTTGTGCGGCAATAACAGTGTTTTTGCCGTTTTCGCATATAATATTGTCCGACTTGCGCACACTTCCCGACGGCACTTCTTCAAACCCGGCTGCTCTGTATTCGGGTACACTCGTTATTTCTCCGCCGCAAAATCCGCTTGACTCTCCGTTATCATCATAAAGCCACAATTCCGTGCCGTAATGCGCACTGCGGCGCGCCGCAGTGCGCACAAGCTCAAAATAATCGCGGCTCATATATTTGACCGAAAGCCGCATGGTCGGTCTGAGATATATCCGCCCGATTCCTTTTTCCGCAAATTCTTTAAGCCCCGCATCAATTTCTTCCGCCGTCGGTTCGCCGCAGAGATACCAAACCACAGACGGACGATATTCATTTTTTACGGTTTTAAAATCATGCAAATCCATACCATCATTCCAATCATATATAAATGTACGCCTTGCACAGCGTTTGTTTTCATTATATAAGTATACAGAAAAAACGAAGAAACGTCAACATAAATTCCGCTTTTCCGGCTGCAGCCATGCTTTTCACCGCCGTTTCATTGCTCCTGCAAATTTTTTTGATTCTTTTTCTAAAAAAAGCTTTACAAACCTGCAAAACTGTGCTATAATATTTCTTGTTCGAAAGAAACGATATCGCGGGGTGGAGCAGTCTGGTAGCTCGTCGGGCTCATAACCCGAAGGTCGCGTGGTTCAAATCCCGTCCCCGCAACCACGAAAAAACCGCTTAACTAAGCCATTTGTGCAAAGTTAAGCGGTTTTCTTTATGTTCGGAAAACAGGCGAATAATTCAACTATAATTCAACTCTATTTTAGAATTATGCTTTTTTAAGAAATATTTCCTATAAGTATATCTCGTTGCAAAAAAGCCGTGTTTTTTCGGCAAAAGCGTTGACAACACTTATAATAATTGATATAATATTGTGCGGACGATGGCGTTCATCCTTGTGAGGCTGAACGCCCTTTTTGAATGGAGGAGATATGTGCCATGTATACGAAAAGCGATGTTCTCGATTACGTTGAAATGGAGGATGTTAAGTTCATCCGCCTTGCATTTTGCGATGTGTTCGGAAAGCAGCGCAATATTTCCGTGCTCTCGGGCGAGCTTGAGCGCGCGTTTGACGCGGGTATTTCGATTGACGCATCGGCAATCAGGGGTTTTACCGATGAAAAACGTTCCGATCTGCTTCTGCACCCCGACCCCTCCACTCTGACAGTTATTCCGTGGCGCCCGACGCATTGCAGAGTTGCGAGAATGTTCTGCGACATTACATATCCCGACGGAACTCCTTACGAAAAGGATTCGCGGCAGATACTCCGCTCCGCCGAAAAAGCCGCGGAAAAGCTCGGAATCAAATGCCTTTTCGGTTCGGAGTTTGAATTCTATCTTTTCAAAACCGATGAATACGGCAATGCCACCGATATTCCGTTTGACAATGCCGGATATATGGACATTGCGCCCGAGGACCGCGGCGAAAACGTCCGCCGCGAAATATGCCTTAATCTTGAAAGCATGGGCATCCGCCCGGAATCTTCGCACCATGAAGAAGGTCCGGGGCAAAATGAGATTGACTTTCGCTTCGCCTCTCCTCTTGCCGCTGCCGACAACGCTGTAACTTTCCGGTCGGTTGTGGAAACGGCCGCGCTCAGAAACGGGGTCACGGCGTCCTTTATGCCGAAACCGATTAAAGATAAGCCCGGCAGCGGAATGCACATTAACATTTCCGTAAAGGGAACGGAGGAAAAAGCTGAGGAATTCTTCATGGCAGGCGTTATGAAGCATATCCGTGAGATAACGGCTTTTCTCAATCCCTCGAAAAGCTCTTACGACAGGTTCGGCGAGCATAAAGCGCCGAAGTACGTTTCCTGGTCACGCGAAAACCGCTCGCAGCTCATACGAATTCCGGCAGCCGACGGCGAATACAGGCGCTTTGAATTGCGCTCACCCGATCCGAGTGCGAATGTCTATCTGGCATATGCGCTGCTTATTCATTCCGGAATTGACGGAATAAAGAATAAGCTTACGCTTCCGAAGCCGTGCGACACGAATCTTTTCAGCGCGCCGAAAAGCGTGACTGATAAGCTTGAAATGCTGCCGTGTTCAATTGATGAAGCCGTTAAGCTTGCACTTGAAAGCAGCTTTGTAAGCAGCATAATTCCGAAATCAATAACCGAGTGCATTGCGGAAAACGAGTGAGAGGGGTATTGCTTATGATCAGCGAAAGGCATCCCGTAAGCATACTTGTTGTTTCCTCGGCGGCAAAAAGCCGTGATTTTTTCAGCGATACCTTTTCCGCGGCAAGCTCCGATGAAATATTTTTTGCTCAGAATGCCGGTGAAGCGCGGCGGTTTCTCAGCCGCGAGGCTGTGGACATTGTGCTTATCAACGCACCGCTGACCGATGACTCGGGGCCGCACCTTGCAATGG
This sequence comes from uncultured Clostridia bacterium, assembly GCA_934454525.1. GTDB lineage: Bacteria > Bacillota > Clostridia > UMGS1883 > UMGS1883 > UMGS1883. The sequence continues at coordinate 170,435 of CAKSFM010000001.1, forward strand.
ACATTGCGCAGGACGCGGAAACGGGCGTTATCCTGCTTGTGAAAAATGAGCTTTACGAACAGGCGGCGTATCAGGTGGAGGATTACGGAATTTACACCGTTTCAAAACCGACAAGCAGACAGATAATTATTCAGACGGCACGGCTTGTGGCTGCAACCCGTATGCGGCTGCGGAAATATGAGAAAAAAGCTGCGTCGCTCCAGGCAAAAATGGAGGAAATACGGATTGTAAATCATGCGAAATGGGTTCTTATAAGAAATCTCGGACTGTCGGAGGACAGTGCGCATAAAACCATAGAAAAACAAGCGATGAATACCCGCTCCAGCAAGCGCGAGGTTGCGGAGCAGATTATAAAAACATATCAGAATTAGGGAGTGAACGGAATGACTAAATATATCTTTGTTACAGGCGGTGTTGTATCGGGGCTCGGCAAAGGCATAACGGCAGCGTCACTGGGCAGATTGCTTAAGGCGCGGGGACTTAAGGTTGCGGCGCAGAAGCTTGACCCCTACATAAATGTTGACCCCGGAACCATGAGTCCGTACCAGCACGGTGAGGTTTATGTTACCGAGGACGGCGCGGAAACCGATCTTGATCTCGGCCACTATGAAAGGTTTATTGACGAAAACCTCAACAAGTTTTCAAATCTCACAACAGGAAAGGTATATTCAAACGTTATAAATAAGGAACGCCGCGGAGAATATCTCGGCAGCACCGTTCAGACTATCCCTCACATAACAAATGAAATAAAAGAATTTATATACAATGTCGGCAAAAAAAGCGACGCGGATGTTGTTATCACTGAAATCGGCGGCACCACGGGCGACATTGAAAGCCAGCCGTTTCTCGAAGCTATCCGCCAGGTCGGACACGAGGTCGGCGCGGGAAACGCGGTTTATATCCACGTCACGCTTGTACCATATCTCCGTGCGTCGGGCGAGCACAAATCAAAGCCGACGCAGCACTCCGTTAAGGAGCTGCAGGGAATGGGAGTAACGCCGAACATCATCGTTCTGCGCTGCGATGAACACATTGAGGATAAAAGCATATTTGAAAAAATTGCTCACTTCTGCAATGTTGAACCGGACTGCGTTATAGAAAACGTAACTATTCCGGTATTATACGAAGCTCCTCTCATGCTTGAGGAATCGGGATTTTCCGACATCGTTTGCCGCAAGCTCAATATTGACTCAAAGCGCGGCGATCTCGGCGAATGGGAAGAGCTTATAAAAAAAATCAACAGCCGCACAAAATCTGTTCGCATTGCACTTGTCGGAAAATATGTGCAGCTTCACGATGCATATTTGTCGGTTGCCGAAGCGCTGCGCCATGCAGGCTATGAATACGGAACGAAAATTGATATCGACTGGATTGATTCCGAAACAATTACGGAAGAAAATTACTGCGATTTACTGTCATCGGCAAACGGCATACTCATTCCCGGCGGTTTCGGCAACCGCGGAATTGAGGGGAAAATTCTTGCCGCCAAATATGCGCGCGAGAACAAGATTCCGTACCTCGGAATATGTCTCGGAATGCAGATCGCCGTTATAGAATATGCAAGAAACGTTCTGAAGCTCAAAGACGCAAACTCGCGCGAGTTTGACGAACTGAGCCGCAACAAGGTTATTGACTTCATGCCCGGACAGAACGATGAGATAGACAAAGGCGGCACACTCCGTCTCGGAAGCTATCCGTGCCACATTGCAAGCGGCACATTTATGGACGAGTGTTATCACTCGACAATCATTAACGAACGTCACCGTCACCGCTATGAGTTTAACAACGAATACCGTGATGAGCTGAGCAAGGCAGGACTGATTATCAGCGGAACCTCTCCGGACGGCAGACTGGTGGAAACCGTTGAAATAGCTGACAGTCCGTTCTTTGTGGGCGTTCAGTTCCACCCCGAATTCAAAAGCCGCCCGAACCGTCCGCATCCGCTTTTTCTCGGACTTATCCGCGCGGCGCTTGAACATAAAGAAAGCAAGTAAATTTGAAAGGATGATATAAATGTTAACTGCAATTGTCGGAATAAACTGGGGCGATGAAGGCAAGGGAAGAATGGTTGACCTTCTCAGCGAAAAGTATGACGTTGTTGCACGCTATCAGGGCGGCAATAATGCCGGACACACCGTTATAAACGAAAAGGGCAAGTTCGTGCTTAATCTGCTTCCTTCGGGAATACTGCGCGGCGACACCGTGAATGTTATGGGTCCGGGAATGGTAATTGACCTTGAGCATCTTTTCGGCGAGGTTCAGCGCCTGCGCGAGGGCGGCATTGATATCACGCCCGACCACCTTAAAATCAGTGACCGCGCAACAATCTGCATGCCTTATCACAAGCTGCTTGACTGCCTTGAGGAGGATCGCCTGGGCGATGCAAAGTTCGGCTCGACAAGGCGCGGAATTTCTCCCGTGTATTCCGATAAATATATGAAAAAAGCGTTCAGAATGGGCGACCTTCTCCAGATGGACGAGGTTAAGGCAAAGCTCCCGTCCGTAGTAGAGTGGAAAAATCTGACCGTAAGCGGCGGCTATAAGCATGAACCGATTACGGCGGAAGCAATGTACGAATGGCTTGAAAAGTACGGACTTCCGTTCAAGGATTATATCTGCGACACAACGCAGTACCTTAAAAAGGCTGATGACGAGGGCAAATCAATAATGTTCGAAGCACAGCTCGGCGCTCTGCGCGACATTGATTTCGGCATATATCCCTACACCTCGGCATCATCCACTATTGCCGCATATGCTCCCATCGGCAGCGGTATTCCGTTTAAAAAGCTCAGTAAAACCATCGGCATTATGAAGGCATATTCCACATGCGTCGGCGAAGGTCCTTTCACCTGCGAACTGTTCGGCGATGAAGCAGACAGGCTCAGAGAAGCCGGCGGAGAGTTCGGCGCAGCAACCGGCAGACCGAGAAGAGTCGGCGGTTTTGATATTCCGGCGTCAAAGTACGGAGTGCTGATGCAGGGTGCTGACGAAATTGCGCTTACAAAGCTCGATGTGCTTTCGTATCTCGATAAAATCCCAGTTTGCGTAAAATATGATGTTGACGGCGAGCTTACGGACATTTTCCCGTCCGGCGGTGCGCTTAGGAACGCAAAACCCGTTTACGAATATGTTGACGGCTGGAAGTGCGATATCTCCGGCTGCCGCACATTTGACGAGCTTCCCGAAAACGCAAAGAAATATATTCTCTATATTCAGAAAATGACCGGCTGCAAAATCAAGTATGTTTCTGTCGGCGCAAAGCGCGAAGAATATCTTGTAATGGAATAAGGGGCGGTTTTCCTATGAAGCTGAATTTCACAAAAATGCACGGCTGCGGAAATGATTATATTTATTTTGACTGCTTTGAGCATATGCCGGAAAATCCCGGTGCACTTTCGGTTAAGCTTTCCGACCGTCATTTCAGCATCGGCGGCGATGGAATTGTACTTATATGTCCGTCCGGCTGTGCCGATGCAAAGATGCGTATGTTTAATATTGACGGCAGCGAGGGCAAAATGTGCGGCAACGCAATCCGCTGCGTCGGAAAATATTTGCATGATATCCGCGGCATTGACAAAACAACGCTCACAATCGAAACTCTCAGCGGAATTAAAACGCTTGAGCTGACGGTTAAAGACGGAAAGACAGAATCCGTTTCGGTTAATATGGGCGCGCCGATTCTGGAGGGAGAAAAAATCCCGACAACATTTACCGGCGAAACGGTTGTTGCGCAGCCGCTTGAAGTCTGCGGAAAAATCTACAGCGTGACCTGTGTTTCCATGGGCAATCCGCATTGCATTGTGTTCATGGACAGTGTGCGGCAGCTTCCGCTTGAAAAAATCGGGCCGGAATTTGAAAACAACGGCGCATTTCCGCAAAGAGTAAACACGGAGTTCGTGCGGGTCATTGATAAAAACACGCTTGAAATGCGCGTTTGGGAGCGCGGCAGCGGCGAAACGCTCGCCTGCGGAACCGGCGCGTGCGCAAGCGTTGTGGCAGCTGTTTTAAACGGCCTCTGCGACAAAGGCAGCGAGGTTTGCGTTAAGCTTCTCGGCGGCGAGCTTAATATCACATATTTTGATGACAGAGTAATAATGCGCGGCGGCGCTGAGGTTTCATTTACGGGCGCCGTTGAAGTGTGAGGAGGATGCACAGTGTTAAATTCAAATTACGGAAATCTTAAGGAAAGCTATCTTTTCTCTGATATAGCAAGGCGAGTAAGCGAGTTTTCGGAGAAAAATCCCGGCAGAAGAATTATAAAAATGGGCATCGGCGATGTAACGCGTCCGCTCTGCAAAGCTGTTACGGATGCAATGAAAAAGGCTTCCGACGAAATGGGTACAGCGGAGGGATTCCATGGTTACGGTCCGGAGCAGGGTTATGCCTTTCTCCGCGACGCGGTGCGCGATTACTACAAAAAATACGGAGTTGAGCTTGACAGCAGCGAAATTTTTATTTCGGACGGCGCGAAAAGCGATGTCGGAAATATTCTCGATATTTTCAGCCGCAGCACAACCGTTCTTGTTCCCGACCCTGTTTACCCCGTTTATGTTGATACGAACACAATGGACGGCAGAAAAATTTCCTATATGAATGCAACGGAGCAAAACGGATTTCTTCCGCTTCCGGAGGAGGGAATGAACGCCGATTTGATTTATCTTTGCTCGCCCAACAATCCCACAGGCGCAGTTTATAACAGAGCGCAGCTGCGCGAATGGGTCAACTTTGCAAACAGGAACGGCAGCGTTATCCTTTTCGATTCTGCTTATGAATCGTTTGTAAGCGATGAATCACTCCCCCATTCCATTTTTGAAATTGAGGGAGCAAAAAGCTGCGCAATAGAATTTTGTTCACTTTCCAAAACTGCCGGATTCACCGGCACACGCTGCGGTTACACCGTTATCTGCGATGAGCTTGTCCGTGACGGCAAAAAGCTCTCAAAGCTGTGGCTTCGCCGCCAGACAACGAAATTCAACGGCGTTTCGTACATCGTTCAGCGCGGCGCGGAAGCAGTGTTCACAGATGAGGGGCAGAAACAGATTCATGAAAATATAGCGGCTTACAAAACAAATGCCGCGCTTATGGCAGAAACGCTTACAGAGCTTTCAATTCCGTTTACGGGCGGTCTTAATTCCCCGTATATATGGATGCAGTGCCCCGGCGGCATGGATTCGTGGACGTTTTTCGATTACCTGCTCAATGAAACGGGCATTGTCGGCACACCGGGCAGCGGCTTCGGCAAAAACGGCGAGGGGTACTTCCGCCTGACAGCGTTTTCAACCTACGAAAACACAGCTGAAGCGATGAAGCTTTTAAAGCAGCTCCTGAAAAAATAAAAAGCATACTGTAACAAAAAACAGAGCATATCGGTTAATCCGTTCTAAAGATTTTCCGATATGCTCTGTTCTTTTCCTGTAATCCTGTATTGCGGCAAAATCACTTTTTTGCCTTTTTCGCAGGCTTTGATTCAGCTGTTTTTTTCACTTCAGCCTTTGCCGCGGTTTTCTTCGGAGCTGCATTTTTAGCTTCCTTCGTTTTGATTTCATCAGCCTTTTCGGCGATCTTTTCTTTTATTGCCGAAACCGTCTTTTTCGCGGTTGCAGATGCTTTTTTTGCTGCTGCGGGTTTCTTTTCCGCCTTTTTTTCAGCTTTCTTTTCAAAGATTGCAAAAAGAGAGTTTGCTGCTGCGGCGTCGCCCTCAAGCATAAGTATTCCGTCCTCCATGCTCTCTGCCGCCGTTTTTTCGCCTTTAACAAGCTTTTCAAGCTCCTCGCCCGAAATTAAAACCTTTGCGTCACGGTCATAATATTCATAAGGCTCGACAGACGGAACACCGCCGCTGATTTCAACGTAAAATGCGCCCTCGCCCTCGCCGTAAATATCAAACTCAACCGCAACATGATTTTTTATCGGCGCAGTCTTGCTCTTTTTCACGTTCTTCTTCATAAATTCAACAATTGCCTCGTATGTCATGTGTTTTCCTCCTCCCTGTCTATCATTTTAATTATATGATTCTTTCATAAATATTATGCCACTTTTTCCCTTTGCAATGCAACCTTTTTATTTTCTTTATTCCGGCTTTTATTCATAATTCCTATCATTTTAAGAACATTAAAAAACCTCTGTGTTTTTTTACAGATTTTTCACCGATTTTTCCGACAATTTTTTATAAAATTTGTTGCTTTAATACAAAAAGTATGCTAATATAAAATCATATAGGAAGGGGGAAGATAGAAATGAAAAAAAGATTTCTGTCTGTTATTTTAACACTCGGTTTAATCGCCATGAGCTTTGTTCCGTGTGCGGTTGCCGCAACAGCTTTTTCCGACGTTCTTTCGCCGGATCATGACTGGGCGTCGAAGCAAATTAAAGAAATGACCGATCTCGGTATAATAAAGGGTTATACGGACGGCACTTTCCGCCCTGACAAATCAATCAGCAAAATAGAAGCTCTGCTTCTTTTTTCCCGCGCTGCAGGATATTCAAACGAGGAATATGCAGCGATAAAGGACTTTGCGGCTTCCAAATATGAAGCAGTGATTTCCTCAATTGACCTCGGTAATTACTCGAGCTTTTCGCCGGAGCTTGCATTTGCACTGTACAAAAACATTCTCGGTGATGACGAGCTTGTAAGATATCTCGATGAAAAAGCCTATTCAGAGGATTTTCCGCGTTCGGACGCAGCAATTCTTCTTGCAAACCTGATGGGTGCGGATGTTAAAAAGGCAAGCACAGCATCGCTTAAGTTCGCTGATGTAAAGGATATTCCCGAAAAAGCGCTTCCCTATGTTGCATACGTTGTTGAAGAAGGACTTATGAACGGCGTTGAGCAGAAGGACGGCACAGTTAAATTTGAGGCGGACAAGCCTCTCAGCCGCGCACAGGTTTCCGTGCTTCTTTACAGAATTATCGACAAGCTTGATATGACTGTTGAAGCCGGCGTTGTTACAAAGGCGGACGCGGAGAACGGAATACTTGAGTTTACAAACGATGATAAAAAGGACAAGAGTTATGTTGTTCCCGAGAGCGCTGAAATAATCATCGACGGCGCAGGCGCAAAGCTCAGTGACATTTCCAAGGAAAGCAAGGTTGTTGTTGTGCGCCACGGCAGAGATATCTTCTCGGTTGAAGCGCTCAGTCCGTCATCCAATGAAACTGTCAGCGGAACGGTTACGGCAACGGCATCCAAAGCAACTTACGTTAAACTGACGCTGAAGCTTGACCAGAGCGGCGAGGAAAAGACGTTTTATTCCAAGAGCGCCGATGATTTCACCGTAACAAACAACGGCGTTGCCGATAAATTCTCTTCAATCAAGCTCAATGACTATGTTGTTGTCAAACTGCTTGATTCCGCAATTGTTTCGATTGACAAGCAGACAACCGAAGCCACTGTTCAGGGTGTTGTTGACGAGATTGCTCTCGATGACCCCATGACAATAACCGTTATCACAACTGACGAAACAACAAACAAGGAAACCTCCTCCGAGTACACTGTTGACGAGGACGTTTCGGTTCGCCGTGACGGTGACAGAGCAACCATGCGCGAGCTTCTTATCGGAGATAAGGTCGTTCTCACGGTAACGAGAGGCGCTGTTTCCAAAATTGTTGCAACAAGTTCAAAATCAACCGTTTCCGGCTCTATTTCGTCAATCACAATTTCTTCACAATCAAAAATTTCCGTTACCTCTAACGGAAAAACTACGGAATATCCGATTTCGATGGGAACGGAATATGTTGTCGGCGGCACCAAGGGTTCAATATATGACCTCCGTCTCGGAAACGTTGTCACGCTTTCACTTTCCGGTTCAACTGTTACAAAAGTTGAGCAGACAACTTCAGCAAGCGCAACAACCAAGTCCGGCACAATTGAAAGCTCGAACACTTCTTACGGATACATCAATATCACAACATCGGACGGAAGCACCGAGCAGATATTTGCATCCAAGTCCGGCGGGTCTGTCAGCTCAAAGATTATCGACGGCGAAACAGGCAAGGATATATTGTTCAAAAACCTTAAAAAGGGTGACTTCATCATCGCAACCGGCGCTTATTCCGACGGTGCGTTCATCGCAAAAACCATCGTTGTAACACCTGCGGCAGAATAAATAAAAGATACAAAAACAGAGCCGCTGCGGCATTAGCCACAGCGGCTCTGTTTTTGTATAGATAAATTTCGGCATACCTTCGGAAAGCAATTAAATAATATGCAGTTTTTCGGCAATCGTTTTCGCTTCCGAGCGCCGGCTCGCTCCAAGCTTTTGTAAAATATGACTGACGTGACTTTTCACCGTTGCAAGGCGGATGTCAAGGATTTCTCCGATTTCCGAGTTGCTTTTGTCGGCGCACAGCAGATGCAGAACCTGCAGTTCGGCGTCTGTCAGCTTTTCAACGCTGCTGCTTCGCGGTTTCAGAAAATCGGGATAGTATACTGCCTGCCCGCGCGCTGCCTTTATAACGCGCTGACGAAATTTCCCCGGGTTATCGGAAAAAGTCTCCTCAAGCAGCGGCAGTACAGCAGCTCCGTATTCCCCGATTGTCCGGACAAAGCCGTATTTTTCGGCAATTGACACAGCCGCTTGAATATCGTCTTTCCATGAAATATCATTTTTTCTTTGCCTGGCAATTGCCGAAAGTGTTTTCAGATGAATCATATCGATATGGCGCGAGCATCTGTCAAAGTATGGTTCAAGCGGCGAAAGCGTCAGCAGCGCCGCGTCAATATCATCAAACGAAAGCTCAGCCATTGCTTCGGTTATGTATCTGTAGCGCCTCATGACGCTTACTCTGAGCGAATCACGCGGAGCTTTGTCGCGATACCATTCATCGATATAATCCGCGTCATTTGTTCTGAGCGCTATTCTGCAAAGAAACGCGTCAATATTATCTGTGAAGCGCCTGTGTCCGCTGCCGAGGAATCTTTCGCGCAATGATTCAAGCGTGTGTTTTGCATCGTTTGCGCGCCCGATGTCAATCTGTGAGCGGACAAGCAATCCGACAAGTGCAAACTCAATATCGGGAGTTCCCTTGCTCTGAATTTCGTTCAGTTCGGAAATAAGGGAAAGCATCCGCGCAGAAATATTTTCCCCCTTTTCAAATTTGCTTTCGGCAATGGCGCAGTCCGCAAGTCCGACCCCGTCACGCCCGAGCGCCGCTTCAACCGGGATTTTCATTGTGGTATAAAGCAAATCGTCCTGCCTGCTCCAGTCCGAAAAATCCTTGCCGCCGTTCATTATGCTCGGCAGCGTACTTGTAACGGATAATGGCATGAGGCGAATATCTTTATTTGTAATAAGATAAAAAGCTTTTTTTATTGTATCAATCATGCCGGAGGTGCCGCGCTGCGGCAGCGCAATATCAAGCCATATCAGGCGGCTTTTCGCATCGGCGGCGGCAGCGTCCGAGCGCTTGCGCACATCGGCAAAATTCTTAAGTGTCTCGTACCACCTTTCAGATCCGGCATAATCGGCACGGAGCGCACAAAGCATACATTTCCCCTGCATAAGCGCAGGACTCTGCACAATGGCTTCATCCGGCAGTGCAAGGAAATACTTTTCAAGCTCCTCGTAATGCCCCATTCCCGGGTGCTGACCCGTAATCTTGATTATCAGCTCCGAAACCTTGTTCTGTTCTCCGCTTTTTGTGTAAAACTCCAGCGCCCTTGCATAATCCTTGTGAAGCTCAAAGTAAAGTCCGCCGCGGCTGCACAGCGCGCGCTGCTGTTCGGCAGTATAATGAAGCGATTGCTCCCACATAAGAAAGTCACTGAACACCGACCAGAAATAATAGCAGTCAACGCCATCGCTCCGCAGCATGCGGGAATGTTTCTGCAGTCCGGCAAGTATTTTCCCGGCATCGGGATCTCCGCTCACCATTTTGGCAAGCTCCATATCGAACCTTTCAAACGGGGCAAGTTCCAAAAGAAATCTGCGCACGGGCAAATCAAAACGGCAGAATACCATTTCGTCAAAATATTGAAAAATATCGTGCAGAATTTCGTTTGCAAGCCGCTGAGTGTACTCCGCTCCGTTTGCCATTTTTTCCGCAAACATCTCCACTGCCAGAGGATAGCCGAGCGTGACATCAAGAACAGAATTAAGAACCGTTTCCGCAAGGCGGATGCCGCAGGACTCAAAGAACCGGTTTACCGACTGTTTATCAAAAAACATTTCGTTTTCCGTTATTTCAACGAGCAGACCCGATATCCGAAACGATATCAAATCGCCGGAAACTGCACCGCGGCTTGTGAATATAAAGCGTTTTTTCGGGTTGTTTCTGATAAGGGCACAAAGATTTTGATAGTCCTCACCGCTCCGGAGAAGATGCAGCTCTTCAATATATAAAACATCCCAGTCTTTCTTCGAATCCAACGCGGAAAAATCCGCTTCATCAGCACGGAGTTCAAGCACACGCGCATGCATCTGCTTTAAAAGGCTTGCGGCAAGCGTTGTTTTGCCGAATCCGCATGGGGCGGCAAACAAAAGTATTCTTCCGTTTTTCACAAAGCTTCGGAACTTTTTTTCTATTGAACTGTTGATAACGGTCACTCCGCTCATGAAAACCACCTCTTTGCAATTATTATCAGTATATCACTTTTTTGTGAATTTGTCATCATACCAAAGTATGATTTTTGCATGAAAAATTTTACCTCTTTTCAGGTTGACCCAATGCGGAAAATACTGTATAATGAGAGCACAGGGAGGGGATTCATATGAAAAAAGCAATCGCGCAGTTAATAGTTTGTCTATTAACTGGCATTTTAACGCATGATTGCGACAAATTTGCCTTTTTGAACCGCATGGGGTTCGAGTCTGTTATGCCTATGGCAACGGCGGTTCATGCAGAGGAAATGAAGTTTTACAGTGAGGAACCGATTGCAAACGGCTGCAAAATCGTTTCAACCGCGCAGGGAAGGGCGCTTCTCCACGGATATCTGTACAATGATAAATACGGCGTTATAGACGCAGACGGGAATTTTATCGTTGAACCTAAGTATGCCTATATTGAAGCACCCGTTGACGGACGCGCACGTTTTACGGTGCGTGATGAACATCAAAGCACACATGACGGATATTTTGACGAAAACTGGAATATTGCTGTTGAACCGAAATATTTTCAGATCGGTTCGTTTCACGACGGACTTGCATGGGTGACAACCGGCGGCGGTGCGGACGGAATGTACTGCGGATATGTCGACCGTGACGGAAACGAGGTTATTCCGCTTATATACAACAGCTGTTCGGATTTTAAGGACGGAATAGCCACGGTTGAAGAAAAGGCTGCCGAAACCGGGTATCACTATCACGATTTTCATAAGATAGGTCATATCGACACAAAGGGCAATATTGTTGACCCGTTTTCGTATAAGTATATGGAAAATCATGAGGACAAGGAATATGAAATCGTGCGCAGTGAAAATCTTCTGAAGCTGAACGGCAGGGAGTATGACAATAAGGATCTTGAATATCCGTTCATAAACTACCTCGGTTATTCCTATATTCCGCTCACATATACAGGGTGCCGCGCTATGGGCATAAGCTGCGACTGGAGCGAGGAAACGGGACTTGTTTTAACCGGCGGTGCGCAGTTTACAGAGCCAAAGCTCGGCGGAAATACCCTCGGAGACGGAAAGAGCGAATCTGCAACGATATATAAGGGAAAAATAACGATTGACGGCAAGGAATTTACGTCCGATAATATGTATTACCCGATGCTTTCGTATAAAAACGTTGTGTATCTTCCGGTGCTGCACCGCCAGAGCATGGAAGCGCTTAAACTGGAATATAAGTATGAACAGGTTTATCTTGATGATGAGGGAACCAATGTTCTCGGTTACATGAATTTTAACAGGCTTGAAAATAACTGACGGTTTGACAATACGGCCGCAGTATGATAAAATGAAAAAATATTATAAGAAAGAGGGAAACACTTATGATTAACAAGGAAAATATAAAGGGATTTGTAATCGGTGCGGCAGCAGCGTCGCTTCTCTGCACCTCTGCCGTGTTTGCGCAGAATCTTGAAAAAGCCGTGAATGCTGTTTACAACAACATCAAGCTTGTTGTAAACGGAACGGAAGTTACGCCGAAAGACGTGAACGGAAACACCGTTGAACCGTTTATCATTGACGGAACAACATATCTTCCCGTGCGCGCGGTTGCCGGCGCACTCGGTCAGAGCGTTGAATGGGACGGTGAAACGAACACTGTTTATATCGGTGAAAAACCGCAGCAGCAGGCAAAGGAATTTACTCCCGACGCGTCGGTTATGAACAGCTACAAAGGGGAAACGCTTGCAACCGTCGGAAATCAGGCGATAAAAGGCTCGCTTTACAACTATTTTATAGCGCAGAGCAGCCGATCTGATCTTTTGCAGACATATGCCGACAACTACAGCGCGGATTCAAACCTTCAGGAAATAACGATTCAATCGCAGCCTGCGGCAAAATTTCTTGCAGAGTCTGCGTCGGAGCAGATTGGACAGTGTTTTGCACTTAATGCCGCTGCACGGGACAGTAAATTTACTGTTCCGGAGTCGGAAGTTGAAAACCTTTGGAACAGCTACTATAAATCATTTGCAAACGATGACGAATACAGGAAAATGCTTGCTGATTTCGCAACCGATGATGAAACCATCAAAAATTTTGTACGCATTACAGCTGTTGCCAACAATTATGCCGAAAGCATTTACAATGCAGAAAATGAAAAAACATATACCGATGATGAGATTTATAAGTATTTCACTGAAAATTATGTTCACGCAAAGCATATTCTTGTTGACGACGAACAGACGGCGAAGGATATTATCGCGCAGCTGAAAAAGGGCAAATCGTTTGACGATGCGCTTAAGGAATCGGGCACAGATCCCGGTCAGCCCGATGAAGGCTATTTCTTCACAAAGGGCCAAATGGTACTGGAATTTGAGAACGCGGCATTTGCGCTTAAGGAAAACAGCTACACAACCGAGCCGGTTAAAACCTCGTACGGTTATCACATTGTCTACAGATATAAAATAAGCAAAGAAGACGCCAAGGATAAAGCTGATTTTATAAAGAAGACGCTTGCATCCAAGGAGTCTCAAAAAAAGTTCAACGATATTTTCAGCAAATATTCCATTTCCTACACGGATAAATACAACGAATATATTTCCAATATAAAATAAGGACGAAAATCTATGGCAAACAAAAAACAGTTTTTACCCATTATTCCAGTGCGCGGATTTATTGTTTTCCCGAAAATGACATTTCATTTCGATGTGGCACGGAAAAAAAGCATTGCGGCAATTGAGCAGGCGGTTGCCGCCGACGGATATGTTTTCCTTGCGGCACAAAAAGACGCCGCGCTTGACGAGCCGGCAGAGGAAGATATCTACAGCTTCGGCACAATCGCAAAAATAAAGCAGATGGTGCGCCTGCACGAAGGCGGTGTGCGTATTCTTGCCGAGGGCATTTCGCGCGGCAGAATGATTCCTCCGCTTGAAACGGAGGAGTTCTACGAGGCTCTCGTTGAAAGCAGGAACAGCAGCAGCAGAAATCTTTCACCTGAAGAATATGCGGCATTTCTGCACAAGATACATTCGCTGATAAATGATTTCATATCGCTTAACTCTCAGCTTTCGGCGGAAACGCTTCAGAAATCGCTTCCGGAGGATGATCCGTCCTCCCTTGCGGACGCTATCGCCGGAAATCTTCTGCGCAGACTTGAGGATAAGCAGATAATTCTTGAAACAACGAACGTTAAGCTGCGCTTTGAAAAGCTTGTCGATATTATGGCAAGCGAGGTTAAAATTCTTGAAATGGAAAATGTTATTGCAAGCCGCGTCAAGAAACAGATGGACGATAACAACCACGACTACTATCTGCGCGAGCAGCTGAAAGCCATCCGTGCGGAGCTTGGCGAGGACGAATTTTCGGAAGCTGATATGTTCCGCGATAAGATTGACAGCGCGGCAATGACGGAAGAAGCGCGCGAAAAAGCGCTTTACGAGCTGAAAAACTTTGAACGGCTGCCGCCGACATCGCCCGAAAGCGCTATCTCCCGCCATTACCTTGAAGTTATGTGCGATTTCCCGTGGGGGATATACAATGCAAATCCGCCCGACATAAAAAAATCACGCCGCATCCTTGATGAGGATCACTGCGGCATGGAAAAGGTGAAAAAGAGAATTATCGAGCAGCTTTCGGTGTTTAAACTTACCGACAAGCCATCCGGAAGCATCCTTTGCCTGCTCGGAGCGCCGGGTGTGGGCAAAACAAGCGTTGCGCGGTCAATTGCGCGCGCGGCAGGGCGCGAATATGTGCGCATAAGTCTCGGCGGTGTTCGTGACGAGGCTGAAATCCGCGGTCACAGAAAAACATATATCGGCGCAATGCCCGGAAGAATTATCAATGCCCTTACCCGTGCAAAAACAAGTGACCCGCTAATTTTGCTTGATGAAATTGACAAGCTCGGGTCTGACTATAAGGGTGACCCGTCATCCGCACTTCTGGAAGTTCTCGACGGAGAGCAGAACAGCTCATTCCGCGACAATTTCATGGAAACAGGCGTTGACCTCTCAAAGGTTATGTTTATAGCAACAGCAAACAATGCCGAAACGATTCCGGCGCCGCTGTATGACAGGCTGGAGATAATCGAAATGGCAAGCTATACCGAGCAGGAAAAGCTTGCGATTGCCGAAAAGCACCTTATTCCGAAAGAGCTTGAAAAGCACGGACTTTCGAAAAAAAGCGTCAGATTCACGGCTAAAGCTGTTGAAAAAATAATCCGCGGTTACACGCGCGAAGCCGGTGTGCGCAGGCTTGAGCGCGAAATTGCCGCAGTTTGCAGGCAGGCAGCCGCAAAAACCGTTGCCGGAGATGCGGCGGTAAAATCGGTTACCGACAAGAACATATCGGAATACCTCGGTGCAGCGCGCTATACGGATGATTATGCGGAGAAAAAGCCGCAGATCGGGCTTGTGAACGGAATTGCATGGACAAGCGTCGGCGGAGAAGTTCTCAAATGCGAGGTACTTGCGCTTGACGGCAGCGGTAAAATCAAGCTGACGGGAAAGCTCGGCGATGTTATGAAAGAGTCGGCAGAAACAGCCGTAAGCTTTGTCAGAAGCCTTGCCGCACCGCTCGGCATTGACCCGATGTTTTATAAAAATAAAGATATACACATTCATTTTCCCGAAGGAGCCGTTCCGAAAGACGGTCCGAGCGCCGGAATAACAATTGCAACAGCGGTTGCAAGCGCCCTTTCCGGGAGACCCGTGAGATGCACAATCGCCATGACGGGCGAAATATCACTGCGCGGCAGAGTTTTGCCGATCGGCGGACTTAAGGAAAAATCACTGGGGGCATACCGACTCGGGATAAGGGAAATAATAATTCCGCAGGAAAACGTTAAAGATTTGGAGGAAATTCCCGCGGAGGTTCGTGAAAAAATACTATTTCATCCCGTGACGCGCTGCGAGGAAGTTTTCTCACTTGCGTTGACGCCCAAAAAAGAGCGGACGGTTTTTCGTGCCGAAAATGAAAGGAGCGCCGCACATGAATATTCATAATGTTTCGCTCACTGTTTCAGCGGTAGATCCGAAGCAGTATCCGGAAACAGATTTCCCCGATATTGCTTTTGCGGGGCGGAGCAACGTTGGCAAAAGTTCGTTTATCAACAAGCTGCTGAATCGGAAAAGCCTTGCACGGACAAGTTCAAAACCCGGGAAAACGGCAACAATCAATTTCTATAATATTGACGATTCAATAAATTTTGTTGATCTTCCCGGTTATGGATATGCGCAGGTAAGCAAAGCGGAGAAAAAGAAGTGGGGGGCAATGATTGAAACATATCTCAACACGCGCGAAACACTGGTGTGTACAGCGCTGCTGGTTGATGCGCGCCACAAGCCGACCGCCGATGATTTGACGATGCTCGGCTATATCCGCCGCCGCCACGGATTTGCGCTTGTGATAGCAACAAAATGTGATAAGATTGCAAAAACCAAACTTAATGATCATCTTGACGAGATATACTACACGCTCAATCTTACGGATGAGGATATTATGATTCCGTTCAGTGCGCAAACCGGAATGGGGCGCGACGACGCGTGGGAGGTTATAAATGAGATCTGCAATCCGGAAATCAACAAATAGCGTCCGGAAAAAAATAACTGCACCGGTTTGTACCGCTTGTACAAACCGGTGCAGTTATTTTTGCGCGTGATACCATTTAATTCTCTTTTTGCGTATTCTCCTCCTGCCCGACTTTATCGATTGATTTTGAACGGTTGCTGAGTGTGACCTCTATTTCCTTTTCCTTATATTCGTTGCCGCTCGGAATCTGAACGGTTACCTTAACTTTCTCACCGGACTTGTAGTATGTGAGCCTATCCTGAAGCTGTTCAATCGAACTCATGGAAAATCCGTCAAAGGCGGTGATGACATAACCCTTTTGAATTCCGGCTTTTTCAGCTGCAAGTCCTTTTGTGACGGAATTCACGAAAACACCCGTCGGAATGCCGTACGCCTGTGAAGCCGAAGATGAAACCGTTGCACCCGTTATTCCGAGAAATCCCTGTTTTTTCTCGTCAACAACGCTTCTTGTTTTCTTAACCATAAGCTCATCTATAATATTTCCGACATCGCTTATGGGAATTGCATATCCCATTCCCTCAACGCCGTTTGCGGCGATTTTAACGGAATTGATTCCGATTACCTCGCCCGACATATTCAGAAGCGCACCGCCGCTGTTACCGGGATTGATTGCCGCATCCGTCTGAATAAATGAATTTGTAACATTGCCGGATTTGTTTCCGTCCGTGCTTTCCATAGATATTTTTCTGTTTGTTGCGCTTATATATCCGACAGTTGTTGACTGACCGTAGCCGAGTGCATTGCCGATTGCGATAACCTGATCGCCTGCCTGAAGCTTGGAGGAATCCCCGATTGTTGCAATTTTAATTTCAGAAAGCACGTCCTCCGGAATATCCTTAAGCGCCACGGCGATAACCGCAAGGTCCTTATCGGAGTTATATCCCTTTACCGTTGCGGACGGAATTGACGCATTTGCATCAAGCTCGGAACTGTCGCCGGAGATTTCTCCCCTTAAATCGCTTTGCGCGTTCTGAGATTCAAGCTTGCTCTCAACTGAGCTGAAAATCACCGAAAGCGCTTTCGAATTTGCAACAACATGGTAATTGGTAACAATAAGCAGCTCGCTGTCATTCTTTCCGATAACAATGCCGCTGCCGGTGCTTGTGCTTTCCTGCGAATATGTTCCGAAGAACGTCATCACATCGGAAACGCTCCTGTTTGTTATTGCAACAATTGACGGCATACAGGCGGAAACTATCTCCGAAACACTGCCCTCCGTATTCGTTTTGCCGCTGCTCTTTTTGAGCGCCACATCCGTTGTGCCGATTGATACCTTTGACAATACAAGCTTTGTCGAAAGGCTGTTTGCGAAACCGAAAGCCGAACCTGCCACAATTCCGCCGACAAGCGCAAGCGCAATAACGCGCGGCCAGCGGCGTTTTGCCTTTGCTGCAACGCGCTGTGTTACCGTAAAACCCGGATTCCGGTGCGGTTCTTCATTTTTCTGCTCATGCTCCGCCGCAAACCCCTCATTCATGCGCTGCCTAAGATCTTCAGCCGTCGGGTTAGCGCTGCGCGGCGCACCTTCCTCTGTTCTTTTTTCCTCTGTCTCGCCCATGTGCTCTGTTTCAGCTGTGCTGTCCTCACGGGAAAATACATTCGCGTCGCTGCCGTTTTCTATTTCATCGATTCTTTCATCATTTTCCCGTTCAGAACCGTTGCTGTTTTCAAATTCCGTGTTCATAGTTTCTTCCTCCTCGCTTTTGTTAGCTCTATAATACAATATATTTTAGGACAAAAAATAATCAAATTATTAACAATTTATAAACATTGCAGAGCTTGGCGAAAGCAAACAGCATATTTTAAACGTTTTACATCCGCTCAAAGATAAGAAAGAGGTTGAATTTTCCCGAAAAATGTGCTATTATGCCTATCAGGTGATTCAGTTGAAAATTTTAAATCAGTTTCTTATAATAATATCCGTTTCCTTTGCCGGCGAAGTGCTGCACACGGTGCTTCCGCTGCCGATTCCGGCAAGTATTTACGGACTGATACTTATGCTCGGACTGCTTTTTTCCGGAATTGTGACGCCGGAAAGGATTTCCGAAACAAGCTCATTTCTGCTTGAAGCAATGCCTGTGATGTTCGTTCCGGCAGGCGCAGGGGTGATTACCATGTGGGGAGCAATTCTTCCCATATTTGCGCCGATGATTGTTATAATGACGGTCGGCACGGTTGTTGTGATGGCGGTTTCGGGAATTGTGACGCAGGGTGTTATCCATGCGGCAAGAGCACGCAGCAAGGAGGAATAATTATGAAAGACATGATTTGCAGCTCCGTTTTTTTCGGAGCGGCGTTCACGATTGCGGCATACTTCATCGGAGTTTGGCTGCAAAAGCGGCGCGGCTTCGGCTGGCTGAATCCGCTTGTAACATCGATTGCGATTGTCAGTGCAGTTCTTGTGCTTTTTAAAATTGATTACGGCGAATATTGTGACGGAGCGGATATTGTCAGTTATCTGCTCACGCCTGCAACGGTGTGCCTTGCCGTTCCGCTTTACGAACGGATAAACGATCTGAAGCAGAACGCCGCGGCGATTGCTGCCGGCATAATTGCCGGAGTTATAACAAGCGGCTTGCTTGTGCTTGCGGTCACGCTTATATTCGGACTTAACCGCGAAATGTATGCTTCGCTGCTTCCGAAATCGGTGACAACGGCAATCGGAATCGGAATTTCCGAGGAAATCGGAGGAATTGCGGCAATTACCACCATTTCGATTATTATAACGGGCATTTTCGGAAATATGGTGTGTGAAAGAATCTGCGCATTGTTTAAAATAACAAACCCTGTGGCAAAGGGAGTTGCCATCGGAACAAGCTGCCATGCCTGCGGAACGGCAAAAGCGCTCGAAATCGGCAAAACCGAGGGCGCAATCAGCGGACTGGCAACAGCCGTTGCCGGACTTATCACCGTTGCGGCTGCCTCAATCTTTGTAAATCTGATATAACAAAAGAACCGTGCGGAAATTTCCGCACGGTTCTTTTGTTCAGGCTTTTAATAATTCAAGTTCATTCTCCGTCAGCTCACGGAAGCCGCCGCACGGAATCGATTCGTCAAGAAAAAGCTTTCCGTAGGCAAGCCGTTTGAGATATATAACGCGGTTGCCGACGCGCTCCGCCATGCGCTTTATCTGATGAAACTTTCCCTCCGTGATTGTAAGCTCAATCTCGTTTTCGCAAATGCGGCGCACCACCGCCGGCTTTGTGACGCATTCCCCGATATCAACTCCGCTTTCAAGTTCGGCTGCCGCAGCGTCCGAAAGCGTTTTTTCCAATCGGACAAAATATGTTTTGCCAACCTTTTTCGATGGTGACAGAAGCTCATGAGCAAGCGCACCGTCATTCGTGAGCAGCAGAAAACCCTCTGTGTCAATGTCGAGCCTCCCCACGGGGGAAAGGTCAAAGCGCTTATATCCGTCCCCGATGAGATCGAGCACGGTTTTTTTGCGCTTGTCCTCCGTTGCGCTGATCACTCCCTGCGGCTTGTTCAGCATTATATAAACGAACCGTCTGTAAAAAACTGCCTGTCCGTTTACCGTGAGCGCCGCATTCGGGTCAATATTTTTTGCAATATCCTTTACCGTAACCCCGTCAGCAGCCGCAGCGCCCGATTTGATTATTTTCCGCGCCTCGCTTCTCGTCAGTGAAGCGCTGTCCGCTATCAGCTTATCAAAACGCATTTTTCAAAAGCCTTTCCGCATTTTTATATTTTATCATTTCCTTTTCGTCTTCCGAAAGGTCTGATTCATCAAGCATTTTTAAAGATTCGGCAGGACTTTGCCAAGGACTGTCACTTCCGAAAAGCAGCTTGTCTGCACCGTGCCTGCGCACAATATTCGTAAATTTTTCAGGCGCAAGGTATCCGTGCGTCATAGAAATGTCCATATATACCGGCGAACCGGCAATATAATCCGAAACATCATCCCACATGTCAAAGCCGCCGAGATGCGCGGCAATTATATTGTCGCCCTCCGTTTTTTCAAGCAGGCGGCAAAGGCGCTGCGGCGTTGCATGAAACGGCGGTTTAAATCCGAGATCGTTTCCGCAGTGAAACATCACAAGCATGCCAAGCGAATGTGCCGCGTTCACAATTTCAGCCGAAACCGGTTCATCGATATAGAACGACTGAAATTCCGGGTGCAGCTTTATTCCGCGGAAACCGCTCTCCGCAAGGTCTGAAAGCACGGATTTCCAATCTTCCGCGCGCGGATGGATGCTCCCGAACGAAATTATTTCATTGCACGTTATTTCCCCGGCAAATGCATTTATGGTTTTGTGCTGCCAGGGTTTTGTTGCAATCGGCATAACAACACTTATATCAATGCCGTTTTCTTTCATTGACGCCTTAAGCGCCTGCACCGTGCCATTTGTTTTCGGCTTCAGTGCAGAATATCCCTGCGCACGTTCAATCCCCGATTCAAGCGACTGTATTGCCCTGGGAGCAAGCGTATCAGGGAAAATGTGAGTGTGAAAATCAATCAGCATAGCACACCTCACAGATCGTTGCGCATAAGGTCATCGCAGCTTTCGCGCCGAACGGCAACGCGGCTTTCCCCATCCTTAAGCATAACAATCGGCGGACGCGGAACGCGGTTATAGTTCGAAGCCATCGAATAGTTATACGCACCCGTTACCAAAACCGCAAGAATATCTCCGCGTTCGGGTTTTTGCAGCATAATATCCTCGGCAATCAGATCGCCGCTTTCGCAGCATTTCCCGGCAATTGTGCACTTAAAATCAGCCTTTTCGTTTGCCTTGTTTGCAATCAGCGCACTGTAGCGCGATTTGTAAAGTGCATAGCGCGGATTATCAGTCATGCCGCCGTCAACGGAAACATAGCTTTTGTACCCCTTTATCGTTTTCACGCTGCCGACCTCATAAAGCGTGATGCCGGCGTCGGCAACAATACTTCTGCCCGGCTCAAGCATTATGCATGGCACGGGAATGTCAAATTCCCTGCACCTGTTTTTAATATGCTGTGCCACAAGTCCGATATTTTCGGCAATATCGATATGCGGATCATCCTCGGTATAACGAACGCCGTAACCGCCTCCCAAATTGAGCACCGAAGCCGTGTACCCGGCTGCACAGCGCACCTCGGCAATATATTTGAGCATAATATCGGCGCTGTCACAGAATGATTTTGAGTCAAACACCTGCGAGCCGACATGGCAGTGAAAGCCGATAAGCTCAAGGTTTTCAAGGGAAAGAGCATATTTTGTTATTTCAAGAGCCTGCCCGGTTTCAATCGGAGTGCCGAATTTTGAATCAACCTGACCGGTGCGCACCGCCTCATAAGTGTGCGTATCTATACCGGGAGTGATGCGCAGAATAATTTTCTGGCGGATTTTTCTTTCCGCAGCAAAGCGGTCAATCCGCTCCAGCTCCTCCGCGCAGTCCGCCACAAAAAATCCGACGCCGCAATCCATTGCTCCGTTTATCTCCTCATCCGTTTTATTGTTCCCGTGAAAATATGCCCTCTCCATCGGGAAGCCTGCCTTATAAGCCGTCATAACCTCTCCGAGTGACACAACGTCCGCAGCCATATTTTCATCGGCACATATTCTGTAAATTTCCTTGAAGGACAGCGCCTTGCTTGCATACAGAACGGCAAAATTACTGCCGAAATACTTTTTCATTGCCTCGATATAGGTACGGCAATTCCGCCTTACGCGGTTTTCATCCACAAGATAAAGCGGCGTTTTGTACTTTTCGGCAAGGGTGATGCAGTCCTGCCCCGCAAAGGTGAGATGACCGTTTTCATTGATTTCAAGATTGGTATGCAGCATAATTATCCTCCTTAAAAACGCGCATAAAACGCTGAATATAAAAGAAATGCTATCATTATACCGGGCGTTTGTCAAGACGGTGCGGCGCAAAAGAATAAAAACGTTATTAAAAACAGGCAAAATTGTTGACAAATCCGGGCTTTTTTATTAATATATATATGTATAAATGCCGATATTTTGCGGCTGATCGGAGGAATTGTATGACGGAAAGCATTAAAGCGGCAATGCACACATTCGCCGCGGGAATTGTTACGGCGCTCGGCTTCAGCGCTTCAAGCGCCAACTTTGTTTATATTTTTTTGATTTCAATGCTCCCGATAATTGAGCTTAGAGGGGCAATCCCCGTGGCGTTCGCTCTCGGATTGAATCCGCTGCATGCGTTTATCGTTTCGGTGCTGGGAAATCTTTTACCGGTGCCGTTCATTCTGCTTCTGATAACGCCGCTGTGCAATTATCTGAAAAAAACGCGTCTTTTCGAATGGTTTCCGCGCCTTGTTGAAAGCCGCGTTGAAAAAAACCGTGATAAAGTTACGAAATATGCGAGCTTCGGACTTTTCCTGTTCGTTGCAATTCCGCTGCCGGGTACGGGCGCATGGACGGGGGCGCTTGTTGCAAGCTTCCTCAATTTCCGGTTTCGTGACGCATTTTTGTCAATCCTGTGCGGAGTGCTCGGCGCCGGGGTGATTATGCTGGCGGTTTCTTACGGACTGCTGGGACTTATTTTTTAAATTATAAAACTATTATTGGAGGACATACAAATGAACGAAAACAAAAAGCTTTTCACATCGGAATCCGTTACGGAGGGTCATCCCGACAAGGTGTGTGACCGTATATCGGACGCTGTGCTTGACGACATTCTTGCACATGACCCCAATGCGCGCGTTGCCTGCGAGTGCTGCGCCGCAACCGGACTTATCATGGTTTTCGGTGAAATTACAACATCGCATTACTGCGACATACGCACGATTGTGCGAAACACCGTCCGCGAAATAGGCTACACCGATCCGCAGATGGGATTCCACTATGACAATATCGCCGTTTTGAACACGCTCAACGAGCAGTCGCCCGACATTGCAATGGGCGTTGACAAATCGCTTGAAGCAAAGGAGGGCGATGACAGCGGATTTGACATCGGCGCGGGCGATCAGGGAATGATGTTCGGCTATGCGACGAACGAAACCGAGGAATATATGCCTGCTCCCATTCACTATGCGCAGAAGATGGCGAAAAGGCTTGCCGAGGTTCGGAAAAACGGAATGTTCGATTATCTGCGTCCTGACGGAAAAACGCAGGTGACCGTTGAATATGACGGCGACAAACCCGTGCGGATTGACACGGTTGTGCTTTCAACGCAGCACACGCCCGATGTGAGCCGCGAGCGCATTGAAAAAGATATGATTGAGCATGTTATAAAATATGTTATCGAACCCGAAATGCTTGATGAAAATACAAAATATTTCATTAATCCCACCGGACGCTTTGTTATCGGCGGACCGCAGGGTGATTCGGGTCTTACCGGCAGAAAAATCATTGTTGATACCTACGGCGGCTATGCTCCGCACGGCGGCGGCGCGTTTTCCGGCAAGGACCCGACAAAGGTTGACCGCAGCGCGTGCTACATGGCGCGCTATATAGCGAAAAACATTGTTGCGGCAGGTCTTGCGGACAAATGCCAGCTCCAGCTTGCATATGCAATCGGCGTTGCGCACCCTGTTTCCGTGCGGATTGACACTTTCGGAACAGGCAGGCTCGGAGATGATATTCTTGCGGAAATTGTTAAAGAAACCTTTGACCTGCGCCCGGCGGCAATTATTAAAACGCTTGATCTGCGCAGACCGATATATGCGCAGACCGCCGCATACGGGCATTTCGGGAGGAGCGACATCGATCTTCCCTGGGAAAAACTCAATATGACGGAAATATTGAAAGAAAAGGCAGCCGTGCACGCAAACGGCTGACAGATGTGTAACCGCCGCACCCCGATATTCATATAATATATCGGGGTGACGGTTTATGAGCGTTTTTTTCGCATTTGCAGCGTTGGCGGCAGTGTTTTTCATGGCGCTGACAGTTATTGAAAGCGGAGCTGAGGATTTGCCCGGAGAGGGCGAGATCCAAAAAGAGCTTGACAGGCTGCTTTGCGGAAAAGCGGCAATTATTATTTACACGGGCGGTAAAAAGAATGACAAATGAGCTTGAAACCATTGAGGGCGAAATATACGAAGTAATTTATCAGAATGAGGATAACGGCTATACGGTGTGTGACATAAACTGTAACAAATCGCTTGTTACGGCTTGCGGTCACATGCCTTTTATTGCTCCGGGAGAAGGTGTGCGCCTTACGGGAAAGTGGGTGAATCATCCCGATTACGGTGAGCAGTTCAGTGCAGTGACCGTTGAAAAAAAGCTGCCGCAGAAAGCAGCTTCGATTCTTTTGTACCTTTCCTCCGGCGCGGTGAGCGGAGTGCGCGAATCAACGGCGAAAAAGCTTGTTGCCAAGTTCGGGGAGGATACGCTGAACGTTATTGCGGCAGACCCCGGGCGGCTTTCGGAAATCCGCGGAATATCCCCGAAAAGGGCAATGAAAATTTCCGAATCTTTTATCATGCGGCGCGAAGCTGCTCAGACGGTTATATTTCTTCAGGGGTACGGAATAAGCGTGAAAACCGCGCTGCGCATACATAAGCGATTCGGGAGCACTGCGGAGGATCTGATAAAAAAGAATCCGTATATACTTTGTGAAAGCATGGAACGGATAGGCTTTAAAACGGCGGACCGCATTGCTGCCGAAATGGGAATCCCATCAAACAGTCCTTCAAGGATTGCAAGCGGAATAAAATATGTTCTTATCGAAGCCTCGCTTGCAGGGCACACCTGTTTCCCCAGGGAAATGCTTATCAGCCGCTGCGTTGCTTCGCTCGGTGTTGATGAAACGGAAGTTCTGGAGGCATATGCCGAATTAAAAAGAAGCTGCGGCATTATTGAGGACAGCGGCTACGCCTACCTTGCGTCGTTTTACAATGCCGAGCTGTATACTGCGGCACGGCTTGCACAGATGTGTGTGCAAAATTTTGAATATGACAGGGATAAAACAGATAAATTTATAAAAGATTACTCGGACAAGCATGCTCTTACGCTGTCTGACGCGCAGAAATCCGCCGTCCATGCAGCAATGAGCTGCGGCGCGGTAATCATCACTGGCGGCCCCGGAACGGGAAAAACTACGATTATGCGGCTTGTGCTTGATATGTTCACGGAGCAAAAGCTTGCCGTGAGTCTGTGTGCGCCGACGGGAAAAGCGGCAAAGCGGCTTTCGGAATCGTGCGGAAAAGAGGCAAAAACGCTTCACAGGCTTCTCGGCGTTGAAATGAGCGAGCGCGAGGATCAGCGTTTTTCAAAAAATGAGCAGAATCCGCTCGACTGCGACGTTGTAATTGTTGATGAGATGAGCATGGTTGATATTATGCTTTTTTCCGCGCTTTTAAAAGCAATGCGCAAGGACACGCGCCTGATAATTGCAGGAGACGCGGATCAGCTTCCGTCTGTCGGGGCAGGGAATGTGCTGCGTGATATACTCGGCAGCGAAAGTGCACCTGCCGTGCGGCTGAGTGAGGTTTTCCGCCAGGCAGAGGAAAGCCGCATTGTTGTGAACGCGCACAGAATTAATAACGGTGAAATGCCGCTCGGCAACGACAAGGATAAGGACTTTTTCTTTATGCCGAGATCCGCCGAGGGCGCGCTTGAAACTATTTGCGAGCTTTGCTGCTCACGCCTGCCGGCGGCATACGGATTTGACTGCAAGAGCGATATCCAGGTGCTTGCCCCCTCAAGAAAGGGTACCGTCGGCACAATCAACCTGAACAAGGTTTTGCAGGCGCGGCTCAATCCTCCTGCCAAGGATAAGAAAGAGAAAAAATTCGGGGAAAGAATTTTCCGCGTTGGGGATAAGGTTATCCAGACGAGGAATAATTATGACATACTGTGGAGCACTCCGGACGGGAAATCTGACGGACTTGGAATATTTAACGGTGACATCGGAATAATTGTTGACATTGTTCCGCGCGACAGCTGCATGATAATCCGGTTTGACGACAACCGCATTGTTGAATATGACTTTGCGTCGGTCGAAGATATTGAAATTGCATACGCGCTGACAGTGCATAAAAGCCAGGGCTGCGAATTTAATGCCGTTGTGATGCCAGTCTGCCCGGTACCTCCGATGCTGATGACGCGCAATTTGCTTTATACCGCCGTCACACGCGCAAAAAAACTTGCCGTGCTTGTCGGAAGTGACAGCTGCATTGCCGCGATGGTGAAAAATGACCGCGTACAGGTACGTTACAGCGGACTTATGCAAAAGCTTAAGGAGAAGGTGCACAATGCTTGACCGTGTTCTGAATCTTCTTTTTCCGCCGAAATGCGCCTTTTGCGGAAAGGTTCTTCCGGGAAAGGCGCGGATATGCAGTGACTGTCTGCCGAAGCTTCCCTACACCGGGAATTTTCGTTGCTGTGAACGCTGCGGCATACCGCTTCCGAGCGAATTTTCGTACAGGCTTTGCGGACGCTGCTTCCCCGTTAAGCATCCGCCATACGACCACGTTTTTGTGCCGCTGATTTATGCCGGCACCGCAAAACGCGCAATGATCAGATTGAAATATTACATGCACCCTTCCTATGCCGATGCTTTTGCTGCGCTTATCGCCGAAAAGCTGCTTTCGTATGAAAAGCCGTGCCAATTGGATTTTATAACGTTTGTTCCGCAGAGTAAATCAACGCATTTTATCCGCGGTTACAATCAGTCCGAACTGATAGCGCGAAAGCTTTCGGCAATTCTCAATATTCCGTGCGAACCATGTCTTTTCAAGAAGGACGGTTTTGCCCGCAATGCCACGCTGAATGCGGCTCAGCGCCGCAAAAATGTTAAATCCGGATATTTTCCGGCTGATAAAAAACTCAGCGGAACCGTGCTCCTTGTCGATGATGTTCTGACAACCGGTTCAACCGTTTTTTATTGCGCCTCACTGCTCAGAAAAATGGGTTGCAAAAAGGTTTACTGCGCAGTTGCGCTGATACGGTGCAAGGAAGTGAGTGATTTATATGAAAAACAAAATCAGGGAATATCTCCGCACACTCGGAATTGAAAAGTGCGGTTTCGCGCACATCGGCGGCAAAAGCGCCGTTGTGTGCCTTTTTCCCTACTACACCGGCGACTCTGAGGGAAATCTTTCACTTTACTGCCGCGGAACCGACTACCACAATATAGTCGGGGAAAAGCTTCGGCTCGGCTCGGAGTTTATCAAATCAATTGTTCCGAATGTTGAGTGCAGCGTTTCGTGCGATACGGGCGCTCCCATTGACCGCAAGCTTGCCAATCTTGCCGGACTTGGATTTTACGGCGACAACAATATGCTTATAAACGAGGATTTCGGCAGTTATTTTTTTATCGGCTATATTTTGTGCGATATTTTTATTGAAGCCGACAAGCCGCTTGAAAGGGAGTGCATGCACTGCGGCGCCTGCCGCCGCGCGTGTCCCGGAAAAGCGCTGGACAACGGCTTTGATATTGAAAAATGCGCTTCCCATATCGGGCAGAAAAAGGGAGAGCTTTCCGATTCCGAAATTGAAATTCTGAAAAGATGCGGAAGCGTGTTCGGCTGCGATATATGCCAGCGTGTTTGTCCGCATAACAAAATAGGGAAAACGGCAATGGAGGAATTCACGCGCGACATAATGCCATCGCTTTCGCTTGATGATATTGAATCGCTTTCGGGCAGAGAGTTTTTGCGGAAATATAAAAACCGCGCCTTTTCCTGGCGCGGCAAAAAAGTTCTTGAACGGAATCTGAAAGAGCTTCGTTAATCAATGTTCTTTATAATATTATCAGTTTCCTTTAACGCAAGGGAAGATATGTACTCATATCTTTCCTTTTTATTTTTAATTTTAACGCGATTCCATTCGATTATGCCGAAATTCGCGTTCATCGGCTGAAAATGCTTGTTTTCACTGTCCGTTACATAACGAATCAATGCGCCGGTACACATCTCCGGCGGAAAGATAATCGGTTCTTTTCCGAGCATTTTTCTTGCCGCATTGATTCCGGCAACCATTCCGGAGGAAGCCGACTCAACATAACCCTCAACGCCCGTTATCTGACCGGCGAAAAACACGCGCGGATATTTCTTAAGGCTGTAATCAGCCGCCAAAATCTTAGGAGAATTGATATATGTGTTCCTGTGCATAACACCGTAGCGCACAAATTCTGCGTTTTCCAGACCGGGAATCATTGAAAAAACGCGCTTTTGCTCGCCGAATTTCAGATTTGTCTGAAAGCCGACAAGGTTGTAAAGAGTTCCCTCCGTATTGTCGCGCCGGAGCTGAAGCACCGCATAAGGTTCGCGCCCGGTTTTCGGGTCCGGCAGTCCGCGCGGCTTCAGCGGACCGAAGCAGAGCGTTTCCCTGCCGCGCGCCGCCATTATTTCAACAGGCATGCACCCCTCAAACACCTTTATATTTTCAACATTTTCATGGAGCTGCGCACGTTCCGCCGAAATAAGCGCGTCATAAAACGCATCGTATTCATCCTTTGTCATCGGGCAGTTGATGTAGTCCGCCGTTCCCTTGTTGTACCGCGCAGCCATATACGTTTTTTCCGCGTCAATGCTTTCCGTTGTAACAACGGGAGCTGCAGCGTCAAAAAAGCTGAGCGCTTCGCACCCGGTAAGCGCAGTGATTGCACCGTTCAGCGATTCATCGCTGAGCGGTCCTGTTGCAACAATCGTAAATTCGTCAGCGTCAATGTCCGAAACAATCTCATTCACCGTTTCAATATTTTCATGAGACTTTATTCTTTCGGTGACAAGTGCGGCAAATTTGTCGCGGTCAACCGCAAGTGCACCGCCGGCAGGAACGCGCGTTTCATCCGCGCAGGAGATAATCAGGCTGTTCATGCGCCGCATTTCCTCCTTTAAAAGTCCGCAGGCATTGTCAAGTCCGTTTCCTTTAAGGGAGTTTGAGCACACCAGCTCGCCGAAATCCTTATTTGTGTGCGCCGGCGAAAACCGCATCGGCTTCATTTCCGAAAGCCTGACCTTTATTCCTCTGTTTGCCGCCTGCCATGCAGCCTCACATCCGGCAAGTCCGCCGCCGATAATCTTCAGCTTCATATGTTAAACCTCCGATGCCGCAGTTATTTTTCCGCCTTTTTTTCACGCGCCTTGTTGCTTTCACATTCGCTGTTCGTGCAAACCGTAAGACTGCCCTTTTTCAGATATTTCCGCGTCATAATACCGCCGCATTTCGGACACGGCGTCTGCAGCGGTTCATCCCACAGCACAAAATCGCACCCGGGCGCATTTTCGCAGGAATAATATTTTTTTCCGCGCTGGCTTTTTCTTTCAACAATTCTGCCGCCGCACTTCGGGCATTTAACGCCCGTATCCTTTAAAATAGGCTTCGCATTGCGGCATTCGGGGAAGCCGGGGCATGCAAGAAATTTTCCGTACTTACCGAGCTTGATAACCATTCTTCTGCCGCATTTTTCGCAGATTTCATCGCTTTCTTCGTCCTTTATCTCAACCTTTTCGATCGACTGTTCCGCTTTTTCAAGCGTTTTCTTAAACGGCTTATAGAAAGCGTCCACAACGGACACCCAGCTTTCCGTACCTTCCTCTATATCATCAAGCTGCTGCTCCATGTCGGCTGTAAATTCCACATTCACAATATCGCTGAAATTCTCACTCATTATATCCGTGACAATATTCCCAAGCTCTGTCGGCTTCAGCATGCGCTTCTCGCGCTGCACATAATCACGTCCGAGAATCGTGCTGATTGTCGGGGCGTATGTGCTCGGTCTGCCGATGCCATTTTCTTCCATTGTTTTTATGAGCGAAGCTTCGGTATATCTTGCCGGCGGCTCGGTAAAATGCTGCTCATCAAGAATTTCGGATGCCTTGAAGCTCATTCCTTTTTCAATTGAAGCAAGACGGCGCACATCCTTCTTTTCCTCAGCATCCGTTCCGTCAATATAAACGGCTCTGTATCCCGGAAAGCTTACCGAGCTTCCGCTTGCGCGGAATGTCACTCCGTTTGCGTCCATCTCTGCGCTGAGCGTTTTATACACTGCGCTTGCCATTTGGCTTGCGATAAATCTTTCCCAAATCAGCTTATAAAGCTTATACTGATCGGCAGGAACGCTGCCTTTTATCATATCAGGGAGGATTTCCGCCATTGTCGGGCGGATTGCTTCGTGCGCGTCCTGCGCGCTTTTTCCGGTTTTATAAACACGCGCCTTTTGAGGAAGATACTCAGCTCCGAACCTTGCGCCGATTATTCCGCGCGCCGCTTCAATTGCCTCCGGCGTTATGCGCAGAGAGTCTGTCCTCATGTATGTGATAAGACCGAGCGTTCCTTTTCCGGGAACCGCAACTCCCTCATATAAAATCTGCGCCGCAGCCATTGTTCTCCTTGCTGTGAAACCGAGCTTGCGGCTTGCCTCCTGCTGAAGTGTGCTTGTCGTAAACGGCGGTGACGGGTGCTTTTGTTTTTCACCGTATACAGCCGAGGTTACATTAAAGTCTGCGCCCTCTGCTTTTTTCTTAACGGCATTCGCTTCATCAAAGCTTGTAAGTTCCTTTTTCTTGCCGCCAATGCCATAATAGCGCGCTTCAATAACCTTTTTGCCCTTCTCATCCGCCAGGATGGCGTTAATCGTCCAGTATTCTTTCGGCTCAAACGCTTCAATCTCGCGTTCGCGGTCAACAACAAGGCGCGTTGCAACGGACTGCACCCTGCCGGCGCTGAGACCCTTGCGCACCTTTTTCCAAAGCAGCGGACTTATCTTATACCCGACAATTCTGTCAAGCACACGGCGCGCCTGCTGCGCATCGACAAGGTTTAAATCAATCGGACGCGGATTTTTAAGCGAGGCCGTAACCGCTCCCTTTGTTACCTCGTTAAAGGTTATGCGGCATTTTTTGCTTTTATCAATGCCGAGAATCTCCGCAAGGTGCCAGCTGATTGCTTCTCCCTCGCGGTCGGGGTCAGTTGCAAGAAAGACCTTGTCCGCCCCTTTAGCCGCTTTTTTCAGTTTTGACAAAAGCTCGCCCTTGCCGCGGATTGTTATATATTTCGGCTCATAATTATGCTCCGTGTCAATACCTAAACTGCTTTTCGGAAGATCTCTCAGATGCCCCATCGAAGCAATCACGGTATAATTTTTTCCAAGATACTTGTTAATAGTTTTTGCCTTTGCAGGTGACTCAACGATAACAAGATAGTTTGCCATCAATCGTTCCCTCCCGGTGTAACGCTGTATTTTTTGTTAAATCCTCTTGTTAAAACGCCCTTAAGCTCCAGTATTCCAAGCAGCGCCGTAAGGCGCGCAGGGTCAAACGAGATTTTCCCGGCAAGCTCCGAATCCGTGCATATGCCGCTTTCGACAAGCCGCACAACTTCACTCTCAGCATCGGAAAGTCCCGAAATTGCCGCCGGTTTTTTCTTTTTCATTGGTTTTATTTCATTGACGGGTATATCCTCTTCCGCCTGCACATCGCGCTCTTTTGCAAAGAAATCCGGGCATTTGAGCATAAGCTCATCCACAATGTCCATTGACGATAAAAGCGGAAGCACTCCGTCACGAATAAGTGCATTTGTTCCGGCGCTTAAATAATTGTCGATATTGCCCGGAACAGCAAAAATCGTTTTTCCCATCTTTTCCGCATGGTTCGCCGTTATAAGCGCACCGCTGCGATTACCCGCGCGAATAACCGCAACGGTTTTGGAAAGTGCGGCAATCAAACGGTTTCTGTGAGGGAAATTCCGCCTTTCCGGAGGTTCCCCGAAAGGGAATTCACTCACAACCGCGCCGCCGGCGTCAACAATTTTCTTAAATAGCGGAATATTTTCATGCGGATATGCAACATCAAGTCCGCAGCCGAGGAATGCAACCGTCGGCGCACCTCCGCGGATTGCTCCGCTGTGCGAAGCTGCGTCAATCCCGACAGCGCCTCCCGAAACAATTCCAATACCGAGCTGTGCAAGCTCTGCCGCAATATTTGCTGCGATTCTTATACCATAATCATCGCTTTTTCTGCAGCCGACCATTCCGACATAAACCTCATGCGAAAGTGCACTCACGCTGCCGCGCACATAAAGCGCCGGAGGCGGCAGAGCAATTTTCCGAAAGCAGTCAGGGTATTCTTTGTCCACAAAAGTAACCACTGAGCAACCCGTTTTTTCGGCACGTTCAAAGCTTTTAACAACCGAAGCTCCGTAATCATCCTTAACCGAAGCGCGGATTTCCTCACCGGATGCAAACCTATCCGCAAGCTCGTTAAGCCGTTTCCGAGTGGGCGTACCCTCAAATGCTTTCAGCACCCATTCCAGCTTTCTTTCATTAATATCCAATGCCATGCGGCGATCCTTCCTTTCCGCATCAAACGCAGATACTTTATCATATGTCATTGCAGCCTGTTAATAACTTACACCATATTTTATGATTTGTAAAGAAAAATATTTTATATCCCGTAAATTTTTTGACGATAATGTTCATAAATCAGCACCGATGCCGCGGCTGACACATTCAGGCTTTCCGCGTCCTCACGCATCGGAATTTTTACGATATCATCGCAGAGCGCAGCCGTTTCCTCCGTAACTCCGCTGCCCTCGTTTCCGACAATGATAAGCGTTTTCCCCGAAATATCGGTTTCATAAAGGCTTTTCGCCCGCGGTGAAAGCGCACCGCAGATTATCCGGTAACCGCGGCTGCGGAAATGTTCAATCGCCTCACGCGCCGTCACCTTGCAAACTGTCGGCACGGAAAAAATTGATGACATTGTCGCACGAACCGTTTTCGGATTATACAAATCGCAGCAGCCGGCGCTGAGCACCACTCCGCCGCAGAATGCCGCATGCGCCGTGCGGATAATCGTGCCGATATTCCCCGGATCCTGCACACTTTCGCAAAGGACAACGCAGCCGCTTTCATCGGAAATATTCTCAAGCTCTGTTCCCGGTATGCGGCAAAGCGCAATAACGCCCTGCGGAGTAACCGTTCCGGAAAGCTCCCCAAACAATTTTTTTGCGAAAACATAGGCATTGCGGCACGGAATCCGTTCGCACGAAAATCCGTCGCATATAATAAGGTGCTCAATATCCGCACCTTTTTTTACCGCGTCCGCCACACTGCGCACTCCCTCAACCGCAAATAAACCGAACCGCTCGCGGCCGCTCCGTGAAGCAAGCTTT
This sequence comes from uncultured Clostridia bacterium, assembly GCA_934454525.1. Lineage (GTDB taxonomy): Bacteria > Bacillota > Clostridia > UMGS1883 > UMGS1883 > UMGS1883. The sequence continues at coordinate 203,596 of CAKSFM010000001.1, forward strand.
ACCGCAAGCTTGTATATTTTGTTTTCACGGCTGGTAATAATCATCGGAATTTCTTCCTTTCTGTGAGAAAACCGCCCCCGCGTGAAGCGGAAACGGTTTTTATCGTTTAAAGACTGCTTTTTGCAGTTTCAACAAGCTGTGTGAATGCTGCCGGATCATTGATTGCAATTTCGGAGAGCATTTTTCTGTTGATTTCTATGTTTGCTTTTTTAAGTCCGTTCATGAAACGGGAATAATTAATGCCGTTCATTTTGCATGCAGCACTGATTCTTGTAATCCAAAGAGAACGGAAATCTCTCTTCTTGAGCTTTCTTCCCGTATAGGAATACGTAAGCGATTTCATAACTGCCTGGTTGGCAATTCTGTAAAGCTTGGATTTAGCTCCTCTGTAGCCTTTTGCAAGCTTTAATATTTTTTTATGTCTTTTTCTGGTGCTGAGCGCACCCTTAACACGAGCCATTTTAAAGTCCTCCTAATTCTTATTTATAAGGTATAAGCTTCTTGATTACTTTAGCATTCGACTGATCTGCAAATCCGCCTTTTCTGAGTCTTCTCTTTCTCTTTGTATCCTTCTTTGTAAGGATATGACTTCTGAATGCTTTCGACCTTTTAACCTTACCCGATTTTGTAAGACTGAAGCGCTTTGCAGCGGCTCTGTGAGTCTTTATTTTAGGCATAATATCTCTCCTCTCAATGTGTATATCTCAAAACGTACCTTTGGCAGTTTGGATAATCAGTTTTTCGGCGTAATAATCATCGCCATGTTTTTCCCCTCAAGCTTCGCCTTTTTGTCAACCGTTCCAAGCTCGCCGACGCCCTCGGCAAAACGCGCAAGCAGCTCCTCGCCCAGGCGCGCATGATGGATTTCACGCCCTCTGAAGCGAACGGAAACCTTTACCTTGTCGCCGCCTTTTAAGAATTTGCAGGCATTTTTCAGCTTTGTTTCAAAATCATGATCGTCAATCGACGGTGACAGCCTTACTTCCTTAAGGTTCACAATTTTTTGATTCTTGCGGTTTTCCTTTTCCCTTTTAGCAAGCTCAAAACGATACTTTCCGTAGTCCATTATTTTGCATACGGGCGGGTTTGCCTGCGGGGATATTTTTACAAGATCAAGATTTTTTGCCGCAGCCTTGTCAAGCGCGTCCGCACCGGACATAATGCCGAGCTGGCTTCCGTCGCTGTCTATCACTCTAACCTCGCTGTCCCTTATTTCCTCGTTAATCATCAATTCCTTGCTAATGGAAAACACCTCCAAAAAATAAAAAATAAGCGATGACAGAAACCACCGCTTACACTGCTGACAAAAAGCATTATTAACCGATAGGCTCAATCGCCGTGCGGTGAGAAGCGGTAACTTCTTCTTCATTACTCAAGCATTTTACCACAGATAAATGCGCTTGTCAATATTTTTTTCAATAATTTGCTGATTTTATTGACACAGCGGCGCGTTTGTGATAAAGTTTCATTAAAACCGATAAAATCAATATGCTTTGAAAGGGCGGTGAACGGCACGGTGAACATTTTGCAGCTTCTGCGCGAAAAACGCATTTTGGATGCCGATGAACTGCGCAAACTTATTTCAACCGATGAATATGATTCTGAACTCCGCAAAAATGCCGATGAGGTGCGGCGTGAAAATTACGGGGATAAGGTATATATCCGCGGACTCATCGAATTTACGAATTACTGCAAAAACGACTGTTACTACTGCGGAATCCGCCGCGGAAACAAGAACGCCGTCCGTTACAGGCTTACGCAGAATGAAATTCTTGAATGTTGCCGCGAGGGGTATGCGCTCGGATTCAGAACCTTTGTGCTGCAGGGCGGCGAGGACATGTATTTTACCGATGCTGAAATCTGCGGAATCGTTTCGGAAATCAAAAATGAATTTCCGGACTGCGCCGTCACGCTTTCAATCGGAGAGAAAAGCCGCGAAAGCTACAAGGCTTTTTTTGACGCAGGCGCAAGCCGCTATCTTCTCCGCCACGAAACGGCGGACGCGGAGCATTACAAAAAACTGCACCCATCGGAAATGAGCCTTGAAAACAGGAAACGCTGCCTGTTTGATTTAAAGGAAATAGGGTATCAGGTCGGCTCGGGGTTTATGGTCGGAAGTCCTTATCAGACGATTGACTGCATTATAAAGGATTTAATGTTTCTGCACGACCTTATGCCGGATATGATCGGAATCGGGCCTTATATCACCCATGCGGACACTCCGTTCCGCGATATGAAAAACGGCTCGCTTGAACTTACGCTGCGGCTTATATCCGTGCTTCGGCTGATGTTTCCGTACGCGCTTATCCCATCCACAACGGCGCTCGGCACGATTCACCAAAACGGGCGCGAGATGGGTCTTGCCGCCGGGGCAAACGTTGTTATGCCAAACCTCTCTCCCGTGAGAGTCAGAAAGCTTTATTCCCTTTATGAAAACAAAATCTGTACCGGAGAAGAAGCGGCGCAGTGCCGCGGCTGCCTTGAGGGGCGCGTTAAGAGTGCGGGCTATGAAATTGTCACAGACATCGGAAACGTGAAAAAACATTAGTTTAAAACATATATTCCCGGAGGAAAATCATGCTGAATCAATTTTCAAGAACAGAGCTTTTGCTCGGTAAAGAAGCAATGAAAAAGCTGTCGGCGGCGCGCGTTGCCGTTTTCGGAATAGGCGGCGTCGGAGGTTACACGGTTGAGGCGCTGGTTCGCAGCGGAATAGGCGCAATCGACCTTATTGATGACGATAAGGTCTGCCTGACGAATATTAACCGTCAGATTTTTGCCACGCGCAAAACCGTCGGGAAATACAAGGTTGACGTTGCCGCCGGGCGCATTGCCGACATAAATCCCGATGTCACGGTGCGAACATATAAAACCTTTTATACGCCCGAATCATCGGCTGAATTTAATTTTGCCGAATATGATTATATCGTTGACGCGATTGATACTGTGACCGGAAAAATCGAGCTTGCAGTGAACGCATACAACGCCGGTGTTCCGATTATCAGTTCAATGGGTGCCGGAAACAAACTCGACGCCTCGGCATTTGAAGTTGCGGATATTTACAAAACCTCGGTATGTCCGCTCGCAAGGGTAATGCGATATGAACTCAAAAAACGCAATATTCCGCATTTAAAGGTGGTTTATTCAAAGGAAAAACCGCGCAGACCGCTTGATTCGGATGAGCTTGCCTGCAAATCGAACTGCATCTGTCCGCCGGGAACCGAACGCAAATGCACCGCGCGGCGGCAAATTCCGGGCAGCACGGCTTTTGTGCCGTCGGTTGCCGGACTGATTATTGCAGGCGAGATTATAAAGGATTTAACCGGGATTGAGGGGTAGTCGGATGAGCAGAAATCTTGAACCGCACAAGCTTATTGAAAGAAGCATTATAAAGAAATTCAGAAAAAGCATTTGGAATCCTTTTATACTCGCCGTGAAACGCTATGAGCTTATAAAGGAGGGCGACAGAATTGCCGTTTGTATATCCGGCGGCAAGGACTCAATGCTGCTCGCAAAGCTTATGCAGGAGCTGCATCGGCACAGCGATGTTCCGTTTGAGCTTAAGTTTTTGGTTATGGATCCCGGGTATAACGCCGCAAACCGCGAAAAAATTGAAAGCAACGCACGTTTGCTGCACATTCCGATAACGGTTTTTGAAACCGATATTTTCGAAATTGCCGACAGTGTTACGCAGTCGCCGTGCTATCTTTGTGCACGGATGCGCCGCGGCCATCTCTACAGCAAGGCAAAGGAGCTTGGCTGCAACAAGATCGCACTGGGGCATCATTTCAGCGATGTTATTGAAACAACGCTGCTCGGAATGTTTTACGGCTCGCAGCTGCAGGCAATGCTTCCGAAGCTTCACAGCACAAATTTTGACGGGATGGAGCTTATCCGCCCGATGTACTGCATTCATGAGGAGGATGTTATTGCGTGGCGCAATTATAACAATCTGGAATTTATCCAATGCGCCTGCCGTTTCACCGAAAAATATACCCTTTGCGGCAATGAGGGCGGAATATCAAAGCGGCAGGAAGTAAAACAGCTGATAAAGACGCTTAAAGCCGAAAATCCGCTGATTGAAAAAAGCATTTTCAACAGTATTCATTCCGTTTGTCTTGATACAATGCTCGGTTACAAATCCAAAGGGGTCGAACATTCTTTTCTTGACGATTACGACAAAGCATAAAATGAGGACTGCACCGAAATGATAGTTCATTTCGGTGCAGTCCTCATTTTATGCATTCATAAATCTTGAAAGGAAAGCCTTTGTTTCCGGTCTCTGCGGATTTGTGAATATCTGCTGCGGAGTTCCCTCCTCGCAGATGACGCCGTTGTTCATATAAATAACATGATTCGAAACATCGCGCGCAAATGCCATTTCATGCGTTACAATAATCATTGTAATGCCCTCCCTGGCAATATTTTTCATAACCTCCAGAACTTCGCCCACCATCTGAGGGTCAAGCGCCGATGTCGGCTCGTCGAAAAGTATAACGTCAGGCTCCATCGCAAGTGCGCGCGCGATTGCAACCCTCTGCTTCTGTCCGCCGGAAAGCTGCCGCGGTTTTGCATTGATATATGGCGCCATTCCAACCTTTTCAAGATAAAACATGGCTTCCTTTTTCGCTGTTTCGCGGTCAAGCTTTAAAACCTTGCGCTGCCCTATCATGCAGTTTTTCAGCACCGTCATATTCTCAAAAAGGTTGAAGCTCTGAAAAACCATTTCAACCTTTGCTCTGTATGCAGGAATATTCTTCGTTTCAAGAATATTCTCACCTTTGTAAATTATTTCTCCGCCGGTAGGCTCTTCAAGCAGATTGATGCAGCGCAGCATTGTGGATTTTCCCGAACCCGATGACCCGATAATGCATGTAACATCGCCGGTGTTAACGGAAAAGCTTATATCCTTAAGCACTGTGTTTTCGCCGAAATCTTTCTTTAATCCGCTGACGGTAATTATTTTTTCAGGCATTTATTTAACCTCCTCCGCCGTAAAGTGCGCATCGGGCATTGTTGACGAATGGTGAATAATGTAGGATGACGGTCCGTCAATTCTGTGCTCGATGTATTTGAGTATGCGCGTTATCGTAAATGTGAGAATAAAGTAAATCACACACGCAATAACGTATGTTTCGAAAATTGCCCATGTCATTTTCGAAATCTTTGCAGTGAAGAAGTAAAGCTCCGTCACGCCGATTACATTCAGCACCGAGGTATCCTTAATGTTGATAACAAATTCGTTGCTGATTGCCGGAAGAATATTTCGCATTGTCTGCGGAACGATAACGTTTATCATCGTCTGCCAATGGTTCATTCCGATTGAGTACGCACCCTCGAACTGCCCCTTGTCAATGGAAATAATTCCGCCGCGCACAATTTCAGCCATGTATGCGCCTGTGTTAATCGACACGATGAAAATACCCGCCGGAATAAGCGGCAGTGTATTTCCGTCGTTCATGAATGCATATCCCCAAAAGATAACCATTGACTGAACCATCATGGGAGTTCCGCGGAAAACTTCAACATATATGCTGATGATTATGTTTACAAGCTTTAAAACAAATCTGACAACAGGATTTTTTGACTGCGGAATCGTGCGCACAATTCCCGTTATAAGTCCGATCACAAGTCCGATGATTGTTCCGGCAAGGGCAATCATCATTGTGAAGCCGATGCCCTGCAGAAAAAATCCGTGATATTTGCGGATAATATCGAAAATTTCGTTAATAAAATCTATCATGATAACCTACCCGTTACTTTTATTCTTCAGACGGAGAAATTTTAACCATTTCTGCCATCAGCTCTCTCTGCGCATCGGTATCGAGATCCTTAATTGCGCCGTTGATTTCATTCTTAAGCGCAGAACCTTTCTTCACACCGACTGCTATGCTGACATCGTCATCTTTAACCTTGAAGCCCGTGTCATTGTTCACAAGCGAAACATATCCGTAGGCAGGATCTGCACAAACTGCCATTGCTGTGGGTTCCTCGGCAACATAACCGTCAATCGTGCCTGCACCGAGCGCAATAAGCATTGTTGAAAAGTCTGCAAGCTCATTTACCTTGGCGCCTGTCTGTTCCTCAAGCGCCTTAAGATGAAATGTTCCCGACTGTGCGGCAATCTTCTTATCCTTAAGGTCTGCAATTGTTTTAACATCGGAAAGCGCGTCTTTCTTCGTTACGATAACAAGATTCGATGTGTAGTAATTATCCGAGAAGTCGATTTTTTCTTTTCTTTCGTCCGTCGGACTCATTCCGGCGATAATCATGTCAAGCTTGCCCGACTGAACACCCGGAATAAGACTGTCCCATTCGTATGAATATATTTCAAGCTCCTTGCCGAGTGCATCGGCAATTTTTTTCGCAATCTGAACATCATAGCCGTTGGTGTACATATTGGCAACGTTCTTTATCGGAACAGCGCCGTTTGAATCGTCAGCCTGCGACCAGTTGTAAGGCGCGTAGTTACATTCCATGCCGACCGCAAGAACATTTTTCGGCTTAGCGCCGGAGCTTTTCTTTTCTTCCGTTTTCTTCGAGCCGCAGCCGCCCAGCGTGATGAGTGATGCCGCAACAAGCAAAACCGATAATAATTTTTTCATAGGTATCAACCGCCTTTATTAATATTTTTAACAAACAGAAAAAACAGACCGTGTACGCTGCCCAAGTCAAACGTACACGGTCCTGAAATACACCGAATATACATCAAACCACGGATAGCGCTCCACAAAAGTGACAGTCTGCCGCATATTCTGCTGCAGCCCAACACACGGGGTTAAGGCAATGCCCGTATGTTTCGGCGGCGTTTCCTTTCGCCCGGTTCTGACTTGCCTGCCCTTGTGAACCGTGCTACTGATAAGCACCGCGCCTCTACCATTAGTTGTTGTTTTTACATGTTTATTAATTTGTTTTGTGTATTATCTCACGTTTTATCCGAAATGTCAATACACAAATATTGCTTTTTTTAAAATTTTTTTAATGTTTTGCGTTTAAGCAGATGTGTTAATATCCGAACCCGCTCAAACAGGCTGAAAATCGTCTTTTTCTGTGTTGTCGGGCTTGATATTGTCGCCTTGCAAATCCCGAAAAAACAGCTGAGCGGAAATTTAACAAGCATTGGGCGCATGAGGTTCGAGTCTGTTATGCCTGTGATACCTATATAAGCCGCATCTGATCGGACTGCCCGCCGCCGTATTCAAAACCGTAGTGTTCATATGCAAGGCGTGTGGCGCACCTGCCGCGCGGAGTTCTGTTGATATATCCGAGCTGAAGCAGATACGGTTCGTATACATCCTCTATTGCGGACGAATCCTCTCCGATTGTTGCTGCGAGCGTATCCAGACCGACAGGTCCTCCGCCGAAATTCACAATTATGGAGGTCATCATCTTTCTGTCGGTTGCGTCAAGTCCGAGCTTATCAATTTCAAGCATGGCAAGCGCTTCATCGGCAACTTTTTTGGTTATTCTGCCATCGGCGCGAACCTGCGCATAATCGCGCACACGGCGGAGCAGACGGTTTGCGATTCGGGGTGTTCCGCGCGAACGCGATGCGATTTCCGCCGCGCCCTCTGGTGCGATATCGATATTCATAATGCCTGCGCTGCGCGTTACGATTGTCATAAGGTCATCGGTATTATAAAGCTCCAGCCGGGAAATAACACCGAAGCGGTCACGCAGCGGAGCGGACAAAAGTCCGGCGCGCGTTGTTGCTCCCACAAGTGTGAACGGAGGCAGACTCAGCCTTACAGACTGCGCACTCGGGCCTTTTCCGATGATTATATCGAGCGAAAAATCCTCCATCGCCGGATAAAGAATTTCCTCAACCGAGCGTGAAAGGCGGTGGATCTCGTCTATAAAAAGCACATCCTGCGGACCGAGATTTGTCAGTATCGCCGCAAGATCCATCGGTTTTTCGATTGCGGGGCCGCTCGTAACACGGATATTGACGCCCATTTCGTTTGCAATTATCGCAGCAAGTGTTGTTTTTCCCAGACCGGGAGGGCCATAGAGCAGGCAATGGTCAAGCGCTTCCTTTCGCGCAAGCGCTGCATCGATATATATTCTCAGGCTTTCCTTTACCTTGCTTTGTCCGATATATTCCTCCATGGTTTTCGGACGGATAGTATGCTCAAGCTCATTATCGCCCTCAAGCTGCCGGGTTGAGATTATGCGTTCATCAAATTCCATCAGCCATTCTCCTTAACGCTTCTTTTATAATGTCCTCAACGGAAAGGTTTGCAGTGTCAATCTGCATAACTGTTTTTTGCGCGGCAGACGGAGAAGCGCCGAGTGCAATAAGCACGTTGACAGCTTCCGTGTCGGCGCGGAGCGCGGTTCGCGGAGCAGCGCCCGGTGTTCCGAAGCTTTGCACTGCGTCCGCAGTTTCAATCTTGCCTTTAAGTTCAAGAATAATTCTTTGAGCCATCTTCGTGCCGACGCCCGGCGCGCGAGTGATTGCCTTAACATCCTCGGAAATAATCGCAAGCGCCAGATCCTCCGGCGAGAGCGTTCCCAAAAGTGCAAGCGCAGCCTTAGGACCCACGCCCGATATTGCAATCAGTTTGTTAAAGTAAACAAGTGCGCCGCGGTCAAGAAAGCCGTAAAGCTCAGGCTGTTCATCACGCACATGAAAATATGTGTGAACCGTGACGGCTTCGCCGATCCCTCCTGTCGAGGCAATTTCCGACGGCGGCATAAAAATACTGTAGCCGATACCGCCGACATCGACAACCATATTGTTTTCATTTTTGACGGCAATTGTGCCGCTTATGTAAGAAATCATAGTTTACCGCCTTTCAGAATATCGTTATACCGCACGGAATTTCCGTGACAGACGGCAATTGCAAGTGCGTCCGCAACATCATCCGGCTTCGGTATTCCGCTCAGTCCGAGCATGGATTTCATCATCTGCTGAATCTGCATTTTTGACGCTCGCCCATACCCCGTGAGCGCCTGTTTAACCTGCAGGGGGGTGTATTCGTAAATCGGAACGCCGCTCTCCACCGCCGACAGAATTATCACGCCGCGCGCCTGCCCGACTGCAATTGCCGTTTTTGCATTATTATTGAAAAAAAGCTCCTCAACGCTCATTGCATCGGGGCGGAAATTCGCAAACAGCAGCGTCATTTCATCATAAATCGTTTTCAGCCGGTTTTCAAGCGGTGTGTGCGCCGGCGTGGTAATTGCTCCGTACTCCACAGTGGAATAGCGGTTCCCGTTTTTATCAACAACTCCGAAGCCGACAATCGCAATGCCCGGGTCAATGCCGAGAATCCGCATCATTCCGCCCTCTTTCTTATCATTGCATCCTTTTCGACAGGCTGCTCCGTTTTTATATAAAGCGTCATCGCCGCATGGTTTGCAACCTCAATCGGCATATGTTCTTCGTTTGTCATTTCCGTTATCTTCTGCGTGAAAAATGGTTTTCCGGGGCGCATTATCTCAACTTCATCCCCGATAAATATGCGGTTCCTCTGCGCAACTTTCGCAATTCCCGTTTTCTCGTCATAATCCTCAACAATGCCGACAATATCATAATCACGGATATATGAGCTTGAACCGTAAATCTGTGCCCCTGCCGGCGGAATTCCGAAAAAGAACCCCGTATAATAATCGCGGTGACTGACCTTACACACCTCGTCAAGCCATGCCGGATTAAATTTATAATTCGCCGGGTCATCGTAATATGCGTCAATCGCGGCGCGGTATGCCGCAACAATTGTTGCAACATAGTATTCGCTCTTCACTCTGCCCTCTATTTTGAGCGAGCTTACGCCGCAGGCTGCAAGCTCCGGAATGTGTTCAATCATGCATAAATCCTTTGAATTCATGATAAATGTACCGCGCTCGTTTTCAAACACCGGCATATATTCGCCGGGGCGTTTTTCCTCCATCAATGCGTATTGCCATCTGCAGGGATGGCTACATGCACCGTAATTGCTGTCACGCGCGGTCATGTAATTGCTGAGCAGGCATCTGCCCGAATACGAAACGCACATCGCCCCGTGCATAAATATTTCAAGCTCACAGCCGTTTCGGATATTGTCACGGATTTCGCGTATTTCCGAAAGCGACATTTCGCGCGCAAGCACAACGCGCCTTGCTCCGAGCCTGTGCCACATATCAACCGTTTTGTAATTGGTGTTGTTCGCCTGAGTGCTGATATGAATTTCAAGATGCGGAGCAGCTTCCCGGCATATGCTGAACGCACCGAGATCCGAAACGAGCACAGCATCCGCCCCAAGCTCATATATTTCGCGGAAATACCTCTCCATTTCCGCAAGGTCGCGGTTGTGCGGGATAATATTAGCCGTGATATATACCTTTTTGCCCATATCGTGCGCAAATCTTATCCCCTCTGCCATTTCGGCATGCGTAAAATTATCGGCGGCGGTGCGCAGGGAAAACGATTCTCCGCCGATATAAACCGCGTCCGCCCCGTATTTCAGCGCAATTTTCAGCTTATATAAATTTCCGGCAGGCGCCAGAAGTTCAGGTTTATTCATAATGTTTCCTTTCACTTTTTCACCGATATTGCAACGCCGTCCCCAATGGGAATTACCGCCGTTGTCAGACCCGGGTGATTCATAATTGCTTCAAGATACGCGCGCAGCCTTTTCACAATGGTAATTTTCCGCCGCACAACGGCGTCATCATCTCCGACCATTCCCTTGTAGAGAATATCGTCCGAAAAAAGGATACCGCCGTTTTTGAGCAGCCGCATAATGTCGGGCAAAAACTGAAGATACTGCCCCTTTGCTGCGTCAAGGAAGATAAAATCAAACTCTCCGTCAAGCCATGCAAGCACCTCTGCCGCTTCACCCTCTATAACGCGTATCTGTTTTTCTCTGCCGACCGCGAAAATATTGTCAACTGCAATCTCGGCGTGTTTTTTATAGCGTTCAACCGTTATTATTTCACTGCCCTCAGGCAGATTTTCAGCCATCAGAATGGCGCTGTAGCCAACTGCCGTGCCGATTTCAAGCACACGGCGCGGTTTGCTTGCCGCAAGCATTGTGAGAAGCAGCTGCTCTGCCTGCGGTTCGATTATCGGAGCATAACTTTCCTCACGCGCCGATTTTTCGCGCAGCTCGGCGAGAAACTTACTGCGCTTCGGTATAAGTGATTCCAAAAATTCCTGTTCCATGGCTCACCTTAATATTGTATCTGGCGTTTAACTTCTTCCGCCTTGTCTGCACCGCGCAGCCTTGCAAGCACAGTAAATCCAAAATCCAGCGCCGCTCCCATACCATTCGCCGTTATAACGTTTCCGCTTTCGGCAACATGCGCCTGCACAAGCTCTGCGCCGTCAAGATATTGTTCAAACCCGGGATAGCAGGTTGCCTTTTTGCCGCGGAGAAGACCCATTTTCCCGAGCACACTCGGCGCGGCGCATATCGCGCAGACAAGCTTTCCGCTGTCATATGCGCTTTGCACCGCCTCTTTCACAAACACGCTTGCGTCAAGGTTCTGTGTTCCGGCGCCGCCTCCGGGCAGAATAACAGCCTCAATGTTATCCATCGCGGCGGCTTGCGGCAGTATATCCGCTTTGACGGTTATTCCGTGAGCGCCCGTCACATATTCGCCCGTCACTCCGACGGTTTTTATCTCAATACCGCCGCGCCGCAGGATATCAAGCGGTGCCAGCGCCTCCGTTTCTTCAAATCCGTCTGCAAGAAAAATGTACACCATTTTAATTCCCTCGTTTCCTATTCGTTTTCCTTTTCCGTAACAGTATATTTATCCACAAGCCTTACAGGGCGGTAACTTTCTTTCGCTTTCCGAAGTCCGTCAATGCCCATGTCCTCCTCACGGTTCACAAACTCGCAGTCTGCAAAGGCTTTTTCGCAGAAAAGCTTGTTAATCATCTGATATGCTCCGCGAAACTCTTCATCGGCAAGCTCAATCTGAACAAGCGCCGTGTTTTCCGTCAGCTTTTCGCCGAACGTCATCGCTGCAATTTTTCCTCCGACACGCAGCAACGCGCCTGTTTGATTAAATTTAAAATAATTTTCAAAATATTTTTTCATTGCGCCAAGCTCAAACGGGTTAAGGTTATGAGTTTTGCCCTCAACCAAACGATATGCCTCCCGGGCACATTCCTCAAGCGTTTTCGGATTGTCAACCCATTCAAACGAATAATCATAATTCTCGGCAAAATAATTGAGATGATTCCTCTTTGCGTGAAGCTTTTTACCGGAAAGCGTTCTCAGGCTTTCCGCCGAATACATATAATCGGCACAGTCGCGGTCATATATAAAATTAAATCTTCCGCGGAACGATTCTTCAAGCTTTTTCGCATTTTCCTCAGTCACAAGCTTGAAAATCAGGCTTTCACCGCGCGATTTTGAGTATTCATCAAGCTCGTTTATTGCTGCGGTCAAATCGCCGCTTCCTATCGGAAACAGATAAGACGGCATTTTCCCGTCAATTTCAAACCGCAGGAACAAAAACTCCCCGTTATCGGCAATTTTGAGGTGGTAATATTCATCCCAGATAAACACCGTTGCAAACGCTCCCTCCGAAGCATCGGTAATATCGCTGCATCTGTATCGGTCAAAAACAGATTTATCCTCCGCACAGATACTTCTGAAATTCAGCATTTAATCCTTCCTTTTGCTCAAATTGGTGCGCCCGTATTACTTATATTTTTTTCCGGTAAACAAAACCTTAAGTCCGAATTTCGGCAAAGCAAGCATCCGCATAAAGCGCGAAGGCTGTTTTATAAGGCGGTAAAGCCATTCTATGCCGTGCCGGCAATAAAAATCGGGAGCACGAAGCACTGTTCCCGCAAAAACGTCTATGCAGCCGCCGGCGCCGATGGCAAGCCTTGCATTAAGCCTGTCCCGGTATTTGTTAATCCACATTTCCTGCTTCGGGAATCCGATGCAAACCATCAGAAAATCAGGATTTGCTTTGTTTATATCCTCAATAACCGTTTCATCGTCTTTAAAATATCCGTCGTGTGTTCCGGCAATTACAAGTCCTTTGTATTTTTCACGAAGCTTTTCCGCCGCCATGTCGGCAACTCCCGGCTTTGCTCCGAGGAGATAAACGCTCTTGCCTGATTTTGCCATTTCTCCGAAAAGGCAGCAAACCAAATCAAACCCGGCAACGCGCTCCGGAAGCGGCTTGCCGAGGATTTTCGCCCCGTGCACAACCCCGATTCCATCGGGAACTATCATGTCGGCGCTGTTAACAATGTTCTTGAAATCCTCATGCTCAGAAGCATAAAGAATTATCTCGGAATTCGGAGTGTAAATAACGCTGAGACCATCGCTTTCAAGCATTTCGCAGGCGCGCTTTGTTGCCTGTTCCATAGTCACAACATCAACTCCAACGCCAAGAATATTAACCTTATCCATCGTAAAACTCCTTTTATAAATTATCCGCACAAATTTCCGTGCATATGCATAACATTTCTACATAAGTAAAAACGCTTGCAAGGGCATTTTTATGCAGCCTTAAATGTTTCATAGGCAAAATTTTAATTTTGCAAGTCGCAGAATACGGCTTTGAGCGCAGCTCCTATGAAGTTATTATACCACATAGAAAAAACACATTCAACATTTCGGCATAACTTTTTTGCTTTCATTCATATAATTATCGTGAAAGGACTGATGCATATGCCAAAAATATATCTTAGCCCGTCCACTCAGGAAAATAATATGTATGTCACCGGCGGCAGCGAGGAATATTATATGAACCTCATCGCCGATGACATGGTTCCGTACCTCCGGTCAAGCGGAATTCAGTACACACGCAACACAAAGGACATGACGGCAGCTTCGTCAATCACGCAGTCAAACAGCGGAAATTACGGACTGCACCTTGCGATTCATTCAAATGCGGCGCCCGAAGGGCAGTATGGCACATATCGCGGAATCGATGTATATTATTCGCCGAAAAGTCCTCTCGGCAAAAAAGCAGCCGAAATTTTTGCACGTAATCTGAAAACAATCTATCCTCTTCCCGACAGGGTGCGCGCACTTCCGACAACCTCCATCGGAGAGGTTACACAAACGCGCGCCCCGGCAGTTTTTCTTGAAATCGGCTATCATGACAACAGAAATGACGCCGACTGGATTACCGGAAACATACCAGGGATTGCGGAAAATCTCGTCCTGTCACTCACAGAATTTTTTGGAATTCCGTTTATTCTTCCAACCGCACCACGGCGCGGAACAGTTCGCATTTCGTCCGGCACACTCAATCTGCGCAGCCGCCCGAATCTGTCTGCGCGCGTTCTCGCTTCAATGCCGAACGGAGCTTCACTGACAGTCCTCGGTCAGTGGCAGGACTGGAGCGTTGTTAACTACCGCGGAATCATCGGCTATGCCGCCTCGCGATATATTAATATTGCCGAATAAACAAGCAGCTGCAGCAAGTTTTTTGCTGCAGCTGCTGCGTGTCGATAAACCTATCGACACGCAGGCAGACGTTGAAAAAGGAAGGTAAATCTGTTCGGCGCGCACTCGTCGGCGTACAAAGGTACGTTAGAGTGCGCGCCGGACGGAAACAAGCAAAAACCCCGAAATTTCGGGGTTTGGCAGTTGATACAAACCAATATCAGATTTGATTGCAGTTTGCTTTTGAATCAAAAATTCTTTAAAATTAATGTGATAGAAATTATGACTTGCTTGTGGTTGACCGACTTTTTCAACAGTCTGCGGCTGCAGCAAGTTTTTTGCTGCAGCCGCTTGTTTATTCAATAATTATTGTTCTGCTTGCGTCATCCCACTCAACATCCATGCCGAGCGCCTGCGCAATAAACCTGACAGGAACAATCGTTCTTCCCTCAACTATTTCGGGAGCGGCGGTCAGTTCCTTTTCTTCTCCGTTTACAATTGCCTTTGCGCTGTCAATTTTAAGCACAATTTCAGTATCTCCGCTTTTCACGGTCACGGTTCTGTCCTCGCCGTTCCATGTCACGTCTGCGTCAAAGGCTTCCGTCACTGCGCGAACGGGAATAAGCGTTGTTCCGTCCTTTATCTGCGGAAGAACACTGCCGTATTTTTCATAATCAACGTCAGTTCCGTCAACAAATGTTCCGATTGAAATGTCCCCGGCTTCTTTTTTTATCTCAGCAATTTTTTCAAGGATTTTTTGGCGCGCTTCCTTGCCTGCCTGCTTAAACAGCGCTTTCAGTTCCTTTTTATACTCTTTAATTTCCTGTTTTTTTGCTTCAAGCTCTTTCTTGCCCTGCGCTATGAGCGACTTCACAAGCTCGTCAATTTCCGAGGAATCTGCGTCATTCTTATTGGTCTTCTTTTCGTCTTTCTTCGATTTATCATTGTCGGTTTTTTTCTCTGTATCGTCCGCCGATTCTTCCGGCTTATCCGCTGCGGTTTCACCATCCGTTTTTGCATTTTCAGACTTATCCTCCGGCTCCTTTTCATCAGCGGCATCCGTCTTTTCCTCCGCACCGTCTTTCTTTTCATCCGTTATGTCGGTCTTAGCTTCTGTTTTATCTTCATCCTTGACCTCGGTTTTATCCTCTGTTTTATCCTCGGCTTTGACCCCGGACTTCTCCTCACCCTTATCCGCGGACACTGTTGTTTCTGACTTCACCGCAGGTTCTGCCGAACTGCCTTCACTTCCCTCTTCAGCGTATACAAGTGAAAATTGGCACATAACTGCAAGTGCAGCAAGCATTGCAATAAACTTTTTCATATAATACAACTCCTTTAACGAATATTACACGTTGATTTTACACCATTTGTCCGAAAAAGTCAAGGAATTGCAGCAAGGAAACTCTTTTCAAAAACCCGGCCGGCGCAAAATTGCGCCGGCCGGGTTTGTTTTTATAAAATTATGCAGATAAGTCCGCCGCTGCCCTCGTTAATTATTCTCTGCAGCGTTTCGCGCAATTTATCGCGCGCATCGTCCGGCATTTTGGCAAGCTTGGTTTGCAAGCCTTCGTTCACAAGCTCATGCAATGATTTTCCGAAAATATTAGATTCCCAGATTTTAACCGGATTGGTTTCAAACTCTTCAAGCAGATAATGAATCAGCTCCTCCGATTGCTTTTCGCTTCCGACTATGGGATTTATTTCCGTTTCTATATCCGCACGAATCATATGTATTGACGGTGCGCTTGCTTTAAGCCGAACGCCGTAACGTCCGCTGCGGCAGATTATTTCCGGTTCTTTCAGCGAAAGCTCATCTATGCCCGGAGATACGATTCCGTAGCCTGTCTGCCGCACCTGGTTAAGGGCATATGAAATTTTATCGTACTCTTTTTTTGCTTCGGAAAGGGAGCAAAGCGTTGACACAAGCTCTTCATCATTGCTGATTTCAAGACCCGTCGTTTCGCCGAGAACACTGTAAAACAGTCCGTCAACCGCATCGGCGGAAATAAGCGCCGTGCCCATTCCGAGCGAAACATTTCCGAGCCGTGCGGATGCAATATATTCATTCTCCTCAAGCAGCGGAATCAATGTTTTAATATGACTGATTTTTGATATTCCCTGCGCACCGCCGCGCACAGACTCATAAATTGATTTTTTCAAATAATGCTCCGGCGGCAATGCGTCAATCCAGCCGGGAAGTTCAATTCCGATTTCCCGGACAGGGAATTCAAACAGCACGGTTTGCATTATATTGTTAATATCATCAAGCGACATATCTGCGCACGAAAGCAGAAACACGGGCACACCATAACGCTCTTCAAGCTCACCCTTAAGGCGTTTTGCTTCGGCGCTTTCGGGGATTGCCGAATTGAGCAGAATTATAAACGGTTTGTTAATTTCCTTAAGCTCGGAAACAACGCGCTCCTCAGCACTGACATATTCATAACGGGGAATATCACAGATGCTTCCGTCTGTTGTTATGACAAGTCCTATCGTGCTGTGCTCGCGGATAACCTTGCGCGTACCGATTTCCGCTGCCTGATCAAAGGGAATATCATCCTCAAACCACGGCGTTGTCACCATTCTCGGCTCACCGTCCTCGGTGTGTCCCTGAGCGCCGTTTACGCAGTAACCCACGCAGTCAATCATGCGCACATTAAAGCTGACATTATCCGCAACACTGATATTTATTGCTTCGTTGGGAATAAACTTCGGCTCAGTCGTCATAATTGTTTTTCCGGCGGCGCTTTGCGGCAGTTCATCAACGGCGCGCTGCCTGATATGCTCATTTTGAATGTTCGGCAAAACAAGCATATCCATAAACCGCTTGATAAACGTTGACTTTCCGGTGCGCACCGGTCCCACAACGCCTATGTAAATGTCGCCCTGCGTACGCTGTGCAATGTCGTTGTAAATGCTGTACTCCATACGAAAATCTCCATTCCGCCTCCCTGCACCGGCAAAATATTGTGAAAAAATCTCCTATCCGCAGGGCATGATGATAAGAGAGCCTCTTTCTTTTTCGGTACATTCTATGACGGAATTATTTTTAATATTACTGTTTGTCTTTATTTGTCTGTCAAACACTCCCTTGCCGAAAAAAATTTTTCCGCAGTTTTTCCCTTTTATCCCCCGATTTTACCAGCAAATTGTATTTTATTGCTTTTGGGCGCAAAACACCGCAATTTATTTGTATTGACTTTCCCCGGTCGGCTGTGGTATAATAACTAAAGTCAGAATTTTCGGAAAGAGAAAATTTTATTTCGGCAGAATGCTTATTTAAAATTTTTTTATATAATAAGGACGCGGCGCTGATTTTCTTACATACGCCCGTGTCCGGGAAACGGAATACAGCGGCATTAAGACCCTGCGTCTGCCCGATTTGGGAAGCGCCGTGCGCGGCGGCTTCCGGGGCGGCGGAGCAGATATGCGGGTCTTTGTTTCATGTCCGCGGAATTTGAAAAGGAGATTATAATGGCAAGAAAATTAAAATTGAAGATTATTCCTCTCGGCGGTCTGAACGAAATCGGAAAAAACATGACCGTCTTTGAGTGCGGCGGCGAAATCATTGTTGTTGACAGCGGAATGGCATTCCCGGATGACACAATGCTCGGCGTTGACTGCGTTATCCCCGATATGACCTATCTGATAAACAATAAGGATAAGGTCAAGGGAATTATGATAACGCACGGGCATGAGGATCACATCGGCAGCATTGCTTATCTGCTGCGCAATGTAAACGTTCCTGTGTTCGGAACGCGGCTTTCGCTCGGTCTGATTGAACAGAAGCTTAAGGAGCACGGAATTCTCAGTGTTTCCAAGCTGAACAGAGTTACAGCAGGCGATAATGTGAAAATCAGCAAAAACTTTACGGTGGAGTTTATCCGCGTTAACCACAGCATTAGTGACGCGGTGGGAATGGCGATAAAAACGCCTGTCGGAACGGTTGTACACACAGGCGACTTCAAGATTGACTGTACCCCGATTGAGGGAAGTATGATTGACCTCGCAAAATTCGGCGAGCTTGGCAAAAAGGGTGTGCTTGCACTTATGAGTGACAGCACAAACGTTGAACGCGCCGGTTATACGATGAGCGAAAGAACCGTCGGAGAAAAATTTGAAACAATATTCAAGGGAACGCGTTCGCGAATTTTTGTGGCAACATTTGCGTCAAACGTTGACCGCGTTCAGCAGATTATAAATGCAGCAGTGCGCAACAGGCGTAAGGTTGCCGTTTCCGGCCGCAGCATGATAAATATTATCGATGTTGCGTCAACGCTCGGATATCTTAAAATCCCCGAGGGTACAATGATTCCGATTGAGGACGTGAAGAAATACCAGGATCATCAGCTTGTTATAATCACAACGGGCAGTCAGGGCGAGCCGATGAGCGCACTCACGAGAATGGCATTTTCAGACCATAAAAAAATTGAAATCGGGAAAGGCGATCTTGTTATAATTTCTGCCTCGCCCATTCCCGGAAACGAAAAAACAATTTCAAATGTTATAAATGAGCTTTATCGCAAAGGCGCGGATGTTATCCACTCCGCGCTCACAGAGGTGCACGTTTCGGGGCATGCCTGCCGCGAGGAACTCAAGATAATAATGGGTCTTGTCAAGCCGAAATTCTTTATCCCCGTACACGGCGAAAGCCGCCATCTTCGCCGCCATGCCATGCTCGGCGAAGAGATGGGAATAAGCAGGAAAAATATTTTCAAGCTTGAGAACGGTTCGGTACTTGAGCTGACAAGTGACACGGCAAAGGTTACCGGAACGGTTCAGGCAGGAGAAATTCTGGTTGACGGCTACGGCGTGGGCGATGTTGGCAGCATAGTTCTGCGTGACAGAAAGCACCTTGCGGAAGATGGCATCATCATGGTTGTGGCAGCAATTCACGGCAAAACAAGGAAGCTTGCCGCACCGCCCGAGGTTATAACGCGCGGATTTATCTATATGCGCGATAACGAGGGTCTTATGGAGGAGCTGCGCAAGGTTGCGACAATCAGCGTTCAGGATACACTGATTTCAAAAACGCACGACTGGAACACAATCAAGAGCAATGTTAAGAGCGCTCTCGGGAACTTTATTTTTGACGGAACACATCGCAAACCGATGATTATCCCCGTAATACTGGATGTTTAATAAACATTGGGCGCATATGTTCAAATCCTATGCATAACTGCAAAAAACCTGCTTTGCTTAAACAAAGCAGGTTTTGTCAGTCATTGATAAAACAGTAACATCAACAGACTGTCAAACGGAGTTGCAACAAAAACACGCATATCACTTTTAAGGTGGTATGCGTGTTTTTCGTGTGCTTTTATTTTTCTTAAAATGTCTACTCTGATATGTCACCATTTAGAGGTCGAAAAAGCCTTATTTTATGCGGCTTTTAAGGGCTGAAATTGGCGAGGTAATATAATATCATTACTTTGCTCGAAAAAGGGATTTTATTTGCTACAAGGCAGGAAAACCGATACCTTAAAAAAGGGATTTAAGTTCATTTTTCAGCTTAAATTCTTTTAACTGACATACTGAAAAAAATTTAGCAAGAGCAAGCGTATTCAGTATGTTTATTTGAAAAACTGATTATTTAAATATTAATCCTTAATGTTTCTCAAAATGTTATAATACAAGTATTCAAGCGTGTTTTCTCTTCTGTCTTTTTTCAGTTCACATTCCCAAACCACAATCACATTCCAGCCCAATTTAGATAATGCTTGATATGTTGCACTATCTCGGACAATATTCCTTGATATTTTTTCACTCCAAAATTCAACATTTGATTTCGGCATTACAAAGTATTTGCAGTTCTCGTGTGCATGCCAAAAACACCCATTTACAAATACAACTGTTTGATATTTTTTCAGTACAATATCAGGTTTGCCCGGTAGTGTTTTCACATTTTTTCTGTATCGCAGGCCTTTTGAAAAAAGAAATTTTCTTACTAATTCTTCCGGTTTTGTATCTTTTCCTTTTATCATTGACATATTATAGCTGCGAACCTCTTTAGAATGTACGTCCATAATTTTAAAGTGCAATTTCTTCGCCAAACATCAGAGTTTTTTGCAATGGTAGAATTGCCATTTTAATTGATTCAATTTTTGCCATTTCATCTAAAACATTTTGGAAATCTGCTGTTTTGCTATGAATTGGTGAGAATAAATCCTTTGCATTATCACAAATTTTAAGATATTTTTTATCGTTATTGGTGTATACTCTGTAAATATAATATTTGTTTTCACAACTATCTACAAACTTAATTTCCTGACTGCTGAACACCATTTTTTGCTCAAAAGAATATTTTGTAGTTTTTACATCCAAGTAATAGACTTCGTCATTTAACTTCTGAACAAAGAAATCATATGGCAAATATGATTCCGTTTCTTTATTTTTCCATTCGTAATATTTTATTCTTCCATGTGATAGCAAACTCGCAAAATATTTATCAATAAGTTCTTCACCGTCTCTTCCGGTCTTTTTAAAGAGCTCTTTTGCTTTTTTTATATCATACGGGTTGTATGTACTTTTATACTTATGAGAAACTATTTCATTAGTCTGTACAGCGACTTCTAGTTCTTGAATTATCTCTTGTCCACTGTTGTTCACTATCTGTTCAAGATATTTAATTACATGTGCGAAGGTAGTATCACTGGGGTTTAATCTTCCTTTTGCTTTATCCTTTTTTAAATTAACGCCCATTTCTGTTATTCTTTCAAATTCGATTGAATGACTATTAAACAAGAAAAATACCAGCTGTGTACTTTTTAATCCGAACCAGAATAAATACCATTTTGTTTCATTATCAAATTCTTTTGCCTTGTCGCGAATGAATGATACTACACTTACAGCATTTACTCCCCCGGTTCTTATTTTAGGACTTCTGTATGTTTTTTGAGGAGTTTCTATTCTGTCAAAATATGCGGTTAAATACTCCAGAGACTCATTGTAAATAACCATAGCATTAGGTTTTTCTATGCTATCAGGTAAAAATGTCAATGTATCTTGAAAGAGACCAATATGGGTTTGCCCGGACGAATTGCTCTTTCCCAAATCGGCATTAGTTAATTCTTTATACCCAATTTTATTTTCTTCATTTAATTCAAAAAACATAGTAAATCACCTCAATTTCAAATGACAGAATAAATAATACATAACAGCATATACAGTATTTACACTTATTGCGTTTCCTGCTTGTTTATACAACTGTGTATTACTATTTCCGGAACTTCGGACTTTTTCAAAAAAATTTTCATCAAATCCTTGTAGCATAAATGCTTCTTTGGGCGTAATTTTTCGAATGCGTTGTTTACAAAGTTCCTCTTTTGTATATTCTATTTTTAAATATTCTTCCGGATTATCTGAATTTATGAACCCATCACTAAAATAATTATCCTGACAGGCTCTGTGCATTTTCACCATTGTTGCTGTCAATGGTTTTGCTATCATTGGATTTATTTCGGATTTAGATTTATATTTTTTTGTACCGTTAGAAAGAATCGTGGGTTTAATCACATCTGATAAATAAAATTTTTCATCGACATTCTTTTCCAAAATATCATGAGTTGATACTTGTTTCAACAAAGATGTTTTATAAAAGATTTTTTCGAATATTTTTTTTATTTCAGTATGATTAAAAGTAAAGTTATCTATCTTTTCTGTTGTTGCAAATATAAAAACACGATTTCTTTTCTGGGCTAATCCAAAATCTTCAGTGTTGAAAACATCGTGGTATATATAAGGGTAACCACATTTTTTTATTGATTCTATGATAAACTCAAAAGTTTTTCCTTTGTCATGAGACAAAAGATTTCGTACATTTTCCAATAAAACATATTTTGGGTTTTTTCTTTTTAATATCTCCAGAATCTGAAAAAACACATTTCCTCTCATATCTTCAAACCCTTTTTGTTTGCCCATCATACTGAACGATTGACAAGGAAATCCGCCCGTTAACAGCTCAAAATCAGGTAATTCCCAAATATTACTTTCCTGCTCACAAAATGAAACAATATCGCCAATTTCTATCTCTTCCGCAATATCATATACTGATGTATATGTTTGAGTAGCACTATAATCAATTTCAGAAAATGCCACTGTTTCTTGTTCTATATTAAAATCATTACTAAGCAGTGTTAAAGCCTGTCTGAAACCTCCTACACCCGCAAATAATTCTACATGTTTCATATATGTTTTTTTACCTCCTCGCCAATAGCCTTGGCCAACTTAACCGGAACGGCATTTCCGATTTGTTTATACCAACTGTTTTGAGGCCCGCAAAATACAAAATCATCCGGGAAAGTCTGTATTCTTGCCGCTTCTCTGGGTGATAAACCTCTCGCTTGTGTCGGATGAATGTACATATTACAATCAAATTTCATATGAGAAGTAATAGTTTTACAAACATCATCATACCGCAACTTAAAATATTTGTCTTTAAATATTCCGTTTCTTTTTTTATATGGCATAATATCTTCTATACTTGGATGCAAAGAATTTGCCCCCTGTGGTAATCTTCTGAATATTTCAATATCCCGGTCATTATTGTATCGGTTTTTATGGTTATAAAGGAATTCTATGTTTTCATTTTTGTTTATAAACGAATAGAATTTAGTTTTTTTATATTTATAATCAATTTTAAAATAACCGATATTTTTGTTTTCTTCTTTTGTGTTGTTTTTAATACGGTTAGGTTTCAATTCCGGCAAATCACCGATGGCATCATATAATGTAAATGAAGGAATTTCATTACTATTTTCGATTATATTATCAATTATTTTTTTTGAATCTGCGCCAACACAGTTACCAATTACAATTAATCTTTCTCTGTTTTGTGGAACGCCAAAATTTCGTGCATTCAAAACATCATAAAAAACATTATAATCTTTACCTAGTATGCGTTTAATATCTTCAATTATCTCACCCATTTTATTAAGCATTCCTTTTACATTCTCCATAATAAAGAATTTAGGCTTAACTCTACTTAAAAAAGTAAGATATTCTTTATATAAATTATTTCGGGGGTCGTCTATTAGCCTTTGACGATTTGCCATAGAATAACCTTGACACGGCGGCCCCCCACAAACTAAATCAATATCTTCAAACAATGAGGAATAATTCTCATAATTTTTATTGAGGTTTGAAATATCACCCACAAACATTCTTTCTTCTGATAAATTCCTGTTATACAGAAACGTTGATGTACAAATCGGATCTATATCACTTGCAAAAATCAAAGAAAACCCTGCTTGCTCTAACCCCAAACTTAATCCTCCGCAACCGCAGAACAAATCAATCATTTTCATTTTTTAACAACTCCATTTTATCTTGCTTAATTCTTGAATCAAATGGTTTTGAAGATTCTTCCGGTATTGCCCATGCTTCTCCTAATTTAAATACACCATCTATTCTACCTTTAGCACATAGAATCTGGACACGTCTTTGTGAGATGCCCCACTTGTGAGCTGCCTGCCCTGCAGTAATGTATCCCATTGAATTCACTCCAATATAATATAATTCATATTATATTATATTCGACAGGACGAATGAAGTCAAGGGTTTTAAAATATTTTAGCAAAATCACCAAAAACTTTTGGCAAAAATCGTTGTTCAAGTGTAGTAGTAATAGAGGAGCAAGTAAAAATTTTTTTGAAAAAAATTTCACAAAAAGTTGTTTTTTCGGCATTTTATTTGTTACTTATATGAGGGGCAAAATAAGATAAAAAATTTTTGCTTTCAAAGTTGCCGAAACGAAATTTTCTGCACTACTTATATAAAGGGTGAAAGAAAAATTTTTATCAAAAAGGGTTTGGGAATATCCCAAAAAATCCAAAATCAAATTTGCCGTGTGTGGCTACACACGCTTTGCTTGCTATTCCATAAGAATAGCAGGCAAAACAAATTTGATTTTTGGCGAGTGGGTACTCACTCGCTTTGCTTGCTACTCTCAAAACAAACGAAAACAGAGGTGTTATTTAATGGATAATGAAAACAAATTTAAGGTGTCAATCAGCAGTATGCTTGACTACGAATTGCCGAATATTACAGTCAGATTTGACGATTGCAAGACAGAATATATTTTTACCGGCACATATGAAGGCAACAGGTCGCTTTCGTCAAAACTGCTGAAAATGATTGATAACGATAAAATTTCTGCGAAAGGGGCTGACAAATAAGAAAATGGGCGTTAAAATAAATACAAGCAATTCTGTTTTGACAGGCTGTCCGAACGAAAAGGAGGATAAAAATTATATGAGACAGTCTGAAAAAATTACAATTTTATATTGCCGTCTCAGCCGTGACGACGAGCTGCAGGGCGACAGCAACAGTATTGTAAATCAAAAGAATATTTTGAGCAAATATGCAAAGGGCAACGGTTTCAAAAATACCCGGTTCATAGTTGATGACGGTTATTCGGGAACGAGTTTTCAGCGCCCCGGCTGGAATGAGTTGCTGGAGCTTATAGAAAACGACAAGGTTGAAACAATTATTGTAAAGGATATGTCAAGACTGGGGCGTGATTATCTGAAAGTGGGTTTTTATACTGAAGTTCTGTTTGTAGAAAAGAATATACGGTTTATCGCTGTCAACAACGGTATTGACAGCAATAATCAAACTGACAGTGATTTTACCCCGTTTTTGAATATCATAAACGAGTGGTACGCAAAGGACACAAGCAAGAAAATCAAGGCGGTTATGAAAGCAAAAGGCGAATCAGGAAAAACATTGACAACAATTCCGCCGTTCGGTTATATGAAAAGTCCCGACGATAAAACAAAGTGGGTTGTTGACGAGCCGGCAGCGGATATTGTACGAAAAATTTTCGGACTGTGTATGGAGGGGTACGGACCTTCTCAAATAGCAAAAATTTTGCAGAAAGAAAAAGTTTTAACCCCTGCCGCATACTGGCAGAGCATAGGACGGATAACAAATTCGCCTGTGCCAGAAAATCCGTATCGTTGGGTAGCCGACACAATTTCAACTATGCTTGAAAAGAAAGAATATTTAGGGCATACCGTAAATTTCAAGACATATAAGCAATCATACAAAAGCAAAAAGAAGCTATATAACCCCAAAGAAAAACAAATGATTTTCGAGAACACTCACGAACCGATTATTGACGCTGATACTTGGGAAAGAGTGCAGGAACTGCGAAAAAACAAACGCAGACCGTCACGCACGGGAAAAAGCAATATGTTTTCGGGAATAGCCTATTGTGCCGACTGCGGTCAGAAACTCTACTACTGCACAAGTAATTATTTTGAAAGCAGGCAAGACCATTTTGTGTGTTCAACTTCACGCAAGGGCAAGGAAAATTGTTCAACACATTTTATTCGTGCGGTTGTTCTTGAAAAGGGCGTACTTGCACACCTGAAATATGTGATAGGCTTTGTTGTGGCTTATGAAAATCAGTTCCGTGAAATTATAGGTGCAAGGCAGAAAGCAGAGATAAAAAAAGAAATATCCGCAAAGAAAAAACTGCTTGCAAAATGTGAAAACCGTATCAGCGAATTAGACCGTCTTTTCAAGAGTATTTACGAGGACAAAGCAAAAGGTATTTTGAACGAAAACAGATTTCAAATGCTTGCAGATGATTACGAAACCGAACAACAGGAATTGAAATTGAAAATCACACAGTTGTCTACCGAAATATCCGATACAGAGGAACAAAGCGATAATTTGGAACGGTTTATTTCAAAGATACATAAATATCTTGATTTGCAGGAATTAACACCGTCAATTCTGAATGATATGGTAAAACAGGTATATGTTCACGCACCGCAGATTATCGACGGAAAACGCACACAGCAAATTGATATTTGCTATGACTTGATAGGAATACTGCCGATGTCATTGCCTAAACAAAACAGTGAAACGGCATAGAAAATACTATGCCGTTTCAAAGAAAACATTATTGCTGTTTTATTAAGGGCAGCCTTTTTGCAGCTCTTTTTTTTATTTGATCCGAAACATAGCCTTTGTAATTCCGGCAAGCAGCCGCGGCATTCTGAACACAACTATTCTCATGAACACACCGCCTTTCTGTCCGCACCGAAAACGCTGACAGCGCATATTTTCCGGCGCCGAATTATGAGTTCATTAATGCAACCCCCAAAATGATAATCAGGGCGCCCTCAATTGCGGCAATCAGCCAAAGCGGACACACAAGCGCAACGAATATTCCTGCCGTAAATGCCAGCACACCTACTCCGCACGGTCTGCGCGGCGGACGACATTTCACCGCAAAACGCCCCCTTTCAATACCATAATATGAAAGGGGGAGCTTTTTGTTACCGTATGAAATTTCAGGTTGCCGCGTTCACTCAGGTTTCTTATGTTCCGGAGCTTTTAATATTCCTCTCTATTCGGAAAGCTCAAATATGCTGACCTGCGCACTTTGCGGAATACCCTTAAAGCAGCCGAACTGTTTGAAAAGCTCTATATGAGCTTCACTTGCGCCGGTACGCTGCTTAAACTCATCAATTGAGAAGAACGGACCGTCCTTCCTTGCTTCGGCAATAGCATTGGCAACCTTATCGCCGAGACCCGCCACGCTGTTGAGCGCCGGCAGAATTTTTCCGTCAACATTAAGATATTTTGTCGGGTGCGATTTGTAAATATCAATCGGGGTAAATTCGATTCCCCGGGCATACATTTCATTCACAACCTCGAGAATCGTGGCTGTTGCCTTGTCACGCGCAGACGGCTTCTCCATCTGTGAAAGCTCGCGCAGCTTTGCCTGTGCGCGATCCTTGCCGAGCGCCATTGTTTCATAATCAAAGGTGTCGGCACGGACAGTGTAGTACGACTGATAAAACGCAACCGGATAGTACACCTTAAAATAGGCAACCCTCAAAGACATCGTGACATACGCCGCCGCATGCGCTTTCGGGAACATATACTGGATTTTGTTGCACGATTCTATGTACCATTCCGGAACATCATGCTCGCGCATTTCCTCCTCATCACCGGGTTTGAGCTTTTTTCCCTTGCGCACCTGTTCCATAATCGTAAATGCCCTTGCATGCGGAAGTCCGCGGCGGATAAGATAGTTCATAATGTCATCACGGCAGCAGATGGCATTTTTCAGTGTGCAGATGCCCTTTTCAACAAGAATCTGCGCATTGTTTGTCCAAACGTTTGTGCCGTGCGAAAGTCCCGATATTCTTATCAGCTCACCGAGAGTTGTGGGTTTTGTGTCCATAAGCATTTTGCGGACAAAAGTTGTTCCGAACTCTGGTACGGCAAATGTTCCGGTTTCGCTGCCGATATCCTCCGGTTTAACCCCGAGCGCTTCGGTGCTCAGAAACAGACTCATAACCTTTTTGTCATCAAGCGGAATTTTTGTGGGATCGACGCCCGTAAGGTCATTAAGCATCTTAATCATCGTCGGGTCATCGTGTCCGAGAATATCAAGCTTGAGCAGATTTTCGTCAATACTGTGATAATCGAAATGCGTTGTTATAATTTCACTGGAGGTATCCTCTGCCGGATGCTGAATGGGGGTGAACTCGTGAATATCATGCCCTTTCGGGAGAACGATAACTCCGCCGGGGTGCTGACCCGTGGTTGTTTTAACTTTCATCACGCCCTGTTTAAGCCGTTCAACCTCAGCATTGTGAATCTTTATTCCGCGATCCTCAAAGTATCTTTTTACATAACCGTACGCCGTTTTTTCCGCCACCGTGCTGACAGTTCCTGCGCGGAACACATACCCGTGACCGAAAATTTCCTCAGTGTACTTATGTGCGCTTGACTGATTTTCGCCCGAAAAGTTAAGGTCAATATCAGGCTGTTTGTCGCCCTTGAAACCAAGAAATGTTTCAAACGGAATATTATACCCCTCTTTTACATATTTTGTGCCGCATTTCGGGCAGTTTTTATCGGGCATATCGCAGCCGCAGTCATATTCCTCACTCTCAACAAAATCGGCGGTTTTGCATTTCGGGCAGCGATAATGCGGCGGCAGACTGTTTACCTCGGTTATTTTTGAGCAGAATGCCAGAAATGAAGAGCCAACGCTTCCGCGCGAACCAACGACATATCCCTGCTCGCGTGAATGCTGGACAAGCAGCCTTGCAATATTGTAAAGATCGGCATAACCGTTTCCGATAACGCTTGTAAGCTCTCTCTGAAGCCTGTCCTCAACAATATCGGGCAGCGGATCGCCGTAGAGCTCCTTTGCGGTTTCGCGCGCGATGCGTTCGATATCTTCGGCACTGCCCTCAATTTTCGGCGGAAAGTTGCCTTTAGGCACAGGGCGGATATCTTCAATTATATCGCTGATATAATTTGTATTTGTGACCACAACCTCATAAGCCTTTTCGCTGCCGAGGTATTCAAATTCGGCAAGCATCTGCTCGGTATTCCGGAAAAACAGCGGCGGCTGCATGTCCGCGTCCTTAAAGCCTTGTCCTGCCTGGAGAATTCTGCGGAAAATCTCGTCACGCTCACGCAGAAAATGCACATCGCAGGTTGCAACAACCTTTTTGCCGAGTTTATCGCCGAGCCGCACAATTTTGCGGTTAAGCTCACGCAGTCCCTCATCATTCGGAACAGTGCCGTTGCGCACAAGGTAGGCATTGTTGCCGATTGGCTGAATTTCCAGATAATCATAAAAAGAGGCGATTTTTTCAATCTCTTCCTCGGGTTTGTCCGCAAGCACGGCGCGGAAAACCTCACCTGCTTCGCAAGCGGAGCCAAGCAGCAGTCCCTCGCGGTGCTCGATAAGAACATCACGCGGAATGAGCGGTTTTCTGTAAAAATGCTCAAGATTTGACGCACTGACAAGCTTATACAGATTTTTTAACCCGACAAGATTCTGCGCAAAAATAATTATATGATAACGCTTTGTTTCCTTGGCAAGCGGCGCACCGGTCTCAATAAGATAACCCTCGCAGCCATACAGAATCTTGATTTCACCTTTCGCCGTTTTAAATGCCTCGGGAAAAGCCTGCACACAGCCGTGGTCAGTTATTGCAATTGCCTTATGCCCCCATTTCATTGCCTGTGACACAAGATCCTTTGCACTGACGCAGGCATCCATCGCGGAGGATTTTGTGTGTGCGTGCAGCTCAACCCTCTTAATCTCTGCATTATCGGGAATTGATGGCATGGATGACGGGATAATATCCCTTGCCATAATCGTAAGTTCGTTTGAATATGTGTCATATTCTGCTTTTCCGCGGACGCATACGCACTTGTTTTTCTTGAGAGCATCGTAAACCTCATCGGCGGCGTTCATCGGAACAAAGCATTTGCAGGTTATCGAGCCTGTGTAATCCGTGATATAAAAGGACATTATGGTTTTTTTGATTTTTGTAATCGGGCGCGGTTCGAGAACCGAAAATATCTCTCCGCGGATCACGCAGGCGCCGGAATCCGTGTTTATCTCCTTTATCGGAGTTATCTCACCCTGAACAAACGGCTTTCCGATCAATGCGCCCTCTGCGGCAACCGACACTATTTTCTCCGCTTTCTGCGGCTTTGCCTGCACCGAAACCGGTTCAAGCTTTGTTTCAAGCGTCATTTCGTCCTCACCGAAGAAAACGCTGCCTGTTATTCCGAAAATGCTTCTCAGCATATCGGAAATAACTCTGTCAGTGTTTCCGTTTTCAAGAACTTCACGGTTTCCGTGCCGCAGCATAAGGCGAATTCCGTCCTCACACTCTTCAATTCCGCACGATTCGAGAATCATATATGTAAGTGGATCTGTATGCATCATGGACGCAATGCAGAACGATGCGGCTTTTTTTATGTCAACCTCACCGCAGTCAAAGCTCACAAAGATTCTTGCCCTTTCAAGGCGATAAATGCGCTGAATTTCATTAAGATATGCGTCAATACGCGGATACGGAATAAATGCGCTGAATTTGACATACAGCTTCATGGAGCGATGCTCGCGGTTGACGATAATCCGCGTTATGAGTCCTCTGCCTATATCGCTGTCCCCGTCAACAGCCGGAAAAGCTTCCGAAAGGGTGTATTCTTCTTTCATATCTCAAAACCCTCGATTTCTTTAAACAGTTCGTCCGCAGCGCACTCAATCGGCACCTTGCGCAATATTTCACCGCGGCGGAACAGCAGCGCATTTCCATCGCCGCAGGCAATTCCTATATCCGCCTCCCGCGCTTCACCGGGACCGTTTACTGCACAACCCATAACAGCAACGCGGATGTTCTTCCCAACGCCTGAAAGACGGCGCTGAACCTCCTGCGCAACGGGAATCATTTCCACCTTGCATCTGCCGCAGGTGGGGCAGCTGACAAGCCGCGCACCGCCGCGCATATCAAGCGCTTTTAAAAGCTCAATTCCTGCCGTTACCTCTTTTTCCGGAGGGGCGGTCAGAGAAAAGCGCAGTGTGTCACCAATTCCGGCGAGCAGCAGGGCGCCGATTCCGGCGCTGTTCTTTATTATTCCGCCATATTCGCAGCCTGCTTCCGTCACACCGAGATGAAACGGATAATCAACCTCTCCGGCGAGCTTCCGGTAACTCTCAACCGTGCGCCGGACATCGCTTGACTTCATGGAAACGGCAATATCATAAAATCCGCAGTCTTCAAGCAGCTTTATATGGCGCAGTGCACTTTCGCAAAGCGCGTCCGCTGTGGGATGGGTAAATTTTTCGAGAATATCACGCTCGAGCGAGCCGCCGTTCACACCGATTCTTATTGGGATTCCGCGCGAACCACATTCATCCGCAACTGCACGGACGCGATCCGGCGAGCCGATATTTCCGGGATTTATCCTTATTTTATCCGCACCGCCGCGAGCGCAGCAAAGCGCAAGACGATAGTCAAAATGAATGTCGGCAACCATAGGAACAGGCGATTCCTTTCTGATTTCACAGAACGCTTCTGCCGCCGCCATATCGGGAACGGCGAGCCGCACTATGTCGCAGCCGGAATCGTGAAGCCGCATAATCTGCGCAAGCGTTGCGCGAACATCACGCGTGTCCGTGTTACACATTGACTGCACACTCACCGGTGCACCGCCGCCGATTTTCACTCCGCCGACATTAATTTGTCTTGCCATTCTGCGCATAGTCCGTTCCTCCGATATATGCAAGTTTCAAAAACACCGACTGCGCGCATTAGCGAAGCCGGTGTTTGAATTTTCTTATTACAGCGCTTCAACATCATGCTGCGAAATAAGCTTTATCCCGTTTTCCTCCATAATGCGCGCCGCATTTTCGTTATCCTCAACGCGGAGAACAACATATGCATTTTCACCGGCAACGGTTATAAACGCATAGAGATATTCAACATTGATTCCGTTATCAGCGATAACGCGGAGAACCTTTGACAGACCTCCCGGTGTGTCGGGAATTTCAATTCCGATAACCTTTGTGACCGACACAACACAGTTATTGTCACTGAGAACCGTTTTCGCCTTATCAATATCACTTACAATCAGGCGAAGTATTCCGAATTCCTGCGTATCCGCAACGCTGAGTGCACGGATGCTTATTCCGGCAGCCGCAAGGCTTTCCGTTATACCCGCAATCGTTCCCTGTTTATTTTCCACAAATATGGAAAGCTGGCTGATAGTCATTAATACCACTCCTCTTGTAATTCAAGCATTTTTAATATAATTAATTATACTATATCCGCTGCAAAAAGTCAACATTTTAAAGCCGGATTCTTACGGCTTGCAGACTTTGCAGGCTGTGCGGCCGTGACTGAGCGCTTCGGACAGAGACATCGGATAGGCACCGCCGCGCTTAAGCGTGGGGCAGGTGGAGCGGTGATACTTCGTACCGGTGCGCCCTCTGTAAACAGTCCCTGTTGTCGGCTGCGAGACGCCATCGGAGTTTGAACCGTATGAGCTTAAATCAGGGAAAGCAGACGCTGCCGCTTGTCTTGTTGTATACCAGCCAACCGCCTTATACGCTTCTACTTCCGAATTGATTACATACAGAGTCCGTCCGTCTGCCGCATACATCAGCACAACAGGTTCTGTATACCAGCCGACTGCCTTATACGCTTCTACCTCCGAATTGATTACATACAGAGTCCGTCCGTCTGCCGCATACATCAGCACAACAGGTTCTGTGTACCAGCCGACTGCCTTATACGCTTCTACCTCCGAATTGATTACATACAGAGTCCGTCCGTCTGCCGCATACATCAGCACAACAGGTTCTGTGTACCAGCCGACTGCCTTATACGCTTCTACCTCCGAATTGATTACATACAGAGTCCGTCCGTCTGCCGCATACATCAGCACAACAGGCTCTGTGTACCAGCCGACCGCCTTGTACGCTTCTACCTCCGAGCTGTTTACGCTCAGCGTTCGTCCGTCTGCCGCATACATCAAAACTTCCGATTCCGCACCTGCCGACACGCACGAAAAGGCGAGCAAAAGGCAGAGCGTCAGCACCGTGCATTTTTTCATTAATCTTATACCGTGCGATTTTTCTTTTGCAAACATTTCATTTTCCCTCCGTTATTTTATAATTTTATATGCATGGGCAAGCCGTTCGCCATAAACTGCGATGCTTCACCCATTACAAGCGGAGAACAATATTTTATAAATTCAGCTGTCACATAATCGCCGTCTGCGTTAATCATTGAATCGGGAACTGTCTTGGCAAAATTTGCAACATTGTGAACATCCTCCGTATCAGTAACGCAGGTGTAAGGAATATCCGAAATGCGCCTGAGCAGAACCATTTTTCCGCTTTCTCCGTTTGCCGCAGCTTTCACGGCTGCCGCACCGCATGAAAAAGCCTCCTCAACATCAGTTATCGATGCAATGTGCGAAGCACAGCGCTGAAGCGTTGAAAGCTCCACTGCGCGCGTTTTTATCCCGAGCTGCGATTTAAGCATCGACGCAACCGCCTGACCTGTGCCGGAAAGCTGCGTGTGCCCGAAAATATCCTTCGTTCCGCCGCCGATTGCACAAAGATACTCTCCGTCAGGTGTGCGCACACCCTCCGAAACGGCAATCACAAGCGATTTTTTCTCCTTTTGCAGCTGTGCAACGCGCTGCGTGATAAAGTCTGCATTTATCGGGCGCTCCGGCAGCAGAATCATATCCGCGCCCTCGCAGTCGCTTCCGCGCGCAAGTGCCGCAGCTGCAGTCAGCCAACCGGAATCGCGCCCCATAATTTCAACAACCGTAACGCTTTTTAAATCATAAACAAGACCGTCACGCACAAGCTCCTTTGTAACTGTTGCAATATATTTTGCCGCGCTTCCGTAACCCGGCGTATGATCCGTTATTTCAAGGTCATTGTCAATCGTTTTCGGAACGCCGACAAAGCGGATATCCGACCCGATAAGGCATGCATAGTCATACAGTTTTCCCACGGTGTCCATTGAATCGTTTCCGCCGATATAGAAGCAGCAGGTTATATTATGCTCTCTGAAAAAAGCAAAAAGCTTTTCATATATTTCGTTTCCCTTTTCAGGCTTCGGCAGTTTATAGCGGCACGAGCCGAGGAAAGAGGACGGGGTACGCTTAAGAAGCTCAACATCAAAATCCGTTTTCAAAGTTTCTTCCAGAACCGTGTATTTGTCAGACAGGATTCCCTCGATTCCGTTAACCATGCCCAAAACCTTATCTGCACCAAGCTGTTTTGCCGCGGCATACACTCCGGCGAGAGAAGAATTGATAACTGCGGTCGGGCCGCCGGACTGCCCCACAAGTATATTTCCGTTTATATGCAAATTGCCGTTCAATCGGCTTCACTCCGTTTCCTTATTATTCGTTTTTATTTTTCCAAAGCAGTGCTGCACCGATAATCCCGGCATCACTGCCAAGGCGTGATGTAAGTATTTTTGTCTTTTTTATATCATTATTCGGCGCAGTGTATTCATTTTTAAATACATATTCCCGCACCGGCGCCATAACAACCTCGCCCTGCTGCGAAACTGCTCCGCCGACAACAATTTCATCCGGCTGAAATATGTTCACAACATCGGTAAGTCCGATTGCAACTTCTTCTATCCACGCATCGCGGACGGCTTCCGCCGCCTTATCACCGCTATCAGCTTTGTCAAAAACGGTTTTCCCGTTAATAACCTCATTTTCTCCGATTGCTGCGATTTTGCCGCGGTTTTCCTCTGTCATGCGAATCAGCGCACTTGTTGAAGCATATGCTTCCCAGCATCCGAGCCTTCCGCAGCCGCACTTAACTCCGCCTGCGTGAGTTACAATATGTCCAAGCTCTGCCCCTGCACCATTTGAGCCGATGAAAAGCTTACCATTGATAATAACTCCTCCGCCCACGCCCGTTCCAAGCGTTATAAACACAAAATTCCGCACATCGGGTGCAGCATAAAATTCTCCGACTGCCGCGCAGTTAGCGTCATTTTCAACAAGCACCGGCGCGTTATATATTTTTTTAAGGTATTCTCCGACAGGCGCATTGTCGTATGCAATATTGCAGCTGTAAACAAGCCGGCAGTCCTCCCTGTTCACAATCCCGGGGGCGCCCATACCGATTGCGTCAATTTCGCCGTTAAAATGTGCTTTTTCAATAACTCCGTCAACCGCACTGCGGAGTGCCGCACAAAATTCATCGTTGCCGCCTTTCGGAGTGGGAACGCTGTGCTTGCAAAGCAGCTTTCCGCTGTGATCGACAAGACCGGCCTTTATGCTCATTCCACCTACATCTATGCCAATGTACATATTCAATTCTCCCTTATATGTATTTCAATTCTATTTTAATATATTTCGGACGAAGTGTCAACCTTGGGTACTAACAAAAAGAACAGAAAAAAGACGCAGTCCGTTAATGAAGCATCGGTTTTAAAGCTGTATTTTATACTTCGCAAACAGAGACTGTTTAAAAAACCGGCTGGCTTTTTAAACAGTCTCTCCGAAATTCTTATAAAACTTTATTAAGGAAATCAATTGTGCGCGGATTTTTCGGCTGACCGAAAACCTGCCCGGGCGATCCTTCCTCCACAATCACACCGCCGTCAATAAATATAACTCTGTCGGAAACCTCGCGCGCAAATCCCATTTCATGTGTAACAACAACCATGGTCATGCCGTCAGCCGCAAGCTCTTTCATAACCGCAAGAACTTCCCCGACCATCTCCGGGTCAAGCGCCGATGTCGGCTCGTCAAACAGCATTATGTCGGGATTCATCGCAAGTGCACGCGCTATTGCAACGCGCTGCTGCTGACCTCCCGAAAGCTGATGAGGATAGTAATCTGCCTTATCGGCAAGACCAACGCGCGCCAACAGCTCCTCCGCTTTCTTCTCAGCGTCCTCCCTGGACATTTTTTTCAGTTCCAGCGGAGCAAACATTATGTTCTTCTTAACAGACAGGTGTGAAAACAGATTAAAACTCTGGAACACCATTCCGATATTCTGGCGAACAGCATTTATATCCGTCTTTTTGTCAGTGATGTTAAAGCCGTCGACAATAATCTCGCCCTCGGTTGCCGTTTCAAGCTTGTTCAGGCAGCGCAGAAAGGTTGACTTTCCGCTTCCCGAAGGTCCGATAACGCAGACAACCTCGCCCTCGTTGATTGTTATATCAATTCCGTTCAGAACATGAAGCTGACGGAAGCTTTTTTTCAGACCCTTAACTATTACCTTTTGATTTTTCATAATTGAATTTCTTCTCCAAATATTTTGAAATTAGCATCAGAACAGATGTTACAACCAGATAGTAAAGCGCAACCAAAATATACGTCGCAAAAAACTGATATGACTTTCCGACATAGACCTTAGCTTTATTGACAAGCTCTGCCAAGCCTATAACGGAAAGGATTGATGTATCTTTAATTGTTATGATGCACTGATTAACGATTGACGGCGTTGCAATTTTTATTGCCTGCGGCAGCACAACTTTCAGCATTGTTCTGCCTGAGGACAGTCCGAGACTTCTCGCCGCCTCAACCTGCCCCTTATTCACCGCATTTATACCTCCGCGGAAAATCTCCGAAAGGTACGCTCCTGCATTAAGGCTGAGAGTTATTATACCTGCGTTGTACGGCTCAAGTCTGAAATCCGGAATAAAGGTTGTTATCAGCTGCGGAATTCCGAAATACACAATGAATGCCTGCACAAGCATTGGTGTGCCGCGGATAATCCAGATATAAACAGCCGCAATCCATTTAAGCGGCGCAATCCTTGACCGACCCATTATGCAAATAAAAAAGCCGATAATCATTCCGATAAGAAGCGACAGAACCGACACCAAAACCGTAAGCTTTACGCCCTCGTTCAGAAGCGGCATCGCCTGTGCTATAACTCTTTCAAAATCCATAAAAACAAAACTCCATTTCAAGCCGTGCATTTTTTCCGGCACACTCCGAAATTCGTGCAACGGACTGCGTGAGAAGGATTCCATTCCCTCTCACGCCGATTTTATCTGTTTATTAATATCCGTACTTAGCAAGAATCTCGTCATATTTTCCGGACTTTTTTATATTTTCAAGACCCTTATTGAATTTCTTAATAAGCTCGGCATTCTGACCCTTTTTAACCGCAAATCCGTACTGAGCCGGCTTAACAACATCGCCGACCGTCTGAAGTTCAAGCTTTTCCTGTTTGATTGCCCAGCCGACAACGCTTCTGTCCTCAAAGCATGCTGCATTTGTTCCGCTTGCAACCGCTGTGTACATCGTGGGGGAATCTTCGTAATATACAACTTCAAAGCCGTACTGCTTTGCATATTTTTCGGTAATCTGAGCGCTCATAGTGCTTGTTTTTGCGGCAACCGTTTTTCCGGCAAGCTCGGAGACGTCCTTAATATCGCTGCCGGCCTTTGTTACCATAATCTGACCGTCCTCGAAATAACCGTCTGAAAAATCAAATGTTTCTTTTCTTTCATCGTTGATTGTCATTCCCGCAATCATCGCGTCTGCCTGACCGGACTGAACGGAACCCATTGCCGCATCAAAGCCTTCGTTTTTAACTTCATACTTAAAACCCTGATCTTCTGCAATAGCTGCGAGAATGTCCATGTCAACTCCTGTATATTCATTTGTTTCCGTATCAAGATATTCGAACGGAGCAAAGGAGTTATCAGAAGATATTTTATAAACCTTGTCCTGTCCGCTCTCTGCCTTTTTATCCGTCTGAGGCTTATCGCCGCATGCTCCAAGTGTGAGCATTATGGCAAGAGCTGAAACAACCGCCAAAATCTTTTTCATTTTGATCATCCTTTCCCAATCAATAAAAATATAATACTTATGTATTATACCACACTTTTCGCTGTCGGTCAACATTTTTTGAAAAATCTGCTTATTTGTCCTGAAATAATACACATATGTACATATGTGTAAGCTGTTATAATTCTTCCCGCGCAAAGATCCCATGCTCAAACGAATCTGTGTTTCTGCCGCACAGAAAAGGGGATGTTAAAAAACTCCGGAACGCAAGAAAAGAAGAAAAAGCAGATATTACGGGCAGTACAGCTATTGTAATTCGCTTTTATTAAAGGTAGAAAAATCAAAAATTTGATTTTTCAAAGAATCACTTCTTTTCTTGCTATCAACAAACTTCGCCCTCGGCGTACCTATGCCTTGCAAATCCCGAAAAAACGGCTGAGCGGAAATTTAACAAGCATTGGGCGCATGTGTTCGAGTCTGTTATGCCTAAGCAGATGTGTTAATATCCGAACCCGCTCAAACAGGCTGAAAATCGTCTTTTTCTGTGTTGTCGGGCTTGATATACGTCATATACGGCTGCCTGTTTACGTTGTATAAGCTTAAAGAACGGCTTCCAAAACCAATACTTCCTTATCGGGTTGTGGCTTTTGTTTCACCGTTTAAAAATATCTCCGTTCCATCAATTTGCATATCAAGTCCGGTCACAATTATATTTGAATAAGTGAGAGGAAAATAAGTTATATCATCATACAGAAATATTGGATATTTAAAGTATTTCTGTAGCTGTTCATAAAAATTAATATAATTAATGTCAACCGGAAATTTAACTACTGTTACATCAAAATCCGCATTTTTCGCAGCCGCAGCCGAAGCTGCGGAAAGCATCTCAATCAGTAAGGAAAAAATAATTATCACCTTTTTCATGCCGTCACCCCTTTAAAAAATATAATTACTGTATCTGCAATCTGTGGTATATTTTTAATTGACAGAAGTAAAGTTATTCTGCCTCTCACTTTATTATATCTTATCTTTTCAAAATCGCAATAGGTAATTATAAGATTGGTTGCTATATCCTCCAAAAAGGCGGCTATACAATTTCATGCATAGCCGCCGCAGAATTTATATATTTTTTATCTGCCTATGATAGAGATGTGCAAACATCAGAATTGAGGCACAAAGCGATACCGCCTCTGCAATGGGGAAAGCATACCAAACGGCAAATTCGCCGAATTGTGAAAGATAGTATGCAACCGGTGCAATAATAACAAGTTGGCGCAGAACCGAGATAAACAAACTTCTGACACCTGAACCCACGCCCTGAAAAAATGACGAAAATACAATTCCGAGCGCTGCAGGTATAAAACAAAGGCTGATAGTGCGAAGTGCGCGGACACCAATCCGCATCATATCATCGGAATAATTGTAAATGGCAATAAGTTTGTCCGGAATCAGCTGAAACAGCGCCGTACCTGCCGCCATAATAATTACACCGATTACGCATCCGATTTTTACGGCAGAAATCATTCTTTTTTTGTTCCGTGCGCCGAAATTGTATCCGATTATCGGCAGCAGACCCTGTGTCAGACCGAAAACGGGCATAAATACAAATGACTGCAACTTGAAATATATTCCGAGAACATCGACGGC
Organism: uncultured Clostridia bacterium; assembly: GCA_934454525.1. GTDB lineage: Bacteria > Bacillota > Clostridia > UMGS1883 > UMGS1883 > UMGS1883. The sequence goes on from CAKSFM010000001.1 coordinate 242,676, forward strand.
GGCCTGTGAAATATTTATGAGAATCATGTTAAGAATGCTCACCATGAACGAACCTATCGATTGCATGATGATTGCCGGGAAGCCTACAGCATATATGTTTTTGACGGTTTTGCCGTTAAAGCGAAAGCCGCGGAGCGATATATGGATATAATGATTTCCGTATATAATGACAATAATGCTGAAAATCATCGACAGAATCTGACCAAGAACTGTTGCAACGGCAGCGCCGAAAGCGCCCATTTTCAGTCCGAAAATAAATATAGGATCAAGGATAATATTTGCCACCGCACCTGTAAGCTGAAACAGCATCGGGAAAATCATATTTCCGGTTGCCTGAATGGATTTTTCAATATTAATTTCAACAAAGACGCCGAAAGAAAATATCATAACTGTGCTCAAATATGCAATTCCGTTTTCAATAATTACCTTGTCATCCGTATACATATTGAAAAAGGATTTTGTAAGGAACAGACCTGCAAGTGCAAACACAATCCAGCTTATAATGCCAAGCACAACACCGTGAGATGCCGCACTGTCAGCTTCATCGTTCCGTTTTTCGCCTAATCTGCGTGACACCAAAGAATTGATTCCCACTCCCGTTCCGACCGCAACGGCTATCATGAGCATTTGCACGGGAAAAGCAAAATTAACTGCCGTGAAAGCTTTTTGCGAATAATTTGACACAAAAATGCTGTCAACAACATTATATAGTGACTGTATAAGCATTGAAAACATCACCGGAAGCGACATTTTTAAAATCAGCGGTATCATGGGAGCAGTTCCCATTTTGTTTTCTTTTATTTGTTCTGCCATATTATGCACAACCTTTCCGTGACTGCCGCAGCAATTTCTCATTAAAATACACTCTTACGGATAGACCAATATGTAAGAAAATAGTATAAAAGAGAGGCTTCAACAGAAACCTCTCTTTTCAGTTCCGGCGACGACCTACTTTCCCGGGCAGCTTCCCGCCAAGTATCATCAGCACTGCAGAGCTTAACTTCCGT
>CAKSFM010000002.1 GCA_934454525.1 uncultured Clostridia bacterium
AATGCGCCGAAAAATTTTTGTTCAGCTGTTATTGCAGGGTGAAGCAAGGCTTGTCGCCTTGCAAATCCCGAAAGAACTGCTGAGCGGAAATTTAACAAGCATTGGGCGCATGTGTTCGGATTCCTTATGCCTCTTCGACGGCGTACATCACTCAGGTTTCCCGAAAACCAAAGGTTTTTGGGAAAAGGAGAAACAGCGTAATGAATGAGCAGTGAATTATAATTTGCTGCGAATGATACAACGCTTGTTTCGACGCCCGAGCGGCGAAGTTTGTTGATAGCAAGAAAAGAAGTGATTCTTTGAAAAATCAAATTTTTGATTTTTCTACCTTTAATAAAAGCTAATTACAATAGCTATGCTGCCTGTAATATCTGCTTTTTCTTCTTTTCTTGCGTTCCGGAGTTTTTTAACATCCCCTTCTTTATCTGTTCTTTATAATATCGCCGATAATCAGCAAAACATCCTTTGCATCTTTCCAAACAGAATCAAAGCCTGCATCCGGATAGGGGTACGGACCGACATAGTTACAAAGCTCAACTGTCAGGGTTGCCTTACCGTACTTTCTGTAAACATAGTCAAAGAAAGAACCTCCGACGCCTGTCGCTTTTTCGTACTTAATCGAAAAACCTGTTTTTGCCTTAACCGTTTCGCCGATATAGGTGGGGTTGACAGTATCCTCTGCCCAGTAAAGCAGTTTTCCCTGCGTGTGCATTGACAAAAATGCTTCAAACGGCTGCGAGTCAACATATGCGGCAACGGCGCGCGTTTCCGGCTCAGTGTTCGGCTCTGTTCCGTTAAATCCGATTGAACCGCGCGGATAGCGGTTGCGCGACAAATACCAGTCCTTATCATAGTTCCAGTTCACATCAACGCCGTTTACATTTGCTTTCCATGCACGGTAACCGTATTTTGCGCCCTCGCTTATTGCCATGGATGACACATAATCGGGATTCTGCACTGCTGATACCCCATTCTGCACAAGATTAACCCCATCGGGATTCACCATGGGAACAATGCAGAATGTGACCTTATCAAGGATTTCCTTTATATTATAGGAAGTTTCATTCATTCCCGTTCTGTACATTGCCGCATAGCGGTCAATTGCATACATCAGGTACGTTGACGAAATATATTCGCGCGCATGATGAGTGCCGCACACAAATATTTTTTTGCTTCCTTTGCCGAATTCGATAAGCACAAGGTCGCGCCCCTCAACCGACTGACCGATTGAGCCGACTTTTATCAGATCGGGGTAAATTTTCTGAAGATACAGTGCGTCGGTTTTCAGGAAATCATAGGAGTACTGCTGATACGGATAAACCGGGTGCGCCACGGGATATGCATATGTTTCGTAAATGTAGGAATCAACATTTTCAAGAGACGGTGCACCTATCTGCGGCTTTGCGGCCTCTCCTGCTCCGATTCCGCTGCGGAACGTTATCACCCAGTTATCGAAATCAAGTTCCGCTCCGGCTATTGCGGCAAGATCTCTCGCCTTTATGTAAACGCGGTCGTTTTTTACAAAAAGCGTGTTGCCTGCGGAAAGTCCGTCATAATGTTCGGTTATATGAAGGTCTGCCGAACCGCCGGCTCCTTTTGCCGTGTAGTATGGAATTTCTGCTGCCACCCATGCAATTTCAACGCCGAGCGCCGCCGCTGTTTCGTACAGATCAACATACATACTGCCGAACGCATTGAGCGGAGCATTAACATGAGTTTCCGTGCCGTTTACAAACGCATGCTGCGAATTAAGCGCCATTACAACGCTTGTTCCCTCTGCCGCGAGCGCTTTGTGCGCAAGCTGCGGTACAGGCGCGAAAGCAATCGTCAGCGCAAGCAGTGCGCCTGCTGTTCTTTTAAAAAATCTGTTCACCGTTTTTCCTCTTTTCTTATTCATTAATCTGCCCGGAGTATATATGCTTTCTGAGCTTTTCCGCGCTTCCGTCGAAAAGGAATCCGTGAATTCCGCACTCTTCCGCCGCTTTAATATTTGCCGGAAGGTCATCCGCAAAAAGTGATTCATCGGGATTTATTCCGAAACGCTCTATCGCAAGCTTAAATATTCTCTTATCCGGCTTTGCAAGCTTTTCATCACCTGAAAGTATGAGTTTGTCAAACTTTTTAAGTATTGGAATTTCGCCGCGGCACTCTGAAAATCTCTCGCTTATGTTTGAAATCACAAACAATCCGTATCCGTCACGCTTAAGATCGTCAATAAGCTCCTCCATTCCGTTGATAACGGGAAGATTGTAAACCCATCCGTCACAGATTGCGTCCGAATATTTATGAAGATATTCCGGAAGCTCCTCCCTCACTCCGCGCTTAAAATCCTCCTGGCTGATGCTTCCGTCATCAAGCCTGTCCCAGTATTTTCTGGCAAAAGTAACGCTTATAAGCTTTTCAAAATCTTTTTCCTCACTGTAAAAATGCCGCGTTATTTCACGCGAATCAAACCTTACAACCGTGTTTCCCAGGTCAAAAATGATGTTTTTCAGCATTTTTCGGCATCCTTCCCCACAAATTTCCTTTCTATATTAACACGCATTCGTCAAAAAAACAATATATTTTTTGCTTTTATTTTCTCAAACGCTTGAATAAATATATTTTTTTGTATATAATATTGGAAAATATTATACGAAACCGGAGGATTCGGAATTGAACAGAATAAAATCGGCTCTTAACAGAATTTTTATTGACGGACTGAGCGGAATGGCACTCGGACTTTTCTCCACACTGATTGTCGGAACGATTCTCACACAGGTTGCATCACTTTTTCTGAGCGGAGAAGCAAAAAACTTGCTGCTGATAATCGGAAAAACGGCTTCGCTTCTCACCGGCGCCGGAATCGGCTGCGGTGTTGCCGGCAAGCTTAAGGCATCGCCGCTTGTAACGGTTGCATCCGCCGTGAACGGAATGGTCGGCGCTTATGCCGGAAAAATACTTGCCGGAACGCTGATTACGGACGGCACGTTTACAATACTTCCGCCGGGAGAACCTCTCGGCGCATTTGTTGCGGCATATGTCGGAATTGCGATAGGCTCGCTCATAAGCGGAAAAACAAAGGTTGATATACTTCTCACACCGGTAACAACAATTCTGTGCGGAAGCGCAGCCGGCATATTCGTCGGACCTCCGATTTCCGAATTTATGACCTATCTCGGTTCGCTCGTAAACTGGGGAACGCAGCAGCAGCCGTTTCTCATGGGAATTGTTGTAAGTGTGCTGATGGGGGTATTTCTTACATTGCCGATAAGCTCCGCCGCAATCGGAATTGTGCTCGGTCTTAACGGAATTGCTGCCGGTGCGGCAACAGTCGGCTGCTGTGCCAATATGATCGGATTCGCCGTTGCAAGCTACCGTGAAAACAAAGTCGGCGGACTTTTGGCTCAGGGGCTCGGCACAAGCATGCTTCAGATTCCTAATATTATTAAAAATCCGCTGATATGGCTGCCGGCAATTGTATCAAGCGCGGTTCTCGGTCCCGTTTCGACAATGCTTTTACATATGACAAGCAACGCCACCGGTTCGGGCATGGGAACTGCCGGACTTATCGGACCGATTATGTCATTTCAGACGATGATTGCCGACCGCCCTGCCGTGGTGTGCATAACCGAGATTGCTCTTATGTACTTTATTCTCCCGGGAATAATATCGCTCGGCGTTTCGGAATTTCTCCGCAGCCGCGGATTCATCGGAAAAGGAGATATGCTTCTCGACGTATGATGAAAATAGGAAACGTAACACTTAAAAACAATATTTTTCTCGCACCCATGGCAGGCGTTACAGACCTTGCGTTTCGGATAATTTGCAATCGCTGCGGTGCAGGACTGTCATACACTGAAATGGTGAGCGCAAAAGCGCTGTCATTTAAGGACAAAAAAACGCACGGACTTATGGAAACAGGGGATCTGCCGACTGCTGTTCAGATTTTCGGCAGCTCACCGGAAACAATAGCCTCCGTCATTGGCGAAGCCGAGGAAAATGCACTTTTTACCGATATAAATATGGGATGCCCGGCGCCGAAAATCACAGGGAACGGCGAAGGTTCGGCGCTGATGAAAAACCCGCCGCTCACAGGACGGATTGTCCGTGCGGCGGCAGACAAGGCAAAAAAACCGCTGACCGTTAAAATGCGCGCAGGCTGGAACGCGGAAAGCATAAATGCACCTCTTATCGCCCGTTTGGCATATGAAAACGGTGCCGCAGCCGTTACGGTTCACGGAAGAACGCGCGAGCAGTTTTACAGCGGACGCGCCGACCGCTCGGTTATCCGCGATGTTTGCCGCGCAGTTCCGATACCTGTTATTGCAAACGGCGACATTTTCTCAGCGGAGGATGCGCGGCTTATGCTTGAGGAGACAGGTGCGGCAGCCGTTATGATTGGGCGCGGAGCACAGGGAAATCCGTGGATTTTCGCACAGATTAACGAGCTGTTCGAGCGCGGATATGTTTCAACGCATCCCGAAAAGGATGAAAAAATTGCGGTTGCGCTTGAGCATATTGCGCTTTTATGCAGGCTCAAGGGCGAACATATCGGTATACGCGAGGCGCGCAAGCATGCAAGCTGGTATATAAAAGGAATGAAAGGGGCGGCAGCGCTCCGCAACGAAATAAACAGGGCAGTCAGCTACGAAGAAATGGTTTCCGTTCTTAAGCTGCTGCTTTAAAGGAGTATATTTATAATGCGAATTGTAATCAAAGTCGGCACTTCAACACTGGCGCACTGCACCGGTTGCCTTAATATCCGCCACGTTGAGGAGCTTTGCAAGGTCATCAGCGACCTGAAAAATTACGGTCATGAGATAATTCTTGTTTCATCCGGTGCAATAGGAATGGGCGCAGGCAAGCTCTCTCTCGGCGAAAAGCCGTCCGATATGCCGACAAAGCAGGCAGCGGCAGCTGTCGGGCAGTGTGAGCTTATGTATACATATGATAAGCTGTTTTCGGAATACAATCACACTGTTGCGCAGCTTCTTATAACAGAACCCGATATGAGCAACGATGACCGTCACACAAATTTCCGCAACACCGTGAACAGGCTTCTTGAGCTTGGAGTTCTTCCTATTATAAATGAAAACGACACTGTTGCAACAGCCGAAATCTCAGTCGGCGATAATGACACGCTGAGTGCGCTTGTAACTGTGAGCATTGACGCCGACCTGCTCATTTTGCTGTCCGATATTGACGGACTTTATACGTCCGACCCGCATAAAAATAAAAATGCTGAGCTGATTCCATGCGTCCGTGAAGTCACGGCAGCGCTTTATGACCTTGCCGGCAGTGCCGGTACAAAGCTCGGCACCGGTGGAATGGAAACAAAGCTCCGCGCTGCGGAAATATGCCTTAAAAGCAAAATTGACATGGTTATTGCAAACGGAGCAGAGCCATCGCTGCTGTACGATATAACAGACGGAAAATCCGTCGGAACACTGTTCACCGTGAAGGAGGAATTAAAATGACAACAGCTGAAATACTTTCAAATGCTGCCGCAGCAAGAAAAAGCGCACTGCGGCTGACGAGTGAAATAAAAAACAGGGCGCTTCTTGCAATGGCTGATGAGATTGAAAAGGATGCCCCGAAAATACTTGCGGCAAACAGCGCCGATGTTGAAAATGCGCGCGGAAAAATTTCCGATGTTATGTGTGACCGTCTGCTGCTTACCGAAGACCGAATCAGGGCGATGGCACAGGGAATCCGCGATGTTGCCAGCCTCCCCGATCCTGTCGGGAAAGTGCTTTCGCGCATTGAACGCCCGAACGGTCTTATAATCGAAAAAACCTCTGTTCCGCTCGGTGTTGTCGCAATTATTTACGAAAGCCGCCCGAATGTTACCTCGGACGCAGCGGCGCTTACGCTTAAAAGCGGAAACGTGTGCGTTCTGCGCAGCGGCAAGGAAGCGCACGGAAGTGCGTCCGCGATATGCAAATCACTGCGCAGCGGACTTAAATGCGCCGGTATTGATGAAAATATGATAAATCTCGTTGAGGACACATCACGCCGCAGCGCTGCGGAGCTGATGGAGGCTGTCGGGCAGGTTGACCTGCTTATTCCGCGCGGCGGCGCAGGACTTATCCGCGCGTGTACGGAAAATGCCAAGGTTCCCTGTATTCAAACGGGCACGGGAATCTGCCATATATTCGTTGATGAAACGGCGGATATTGATAAGGCGCTCGCCATTATCGAAAATGCAAAGGCAAGCCGCCCGTCAGTTTGCAATGCGGCTGAATGCTGCCTTGTGCATGAAAAAATTGCAGAGAAGTTTCTGCCGCTCTTAAAAAAGCGCCTTGCGGATGACAGAGCGGCGCGCGGACTTCACCCGGTGGAGCTTCGCTGCGATGAAAAGGCATACGCACTTATCGGCGGCACAAGGGCGTCTGAAACGGATTTTGACACGGAATTTCTCGACTATATTCTTGCTGTCGGAGTGGTTAAAGATGTGAATGAAGCAATTGCTCACATTGCGGCACATTCCACCGGTCACAGTGAAAGCATTCTGACCGCATCGGAGGAAAATGCAGCGCTTTTCACCGCGCTTGTTGACAGCTGCGCGGTTTACGTTAATGCTTCAACGCGCTTTACAGACGGCGGCGAGTTCGGACTCGGCTGTGAAATGGGAATATCAACGCAGAAGCTTCATGCGCGCGGTCCTATGGGACTTTGCGAACTGACAACATACAAATATATTGTTCTCGGAAACGGACAAATTCGCTGAGGGGGTTTAAATTATGTATACGGCAGGCTTTATCGGCTGCGGCAGCATGGGCGGTGCGCTCGCACTGGCGGCAGCAAAAAAAATCGGCGGAGAAAATATTCTTCTCACAAATCACAATATTGAAAAAGCAAACGCACTGTCCGAAGCAGCGGACGCAAAAATCGGAACAAACATTGAAATTGCAGATTCATGCAAATTCATTTTCCTTGGCGTTAAACCGAAAATGATGGCTGCGGTGCTTGAGGAAATCAAACCCGTTCTGCAAAAACGCACGGATCGTTTTATTCTTGTGTCAATGGCGGCAGCGCTTCCGGCGGCACATATTTCCGAACTTTCCGGCGGTTTTCCCGTGCTGCGGATTATGCCGAACACTCCCTGCGCGGTCGGCGAAGGAATAATTCTTTATTGTCCGAATGAAAGCGTTTCGGATCGGGAAACAGCTGAATTCTGCTCAATGATGGAGCTTGCCGGCATGGTTGACGCAGTTGACGAATCACTGATTGATGCGGCAAGCGCAGTTTCAGGCTGCGGACCGGCATTCGTTTATATGTTCATTGAAGCTCTTTCGGACGGTGGTGTTCTCTGCGGACTTCCCCGCGCAAAGGCAATGGCATATGCCGCACAAACGGTTTCCGGCTCCGCAAAAGCCTTACTTGCAAGCGGTAAGCATCCCGGTCTTTTAAAAGACGAGGTCACAAGTCCCGGCGGAACAACTATTGAGGGCGTCCGCGCACTGGAGGAAAACGGATTCCGTGCGGCGGCGATGAACAGCATTGTTGCTGCATATGAAAAAACGATACGCATGAAAAAGTAACATATTATTCAAATTTTTTAACGTTTTTTATGCAATATCAATAATTTTGTGCATAAATAAAAAAAAAGCTTGATTATTTATACATTTATAATTATAATAGTCATTGTTAAAAATAATTTTGGAGGAATCGGTTATGAAAAAAATATCGGCATTATTACTTGCACTTGTAATGGCTGTTCTCGCTTTATCGGCGTGCGGTCAGGATAAGACTGCTCAGGACAGCAGCACGGATGGCAGCAGCACATCATCATCTTCTTCAAAAGAAGATATGGGAACACTCACAATGGCAACAAACGCTGAATTTAAGCCTTTCGAATATCTTGAGGGCGAAAAAGTTGTCGGCGCGGATGTTGACCTTGCGGAAGCAATCGCAAAAGAGCTTGGCTGCAAGCTTGAAATCACAAACATTGACTTTGACGCAGCTCTTACAGGCGCTGCAACAGGAAAATATGATGTTGCAATCGCAGGTATCACAGCAAATGATGACAGAAAGAAAAACATGGCATTTTCGGATGATTATTACAAGGCTTCTCAGGCAATCATTGTTGCCGACGGCAGCGATATAAAGAGCGCCAAGGATCTTAAGGGCAAAACGGTTTCCTGCCAGGAGGGCACAACAGGTGAGCAGTATCTGCTTGACAACGAATACAAGGTTCAATCGTTCAAAACAGGTTCCGAAGCAGTTTCGGCACTCACAAGCGGCAAGGTTGACGCAGTTGTAATCGACAACGCTGTTGCAACGGCTCTTTCGGCTGAGCAGAACGGTAAAACGGTTGTTCTCGATGAGGCTCTTACGGAAGAAACCTACGCAATTGCAACAAAGCTCGGTAACACAGAGCTTGTTGACAAGCTGAACAAGGCAATCGCAAAGCTTAAAGAGGACGGTACGCTTAACGAAATTTTCAAGAAGTACGACCTCCCCGTTGACGCTGAATAATTTCAAAAATGCAAAACTGCCGCAAGCGAGCTGAACTTGTTTTGCGGCAGTTTTTTAAAAATAATAATTAGTGAGGCATATTTATGAACTGGTTTAATCAATGGACCGCAAAGCTCTATGAAACGTTTATCGTTGCAGACAGATATAAAACGCTCATCACCGGTCTTGAAAAAACGCTTATTATAACTTTCGGCGCACTTATTATCGGTGTTATAATCGGCACAATTGTTGCAATCGTCAAGGTTTTTGCGCTTGATAACAAAAAGCTTAAGCCGCTTGATGTTATCTGCAACATATATCTTACTGTTATCCGCGGCACTCCCGTTGTCGTTCAGCTTCTGATTTCATTCTTCATTGTGTTTACCTCGGCGAAAGACGGTACATGGGTTGCAACAATCACATTCGGAATCAACTCCGGCGCGTATGTTGCCGAGGTTATCCGCTCCGGAATCATGGCAATTGACCGCGGGCAGATGGAAGCAGGGCGTTCGCTCGGACTGACGCAGTACATGACGATGAAAGAAATAATTCTTCCCCAGGCATTCAAAAACATTCTTCCGGCAATCGGAAACGAGATGATTGCGCTTCTCAAGGAAACTTCCGTTGCAGGTTATGTTGCCGTTATTGACCTTACAAAGGCAGGGAATCAGATTAAGAACACCACATATGACCAGACAAATCCGATTCTGCTTGTCGCTTTGATATATCTCTTAATCGTAATACTTATGACAAAGCTGCTTGGCATTATGGAAAGGAGGCTGCGCAAGAGTGATAACCGTTAAAAATCTTGAAAAGAACTTTGGTGCACATAATGAAATTCATGTGCTCAAAGGGATTGACGAAACAGTAAAAAAAGGCGAAAAGGTTGTTATTATCGGACCGTCCGGCAGCGGAAAAAGCACGTTTCTGCGCTGCCTTAATCTGCTTGAAAAACCCACAAAAGGGCAGATTTTCATTGAGGGAGAAGAAATCACAAGCAGCAAATGCAATACAAATCTGATCAGGCAGAAAATCGGAATGGTGTTTCAGCACTTCAACCTCTTCCCTCATCTTACCATAAGAGAGAACATCACGCTTGCACCGGTGAAGCTCAAAAAAATGACTGCCGAGCAGGCAAATGCAAAGGCAGAGGAGCTTTTAAAGCGCATCGGACTTTCCGACAAGGCGGATTCTTATCCGCAGCAGCTTTCCGGCGGTCAGAAACAGAGAATTGCCATAATCCGCTCGCTTGCAATGAATCCCGATATTATGCTTTTTGATGAACCGACATCAGCGCTTGACCCGGAAATGGTCGGAGAAGTACTTGATGTTATGAAAGAACTTGCAGAAGACGGCATGACAATGGTTGTTGTAACGCATGAAATGGGTTTTGCGCGTGAGGTTGCCGACCGTGTTATATTTATGGATGACGGTGTGATTGTGGAGGAGGGTTCGCCCGAACAAGTTTTCGGTCAGCCGAAAAATCCGCGCACAATTGATTTTCTCGGAAAAGTATTGTAATTTCATTTTTTTCGGTATATAATATAGTTTAAGGGGGTGTTTTTGATGGCAAAAGTAACAAAGGACATGATTATCATGGATGTTCTTTCAATAGATCCCGGCACAGCGCCTTTCTTTCTTGAAATAGGAATGCACTGCCTGGGTTGCCCGTCGGCAAGCGGTGAATCCATTGAAGAAGCGTGTGCCGTTCACGGCGCAGATGCGGACGAGCTTGTAAAAAAGCTGAACGATTATCTTGAAAATAAGTAATTAACGGACAAGCACTGAAACGGAAGTATGAGCATATTTTATTATGCTGCGGCTTCCGTTTTTATTTTGATAATATTAATGATAAAATTTTCCGATTTTATTAAAATTCTGCTTGAAAAGCGTAGAAAAATAGTGTAAGATAGCAGAGATAGGGTTATACTATATTATTATCCATGGAGGATTTGCTATGAACAAAATAAAAAAAATCGCACTTCTCACAGGCGGCGGAGACTGCCCCGGACTTAACGCTGTTATCCGCGCCGTAACGACAACCGCCATCGTTAAGTATGGACTTGAGGTTGTCGGAATCAAAAAAGGTTATCATGGTCTTTACCATAAAGATTTTGTTAATCTTACGCTTGAAAGCGTTCAGGAAATTCTTTCGGAGGGCGGCACAATTCTTAAAAGCTCGAATAAAGATAACTTATTTCAGTATCCTGTTCGCGATAAGGACGGAGAAATAGTAAAAAAAGACGGAAAAATTGTCTATGAAGATGTTTCCGACATTGCCGTTAAAAACCTTAAAGATGCCGGAATAGACGCACTTTTCATTCTCGGCGGTGACGGAACGCTTACAAGCGGACGTGATTTTGCGCGCAAAGGTGTAAATGTAATCGGTATTCCGAAAACGATTGACAATGACTTAAACTGCACTGACTATACATTCGGATTTGACACAGCGGTGGGCATTGTTACAGAGTCGCTTGACAGACTGCGTACGACGGCAAAAAGCCACGGCAGAATTATGGTTGCCGAAATTATGGGGCGCGGAGCCGGCTGGCTGACGCTTCACGGCGGCATTGCTGGCTCCGCGGATGTTATACTTCTCCCTGAAATCCCGTTCGACATAAATAAAGTTGCCGACAAAATCAAGGCTGATTTTGCAAACGGCAAGGATTTCTGCATCGTTGCATGTGCTGAGGGCGCCAAGCCTAAAGACGGTGAGGCTGTTGTTCTCAAGGTTCGTGAGGACAGTCCCGACCCGATTCGTCTGGGCGGAATCGGCGCGGTTGTTGCCGACAAGCTTGAAATGCTCTGCAAAAATGAGGCGCGCTCAACCGTTCTCGGTCATGTACAGCGCGGCGGCACAACCTCCAGTCACGACAGGATTCTTTCCTCGCGTTACGGATATGCTGCCGTTGAACTTGCAATGCAGGGTCTTTTCGGCAATATGGTTATACTCAAAGGCGACCAAATCGGATATGCTTCACTTGAAGAGGTTATCGGTCAGGAAAACAAAAAGGTTCAGACAGATAATGAGCTTGTCCAGATGTCAAAAGCACTCGGTGTTTGCTTCGGCGACTGATATAAGTGTTTTTTTACATGGCGTTGCACAATAAAAGGGTGTAATATTTTTGCACCCTTTTTATATTATACATATAAAAAACTGTTGAAATATCCTCCGGGATGATTTATAATAATATAAGATATTGTTATTTGGGGGATTTAAAATGAAGAAAGAAAAACGTGCACCGTCCGGCTATTCAAGCACACGATTTATTCTTGATGATGACGCTGAAAGCATCTTTGATGATGACAGCGCACTTTCGCCTGCAGCAGACATACCCGAAATCAACCGTGCAAAGCGCGGCGGGTTCACGGCAAGCACAAAGGAAATGATGCTCTCCTCGCTTATGCATCTGACAAATCCTTTTACGATAATCGTTATACTGCTCCTGACCGTGGCATATATCCTTTTAGGCGCTGCCGGCACTGTTAGTTTTACGTTTAATGCAGGGAGCGTTGCCCAGTACATAAGTACGAATCTTGATATAATAGTAAATGCGTTTCTCGGATTTTTCTACGGACCTGTAACATGTGCGCTCGGCGTTGGGGTGTGCTGCATTGCAAAAATCATTGCGAGCAAAAGCACATTCTTTGTCGGAAACCTTATCGGTGCACTTGCAGCCGGTTTTTGCCACGGTTGGATTCTCTACAGGCTTAAACCGCGATGGTTTCGTTCCAGATTTAAAAATCGCTATGCAAACCTGATTTTCAACATTGTTGAAACGCGCTTTGTAATTTCCGCATTTATAAACATATTGCTTATGTCGGTTATCTACAAGTTATTTGTCGGATATCCTATATCCGTCTTTATTCTGCGCTACTCAAAATCAGGCGTACCGATAAGGTCGGGTGTGCTGTTTTTAAAGGTATTTTTTGTAAGCATATTGTTTGAATCAGCTGTTATTTTCGTGGCAATTACTGTTGCATCATATATTATGTCTAAGGCGTTTCCGCTTCAGTTTGCACAGACCGCTATGTTTATTAACAGAGACGGCAGCATCGGGAACTTTGACGATGATTCTGAAAATTAAACTGCTGCGGAGGGTTTGTTTTGGATTATGTTTTTGACAATAAAATTGATGTTAAGCTGATTGCTCTTTTTATAACAGACGCATTTAAAACAGCGATTCCGGAAGCGTATATTGTGGACGTTATCATGCTTCAGCCCGTTGTCAACTATTTTGATTTGGCGGAACACATGGCAGAGCTTACCGAGGGAGGTTACCTTACATATTATGTGGAAGATAACATGCGTTACTACAGCATAACCGAAAAAGGAAAGGAAACACTCGGCTATTTTTCGCACAGGATTCCGAAAACTGTCCGCGAACGGCTTCTGCGCACAGTTAAAATGAAAATACGGGAATTCAAAAATTCAATCAGCATACGCGCTGACTACACAAAAGTGAGTGATATTGAATATTGCATCTCACTCGGAATAACAGAGGGTTCTTCCGATCTGTTCGGAGTAACCATATCAGTCGGAGATGAAATCATGGCAAAAAAAATCTGCGCCGGTTTCCGCCGCGATCCGCAGGCGCTGTATTCGCAGATGCTGTCTGCTCTCCTTAATGACTGAAGACTTTGTTTTTCATCAAACAATTAAACAAGGCATTTGCTTCCACGCTGTTTCGGGCACAAATGCCATTCATATTATTGCCGCACCATGGCGGCGGATAGGAGTTTTTTATTATGGCAGAATTACGTTGGCATCCACTTACAAAAGATTGGGTTATGATTGCATCCAACAGGCAGAACCGTCCTCAGATGCCTAAGGACTGGTGTCCGTTTTGCCCGGGTCCTGACAATGACAAGGTTCCGAAATCATTTGATGTTTACGAATACGATAACGATTTTCCCGCTCTTTCACAGAATCCGCCCGTACCGGACGATGTCAGCACCGAAATTTACAAAACCGCACCGTCATATGGAAAGTGCGAGGTTATTTTGTATTCTCCGGAACACACCGTCACACTTCCTGAGCTTAGCACGGAGCACGTCAGAAAACTTGTTGATCTTTGGACCGAGCGGTTTAAAGCGCTTTCATCCGATGAAAAAATCAAATATGTTTTCATTTTTGAAAACCGCGGAGCAGTTGTCGGGGTGACAATGCCCCACCCTCACGGTCAAATATACGGCTATAGCTTTATTCCGAAAAAGATTGAACTTGAGCTTGCCTCCTCAAAGGAGCATCATGAGAAAACAGGGCATTGCCTGATCTGTGATATGCTCAGAGATGAAAAAAATGATGGCAGAAGAATCATTTTTGAAAACGAGGATTTCACCGTATTTCTCCCGTTTTTCACCGAATATCCCTATGGAATGTACATTGCTGCGAAATCTCACAAGCAGTATCTTACCGAATTTAATGACCGTGAGAAAGATAATCTTGCAAGCGCCATCCGTGAAACGGCAGGCACCTTGGATTCGCTTTTCGGCTACGCTTTCCCTTATATGATGTGCATGCATCAGGGTCCGGTCAACAGCGGCGACACAAGCGGCTATTATCACTTCCATATTGAATTCTTCCCCCCGATGCGAAGCGCTGACAAGCAGAAATTTAATGCTTCAAGCGAAACCGGTGTGTGGGCGCACTGCAATCCCACTGCTCCCGAAGCAACGTCTGTTGAACTGCGTGAAGCACACAAGCGTTACCTTGATTCGCAGAAATAATATTGAAAGGATTACGACAGTGAATATACAGGAATTAAAACAAGAGTTTATAAAGTATTACGGCGGAGATGAGTCCGAAATCCGTATTTTCCATTCCCCCGGCAGAGTTAATCTCATCGGCGAGCACACGGATTATAACGGCGGCTTTGTTTTTCCTGCCGCGCTCACAATGGGAACAACGATTGCTCTGCGCAAAAACAATGAAAATATAATACGTCTGCGCGCAACCGATCTTCCTGATTTTGTTGAAGCTGATATCTCAAAGCTTGACTCTTACAAGGAGCTTCACTGGGGGAATTATCAGCTCGGATCAGCGTTTGAGCTTTCGAAGCTCGGATATAAAATCCTCGGCTGCGACATGCTTTATCATGACACACTTCCGCACGGCGGCGGACTTTCCTCCTCTGCGGCAATAGAAGTGTCAACCGCACTTGCATTTGCAACTCTTTCAAAGGAAGCGGAAAACGACTTCTCCCCCGTTGACATGGTTCAAATGGCATTTTGCGGACAGAGTGCAGAGCATAATTACTGCGGCGTTAACTGCGGAATTATGGATCAGTTTGCCTCGGCAATGGGCAAGAAAAATCATGCAATATTTTTAAACTGCAAAACAATGGAATATAAACATGTTCCGCTTGACCTTAACGGCTATAAAATAGTAATAACCAACACAAACAAGAAGCATAAGCTTGCTGACAGCAAATACAATGAGCGCCGCAGTGAATGTGAGAGAGGGTTTGAAATGCTCAGAAAGGCGCTGCCGAATGCAACTTGCCTCGGAGACATATCGCGCGCAGATTTTGAAGCAAACAAACACTGCATTGATGACCCGACAGTCCTTAAGCGCATAACTCATGTTATATATGAGGATGACAGGGTTCTCCGCAGCATTGACGCGCTTGAAAAGGGTGATATCGAAACATTCGGGCAGCTGATGAACGAAAGCCACGATTCACTGCGCGACCTTTATGAGGTTACGGGGATTGAGCTTGACACACTTGCCGCAGAAGCGCGCAAGGTTGACGGAGTTCTCGGTTCAAGAATGACAGGCGCAGGCTTTGGCGGAAGTACGGTTTCAATCGTGCGCGGCGACTGCATTGATAAATTTAAAGAGCATGTTGAAAAAGCATATACCGATATAATCGGTTACGCTCCGTCGTTCTTTATTGATGATATTGGCGATGGCGGTACGGAAATCAAATAATTTTTGAGTAAAATATACAGTGAAATCCAAAAGGAACTGCAGCAAAATTTGCTGCAGTTCCTTTTGGATTTAAACTGTTTTACCATGAAAAAAACTTATGAACCGATTCCAGTCCTCGCGGCTGAAATAGTGCTTGCCGCGCCTTATATGATAACCGATTCTGTCACCGTGAAGATTGCGGCTTTCTCCGATATTTTCGGCATTGCCCGGCTCCCCGAAATTATTTTTTATGAAATCCTTGCTTGCCGCCGCGCAGCAAAGCAGCTCGGAAACCGGATCTGCCCATAAATCGGCGGCTGCACTCGCAACATATGCATAACGCGGCGCAGTTGCCGCAAGCAGAAAATGCTGATCAAACGGAAGCTCAGCTTCATTCCCGGCATATGCCTTATACTTTTCACAGAACCAAAACGGAAAACGCTTGCAGATGTCTGAAATCGTCTCCCCTGTTTTGCTGCGCGACAGGGCAGCTCCCGAACAGCCTGAATCATTTGAATATGAAAAGGCAAAACGTTCGTCAAAGGCTCCCGTCAGCAGCGCTGTTTTTCCGAGGCGCGAATGTCCGCAAACGACTGACTTTTTGCAGTCAAGCCGCGGATTGCTTTCCGCATAATCCATGCAACGCATTGCCGCCCATGCCCACAGCGCAATTTTCCCGGGATCGCTTTCCGCCCGCTTCCCGTCAGGAAAGATGATTCCGGCAAGTCCGCTTGAAAAATCTCCGTCATCGGACGTGACATCCTCATAATTGAACGAGAGCACGGCAAAGCCGTTGTCAATAAGCTCCTCCGTCGGCATATACCTGTCGGGAACGCAGTCACGGAAATTAATATGCACGAAAAACGGATATTTGCCGTCCTCCGCAGGAACTGCGGCATACATCGGAAAGTCAAATATTTTTCCGCAAATCTCCGATGAAAGAGTTATTTTGCTCAGATTTGCTTTCCCGGCGCAAAAGTTCGGCACAATGTCCTTTTCTTCCGCAAACGAAAGTTTATCAGGTTTTGGAGGAATAAAACCGTATTCCTCCCCTTGCAGAATTTCAAGCATTTCCTTTCTTCCGGAAAGCTTGGGTAAGTTTCTTTCATTTATCTTTTTTTCAAGCATTGCAACTTCTCCGTTTCCTGTCCGCTGTTTTATAAATGTTCACGGTTTTTTCTATGAGTTCAGCGCGCAGCTGCTGCTCGTAGAGCGCTTCTTTTTTGTATTCTATCATTGATTCCAGACTGAACGGATTATCGTTTTCCATATCAAATTCTGATATTTTGCGCTTAATAAGCTCATATTTTTCCAACACATCAAGCATTCTTTGAGGATAAAGCTTACCGTAGTTCACATAAGCAAGCGTTCTGAGTTTTTGCTCGGTTTCATAGCGCGATTTATTTTCCGCTGAAAGCTCCGCACAAGCAGCTCCGTGCTCTATCCCGACCGTTTCCATGAAAACTTTTGCCATTAAATGATAACCGTTTTCGTTCGGATGAATCCTGTCCGGTCTGATTAGCGGCGGATTATTGCCGGCACGTTTAAAATGCAGGTTGAAATCTGCAAGTACACAGCCATATTCCTCCGCAAGCTTTTTTACAATTTCAGTGCATTTGTCAATGCCGCTTCCGCATCTGCAGTTTGGCGCCGCAGCATCGGAAATATCATCGTACGGCGGCGGAGTGCATAATATTACCTTTGCTCCGCAGTCATTACACCCCGAAAGAATTTTTCTTATGCTTTTTTCATAAATATCAATCGCACTGCGCTGCGCAGCCTCATCATTTGCCGCATATGCATTTATATCAATATCGTTTATTCCGAACATCACGCAAACACAGTCGGGGTTATAAATAAGGCAGTCACCGTAAAGCCTGTCAATCGCATGGGAGGACTTATCCCCCGGCACACCGCAGTTATACAGCTTTATTCCCCTGTGCGGATAATTATCGATAAGATTCTGATATATTTCGGCAATCCACGCTCCGCCGGCCGTCATGCTGTCACCGAAAAAACATACGGCTGCATTATCTCTTAATTTATCAAATAAAGAAGCCAAAGGCTCCGCTCCTTTCTCAAAACGGGACTGTTTAAAAAGTCAATTGACTTTTTAAACAGTCCCCGCTTTTTCAAGGGGATAGGAAAAAAGCTTTGTAATTAACAAACTGAGCCAAAGCGTTAGCTTTGGGTTGAGGCATAAGAAACCCGAAAGAACTGCTGAGCGGAAATTTAACAAGCATTGGGCGCATGTGTTCGGATTCCTTATGCCTCTTCGACGGCGTACATCTCTCAGGGCTCCCAAAAACCAAAGGTTTTTGGGAAAAGGAGAAACAGCGTAATGAATGAGCAGTAAATTTTAATTTGCTGCGAATGATACAACGCTTGTTTCGACGCCCGAGCGGCGAAGTTTGTTGATAGCAAGAAAAGAAGTGATTCTTTGAAAAATCAAATTTTTGATTTTTCTACCTTTAATAAAAGCGAATTACAATAGCTATGCTGCCTGTAATATCTGCTTTTTCTCCTTTTCTTGCGTTCCGGAGTTTTTTAACATCCCCTTTTGTTCCTATTACTTATTAATATGCTTTCTGTACTCCGAAACACTCATTCCGGATACTTCGGCAAAAATTTTCACAAAATACTTCGTGCTTTTATATCCCACCTGCTCGCAAACATCGTCAAGCTTAGCCGCTTTATCTCTCAAAAGCTCCATCGCCTTATGAACGCGCTTTCGTTTCAGACATTCCGTGAACGTTTCACCCGTTTTTTTCTTAAAAAGGCGGCTGAAGTAAAACTCGCTCAAATGAACATATCCGGCAACATCCGCAAGCTGAATTTCCTTCATGTAATTTTTGTCGATATATTCCATCGTTTGCAGAATGACTTCATCATCTCCGGAATAATGCGGTTCTCCTGATTTACCCATACTGTCGGCAAATTCTAAAATGCTTTGATAACTTCCCGAAAGCTCTGCCGTGATTTCCGTGCCGAGCACACTTTTAATTTTTTTGCACACGGAATTGATATAAATATCGCACTGTGCCGGGATGTCATCAATCTTTTCCTCCGCGCACGCAAGAAGAACAGTATTTCCGTTTTCCGTGTACGATGAAAAAGATATCCCAGGAAGCTTTTTATTGAAAAATTTCTGCAAGGTTGAAACGATTCCGTCATTAGTATTTTCAGGATATTGTATATTATAAACGCAGCAAAAACCCGAAAGAAATGTTCCGTCATTCAAAACGGAAATGCTTTTCTGAAGCTCTTCTCCTTTTCCTGCATATTCGCCCGAAAAGAGCTTGCTTAAAATTTCCTGTCTGAGGAACATATTCGTCCTTTCAAGGCGTTCGATTATCTGTCTGCTGCGCTTGCGCTCTTCCTCTTCCTCATCGATTTTCAGCTTGATTTTTGCAAAAATCTCCTCAACCTCGTTAAGATTGGTGGGTTTAAGCAGATATGCTTCAACGCTGTACTCCATGGCGCTTTTCACATATTCAAACTGCTTATATCCGCTGAGAATAACAACCTTTATATCAGGCTTGGAGGCACGTATTCCGCGCGCAAGCGCAAGTCCTGAAACGGATGTCATATTAACATCCGTCAGAACTGCGTCAACCGGGTTGGACAAGACGTATTCAAGTGCCTTGTCCCCGTCCGAAAAAGCTGCCGCAACTCTGAAGCCGATGCTTTCCCAGTCAATCATATCTTTAAGTCCGTCTCTGATGTCGTCCTCATCGTCAACCAAAATCAAATTGTAAAGCTCCGGCATTTTTTCACCCCGATTAATTATTTTTATCATTTTGCCTCACTCAAAGGCGTCATTGTCATTATGCTGTCCCAAAGCATGTATTTAAGCTCTGCGTCGTCATCGATATCACCGATTTCGAACTCACAGTAAGCGCTTCCGTCACGCGTGAGCGCCGAAAGAGCAACAGATTTCTTATATATTTTTTCAAGCGTTCCGCCGCTGTAAACCGCACAGATGCAGTCAGCCTGCCTGTCAGCGTTTCTCATATTTGTGTAGTAAACCGTAACGCTTCCGCCCCTGCCTCCATCAATTCCGTCAATAATGGTTTCGGGATTTGCTCCGGCAGAGCTGACTATGCTCTGTGCTGCCGCAGGTATGCTTCCCTTTTCGAACACAGTGTTATCGGAAATAACCACATTTTCCGCACCATTGCTTTGAATTGCGGAGGTTACGAAGTTATTGCTGATTGTGATGTTGGAGGCAATCTGTTTATCGTATTTTTGAAGCGTAACAGGCTTATATGCCTCAATTACGTTGTAATAATCGTTTATATATTTTCCTTCACCGTCGTGATATATTCCGTTCGCACCTTCGTATGGGGTTGAAATATAGTTGAACTCAATAACGTTATTATCGCCGCGGAGCGGATTCGGAACGTATATTCCGCCGCCGTCGTGCAGCTGCGTCATGTAGTTTTCAACCCTGTTTCCGCTGATAACATAATTTTTTGCGTTATCAATCGTTTCTGACGCGGACCATCCCCAGTTTGCCGAAATGCCGGTATACGGAAGATTTTTAAGCGTGTTCTGTGAAATGTTAAGTCCGTTTACATAGAAAACGGTGATTCCGGGACCGCCCCAGTATTCGCTTGAAGCTCCGTCAATCGTGTTGTAGCTGATGTTAACATCTTTGTGAATATACTTATCCGATGCGGAATTTACAAAATCCTCGCCGATGCAGATTGCGCTTGCGGCGATATCCGAAAAGCTGTTATCGGAAATTTCAAGCGACGAAACGCTTCTCTGTGATACGATTCCGGCACCGCCGAGCTCCTCAAAGCTGCAATCCTTAAGCTTAATGTTTTTGTCGTACGAAACATTTACTGCGCCCGGAATGTAATCCTTTTCGTAACCGTATCTGAAATCACTGTTTTCTGTCCTTTCGGACGGAACAAGCAGGTTTGCCTGAATATCAGCAAGTCCGCTGCTGTTCGGTTGCGCCCAGTTGGTATATTTAAATGTGAGATTTTCAATCGCCACATTTTGTGCAGGGGATTCTGCCGTTCCCTCAACGGAAACAATCGTATCAGTCATCGGAACAACAACCGAAAGGCTGTCGGCAGCTTCTCCGTCTTTGAGGAAGTAGTAGAGCTTGCCCTCTGATTTATTGTAATACCATTCGCCCGGATTGTCAACAAATGCGAGATTATTTTCAAGCCAGTAGCCTGCATTCGCCTTAACACCATTTTGCTTAAGCTGTTCGGAATTGAGCGATTTAAGCTCTTCATCCGCAATTGTTGCCGTGCTGCCGCTCAGACTTTTTATTCTCAGCCGTCTGTGCGCCCAGACGGACTTAACGGAAATTTCCGTTTCATTCGGGGTGATTCCCTCGGTCATAGCCGACGCGTCAATTGCAACCGTTCCGTCCGTCAGATTAAGGTCACTGCCGAGAATCAGCTGCTCGCCGATGTTCGGATAGCGCGAACGGATTGCTTTTTCGCCGTTCACATACAGCTGGCGGAAGTCGTAACCCGTGCCTATATCGGCGCAAACTATTTTTCCGTCATACTCTTCAAATGTCGGTGCAAGGCGCTTGCCGCCGCTTAAAACTGTGCTGCCGTTTCCGCTTACGGTGATATTTTTCTGAGCGAAAGAGCTTTGCTGCGCCGAAAGTTTAAGTGTGCTGCCGATTTCGTACTCTCCGCCGTCAATATATACGTTCACATTGAGTGCGGCAGACGTGTCAGCAGCGGCAAAAGCCTTGGCAACTGTCTGATACGGATACTCCGCCGAGCCATCGTTTTCATCGCTGCCCGATTTTGAAACGTAAATATCTTCATTTTCCGTAACGTCCACGCGCGTCAGCTTTATTGCGTCTGCACGGGCGGCTGAACCGGATGCCCATGCATTTAAAACAATTTTCGCCATACCGCCGTTAAACTTATATGTGCCTATCGGCATCCAGTCGCCGAGCGTTCCCTCGTTTGCGTGATAGTACTTATTAACATCGCCGTCTGCAGTGCTGATAACCGCTTTAACGGGGGTATCGCCTGCTGTGTACATGCACCATGCATACACGGTGTAGTAACCCTCGGTTACCGCCGCCTTGTATGTTGCGGAAGCGCCGGCCTCACTTGTGTAATAATGGTGTGTTCCGTTGTACGGACTTGTTGCGGCTGAAGCAAAGCTTTTAACCCACGCACCCGTAAATTCGGCTTTATCAACATCAACAATAACCTCATTTGTTTGTGCAACGCGTTCAAACTTCACAGAACCGAGCCGCCCCGTTGCCCCGTTATTCGGCGCAAGCGTGACCTCGGCTGCACCATCGAAATAGTATGTGCCGAGAAGATACCATGACCCTGACTCCACATCAACCGTGCTGCTTGAATAGGCAATTTCATCAGTTCCGCCGGAATAGGTAACCGCTGCTTTGTTATTCCAAACCACACGGTTGCTCTCATCACTGCCGAAAGGAATCCATGTGTAAACATTGTAAATGCCTGCCGTAAGCCCCTTGCTGTAACGGAGAACGCGATCCGCGCCGTTTGCCCCGGCATTATAGTAGAAATGAGCACCGCCCTCTCCCGAATTCGATGTGCTGCTGTTCAGCACAACACCGTTTCCGTCTTTGTCAGTGGTCGTGACATTACTGCCCGGACTGGCGAATGCAAATGTGCAGGCATTTCCGTCAGCATCCAATACTTCGGCATGCTCGCACCATGATGCAAATGCATTCACAATAACCTCTGTAAAACCAGGCTTCGGAGTGAAGCGCACCGCGTCAATGCGGAGAGTGCCGCCGGCACCCTCTCCCGCCGTAACTCTTACCTCGGAATTTTCGTCAAGAAGAAATGTTCCGACGCTGTTCCAACCCTCGGTACAGGTGTTTTTGTCTATCATTTTTACTGCTTCTTTTGCCGTGCCGCTTACTTCAACACAAACATTGCATAAGCCTTGTTTTTTCGGAATATTGATTTCAACCTCATACATTCCTTTTGTTGTAATCATATTCTTATACAATCCGCCGGCTTCAAAATCCGTTTTGAATTGCGCAGGCGTCATCGTGCGGTAGCGGCCTTTGCTGATGTAACTGCCGTCCGAGCTCTCTCCGCAGGTAAGGTTGTTCGGATTATAGATAGAAAACATCGTTCCATCATCACACGAAACAACAATTGAATTGTCTGCCGCTGCGCCGATAACCGGGCAGATTGACAGCAGCATAAAAATCGCCATGGCAAAGGATAATATTTTTTTCATAATTCTTTTCCTTCCCTCTGTTATTTATTGATTTTTCTTTATATAATCGTTCATTTCCTTAACATATTCATCGCCGCCTGCTTTGTACCAGCCTGCGAGCGCCTTGTCATATTCCGAAACGTCAAGCTCGCCGACAATGATTTTTGAAATCGTCTGCGAAAGCGTTTTATTTGCTTCAACAAGCTTGCTTGCGCTCTTCGGAACATATCCGAGATCAAGGCTCGGTGTGAAATTCTCAATACATTTATTAACCCAATCGTTCCTCAGTTCAATATCCGGCTTCATTCCGTCGGGCATTTTCATGCCGATAAACAAGTCGGGGTCATCGCTTCTTCTCATAAGCAGTGTGCCTGCCTGCATTTTAACCTTGCTTCCGGCAGAATCGAGAATCGGAACGCGCTTCCCGTTCTCCGTTTTATAGTTCATGCCCTCGTAGCCGTATTTAACAGTATCCCATGCATCATCCGAAAGCACGTAATCAAGAATATCAACAACTGTCTGCTTATGTTTTGACTGTTTCATCAGCGCCCAGCACCAGTAATATCCTGCGCCGATAAGGTTTCCCTTAACATCTCCGTTCGGCCCTTTAACACCGACAATATATGTAAGCTCGGCATCGGGAGTGTGCTGCGCAATTGCCTGATTATTGCTTTGCGCATTTCCGGCAAAGTTTGTCATTATGCCGACAGAACCCTTATTGAATCTGTCCTTTGCGGCGTCCTGCTTTATAACAAGCGAATCGGGGTCGATAAGACCTTTTTTGTAAAGCATTCTTGAATACTTAAGCGCTTCCTTATAATTTGAGTGCTCGGCGCAGTATTTTTCATCCATGTATGCATACTTGCCCTCATGCTCCTGCCAGCCGACAACTCCGAACGGCCACACAAACGGCGGTTCAAACGTTCCATCGGTTGCCTGGAAAGAAATCATTCCGTATGTGTCCTTTTTTCCGTTTCCGTCAGGGTCTTTTTCGCGGAATGCTGTGAGAATTTCCGTCAGCTGATCAAGCGTTACGATATTATCCTCAGGGATTGAAAGTCCGAGCTTATCAAGCCAGTCCTTGCGCACGGAATAACCGTCGGCGCGCATGATTGACGAACGCGGAATAGCATAAATATTGTCGTCACCTTTCATTTTCAAAGCTTTCCACGACACATCGGCTGTGTGTGCCATGATATTTTTTGCATTTTTGAGGTATTCATTCACAGGCTCAACAATTCCGCCGTTCACAGCGCTGATAAACGATTGGTCCGTATGGTCGGGAAATGCCACAACATCGGGATATTCTCCGCCTGCAAGCATAATCTGAAGCCTTTCGGTGTAATTCGCCGCCGGGGGAATTTCCGTTTCGATTTTAACATTGAACTTTTTTTCAAGTTCCTCATAAAATCTTTCGTTGCTTTTTTCGTCAGCCGTTCCGTTTCCTTCCCTGCCTGCCATGCTGGAACTGAAAAACTTGATAACGTCCCTGCCGCCCGCATCACCTCCCGTTTTTTTACTCTTACAGCCTGTGAGCGGCTGCACAGCCATTGCTGCCGCAAGCAGAAGTAAAAGTGTTTTTTTTGCTTTTTTCATAACATTTGCTCCTCTCTTTTTTTATTATAAATTTTAATTCCAAGCAATTCAAAATGCGGACTTCCGCAGTTTTTAATGAAATCTATTCTCATGCGCCGAACTTTTTTTCCGACTGCATGGCGGACAACGCGTTTAAAATTTCCGCGTATCTTTTCAATATATTTTCCGTTTTCCGTTTCCGCGGTAAAATTGTAATCGGAAACCATTTCGGCAACCTCGAATCCCGGGAAATCGGCGCGGAGATCGTCGTTAAAAACAAATGCCGCTTCGTCAACATATTTAAACCCATCGAAAAGAATTTCAACATATTCGCCGTGCTTTCCATTGGAAATCCAGCAGTTAGCCGAGCTGCGCGGGCGGTTTATCCCGCTTAAAAGATTTTCCGCCGCAAACGCGTTTTGAACCGGGAGAACGTTTTTAAAGGCAATATAGCTTTGGCGGCGGTTTTTAAGTCCCCATCCCTCGGTGAATATGCCGCTTGTTTCATCATCGTTTTCTTCAAGCGAAACAACGCCCGTCAGCTCGTTTTTTGTGAATCCGAGACTGAGTCCGCTGTTCTTATGTATCTCAATAAACACGCGTTCGCCGTCAAATCCGGCATTTGCCTTAATCGGAATATATCCGCAGAAGCCTTTTTTTATCTCCGTTTTCACTTCTTTTAATTTTTTGCCCGGAATAAAATCACCGCTGCGTTTTTCCTTATAAAGGCTTATGCAAAGCTCCGTGTCGCCGCCGCTGTTTTCAACATAAAGCTCAAAGCTGTCAATTTTATTCCTTGCAGGGAGCACAAGCATCTGCATTTTATCAAGCTTTTCGCAGAACACATCACCGCAGCTTTCAAGCGGATGAACGCTTGACGCTCTGACTGCAATTTTTCCAAGCTCGCTGTCAAGCTGCTCCGGAAACCCGATTATATACTGATCGTCGCGCTGAAGCATTGTGCGGAGCATATTTATATATTTCTGCCCGACAGCGCGCGGTGTTATATGCTTTTTCACACAAAGCACAGCCGCAGTGCCTGCCGCCTGCGCCGCAGCCGCACCCGTTGCGATAACTCTTGTTGACCCGAAAGCAACGTGCGATGTTGAAATAATTCTTCCCCCGAAAAGCAGATTATCAATATTTTTTGAATAAAGGCATCTGTACGGAATGTTGTACATGCCGCCGATAGGAATCCATCCCGAAGCCTTTCTGTCGTCATATATTCCGAGCGGTGCATGAATATCAATCAGCCATCCGCCGGTGCTCACCGCGTCGGGAAATTCTGTGCGATTCTGAACATCGTGCTGAGTTAAAACATAATCGCCCTTAAAACGCCTTGATTCACGCTTCCCGACAACGGGCGCAACCTTTGTCAGCCGATAATTTTCCGTTCCCTTGATTTTTCCGCTGTTTTTAACATAATCCCAAAAGCCGTAAACAAGCCGCCTGAGCTCATGCGTTATCGCTTCGTTATCGGAAATTGTGTTGCACTGTCCGCCGTATTCAAGCCACCAGACGGTCGAAAGACCGTTTCCGTAGAGCACACGGTGCAGCTCCTTTTTGCCGATATTTTTGCAAAAGCTCATCCTTTCAATGTCGTATGCAAATGACGGCGGCGTGTATTCAACGGGGTGTCCGCAGTCCGTGCTCTGCCACATAAGCGTACTGCCCTGCAAATAAGAGTCTGCTTTTTCCGGGGCAATATCTTCCCCATATTCCCCGCGCGACTCTCTGCCGAACATAAATTCTGCGCCTGCCATTGCGGAAATCTTTCCGTCACCGCTGCAATCAATGAATACTTCGCTTTCAAAGTCAAATTCACATTCCGATGCAAGCTGAAGCGCATGGACGGAGATTATTTTCCCGTTATCCGTTTTCACACTTTCGGCATGAGTGTTCAGGAAAAGTTCAATGTTTTTTTCCTTGTATATAAAATCGAAATAGACCATATCGAGAAGTGCTTCGCTTTTTCCATCGGGCGATTTAACGATATTTCGAATCATGCTCTGAATTTCATTCACAAGTCCTGCCTCGCGCGCAAAAACCGTGGGCGACTGGTCATTTGTTGCCGCTCCGTTTATCGAAACGCCGATTTCCGAGCTTGCGTTTCCGCCGAGTACCGGTCTGTCGTGAACAAGCAGCACATGTGCACCGCTGCGCGCCGCGCTGACGGCGGCACACATTCCGGCAATGCCGCCGCCGATAACGGTTATGTCACCTTTTACAAGCATAGCTTTTTCCTCCTTAATACACAAATGCGCTCTTTGCCGCTTCCAGTTCATATTTATCGGCTTCCGGTGAAAATTTTCTGCCCTCCGAAGCTATAAACAAACCGCCGTCACCAAAAAATTCATATCCGAAATATTCCGCCGCTGCGCGGAGCGATACAAGCAGGCTGCCGTCCGCCGTGTATCTGACAGCGTTGTTTTTTTCAATGCCGTTGAAAAATGCCGTTCCGCCGCCGAGCTTTATGCCCCTTGCACCCTTTACAATACATTCCTCCGCGCCGCCGATATATACCGCGCCGAGCGCTGCCGCAGCAGTTTTTGCCGGAACAAAAATGTCGCTTTCATCCGAAGCAAAAGCCTTGTCGGAGCTTTGTCTGATTCCGTTGTTAAACCAATATGATTTACCCTTGAGGAAAACTGCGGAATTTCCGACCTGTTCTATTCCGCGCGATAACCTGTACGCTTCCTTTTCATCGTCCGCCGGAACATATGTGAACGACACGGCGCTTGTTCTTATAAATCCGCTGTCACCGCTTTCCGCCGAGCGCGTGTTTTTAACATATCCGCTGCCGTCAGCTTTGAACGGGAACACGCCGAGCGTTTCCCATTCTCCCGGCTCCTTTGTAAAATCAACCGTGAAAGTCTGCACTCCGCCGTCATATGCGACATCAATTTTCGCACTGCTGTCGCTCGCCGGGTGGGCAACACGGTATATCCTCACAAGATAATTTCCGTCCGCCGGAACATCGGCGCGCCACACAGCGCTTGCGCCAACGGAATATCCGTAACGCGTACCGGTTGAAAAACCGCTGAGAGTGCTGCTTGTGAAGCTGCCGTTTTCGGAATATCCCTCATCCGTAACATTAACGTAAGTTGTTCCGCTTTCGGAAATATTAATTCCCATGCGAAGCGGCTCAGCTTCTCCTTTGCGATTTTTCGCATATATGTTAAACGCATAGTAACCCGGCTTTGCATCTTCCGAAACGCGGTATCGGAGAACAGTGTAACGGCTGCCGCCCTGCGTTTTCACGCTGTCAATATCCGTAAATTCAATCTCTTTTGGTGCGTCCGCGGAATATGTGAAAATCTCATCCGCTGCGCAGTCTGACAGAAGCGTAACTGCACCCTCAGCGCCTGCCGAAATCTCCGCGTAAAAGCTTTTCAGTGAAACCTCCCTTTTCGGCTCGCGGTTTTTATCGGTCAACCCGGCATTTTGAACGATTTCGAGTGCTTCGCCGCTCCAGTCGGGTGATTTCAAAGTTTTGTTTGACGTTATTTTAAGATTGTATTTTTCCGAATTCTCCGCCGTGTCGCCGTAACGCATCGGCGACGGGCAGGAATAGTTTGACCGAACCGTGATATTCGTTGCCGCCTGTGAAACCAGCGACTGAAGCGCAAGAGGGTCCTTGAACATTTCACAAACGTTCCCCGTTGTTGTCCAGTTGTCGGACGCTCCGTCATGATAAACCGCAATTGTTCCGCTTGTCGGCAAAAAACAGTTGGAGTTTCCGATTATATAATTATTTTCAATAACATTATTTCCCTTTATCGGATTTGTGACGTAAATTCCGCCGCCGTCACGCAGCTGCGTCATAAAGTTCTCGATTTTGTTGCAGCGAATCGTGTAATCACTCGCTTCTGGAACGGCTTCGTCAGCCGCCCATCCCCACCCTGCGGAAATTCCGCTGTAAGGGAGGTCACGTATGTAATTATGCTCAATCGTAAGCTTTGTGACATAGTATGCTAAAATCCCCACGCCGCCGTAATAATCGGAAGCTGCTTTTTCTATAAAATTATCCGACACAAGAACATTTTTGTGATACATGGAGGATTTTTTTGCGCGGTAGTAATCTCCGCCGATTTCAATTGCATTGCCGCCGATTTCCGAAAAATTATTTCCCGTTACGGTTATATCGCTTCCTCCGGCTTCGAACACTGCGCCGCCTGCCGCAAGGTTTTCAAAGGTGCATCCCCTTACGGTTAAATTATCTGCGTACAGCACATGGAGCGCTCCCGGCATTTTATCCTTTTTCAGCGAATGACGGTACTGCGAATCCTTTGCAAGCTCCATATTTTTCGGAACAATGCTGTTGCCCTGAATATCGACAAATCCACATTCATCGGGGCGCGTCCAGCCGGTGTTTGTGAAGCTGATATTTTCTACCGTCACATTTTTCACGGGTGCCGCGTCCGTGCCATCTATTCTGATCAGCGTTTCAGCTCCGCCTGCCTCAGCGCGCACTTCGTTCATGTTTTCATAGCTGCGCGGCATATAGTAAACATATCCCTCCGCGCGGTCAAGGTACCATTCGCCCCCGCAGTCAAGCCACTCAAGCGAATTTTCGAGCCAGTAAGACCTGCCCTTGCTGATTTTTGCGCCCTGCGGAGCATCGCTGAGCGCCGTTTGCTCTTCATTGAACAGCTTCACGTCTGCAAAGGATTCCCCCTCGGAATATTCCGCAATCCGAAGCTTTTTTTCCATCCATTCGACAAGCACACAAAGCTCGGGAGGATTGGTCTTCTGAAAATCTTTCAGCTGCGCATTTTTTTCAATTGCTATTTCATCGCCGTCGGGGTCGCCGGGCAGCGTCAGAAAGCTTCCCTCATTCGGGAAACGAGCCCTTATCGCCTTTTTTCCGTTAATATACAAATTGCGGAAATGCGTATCCGGCAAAACCTTTGCGCGCCAAATACCGCCGCTCTGTTCTTCCCAGCCGCCTATATCCGTGCCGCCGTTCAGAACTGCCGTTTCTCCCGGATATGAAGCATAAGTAACGCTTGCTTTATCTGTGCCGCCGTTCGCCTGACTTAAGCTCACCGGTTCGGTTATTTTATATTCTCCTCCGCGGAGATATACCGTAATATCATGCTTTTTCTCCGTTTCGGCAACAGCTTTTGCGGCGCGGGCAAGGCTTTGAAACGGTTTTTTCTCTGTGCCGGCAGCGCTGTCGCTCCCATCGGGGGATACATAGAACACAATTTTGTTTTCACTTTCTGTTTCCGCCGCCGCTGCCGGAAATACGAATGAAAATGTCATTGCAGCAGCCAAAACCGAGGCAAATATTCTTTTCATACTCCCTACCCCCTGATTATATAAATTACGAGTGTGTCCTGATAACGTGTGCGCACAAAAACATTGTCACCGACAGATATATCACCCTTATCCGCAAGGCTCACATCGCCGTTTTCATAAATATAAACGGCAGCATTCGAAAACGGAACGCTTCTTATCCAGTTTTCGG
The DNA here is from genome assembly GCA_934454525.1 of uncultured Clostridia bacterium. Classification (GTDB taxonomy): domain Bacteria; phylum Bacillota; class Clostridia; order UMGS1883; family UMGS1883; genus UMGS1883. The sequence goes on from CAKSFM010000002.1 coordinate 29,610, forward strand.
CAGCATTTGTGCAGATGAGGAAGCGGCTGCCGAGCATTCTTGTAACATATCCGCGTCCTGTGTAAAGAACGGAATATGTGTTCGTTTTGCTCAGCGGCTCGCGCCCCGATTCAAGGTGCAGCTTCTCTGACTGCGGCTTATCGGCTTTTATGTCGAGCAGCATAACGATATTTTCTATTTCACCGTAGATATTTGTTGAAAACAGAAAACCCTGCCCGGCTTTCACATCCTCCGTAAGCGAAAAGTCATCGTTTTCCGGAATACTGTCCGAATCGTAATGAACATAAACAGAGCTTGTTTTGAGTTTTTTATCCTTAAGTTTATAGGAAACCTCTTTCCCTCTGTACCATCCGCACACGTACTTTGCCCATTCGCCGTCATTGTCAATCTTGTCGATAACGCGCGAAACCACAAGCATCTGACTTGATTTTTCAATTGTCGGAACGGAATCGGCAACTCTTGCCGATATTGCGCCGATTTCCATTGCCGAATCAACATCGTACAGATTTATGTTATATTTTGTGTTATAATGCTCCAACAGCTCTTCACCGCCGACCTTATATTCCTCGTCCTTTGCGTCTTCATCGGATGGAAGAAGAAATACTTCTGTGTCTTTTCCGACAATATAGCGCCCTGAAAAGGACTTTTGCGGTGCACCGATAAATCTGATTGCTTTGTCGGAATAATTTTTTGAAAATTCGTTTGCATCATCCGGTTCCGCACCCGTTTTATCCTGCGGCGTTTTAAGAGAGGATATTTCCCCCTTGGTGTTCAGACTTATGATTATAAGTCCGTCTTCCTCAATGTTTTCGCTGATTTCCTCACCGTTTGCGGATTTTCCGTTCAGCTTTGCGCCGGAAGCGGTTTTCAGTGTTTTTATCGTTCCGTCACCGAGCAGCAGCTTAAGTTCAAGTCTGCCGGAGATTCCTTTAACGTTCCCTTTTTTCAGCACACAGGCAAGCTGTTCGCCGCCGCGCCGGAGCATGCCCTCCGCTGCGGCAATTTCTCCGAGGTCGTTTAAATAAAACACTCCGCTCGCGCCGACTTTTATATCCCCAGCCGTCATCCGCTGCGTCAGCCGATACGGTTTTTCATCGATATATACGATTCTTTCGCCGTCATCGTATGATGTTACCGTACCCTCGGCAGTGCTGTCCGATATAAATATGATTTTAACCGCACCGCCGTCCGCACAGGCATAACCCACGGTGTTATCCTTTTTAACATCCGAAATTGATGTGCGCCGCCCGTTTTTCACGAATAAAGATTTGGAATCCGACTTGTACTCAGAATCAATCACTGTTATCCCATCTGACAAGTCAAGTTTTCCCGATGAACGCTTAAGTGACATTACAGTGTCATAAACAACATCGAAAACCTTAACGGTATTGCATTTCCCATCGTTGTCCGAGTCAATCAGAACTATAAATCCGTCTTTCGGATTGAGTGTTTCAACGGTAAAATCCGTTTTTGCAAGTCCGTTATATATAACGTCCGTGTTTCCGTCAAGTACGGCTGTGTGTGTTTTTCCGTTCTGAGTATATTTTATACTGTAAATACTGTCAGTTTGCACAAGGTCTGCAGCATGAACCACGGTTATGTCATTTCTGACGGAAAGTTCGAGATACACCGCCGTGTCTTTTCCGTTTTCTTCTCTTACATACGCCTTAACGCGGCAGCCGATATAATCCCATGCCGTCCGCGTTTTGTCGAACAGCTCTATTCCTCCGAGCGTCATATAATTTTTTCCGAGCGGAGATTTCTGATCAAGCGCGGTAAATTCATTTCCGTCGACAATGCCCTCAAGCTGCGAAATGTCATGCAGTTTTTTCAGCACAGTCTCCGTTGCGCTATACTCGGTTTTCTCTCCGTAGGAAACAGCTTCAAGGTATGACGCGTGAAGAAGCTTGTATGAAATATATGCCAGTCCTTCGCGCGTGACTCCGCTGCCGGCATCTCCCGGAGCGGATAAACCCATGCTGAGCGCCGCTCTTGCATACCCCTCCTTATATCCTCCTGTTGCGGACGCTTTCGGTTTTCTTCCGGCAATATCAACAAAAACCTTGATTGCTTCATCATACGTTATTGTTTTTTCCGGTCGGAACGACCCATCGGAATATCCCGAAACAAGTCCCGTTTCATATGCTGCGTTTATATATGCCGAATACGGGTTTTCGGGATTAACATCACTGAAATATGTCAGTCCGTTCTTCCCGATATTCTCCGTTCCTGCAATTTTAAGCGCCGTTTTCACGAATTCTGCGCGTGTGACTGCCTTGCGGGGATTAAAAAGATTGCCTGCGTCGGGTTCCATAAACCCGAGCGCTGCCATAAATTTTATTTCCTTTGCATATGTACACTCCGAAATGTCCTCAAGCACAACCTTATCGTCCGCTTCTGATGGATCGCTCCACTCAAATCTCATCGCATCGGCACGGACCATTGAATTTGCCGCACAATGCAGAATCACCTTGTTTTCGCCGCTGTTAAAATGGTATGTTCCAAGCTCCATCCAACCCTCGGGCGAATTTGCCATGTCCACAGGCACTTTATCAGTGCCGCCCGAATGAAATATCTCAACATAAATTCCGGTTCCGTTGTTGCTGCCGGGATAAGGATTGTAGAGCGAAACCGCATAATATCCGTCCTCAAGCACCGGAGCATATATCGCGTTTCCTCTGCCGCTCCTATGGCTTCCGCCGTAACCGTTCGTACCCGGTCCGAAAGTTGAATTGCTTTCCGAATAGCCTGCCGAAAGATCGTCAATTATAATTTCATCAGCAGCATATGCCGCAACATTCAGCGACAATACTGCCGTAATCACAGCCATAAATATCAGTAATTTTTTCATTTTACTTCCTCCGTCAGCATGAGCAGCTCAAAAATCATTTTTGCCGCCATGGCGCGCGTTGTGTAAGATGCGGGCATAAACGCATGCTCAGCCGTTCCCGACATTATTCCTGCCATCTGCAAACGCGAAACCGCACCCTCCGCATACATTGCTATATCGGCAGCATCGTAAAAATCTGCCCGTGCATTTTTTTCATCAAGCGGAATATTGCACCTTTCAGCCGTGCGGTCAATTATCACCGCTGCGTCCTGGCGCGTGATAAAGCATCCCGTGCCGAAGTTTTCCTGCGATATTCCTTTAATGATTCCGCTTGAATATGCGCGTTCGATATATGGCGAATACCATTCGTTCTTACTGACATCTGCAAACGTGAGCTGTGCCTCGCCTTTGATTGAAAATGCTTCAGTTATCATTTTCACAAATTCCTCGCGCGTAACATATCCGTTCGGGCGGAAGCTTTTATCTCCGTAACCGTTTACAATGCTTTTTTCATAGAGGGAAAGTATCGCTTTCTCTGCCCACGGCGTTTCGGAAAGGTCGCTGAAGCCGTAATATTTCTCTTTATCGGGTGTCTGCTCCGAAGCTCCTCCTTCGATTTTGGCACTTTCGGATTTCACTTTCGGCACACTCACACTGCCGCCGCCTCCTCCGCCGCCGGAATTTGAACCTCCGCTCACAGCTGAGTTAAATGCTTTTTGAAATTCTTCCGTGGTTTTAAAGCCTTTTCCGGCAATTGCTCTAAGCACTTTTTGCTGATTGGATTTTGTCAGCTTTTTATATGCGTCCAGCTTTATTTCCAGAACCCCGTAATTTTCCTCCAGTATATTTTCAATTGCACCGTAAGCGCTCTGGTTTATCAGCGCAAGCGGAATTGAAGCGTTATAAGCATTTTTCACCGCCTCCGCGTCGGCAAACGGGCGCTTTGAAGAAAATATTTCATTCATGCTTGCCTTGCTGACGAGTGCGTTGTATTTCTCCGCATCAATTCCGAAGAAATCCGCCCAAAGATTAAAGTATCTCCCGAAATCATTCAGTCCGTTTGCTGCCGCAACGGCTGTGGCATCGGAAAAGAGCTTTGCAAGAATATCGCTGTTCTTTTCCGAATATTCCTTGTTATTAAGAATGACAGTGCATACATCGGTTTTATCGCGAAGCTCGGAAAATATTTCTTTGACGTTTTCATCGAGTCCTAATTCGCGGTAATATCTTTCTATTGCCGCACAAACGGCGTCTGTGTCCTCTGCATTATTGAGTGCCGCAAAGGCTTTTTCCACCTCGGCGGAGCTGATATGGTAAAAGTCTGTCTGCGCATATTCTTTTCCGCTTTCCGAATTTGCCCGAACAATATATTCTCCTCCGGGAAAGCTTTCGGACGGAACAAAGGTATAATCATATTCGCCGCCTAATATAAAATAATCCGCTGCGGCAAGCTCGCCGCTGTTTCTGTTATAAATTGCCAGCACGGCATTTTCATTTTCACAGTCCGCACTGATTTTAAACAAAACCGACTTATCCGCATTTTCATTTTTTTCAAGTGAAACAGTATTTTTCTTTGTAAGATTTGTTAAAAGCGAAAGCTTTTCCGCGTTATCAAACATAAATGCACACACATCGTAAATATCGCTTTTATCGGCGTCAACCTGCGCTTCAAAATCGGCAAAGCCATCCGAATACGATTTATATTTACCGCTGCTTTTTGCAATGACCTCTTTATCGCTGTTAAGCGCGTACACCGATATTTCCGTGCCGGCAAGCTTTTCCTCGTCATCACGGACGCGGCAAAATGCAGCCGCCTTTCCGTTAACCGAAAATGCTTCGCACTCGTTTCCGTCCGCATCGGTGTAAACCGTGACAATCGGAGAAAATCCCGCACTGACGTTCAGCTGCGCCGATGCGCCGGCAGCGCTCTCCGTTCCGGGAGCAGTTACTTCATCGGTTATTTTAACGTTATATGAATTTTTTCCTCCGATATATTTATCCGTGACAAGGATGAAGTTCTTAAAATCGGATGAAACAAATTTTGCGCTTTCACCGTCTATATCGGCACTTAGCGCAGCTTGTGATACGCGTTTGTCGAATTCAAGCGTAAGAACTCCGCTGCGGTTTTCAATTTTTCCTTTCGGCGGAGCGGAATTTTCCTCTGCAGCTCTGAACATAACCGCGTCGGCACGGAGGTTGTTGTCCGAATACAGCTTCGTAAGCTTGACATAACCCTCGCTGCCGGCTTTAAATTCATATTCTCCAAGGCTGTACCATCCGCTTTCATCAAAGCCTGTCAGCGGAATTATCTGCTTGCTTGCACCGTTAGCTCCTAAAATTTCAATCTCCGCTTCGGGTGTACTTGCCTCGTCATAAATTCTGTAAATCAAAACCTCATACATACCGCCCTTAAGCTCCGGCTGCCACACTGCATATGTTTCCGACGGGTTGTCAACCTTTCCTGCATAGCGCGTTTGTGAACCCTCATAGCCTGTGAGCGAGCTTGTGCCCCATCCGCCGTAATCCTTATAACCGCTTCCCTCGGTTTCCATGTCCGATATAACGGTATCGGCGGCTTCGGTTTTAAAAATGAGATAATCTCCGCGGCTTATGCACTTTCCGTCAGCGCCGCGCACATTGTGCAGCTCAATCGCATAATCGCAGCCGCGCGCAAGCTCTCCTGCCGGCTTTACAAGGGCATACGAACCGTGATTTTCAACTGTGGCAGCAACATATTCATCTCCTGAAAGAAGCTTTAATGCTATATGGTCGGAATCAATCGTTGCCGCGTCCGTTTCTCCGTCGAATCTGACAGTAATCGGCTCGGTTGCGGAAACGCCATAATTACTGTCAAGCGACGCCGAAACGCCCTCCGTTCCGTCATCGGCAATCACGGAAAAGAATCTGCCCGAAGCAAGATTTCCGCCGCCGCGCGTTTTGATTTTCGGGGAAAGTCGCAGAATATATTCGCCGTTTTCCTTAAGAGGACAGAGCGCCGTCAGCATAACATCCGCAGATTTATAGCTTGTTTTTTCAGCGGAAAGCGGAACAATATCCACGCCGTCGGAAAGCGAATAACAGTCTGAACGGTAAATAAAATCATTCATTTCCGAATCAAACTCAATATAAAATTTTGCATATTTCGGGAAAGGATTTGCACTGTCAACAAGCTGTGCATTTGCCGGAGTGAGGTCAATATTCTGCGTTCTGAATGAATATTCAAGCTTTCCGCTGATTTTATTTCCGTCCTCATCCTCAAGCGCTTCGGAAATAACAATGCGGTAAGCGCTCCTTATGTCAAGCGGTTGGTTCGGAATTATCCGAGCGCCTTTTCCGCCGTCCGTCGTCTCAATATCTGTGGAAATTTTCTTTTCTCCGCAGAAAAGCGAAATATATTCATTTGTCAGAAAGCTTGCGGCAATCGGCTTTGAAAAGGTGATTTCCGGCTGAACATTTATGGAAACAACATCATTTTCCGCCGGACTAACCTTGGTTATAACGGGCGGGGTTTCATCAACCCGAACAAGCTTTACCGCATCCATTCGTGCAATGCCGCTTCCGCTGCCGCAAAGGCGGATAACTGCTTCTGTATTGTCATCAAAGGCAAAAACCCCTATTTTGTACCAGCCAACGCTGCCGCCCGAAAGGCTGTAGTTCACGTTTTCGCTGCCGCCTTTTGCATAAACAGTGGCAGTCATCGCACTGTTTCCGCTTCCGATATGGGGACGGTACACATAGACGGAGTATTTTCCCCCGGTTTCGATTTCTGCGGTAAACAAAGCGCCGATATTGCTTTCCTTGTCAATATATTCATGAGAACCGCGGAACGAATATTTATAAGTACTTTTTGTCCATTTTCTGTTTGTCGGCTCTTCGCGGCTGTAGCCGGAGTCTGCATTGTCAACAATAATTTCCGTTTCCGATTCGGCAAATGCCTTGAAAGCTCCGTTTCCGAATGTGCAGAGCATCACAGCCGCAGTCAATAAAATACTCAGAACTTTTTTCACGATAACCTCCTGTCCGCCGCGCATCGGCAGCCTGTTATTTTCATTATCAGCCTTTTATCGCACCAACCATAATTCCCTCGGCAAAATACTTCTGAAGGAACGGATAAACGCAGAGAATCGGTAAAATAGCCACTACCAGCGTTGCATATTTAAGCGACTGCGTCGGAAGATTTCCGTACTCCGCCATATTCGAGCCGGCTGTCAGCGCCGTTGTTTCCGCCGATGAGATTATTTCACGCATTACAAGCTGAAGCGTCCATTTGCTTTGGCTTCTTATGTACAGAATCGCGCTGAAATAGCTGTTCCAGTATGATACTGCAATGAACAGTGCAATCGTTGCGATTATCGGCTTTGAAATCGGCAGAATAACATCCGTAAGAATCTTTATTTCTCCGGCGCCGTCAATCCTTGCAGCTTCTTCAAGATTTGCGGGAAGTCCCTCAAAGAAATTTTTCATCAGAACAACATTAAAGCTTGCAAGCATTGTCGGCAGGATGAGCGCCCAAAGGCTGTCGATAAGTCCGATGCTTTTCATAAGATAAAATCCCGGGATTATTCCGCCGCTGAAAAGTGATGTGAATATAACATATGTCATGAAAAATCCGCGCCCGGGCAAATCTTTTTTTGAAAGTGCGTATGACATCATAACAGTGAGCAGAAGTCCGAGCAAAGTTCCCGTGACTGTGATAAACACTGTGTTTGCATATCCGTTTATAATCATCTTGTTCATAAACACATATCTGAAAGCCGTGAAGCTGACCTCGCGCGGGATAATCATCAGCGGATTGCTCAGATATGCGTTATAACTGCTGAGAGATACCGCAACAACGTTGATAAACGGGTAAACCATTATGCACGCCACAAGTGTGACAAGGATAATGTTTATAACATCGAATGTCACAGAACCGGCGCTGTGCTTTTTTATTCTTCTTTTTTTCATTACCAAACTCCCCCTCCTTCATTGAATCTCCGCGCAAGCGAGTTCGAGGTTATAACAAGAATGAACCCGACCACTGACTGCAAAAGTCCCACTGCGGACGCAATGTCATATGCTCCGTCAATAAGTCCGAGTCTGTATGTATATGTTTCAAAAACCTCTGATACATCAAGTACAAGAGAGTTCTGCAAAAGGAAAATCTGTTCAAATCCGTTTTTCAGCACAACACCCATCCTCATGACGAAAACAACCACAACCGTGTTCATAATTCCGGGGATCGTTATATGGCGGATCATTTTCATTCTGCCGCAGCCGTCAATCATGGCAGCCTCGTAAAGCTCCGGATTTATTCCCGAAAGCGCCGCAAGATACATAATCGTACCCCACCCCGTTTCTTTCCACACATCGGTTGCAACAATGATTGTGCGGAAATATTCAGGCTTTTGCAGAAAAGCGATTGACGGTTTTCCCATGGCTTCAAGCACAACATTTATAAGTCCGCCGCTCGGTGAAAGAAACGTCTGCACAATGCCGACAAGCACAACCCACGAAATGAAATGCGGAAGATAAATCGCCGTTTGAGATATTTTGCGGAATTTCTTTGACGGCAGCTCGTTTAACATAAGCGCCAGCACAATCGGTGCCGGAAATCCCCACAAAAGCCTGTAAAAGCTTATGAGAAGCGAATTGCGAAGCACCTTTAAAAACCCGGGACTTGCAAATATCTGCCTGAAATTCTCCAGACCCACCCACGGACTTCCGCTGATTCCGCTCACAATGTCAAAATCCTGGAATGCCATTAAAAGGCCGTACAGCGGCATATATGAGAATATAAAAAGGACAATTATTCCCGGAAGCAGCATCGGATACATCCATTTGTACCGGATGAGTCTTTTTTTCAAATCACTTTTCTTCGGTATCACCGCATTTTCATTTTTTTGCAACATCATTGCCGCATCTCACCTCGCACGAAATTACACATATCTGTGTTATTATTATATTTATATTATAATTGAGTTTCAAATTTTAGTAAACACACCGTTATAACCACTTTTTAAACAAATTCATTCCGCGCGCAGCGAGCGGTGCTCTTTTTTGCTCCGCAGGTGCTCTCTTTTGCTCTTTTCTCTTAAGCAGCACAATAAAACAGCTCCTTCTTACGAAGAAGCTGCTCAGATATCCTATTCTATTATCGGAATATGCATTGTTACAACGGTTCCTCCGCCGGCGCACGGAGCAATAACAAGTCCGTACTTCATTCCGAACATTATCTTTATGCGTTCGTTAACGTTGCGCAGTCCGATATGTCCATCTCCCGCGCCCGTTTCGGAATTAATCTCATCGCATTTTTGCTGCGATATGCCAACGCCGTTGTCCGATATTTCAAAAATAATCTCCTCCTGCGTTTTTCTGAGTGAAATTTTAATCATGCCGCTTTTTCCGAGCGGTTTTATTCCATGATAAATCGCATTTTCGATAATCGGCTGAAGCGAAAGCTTCACCGTTTTGTACCGCCTGAGATTTTCGGCAGCATCCCACTCAACGTCAAAATTCTTATAACGCGCTTTCATAAGGTCAATATATTTTTCAATATATTCAAGCTCAGTCGATATATCTGTCAGATTGTCCGAAGTGTCAAGACTGGTTCTCAGCAGAAAAGAAAGCTCCAGGAGCATTTTGCTCGCCTCGTTTTCTCTTCCGCAAAGGCGCATGATTTTCCAGTTCAAAGCTTCAAGAGTGTTATAAAGAAAATGCGGATTTATCTGATACCGAAGTGCGCGCAGACTTTCTTCCTTAAGCTTTTCAAGCCTGAGATTCAATTCCTCCTGCGTTCGCTTGCGGTCAAGTTCCAATGCATTCAGAATATATTTCACTTCATTGGTGTCATAGCTTTGTATACCGCGGCGGTTATTTTCATCTATATACTGCAAAATGCTCTTTATCGGCGCAAACGACCGCAGTGAAGCATAGAACGAAAAAACGGCGGCAAAAATGAAAACTGCAAGCATACTGATAAAAAACACCGTGAGAGAACCTTTTTTTGTTTTGTTAAAATCATCAAGCGGAGAAAAAGCAATATATTCCCAGCCGGTATATTCCGATATTGTGCGCACTGCCACATAATTATCAGCCTTGTACACAAATGCTTTTTTATCTGCATTTTTTCTGAGGATCGCTCCGTATTTCTCATACAGTCCCGATTCCGGATTGCTGCGGAACACAACCTCCCCCGCTTTTGTGACAATCAGCGAATCGGTTTTTTCCGACCCCTCATTTATTATCTTTTTTATATTTTTCAGGTTAATATTAATAATAACCGCGCCCAAATCTGCCGAACCCTGCATCGGCGCACGCTGAACAATACTTATATATTCCGGCTTAAATCCGTAAGTTTCGGGCGCTCTGTACACGGCGCATGAGTTGCTTTTCATGCTGCGGTAGCTTTCCATCCACCCTGTGTCCGGAATCTTCTCAACACTTCCTATTTCCTGGTTTGATGTTATCACGGCATTATTTGTGTTTTCATAAATGTATATGCTTTCTATGTATTCCCCGTAAATAAGCATTGAATTGAGCGCACGGCTCAGCTCGGTTTTTTTCATCATCTTACTGTATGAATTAGCGTCAAACACCTTGCCCCTGAAAAAAGCGTCAAATGTGTTTTCGTTTGCAACACGGTATGCCATTCTTTCCGCTTCCATAATAACAAGGTTGACGGTTTCATTGATGCTCCCCGCTTCATTGAGCTTTGACTCGGTAATTGATTTTTCGATGTAGCCGTTATATTCATTATAAATAATTATACCTGCCGCAGTAACCGGAATCATAACTGCGCAGATGATTGCAAGAAAGTTCCTTATGAAAATGCTGCTTCCCTTAAACTGCCTTATATATTTCCATGCTCCGTATTTATTCACCACCGCACCACCTTATTTATTATATCATCCGTGCAAGCCGCGAACCGGCTTGCTTCACACCGATGCAATAAATACAACGGCACAAAAGCCGTTAGGCTTTTGCAGCGTGTCGATAAGCTATCGACACGCTGGCAGACGTTGAAAAAGGAAGGTAAATCTGTTCGGCACACACTCGTCGGCGTACAAAGGTACGTTAGAGAGTGCGCCGGACGGAAACAAGCAAAAAACTGAAATTTCGGGGGTTTGAGGGCAATACAAACAAATAACTGATTAATTGTCGTTTTCTTTTGAATCTAAACTTTTTCACATTAATGCGATAAAAATTAGAGTTTGCTTGTGGTTGACCGACTTTTTCGACAGTCTGACAAAAGCCGTTAGGCTTTTGAACTTACTTTGTATTTATTTTATCATACCGTTTTTGCTTTTTCAACACGCAATCTTGCCATTCTTTTTGTGCAGGCACTAAGAGAAAACAGCGGCAAGACACATAAAAGCTGCCTTGCCGCCGTTTTATTATTTACTTAAGAATCTCTGCATTACTGCCGAAATTTCGGCGCGCGTTGCATAGTCTTTGGGATTAAGCGTTGAATCGGTTCGTCCTTTCATAATGCCGCTGCCAACCATATAGGCAAGCGCTCCGATGGCATAATCCGAAGCTTCGCTGTAATCTGCGTAGCTTGTAATATCGGTTTTTTCAGCCGCGCTCACATCCTGACCCTTATACCTTGCATAGCGGTATATAATTGCCGCAATCTGCTCACGCGTGATATTTTGGTCGGGCGCAAACTGCTCGTTGCTTATTCCGAGCACAATATTGTTCTTCTGTGCCCATGCAACAGCCTTTGCATAGTATGCGTCAGCCTGAACATCTTCAAAGCTGCTTGCAGCCGCTTCGGGCGTTCCGTCCGCACGGTGAAGCACCGTAACCATCATTGCACGCGTTATCTCCGTATTCGGTGCAAACAAGGCGTCCGAAACTCCGTTGAACAAACCGTTGTCATAAACGTATTTCACATATTCGCCGAACCAGTCCGTTTTAAGAACGTCTGTAAACGGCAGGTCGGATTTTTCTCCGAAAATAACCTGAATGTTCAGATCCTCCGAAATTGACTGAACCGTGTAGATTTCAGCACGTCCGACTGATTTTCCGTTGATAAGTATATCTTCAACCGCATAGCCTGCATCGGGAACAGCCGTTATTGTTACGCTTGACCCGCTGTATGCCCTGCTGCTTGAAACACTTACCTTTCCGTGTTCCGACGGGAGAACATTAACTGCATAGGCCGCTGCCCGTCCGCCGGATGACCCTCTTCTCGAATCCGTTCTGTTGAAAACGGAAATTGCGTTGTCGAGCGCTGTAACTCCGTTTGTGTAATCCTCTTCCGTTGCCGAGGGATTGTTAAGCAGCTCCTTGGCAGCATTGATTGCGTCTGAAAGCGCCTGCTTCTTGTCCTCCGAAGCCGACGGATTTGACGCAAGTACATTTTCGGCTTCACTGATTTTGTCCGCAAGATCGTTCTTTGAATTCTGACCGATTTCGACAATCGCATAATCCGAAAGCCCTCCGGAGGCAACATCGCCGCCGCTCAATTCAATATCCGCCGTTTTCAGTTTAACTTTAACAGCTGTTTCGCCGATTGCAAGCGCTGTCAGCGTTCCGTCACTGACGGAAACATTATTTTTGCCGTAAAGCACATTCCAAAGAACCGCATCATTTTCAAGTCTTATGCGTTTTCCGTCATCTGTTACCGCCCATGCAGTGAGCGCCGCTGTATGACCGTTTCTGACGCTGAGCTTCTTTTCTCCGTTACTCTGCGGAATCTCATTATCACCGTTTCGGATTTCGATTTCCTTAAGCGAAAATGCGCCTTTTCTTATTACGGAAACAACTGTCTCGCTCTTGTTTTCTGCATTATCCACTGCGCAGAGAGTGTGCTGCTTATAAGATTCTCCGTCTGCAAGCTTGCCTGTGTAAACAAAGCTTCCGTTTGCACCTCTTGCTATGCCGGTTTCCGCTCCGTCAACGGTGAAGCTTACCGATTTTTCCGTAAGACCCTCAATCGTATAGTTTCCGTTCTCATCCGTTAAAACCGTATTTGCGCCGAAAATTGCTTTAACTGCGCCGCTGCCGTCCTGCTCAACGCTGTCAGCCGTTTTTCTGCCGAGCGAAAGCACAGGTGCCGATGTGTCGACCGTGAACCCGAGCTGCGCGTCCGCAAGTTCGGAATCGCTGCCCGTAATATGGTTTTTCGTTTCGGTATACGCTGTGAAATCAATGATATAATCGCCGTCCTCAAGGCCATCAAGCGTGAATTTCCAGTCCTTTTTAAACTGACCGCCGCTGTATGCCTTTTGTCCGCCGTTAATCGACAGCTCAACGAATACCGGTTCACTGAAGGTATATTCAACCGTTACACTGTTTTGGCTGATATATTCCTTTGACGTGTCAAAGCTTGCTTTAACGCTTTCAAGCTTCGGCATAACGGTGTGCTTTTCTTCAAGCGTGAACAAATCGGAGCTGACAGTGTCATCACCGTAATAATAAACCGTTTTGTACTCCTCGCCGAGCTTTTCATATTTTTCGTTAAGCGTTCTGATATTCACATGATAGGTTTTTCCAACCTCAAGTCCGGCCTCTTTTCCGAACACAAAGTTTTTGCCCTGTTCAAACTGCCCGATGTTATTCTGAAGCACCGTTCCGTCATTGGCGACAATCTCCGCAATATAATGCGTATAGTCCGGAGAGTCGGCGTCTTCAACCTTAACGAAAAGATTTCCGTTTCCGCCGTAGTTGATATGCGCGCCTTTGACAGGCTTCGGAAGTTCCGGATTTTTGAACTTAACCGGAGAAGCCGCCATTGCAAGGCTGATACCCTCCGATGTTGAAAGCGTTGTAACAACATAATATGTTCCGCTCGGCATTGTTTTCGGAAGCGTTATTTTCTCGCTGCCGGAGCTGATTTTGTCGTAATCCTTATGAAGAATATTTGTGCCGAGTGAATCACCCTTGTTTGCGCTTGTTTTAATCTTTGAGAGAATGTCCTTATCCTCTGTCAGGTAAACATCGATTGTGCCGCTCTGCTCAGCGCCGCCGTTTATACTCCATGACGCGTCAATATTATAATCCGTTTCGGAAGCATGCGCCGCTGTGCATGAGGTGATTTCCGCAATATCGTCAACACGGTTCATCATGAATGTTCCGATGCTGATGTTTTCGGTTGTGTAAGTAACCGTCCATATTCCGTTTTCAATCTTATCCGCTTCAGTTACGGTCACATATATGAAATTTCCGTCCTCACGTTCCTGAACAAGCATATTTCCGCCGCCGCTGCCATCGTCACCAACGGTTTGAACTGTTTTGCCCGATGGGGTTTTAAGCGTTATTTCGCCGGGTGCGGGAGTTCCGGTTCCCGTGAAAGGAATTTCGATCAGCAAAGCGTCACTTCCGGCTGCATTCGAAACATTAATGCTTGCCGACCTCTCCGCGGAAAGCAAGCTGATACCGCCGTTTGTCAAAACAGGCGTTGCCGCAAGCTGATGAATATTTGTGCCGTAACAGCCTATCATATCTCCCGATTCAAGGCTCATCATCGCATTCTGCGTTCCATCGCCCTTTTTCGGTGCGCTGAGGTCAATGTTCTTACCGAATGAAACGCCGTCGCCCCAGTAATAGATTACGCCGAAACGTATGCCGATTATTTTTATGTTTGCGCCGATAAACTCATGCGATACCGCCGCTTCAACGCCTGCAAGCTCTTTTCCTCCGACAAAAGGAATACTGTCGGGAATACAGATACTTGCAAATATATATCCGTAGAAGTAATGATCTGCAATATTTATCGTTATTCCGCCCTTGATAAGTCCGTCAATGATGCTCACATTTCCGTACAGATTAAGCTCCCACGGCTCAATCCATTTAGCGTAGATTCCGGCATTGAGGTCAAGCAGCTTATCGGAAAATTTCAGCTTCATATCGCCGGTGAGCGACATTCCCTCAAGACTCACGCGCGCATTAAAATCGCCGATAAGCGTTTCAATCGCTTCAAGCCTTGTGAAAAGAAGAATCGTTATCGGGGGCAGCGAATCAAACTGTCCGCCGATGGTGTCGGCAAGTTCGTTGATTCCGCCGCCAAGACCCGTCATATAAAGCACGGGCGGTGCAAGCGGAATTTTAAGTCCGTTGCGGACATAAAATTCAATCTTGTCGGGAAGAATTTTATCCTTGCCCTTTACCTTAACTTCTTTGAATGCAAGCGTTCCCTCACATTCGATAACCTTGATGTTCACACCGACATCAAGCTGATAAATATTTTCAATCGTGTTAATTGTTACGCTTGCATATATTCCCGGGGAATTTGCAACGAGCGAACCTAAAACGTCTTTCGGAAGCGCAAGCGTTGTCTTGGCGTCAATTCCGATAAATCCGGTTGAATCAACCTTAACGGCGCCGTTTTCAACATCGCCCTTTTCGCCGAAAAGAATGTTGTTGATTTCGGCAGACAGCTGCCCCTCGGAAAGGTTTGTGTCCTTTGTGAGCTTTGCTCCCGATGATGTTTTTTTCGGCGTTTCGTCAAACAGGTCGTTCATTTCAAGCGACATATCTTCCTGATCCGCCGTTAAGCTTTCATCAAAAAGATTGTTAAGCTCCTCGCTCATATCCTCCTGATCGGCGGTGAGGTCGGTTGCCTTGTTGTCTTTTTTCTTTGCGCTTATCGGGATACTGATTGAACCGCCGAATCCTATTCCGTATGTCACGATTCCATCGCCGCCGTCATGCCACTTAGAGCTCATCTCGCCGAATTTTAAGTCGACAAGGAATCCTCCCACTGACTGAATCATTGTTGCCGCACCGTCAAGCGAAAGCTGAAGCGGCTTGCTTCCCAAGGTATATTCGCCTTTCTTTTCAAGGCGTTCACCGTCAAGAGAAGTCACCATTCCTTTATTAACCGAAAAGCTCCATTTACTTCTCCAAACGTTAATGGAATTGACAACCTTGATAAGTCCGTCACCCTTAACGGTATATTCTCCGTTTTGCTCAAAAAGCTCAAGCGGCTTTTCTCCCTCATAGGAAAGCATATTATTGATGATAATATCACCGTCGGAATACGAAGCCTGCCAGTAGGTTTCGGTGTTTTCGCCCGATTTTCTTGTCATTTCGCGCAGATTCGCACGAATTGTAAGAAGAATCTCATGCTTGCCGATTGCTTTTTCTTCACCGAAATTGTATTTGATTTTGCCGCCGTGAAGCAGACCTGTTTTTTCCGTGCTGCCTTTATAAAAGCTCAGATAATCGCCCTCGTTTTCAAAGGCATAGAAATCGTAATCCGTTTTGTTATTATCCGTTGTGCGGATGAGAGCCATCGTTCCGTACATTTTCAGCTTATATTTCGGATCTGCCGAAACCTGGAGCTTTTGAGGGCAGGTAATGCTTTTGCCAAGCTCTGCCACCAGCTGCGGATTCGTAAATTCAAACACAAGCTTATAGTTTCCGACGGTAAGCTCTTCGCCCGTTGAAAAGCTCATATTTTCATACGAATCGTCAAGGAACGAAATATTGCTCTTTTTAATCAGAACCGACTCGCCGGTTGTTTCGTGAATCAGCCTTAAATCCCAGCCCTGATTTTCCTTAAGTGCCTTAAATGCTTTCATCTTTCCCGAAACGGTAACAGCTTTTTCGCCGCTTGTGTAAACAATTTTGGGATTGATTTTATTCATCTGCACATCCGGCAGTTTTCCCTCTGTTGAGCGGAGAATAACGCTTCTCTCGGCGGCTGATTCGAAATCTGCCTCAGTGCCGTCCGCAAGAGTTTGCGTTGCCGTCAGTGAAACGTAAATTGTGCCTGCCGTCAGCTCCGCCTGCGGAACTGCCTTAAGCTTATACTGCTTTGTGACAATCTCACTGCCGATTTCCTTATGAACGGCAGCCGCGTCGCCCTCAATAACCGAAAATTCCTTTTCGTCAACAGTCAGGCGAATCATTGCGTTTGTCAGGTGCACTGCGCCGTCAACAGTGTTGTCGATTTCAACGGTCACATCAATTATTCCGTCATTCTTATATGATTTTTTATCGTCCGCAAGTTCAACGCGCCCGGCAGTGATATTTATGCCGACATTGCCATCCGCATTTTTTGAAAAGTTGCCAACGCCGTAAAGCAGTTCACCGCAAAAACTTTCACCGTTTGCCAGCGCCTTGTTTTCCCAGTAAAGTGCAGCAGCGCTGTCGGGCATGCGATGGTCGTTTGAATAGTTCGTAAAATCGCAGTAACGGTCGGGTTTGTAATCATATCTTGTATTTGCCATATTTGCCCAGTGACCGATAACTGCCCTGTCAGCCGTCACGCCGCCGTTCCAGCCTTTTGTAAGAATATATGAAAGCTTTGACGGTTTAGAAAGCGAATCAACGCAGCGGATTTGCTGCGGAAGTTCATCTCCCGCATATTCCGATTCCGTCATCGTTGGTTTAATATCTGTATCAACGACAAAATACGGTGCATCGATTTCATTTCCGAGCGCCGTGTCCAAAAGCAGGCGTACGCTCACGTTTTCATCCCTGCCGCTTTCGTTTTTAACCTCAAACGAAAGACCGACGTTTCCAGTTATATCGCTGTCGGCATCCTGCCCGAGAGCTGCCTTGAGAGTCACGGTTATTCCCTTTATTGTCCACGGAATCGTAAGCAGTCTGCCCTCCGCGCTGACGGCAGGCGTTCCGAGCTTGGAGTCAATTCCGAAAAAGCCGTAATCCTGACCGAAAATATAGTCCTTATCCCCGACACGCACTGTTATAAAAGATGTTCCGTTACTGTGCGTTTTGTCCTCTGCATAAAGGAGGGGAATATCGTTATCAAGCACCTTTTTCGGATTGCCCTCGGCGGTTTCGATTGCGAAACCGCCCGTATCGGCATTAAAAGTATATGTTAAATACCCGTTTGTGATGCTGTATTGTGCCGCTTCGGAAGCAAATGCAGCCGGAGCAAGCGTCAGCAGCATTGCTGCCGCAAGTATATACGACAGTAATTTTTTGCAGATATTCATTCCTGCTGTTCCTCCTTAAATATAGATATAAACCTGAAGCACAAAGTAATCGCGCTTATCCGTCTGAAGATAGAATGTGTGCCAGCCTTCTGAAAGTCCTGTCACTGTGAAGCTGCCGTTTTCATCGCGCGGAACAACAATTTCGCTCTTTTTCATCTGCCCCATTGTTTTAAGTCCGCTCATGCGGCGAACATATACAGCCGCGCTCGGAGAAATGTTCTTAAGGCTTACAGTCACCTTACCGCCCTCAACCTCGCATCTGCCGGACGCATCGGGAAGATTTCCATTCACGAATGCAACCGTGTCGTGCATGCCGACAAGGCGCACCGTGCGCTTAACCTCAGTGATGTTATGCGCTTTATCGGAAACCGAATAGGTGATTGTATATGGCTTTCCGGAATCAAATTTATTCTTATTTATGTCGCTCGGATCAAAGCCGCCCCAATCAATCTTAACCGTTCCGTT
Source organism: uncultured Clostridia bacterium (assembly GCA_934454525.1). GTDB lineage: Bacteria > Bacillota > Clostridia > UMGS1883 > UMGS1883 > UMGS1883. Next base: position 47,799 of record CAKSFM010000002.1, read on the forward strand.
TAAATCAGTGCCTTTTCCGAAAGCATCGAACGCATTGAATGCAACGCCCGGCTTTTCAAGCATGTCACGGTTATACGCCTCGCCGATGGAGCTGTTTTCATAGAACACAAGCTCATTCTTTCCGAAAAGGTCAATAACCGGCGGAATCCTGTCGATAATTTCAACGTCAACGCCGTACGAATCTGTGAGAAGATTCGACTTTTCCATGTCAAATATGTAAAGTCCGTTATCGCTGTATACCTTTTCGTTTTCCTTTGCATATTCCCCGCTGCTGCCGGCAATTCTCGTTTCGTCATCGGTAACAACCGTGACCGTAACATCCCGGTTTGTCACGGGGTTCACATCAGACGCGATAACATAGCCTGCCTTTGACGGCGTTATTGAGCCGTCACGCGTTTTTGTCTGCCATTCGCCGTTTTCAAGTTCATCGTATTCATAGCTCCATCTCACCTGCGTGATTATGGGCGCCTTTGTGTCGATATCCTTAATTTCAATGGTCAGGAAAGCTGACGTTCCCTCATCGTCATACGTTTTGAAGGTGTAGAAACCGTTTTCGCAGAACACAAACTCTGCCGTGTCGGCTTTCTGAACAATTCCCCCGTATGTAACCGTAACATCGCTAAGCCCGCGCCGCTTGTCGATTGCTTCGCCGGTTTCTGAATTTTTCGCCTTGTCAAACCTCACGCTGACCTCGGTTTTGTTCGGATTAGGTGTCATAACGGCTTCAAGCGCCGGGGGCGTTGTGTCAATATTTGCAACTGTCACATCGCGCACACCCTCGTTTCCGAATTCGTCTGTGAAGTATACGTCTACCGTGCCCGGCTTTGTGAATGTTATAACCGATGTTGTGTAATTTACACTGTAATCCGATTCCCGAAGCGTTCCGGACGGATTGTACTCAATTCTCGTTATGCGCACATTCGGCTTTGAAAAGGTGAGCGATGCGCTGACCGGGCGCGAGGTTACCTTTTCCGTGCTGTACTCAACCTCTGCTGTGGGAACGGTTTTATCGATATTGCCAATGCTGAAATTCTTCGAGGTTTTATTTCCCACGCCGTCCAGCATAACAATGCTGTATACTCCGTTTTCTGTTATGTTATACTCATAAACTCCGCCGTTTTCATTAAGCTCAGTGCTGCTGTTTGCAGAAACAAGCATAACCTTGCCGACTCCGCTCTTTTCATCCGATGCAGTTACGGTAAGTCGGATATCCTTGTTTGTTTTTCCCGTTTCGGACAAAGTGTAGCTGATTTCACCGGGTTCGCAGTCGAAATTATCGAGTGCGTCCGCGCGGACGTCCTTTGTATATCCGAACTTATCCTTTATTTTAAAGGTAAATGAACGCTCGAACGAATCAAGCTCCTTTTCAAATGAACCGTTATTGTTCAGAACGCGGATTTCACGGTCGCCGATTTCCCATCTTGTCTGGTCATCGCCGTAATCCGTTATCGGTTCAAGCACAACCTTTGCCTTTTTATAGAACGATTTTTCATCTGCCGGATCGGCAATTTCAACCCACTCGTCATTGCTGTCCTGATAATAATACTTAAGCTTGTAATCCTTATTTTCCTCAAGCTCAAGCTTGCAGATTGCGCCCATTGTTCCGAGACCTTCCATAAAGTTAAGCATTGCCCAGGATCTGTTTCCGGACTTGTTTTCAACTTCAACAGCACGGATTCTGTGATTATCACTGAAAGTATAGCGAATCATTTTCACGCTCTTGGGGTCGGTATCTCCGTAATAATCGATTTTTACGGGAATATTGTACTGTGCGCCGTTCCAGCTCCACGGTTCTTCGCTGTGGTCTTCGTCAATCGGAGCTTCAACGAGTATCTCCGATTGCGTTTCATCGTCATCTTCTCTGAGCAGCGTGATTTTTCTGATTCCGCTCTCCGCGTCCTGTGCAGTCACATAGAACATAACCTCTCCGGCAGTGGGAATAATTCTTTCGGGGTGACCGTAATCGTCATCGCCGAACACAAATATTTCCGGCGTTACTCTTACGCTCGTTTCGGGAGGCGTGTTATCGATTCCGTCAAGCACAAGGCTCTCAAGACTCCACGTTGACGGCTCGGTATTGGTTTCATCGAATATGTAAACCTCAATCAGTCTTTCCGTTGATTTTGCCAATTGATAATAAAACTCCGAGCTTTCATCCTCAATGGGAACTATCTTATAGACAAGCTTGGTATATGTACTGTCGCTTGCGCCATGCTCAGATTCCTCCTCCGAGAACACAAGACCGTTCTTCGGTTTATCGCCGGTCGGAATCGGGGCAAGATTCTTGCCTGCTTTTTCGGGCGTTATGACAAGCTTCGGATAATTATCGGGATTTACAAGGCTGTAATCCGTGATGAGCGTTTCGCCGTCATATATTTCCGCCTTAAGTCCGCCGGTGGAGTTAAACTCAATTCCCTCCGCTTTCAGCCGCACAAGCTTTGTTCTGCCGATATCATCAACGGTGTAAAGCATATATTCGCCGTTATTTTCAATCGTGAACGAATAATCCTGCGAATAAAATCCGCCGAGCGATTTTGCAAGAGCAAAATTTGTTTCGGTGATTTTTTCCGCTGCCGTCAGTCCGTCTGGATCAATCAGCGTGTTGTCAGCCTGTGTTCTTATCTTATCCTGCGGAAGAACATAGACAGGCATATTGAATTTCACTTTCACAATCGACTTTTTGCCTGCTTTCATGGGATTGAGCGTAAATTCACGCGAAAGCTCCGCGTCTTTCGGCGAAAGCGGCTCGGAGGATATTATATCAGCCGTGTTGCCGACGCTGTCCTCCGCGCGGATGCAGATAAAGTAATTTCCCGTCAGTCCGGCTGCGCGAACGCTGTAGGTCAGATTTTTTTCACCGTCCCACAATCCTTCTTCCTCGCGCGTCTGCATTATTGTGATATTTTCATCCGCTGATTTTTCAAACAGTTTATCGTTAATTTTTCCGTTTGATATATATGTTTTGTAATCTTCCTCGCTGACAGCCGTTACCAGAACACCATCGCCCTTAACTCCGTTTACGGTGACTGTTGCCTGCGCGTCCGTTCTTGCGCCCGAAGCCGTGTGTGATATGCGAATATCCGCTGCCGGCACTTCCCTGTCAATTCCCCTTATCGTTACGGGAATTTCTGAAGAGTTGCCTGCTGCGTCCTTTGCGCGGAGCTTTGCATTATCAACATTTTCCGTTACCGTTATATTGAACACATTCCGTTCATTCTCAGCTTTTTCAATCTTTATTGCCGCGCTGTCAGATGTCAGCGTCAGCTCGCTGTCAAGATTATCACTGAGATAAACTTTTCCGCTTATACTCTCGGCAGTGTGCTTATCCTCAATCACAAGTCTGGACTGCGGCGCCGTTTCATCGTGATAAAACTCAATCTCTCCCGACCAAACCGTTTCAGCATTTATTTTGGAAGTGTTGCCGTCAGCGTCAAACACAGCCGCCTGAATATAAAGAATATTTTTCCCGTCCGAAAGGCTTGCCACGGGCGCCTTTGTGTTAATATCTGCGGTTATAACATCTCCGTTTACCGCCGCGTCACCTATCTTTACCCAGTCACCGAGCATTGAGAGGCTTTCACCGATTCGGCAGTAAATTGCCTGATTTTTCATCTTCGCTGCATTTCTGAAGTTTTCCGAAACTTTAACGGAAACCGTGATATCGGATGAAGCCGTCAGCGCTTTTTCGTTATACTGCTTATCGGTCACGATTGAAGCCGTGATTTCGGGTTTTTCGCTCCTTATCCCGAAGCTTTCCGAAACGGCGGAGCTTTCAATTCCGTTTTTGTCGGTTGCGCGAACCTTGAGTGCATAAGCGCCGTTCGGAATACTTCCTATATTAATATTCTGCGAAATTGCTCCGTCCGCTGTTGTCAGTGCAAATTCCTCAAGTCCTTCAACAGGTGTTCCGTCAGGATTCACAACCGACGCAACCCCCTCGGTCACTCCCGAAGCGTCCGTCACAAAGACGGAAACTGTCTGAAGCGCCTTGCAGGTATCGGGCGCCAGACTGCGCGCACTTATTGCCGGCCCTTCATTGTCAAACGAGAACGGTTTTTCCGTGTAGGAAGCGCTTTTTTCACCCGACGGCGGAATTATTTTGCATACAAGCGTGTACGCTCCGTTGAGCGCGCTTGTCGCAGCATTGTCTGCGGTGTTAATTCCGTCCGTGTATTTTACATATTTCGTTATGGGATTATTCTTCGAGTCTTTCCAGAGATACTCCACCTTATTATTGCTGTTCGTGCTTACCGTTATTTTGTAGTTACGGTGCGGAACGGATGAATCGCTTTCCGTTTCGATTCGGCAGGCAGTATCTTCATTATTAATATTTATATCGCGGACAGATTGGTCTGTTGCATTGCCGAAGCCGTCCTTTGCGAAATATATCAGCCGCCCCTTAAAGTTTTCTCCCTTTTCAACGCGGATGATTGCCGAAGCCGTGTTTCCGTTCTCCGTATCCGCCTGGTCGATAAACGCCCATCTGTTAAGCGTACTGTCAATCTCTCCGCTTGTCTGCTTCTGCGCGGTGTTTTCGTCAAATTCCGGAACATTTACAAGACTGTCCGTGAAGCAGTAGTAGAGCCGCCCTGTTTTCGAAGCGTCCGTTATCTTCACAGAATAGCTGTTGCTGCGGCTGCCGTCCTGTTTCCGCAGTCCGCACTGTTCGTCCACCGTAACATCCGGCGCTTTGTTATCAAGAAGAACGTTTTCAATCTTTTTCGAGAGCGGATTTCCTGCCGCGTCCTTGCCTGAAAATACAAGTGTGAAGCTGCCCTCAACCGCGTCGCGCAGGCGAAGCGTGATTCCGGTATCGCTGCCCTTTGTTGCGGGCACTTTCTGCGTTGCGGACGGCGAATTTTTGCCTTTATAATCATAGATTGCAACGTTTGAGCTGCCGTTTTTCAGTTCCATAACGGCGTAACCCTCCGTAGTGGTTTCTCCGCTGCCGAGCGCGGAATAGATCGTTTCGGCCGGAGTCACGGTAAGGTCTGCCGTTTTGTGCCATTTTGACAGATATTCCTCGGCGCCGCCCTCTGCCGCCGTCAGGCGAAGGTCGGGGCAAACAGCGTCAACCTTGTTGACTGAGGAAATGCAGGAATATCCCACTTTAGCTCCGTCGCGAAGCGTTGCCGTGTTTCCGCCGAACAGCACCGGCGAAAGCGTACCTTTCAGCACAAGCTCAATGCTCTTATTCTGCGAATCCGCTTTTTCGTCATACGGGAACGTCAGCTTAAATGTGTTTCCGTATATTGTCAGTCTTTTATCCCGCGCTTCAAGCCTTTTTGAAGCGTCACCCAGTGCAATATATGCCTCCGAAAAAATCAGCTTCGCTCCGTAAAGATTATCCTCTGCGGAAAGATGATCGTTGTTTCCGCCCGTCTTTATCGTTCCCGTAACTGTAATGCTTCTTGTTCCATCGGCATTTTTGATTGTATTGTTATAGAAATTGTTGTCATCATTATATTTTTTGTCTGTTGTTGACGGAACATATTTGTTCGTGCTGAACGACACGCTTTCAATCTCGAACGCCTTGCGGACAAATGTTATCTCCTTCGTATACTTATCGGGAGATTTTTTTGTTCTGACCGTTCCATCGGGAAAGCCGAGCGTTGCGCTCACGGTTATTCTGTTAACGCCGTTTTTGTTCATATATGCCGCAAGAGCGTTTTTCTCCGCCTTGAGGCCCGTATCCCCGAAAGTGAAGCCGGCGTTTGTCTGAAGATCCTTCTGATTAACCGTTCCGCCGTCCTTTTTCTGCCCCGAAAATGCATATGTAATTGTCGGCGGCGCGCTCAGATCCAGACAGTAATATTTCTCTCCGATAGGGCTGTCTGTTACCACACGCACATACTGGTCTCTCACATAACCGTCGTATTTCAGCTCATATGTGCCGGAATCGCTTCCCGAATCGCTCACATAAACCGTAGCCGGGTCGGTAGTAAAGTTACCGGTTTTCTCTATCACGCGCTCGGGCCAGAAAACATATATGAGCCTTGTCTGCTTATGGTCGTCTGTGTCGAGCCATTTTCCGTCATTCTTGCCCATTCCGTTCGGATAGTTTCTATCAAAGAGGGCTTCATTATAGCCATACTCGGGAGCGCTTTTTTTCGAGCGGCGCACCCACATGTAATATGACCTTATCTTAACCGCGTCCTTATGGTTATTCTCAAAGGTGATTGTATCAAGCGTCCACGGTGCACGCGTTGACTGATACTCGGTTCTCGTTTCCGTTCCTTTTTTGTTTACGCCCTGAACGTTGAAAACCTCGTAATCCTTCCCGAAGCGCATGTGACACTGCACATTGTTTTTTCCCGTTGCAGAATCCTTTGCATTGCTGACTTCGAATCCGAGAGTGTACACCCACACATACTCTTCCGCCGCAGCGGCAGGTATGCCGGCGAGCATTGACGCAAGCATGCAAAGCGCCATCGCCATGCTCATAATTCTTCTTCGCCTCATAACATTGCCTCCAATTCTTCCATATTATTATTTTTATTCTCTTTAAGAACTGCAAATACCGAAAGCTTAAGCGCTTTCATTTCCGATTCAAGATAATACTTGTCTTCAAACAATGCATAATGCACCGCCGCACGCACAAACAAAAATATAAAACCTGTAAGAATATCCTCCGGAATCCCCAGAATCGGCGAAAGTCTTTGTGCATACTCTGTGTATCTCCGGCTCACACCCTCAACAAATTTCTTTCCATGCTCAATGTATTTCGGATGCGTGTAAACCTGGTACATAAGCCTGTATTTTTTCCCGTGCTTCTGCGCCGTCCAGTAAGGAATTTCTTCGATAAACCTAAGAATATCCATTGGGTTTTTCGGCGCAAGCTCCATAAAGTCGTCCTCAACCTTTGCCATGCAATATTCGGTTGACTGCGTTATAAGATCGTCAACATTGTCAAAATACCCGTACAGATTTGCCGATGTCATGCCGCAATATTTTCCAAGCTCCTTTATCCCCGTATCGCGCAGTCCGTTATCGCAGTAACATTCAAAGCATTTCATCATTATCTCTTTCTTTTTTTCCTCGCGGTATTTGGGACTTCGCATTAAATCACCTCTTTAATTACTGATTGATAAGTAAATTATAACACGCACTTTCCGAATAAGCAATAGAAAAAAGAAAAAATTTTTAGTTTTTTTGACAAAATCAAAAGTCGCCGATGAGGCTCTGTTCAGTGAATCCAAAGTGCAAAAATGCAACAGGCATATTGCCGATGTTCTGAACGGACAAAATTTCACAAGGTAAAGCCACAACCCGATAAGGAAGTATTGGTTTTGAAAGCCGTTCTTTAAATCTTAAATTCCGACCTTCAAAACTGCTTTGCACCCTGTAAACAATATTTTTTGATGAAGTTCAAGGCAAAAAAGCGAGTAATCCTGTCGGATTCCGAGCCTTTTTTAACGCAGAAATTCGCAAAAAAGATGTTTAGCAGGGCAATACTTCCTTATCGGGCTGTGGCTAAATATGCCGCACAACAGCAAAAGGGATTCCGTAATTTTTTTGCGGAATCCCTCAGCGTGTCGATAAACCTATCGACACGCTGGCAGACGTTGAAAAAGGAAGGTAAATCTGTTCGGCACGCACTCGTCGGCGTACAAAGGTACGTTAGAGGGTGTGCCGGACGGAAACAAGCAAAAACCCCCTAAATTTCGGGGATTGACAGTTGATACAAACCAATATCAGATTTGATTGCAGTTTGATTTTGAATCAAAAATTCTTTAAAATTAATGTGATAAAACTTATAGCTTGCTTGTGGTTGACCGACTTTTTCGACAGTCTGAGGGATTCCGCAATTTTTTTGCGGAATCCCTTATATATATGAAAACGGCGTCCACAGTTTTTGCGGACGCCGTTTTTATATGCCTGAGCTTATGCAAGCTCTGCAAAATATTTGATTGTACGAACCATCTGGCTTGTGTAAGAATTTTCGTTATCGTACCAGGAAACAACCTGAACCTCGTAAAGGTCGTCTGCGATCTTTGTTACGAGAGTCTGAGTTGCATCAAAGAGAGAACCGTAACGAATACCAACGATATCGGAAGAAACGATGAGATCCTCATTGTAACCGAAAGACTCGTTGGAAGCTGCTTTCATAGCTGCATTGATCTTTTCGGGAGTGATATCCGTACCCTTAACAACAGCTGTGAGGATTGTTGTTGAACCTGTGGGAACGGGAACACGCTGAGCAGCGCCGATAAGCTTGCCGTTAAGCTCGGGAATAACAAGACCGATTGCCTTTGCGGCACCTGTTGAGTTGGGAACGATGTTTACAGCGCCTGCACGTGCACGGCGAAGGTCGCCTTTGCGGTGCGGACCGTCAAGAATCATCTGATCGCCTGTGTATGCATGGATTGTTGCCATGATACCGGACTGGATGGGTGCAAAATCATTGAGAGCCTTAGCCATGGGAGCAAGGCAGTTTGTTGTGCAGGAAGCGGCAGAAATAATCTGATCATCCTTTGTAAGAGTCTTTTCGTTTACGCTGTAAACGATAGTCTTAAGGTCTTTTCCTGCGGGAGCGGAAATAACAACCTTTTTAGCGCCTGCATCGATATGAGCCTGAGATTTTTCTTTCGATGTGTAGAAACCTGTGCACTCAAGAACAACGTCAACACCGATTTCACCCCAGGGAAGGTCTGCTGCCTTGGGTTCGCTGTAAATTGTGATTTTCTTTCCGTCTACAACTATATAATTTTCGCCTGCTTCAACAGTGTGACCGTCGTATCTGCCCTGAGATGAGTCATACTTGAGAAGGTGAGCAAGCATTTTGGGATCTGTAAGATCATTGATAGCCACTACCTCGTAGCCTTCTGCACCGAACATCTGACGGAATGCCAGACGACCGATACGTCCAAAACCGTTAATTGCAACTTTTACTGCCATTTTAAAACATCCTTTCATGTTTAAAAAATATAAAAAATAATTAAAAAATTATTTAATACACAAGCTTATAAAACCGTTATTGATTTAATTACGGGAGGCTCAGCCGGCGTCTGCCCGTCAAAGCCGACGCGCGCGGATGCAATTTCATCAACAACATCCATTCCCTTTGTCACTTTGCCGAAAGCCGCATAGCTGCCGTCAAGATGCGGCGCGTCCTCATGCATAATGAAAAACTGACTTGACGCGCTGTTCGGATTCTGACTTCTTGCCATCGAAATGACTCCGCGCGTATGCTTAAGGTCATTTTTAAAGCCGTTCATCAGAAATTCGCCCTTAATTGTTTTATCGCTGCCGCCCATTCCGTTTCCGAGAGGGTCGCCGCCCTGAATCATAAAGCCTTTTATAATTCTGTGGAACGTAAGTCCGTCATAAAACGAATTTTCAGCAAGCGTTTTGAAATTTGCAACCGTTTCGGGTGCGATATCGGGATAAAGCTCCAGTTCGATTTCGCCGCCGTTTTCCATTGTGATTTTAACGTTGACATTTTCAGCCATCAAATCATTCCTTTCATTACCCCATATCAATCTTATTATATCGTTATCGCGGTATCAATGCAAGCACTTTTTTTGCTTTTTTTTAATTTTTCTTACTGTTCTGCACCCTGTGCGCCGTTTTGGATACCGTCTTCCGCAGTGTCATCCCCTACCGTGACCTCCGGAATTATATCGTTTCCGTTCTCATCATAACAGAACATTGTTTCGCGAACCTTGGCGATTGCAGCCGTGTCCGGAATTACGTATGAAATATTATCAATATACTGAGGTGTGCACGGAAGCATTTCCGTCTGAATATTTTCTTTACCGATGGAAAGAACCTGTTTTGCCACCTGAACAAAGTTATCCGGCGTCATTGAGGTTTCCATATTTTTCGCCACAATCTTATAAATCTTGTTGATTTTGCCGATATACTTCATCTGAAGCTTCTGCTCCGCAATTGCATGCAGGAACTGCTGCTGAACCTTGATTCTGTCAAGGTCACCGTTTTTATAGCGGCGGAAGCGCACAAGCTGCTCCGACTTATCCCCGTCCAGATGCTGAAATCCCGGCTGAAGGTCAATATACAAATCCTGATACTTGTCCGTGTATTTCATGCGCTGCGGAACATCAAAATCAACACCGCCAAGCTCGTCAATCGTGTCCTTAAATGCGTCAAAATTCACCTTGACAAAGTGGTTTATCGGAATCCCCGTAAGCTCCTTGACGGCAATTATTGAATTTTCAACAGCCTTTTTCGTCTTTTTTCCCATCGCATGCGCCGCATTGATTTTAATCCACTGATTATTAAATTTAATGCGCGTGTCACGCGGAATACTGAGCACCGAAACCTTATCCTGCTGAGGGTCAATCTGCGCAAGCATCATAACATCCGTCAGACCGCCGCTTTTATCTGTTCCGAGAATAAGAATATTGCACTTTTCCTTGGATATAACAACCGAATCAAGCGTATTTTCGTCAAATTCATCAATAACATCGTTACTGTAGGGCGTTGTAAACAGCTTTGCGCAGTATATACCGCCGCCTGCCGCAGCAAACATCATTAACACCACGAGCAGCACATATACAACCTTAAAGGATCTGCCCTCCGCATTTTTTGCCATATATTAACAACCTCACTGTCATTATTTTTTCCATACTGATTTATTTTATCACATTGTGTCCGTTCAGTCAATAAAATAAGTTATTTTAATCTGTATTTTATACCAAAATTTATTATTTTACAATTAAATATTTGTAAATTTTGTGAATTTTTCATTAATATTTGCAGACAATAGCTTTAAATACATTCTTAGGAGCGATAACATGAAAAAAATCACGGCATACTTTAACGACAGTGCAAAAGCGCGTTCGGCAGCGTTTGACCTTTCGGAATCCGGAGGAGGCAGCGGCGATATACTGGTCGGCAGCGTCACATCTGAAAATGCACAGCTTTCAAACTATGTTTTTACGGGTCTGTTCTGCGGTGCAGCGCTCGGAATTGTGCTCGGTGCAGCGGCAGCGCTGATCCCCGGCATTGGCATATATGCAAAAACAGGCATCGTTACGGGACTTATTGCAGGGGCGGTTATCGGAGCAGTCAGCGGAGCGCTGCTTGATATTCTGAATATGGACAGCACTCCGAACTACTCGCTTGTATCGATTTGTGTTCCGAATAAAAACGGCGGGCGCGTCTCCAGAAACCTGAAGAAGCGCGGCGCCGCTTACGTTGTGATTGAAAAAGACGTCAGTCAAGATGAAAAACATCGGTGAGGTCGATTGAAACGGGACTGTTGTCCGGATTTGTTTCCATTATGTCCGCCATAAAGTCCCACCATTTGCGGCATATTGCCGTATCTGCGCTTTTTGCCCAAAGTTCCTCATCCTCAAGCTCGATATACCCGAACAGAGTGTTTGTTTCTTCGTCAAGATAAATCGAATAATTGCTTCCGCCGTATTCATGAATCATGTCCTTCATCTCCTGCCAAAGGGCATTGTGCCGGCGGGCATACTCCTCTTTCATTCCGTCATAAAGTTTCATTTTAAAGCCTTTTCTTATCATTGTGCTTCCTCCTCATTATAATTATCTTTTAAAAATTTTATTTCTTTTTCATATCCGTCAAGCTCGTTCGGCGTTTCAAGAAGAAACGGCAGATTTTTAAGCCGCGGATTATTTATAATACGCACAAGCGCGTCACTTCCGAGATATCCCTCTCCGATTTTTTCGTGACGGTCTTTATGACTTGCAAAAGGATTTTTCGTGTCATTAAGATGAATTGCATAAAGTCTGTTTATACCTATTATACTGTCAAACTCATCAAGCACGGCGTCAAGGTTTCCCGAAATATCATATCCTCCGTCAAAAACATGGCAGGTGTCAAGGCACACTCCAAGCTTGTCCTTAAGTTCCACGCGGTCGATAATTGCGCGGAGCTGTTCAAATGTTGCGCCGATTTCGCTTCCCTTGCCCGACATTGTTTCAAGCAGCACGGTTGTCGTCTGATTTTCCGTCAGCACACTGTTAAGCAAATCTGCGGTAAGCTCTATTCCCTTTTCCGTTCCCTGTCCGACATGGCTGCCCGGGTGAAAATTATAAAGATTTCCCGGAACATTTTCCATGCGCTCAAGATCATCTTTCATAATTCGCAGAGCAAGGTCACGCACACGTTCATCCGCCGAGGACGGATTAAGAGTGTACGGTGCATGCGCCAGAATTTTTCCGAAGCCGTTTTCCGCGGCAACAGCCTTATACTGTGCAACATCGCTTTCACTGACATCTTTTGCCGCAAAACCTCGCGGATTGCGCGTGAAAAACTGAAACGTGTTTGCACCGATTGAAACGGCTTCCTTTGCCATGTGCGCAAAGCCTTTTGAAGCCGAAAGGTGGCATCCGACATAAAACATAAACATCAATTCCTTTCCGATAAAAATTTTATTTGCAATCTGAACCGATTTGTTATATAATAAAATTTAGTATATATATTAAATAAAGCAACGAATCGGAGAATAATATGAAAAAAGTAGCTAACAGATCATATGCAAAGGTAAATCTAACACTTGACCTGCTCGGAAAAGCAGAGAACGGTTATCATGAAATAAGAACCGTTATGCAGTCAATATCGCTTTTTGACATTATTACGGTTTATAAAAAAACCTCCGGGATTGAGCTTTCCTCAAACATCCCCTATCTTCCGCTTGATTCCGAAAACATCGCCTATAAAGCAGCACAGGCATTCTTTAATTATACCGGGATAAAAAGCGGAATAAACATAGATATTGCCAAAAGAATACCCGTCGGAGCGGGACTTGCCGGCGGCAGCAGCAACGCCTCTGCCGTGCTTAAATCCATGAATGAGCTTTTTGAAGCCGGTTTGTCATTAAAGGAACTGTGCTCTATAGGCGAGAAGCTCGGCGCCGATGTTCCGTTCTGCATTCTGGGGGGAACGCGCCTTGCAGAGGGAATCGGCGAAAAGCTTTCTTCACTTCCGAAAATTCCGAAATGCAGTATTCTTATAGCCAAACCTCCGTTTTCGGTCAGCACACGCGACGCTTATGCAAAAGCAGATACATACGGTGAGCTGCAGCACCCGAATACCGAGCTTGTTATAGACGGACTCCGTGACAGAAATCTTCGCACAATAGCGCAGGGAATGGGAAATGCCTTTGAAAGCGTTATTGCCGCGGAACATCCGGTGATAGAAACAATTAAGGAAGAAATGCTTGAGCGCGGCGCTCTTGCCGCACAGATGAGCGGCAGCGGACCGACCGTTTTCGGTATTTTTGTAAATAATACCAAAGCGCGCATTGCCAAACAAGAGCTGTGGGAAAAATACAAAACCGTATATTTGTGCACAACAGTATAAAAATATCACTTTCCGTCAATACTTAACTTTGAAAAGCGAGGTATTGGCATATGAAAAAAATATTGGCGGTTACAGTTCCCGTACTCCTTATTATTATCATTTTACTTGGTTATACTCAAAGCGTCAGCTCTTCACTTTCGCAGAACATCGTTCGGCTTCACGTGATTGCTAACAGCGACAGTGACGAGGATCAGGCATTAAAGCTTAAGGTTCGTGACGAAATACTGAAACATTCCGAAGCAAATTTCACAGTGAAGGACGATGTTAAAGGCAATCTTGATATCTATCGCGACATTGCGCTTCGTGTTATCGCCGAAAACGGCTTTGATTACGATGTTGACGTGCAGTACGGCAGCTTCAGCTTTCCCACAAAATATTACGAAAACCTTGCCCTTCCGGCAGGCAGATATGACGCAGTGCGTGTGGTCATCGGCAGCGGCAGCGGCAAAAACTGGTGGTGTGTGCTCTTTCCTCCGCTGTGCTATGTGAACGGAACGACAGACTCCTCCGGCGCTGAAGCAAAGCTCCGCAAACTTCTCAGCCGCGGCGATTACGATATGATAACAGCAAAAAGCAGCGGCGGAAGCGTTCCTGTTGAAATTAAATTCAAGCTTGTTGAATTTTACGGAAAGATGAAAACCGGCAGCAAGGTATATGCAAAAGCAAGAAAGGACAAAACGAATGAGAATGAGAGCAAGAGCGCATCTCGCAGACAGACTGGCAGTGTGCGCAAATCTGACACTTGATAAATTCGGCGCGGAAGAGGATTTTTTCTCCTCCGGTGCGCCGCTCTACATAGAAATCGGCTGCGGAAAAGGCGGATTTATTCTGCAAAACGCAGTTCTTCACCCTGAAATTAATTATATTGCTATTGAAAAGGTTGCAAACGTCTGCGTTCTTGCAATGGAAAAGGCAGCTGCTGCCGGGGTCGGCAATCTTCGCTTTATGGTAGGCAATTTTGCCGACTTAAGCCTTGATTTCCCCGACAAAAGCGTTGACTGCATATTTCTTAATTTCAGTGACCCATGGCCGAAAAAGGGATATGCGCGCCGCAGACTCACACATGGCGGCTTCCTTTTAATATATAAAAGGATATTGAAACCCGGCGGCCGCATATTCTTCAAAACCGATAACCGCGCACTCTTCGATTTTTCGCTCGAATCGTTTCCCGAAAACGGATTCTCCGTTTCCGATGTTACATACGATTTGCACAAAAGCGGATTTGAGGGCAATATAATGACGGAATATGAACAGAAGTTTTCCGCCGAGGGTGTTCCGATATGCCGCCTGTGCGCACAGCTGACCGAATGATATATAAAAGCGGTGCGGCGCTTTCCGCAAAGCTTCCGCAGCCTCTGCAGATTTAAGTATAACACATCAATAATGTTTTTTCAATTATTTTATACGAGGTTTTTCAAATGTTTAAAATAGTTCACTGCGCCGATTTGCACATAGGCGCAAAATGCAGTATTCTTCCTCCGGACAAGGCGCTGCTGCGCCGCGAGGAAATAAAGAAATCGCTTACATATATTGTTGACTTCTGCATTGAACGCCATGCCGGCGCTCTCCTGATTTGCGGAGATTTGTTTGACACCCCTGTTCCGCCTGCTCCGGATGTTTATTTTGTTAAATCAGAGCTTGAAAGGCTTGAAAACACACCGGTATTTATAGCAGCCGGAAATCATGATTATATCAGCCGCGGCAGTCCGTACAACGGAGATATGCTCGGGAAAAACGTTACCGTGTTTCCCGGCGAACTCACCGCATTTACACTGCCGGATTCAGATCTGCGGATTTACGGCCGCTCTTTCACCTCAGCTTCAATTGATCCTATTGAAACATTTCCCGAAGCTGACAACAGATATGTGAACATTCTTTGTCTGCACGGCGAGATTGACAAAAACGGCGAATACAGCGCTGCCGATCTCTCCGCCGTTTCAAAGTTTGGCGCAGACTACTGCGCGCTCGGCCATGTACATTCTCTGCGCAGTTTTAAAGCCGGGAATGTACCCTGTATAAACCCCGGCACACCCGAGGGGCATGGATTTGACGAAAGCGGCGATACGGGTTTTATATATGCCGAGATATCACACACCGATTGCAGGATTGAACGCATTTGCAAAACTATCCGCAAATATATAACAGTCACGCTTGATATAACGCCGCTGCAAACAAACAAAAATATTATTTCGGAGCTTGAAAGCTCTGTTTCCGAGGATAATATATACCGTTTTATAATAATCGGAGCGCTTGATGAAACAAGCGATTTTTCACGCGCTTACATAGAAAATTATCTTTCCTCGTGCGCTTTTTCGGTAAAGGTGATTGACAAAACCACGCAGGACGCACCGCTCAATGCGATACTTGAAGAAAAATCTCCGCGGGGTCTGTTTTTAAGAGAACTCCGCGCACTGTGCCGCTCGGAGGACGAATTTACCGAAGCCGCGCGGATTGGGCTGAATGCTCTTTCAGGGCGTGAAACCGATATTTAGTTATGAGGAGGATTACTGAGTACCACGATGATTATAAAAAAGCTTAATTTAATTTCTTTCGGAAAGTTTAAAGATAAAACGATTGAGCTTAACGATGGCTTCAACGCTTTTGCCGGGGATAATGAAGCCGGAAAAAGCACGGTTGCCGGATTTATCTTTGCCATGCTTTACGGCTTTGGCAGCAGCCGCAAAAAAGGAATCAATTTCCGCGACCGATATTCCCCGTGGGATGGCTCTGCGGCCGAAGGCAGCATGGAAATTGAATCCGGCGGCAGAACGTACACCGTTTACAGAAAATGCGGAAGCAGCAAAAGGAACGATGTACTTAAAATATTCGATTCGGAAAGCGGAACAGAGTTAAATAAATTGCCTGCCGAACTGTCATCTGTCAGTGAAGATACCTATGAGAAAACGCTTTACATAAGGCAGGCTTCAAGCTCTTTTGAAGGTACAACAGAGGAAATTACAGCAAAACTTTCAAATTTGTCCGACACCGGAAATGAAAATGTCAGTTTTGAAAAGGCGCTTAAAATTCTTGATGCAATGCGCAGGAGAATTCAGCTTTCACGCGGCAGCGGCGGCGAGCTTGCGGTTATAAATCAAAGGCTTTGCTCACTTGCTGACGAAAAGCATATTTCGGAAAAGGAGCAGGCTGAGCTTGACAGACTGCGCAGGCGGCTTTTTGATGCGCAAAAGGAACTGGCAGAAGCAAAAAAGCGCTACAACGACTGCTGTCTCGGCGATAATTCGGAAGAGCTGCAAAATGCCGCTGTAATCCTTGAAAAGAAAAAACAAGCCGAGGATTTGCATGAGAAAAATCATATTCTGCTTTTAAATTACAGAAAGACGCTTCTCATTTACAACAGGCTGAAAAAGTTTGAGAAAATTCCCGATCGCCGTTTCACTGCAAGGCACACTGCACTATGCCTGATTCTGGTATTTTTCGGAATTACCCTTGCCTCCGCAATTAACAAATGGCTGTGCTTTCCCTCATTCATAGGGGCATTGGGTCTTATATTCGGCGGAGTGCAGCACGTTATCTATCTGAAGAATCTTAAGTCCGTGTACGGAACATTTCATACTAAGGAGCTTAAGAGAAAACAGACAGAAGCCATTGTGGCTTCAGCCGAGTGCAATTCCGCGCATCTGCTTTATTCGGATACGCATAACTCATATGAATCAGTGCGCACAGACCTCAATGAACGTATTGAGGAATTCATGACAAAATACGGTTACGCCCCTGAGGACAGAGATAATGTGCGTGAAAAGCTTTCCTTTGAAAAGAAACAGGCGCACATAAATCTTATTGCACTGAGCGAGGAGGTCAGCGCAATCGAAACAAAGCTTTCATGTGCCGGAGAGCCTCAGCTTGAAGCGAACGCCGCGGAATTTTCCGCGTTGACTCAAAGGCGAACCGAGCTGACGCATTTCTATGATTCCATCGGACTTGCTGCGAAAGCGCTTGCGGAAGCGCGCCGCAAATTGCAGCAGAATTTCGCACCTACTCTTAACGATGCTGCGTCAGAATATTTTTCTGAAATCACCGGCGGAAAATACAGCCGCCTGTTCACCGATGATAATCTTAAAATCAATGTTGATTCCGGTATTCCTCGCAGCAGCGAGCTGTTTTCGGGCGGAACGATTGACCAGATGTATCTTGCGCTGCGGCTCGCCCTGACAGATATGCTGTTCGGCGAATCAAAAGTTCCTGTTATCCTTGATCAGCCGTTCACGCAGTACGACAAAAAACGCCGCAAAAATGCAGAAAAACTTCTTCATCGTCTTTCCGGCAAACGGCAGATTATTCTTTTTACCGAAAACGACAATTTATTTTCTGATATAAAGCCAACTGAAATATTGACATAAGCATATCTTTTGGGGTATACTGTAATATATGATATTCGGAGGAGGATTTTATATGGCAGCAAAAACAGATAATCAATACGGCAGCATAATTATATCCAACAACGTGATAGCAAAAGCGGCCGGCTTAATCGCCACAAGCTGCTACGGTGTTGTCGGAATGGCTGTCCGCAGCACAACTGACGGCATTGTGAGCCTTCTTAAGCCTTCCAATCTTGCAAAAGGTATCAAGGTTTCCGTTGATAATAACGAAGTAACGGTAGATATGTATATTGTTGTTCAATACGGCGTGAATATCAACGCTACATGCGAAAACATAATGCATAACGTAAAATACAGACTTTCCGAAATTATTTGCATGGATGTAAAAAAGGTAAATATTTTCGTTGAAAGCATCCGTGTAACGAATGCATAACAAGGATTCGGAGGCTATATTAAAATGATAAAAACAATTGATGCGGCGCTTTTCTCAAGAATGATTATATCCGGCGCCAACAATTTAAGCAATAACAGGGAAACGGTGGATTCCCTTAATGTGTTCCCCGTACCCGACGGAGATACAGGAACAAATATGTCACTGACGTTTATCAACGCGGCACGGGCGGTTGAGAACGGAGATTTTGCAACTGTTTCCGATGTTGCGTCCGCGGTTGCAAAAGCAACGCTGCGCGGTGCGCGCGGCAATTCCGGCGTTATCCTCTCGCAGATATTCCGCGGAATATCAAAGTGCGTTCAGGGCGCTGCCGAAGCGGACGCAACTCTTTTGGCAGCAGCATTTGACAGTGCGCGCGAAACAGCATACCGCGCTGTTATGAAGCCGACCGAGGGTACTATTCTTACGGTTATCAGAATGGTTGCCCAAGCTGCCGGAGAGTATGAGGGCGCGGACTGCACCGGACTTTTTCAAACGATATCTGAAAAAGGCAATGAGGCGCTCAGCCGCACAACAGAAATGCTTCCGCAGCTGGCGCAGGCAGGTGTTGTTGATGCAGGCGGTCAGGGTCTGATGTTTATTTTGGAGGGTTTTTTAAGCGAACTGTGCGGAAATCCAGTGCAGCTTGAAAGCAATGCCGCAACGGCGGCAGGCGATAAACCCGCGCAGCAGTCCGTCCGCACGGAGGATATTCGTTTCGCATACTGCACAGAATTTATTATAAACAAGTCCGACGCCTCGCTTTCGGCAGCAAAGCTGAAAAGCGCCATCCGCCCGCGCGGAGACTGCATGCTGGTCATTGACGAGGATGATATTGTCAAGGTGCATATTCACACAAATCACCCCGGATTTGTTCTTGAACAGGCTGTTAAGCTTGGTGAGCTTGTGAATATTAAGATTGAAAACATGCGCCAGCAGCACACCAGTATTCTTGAGGGCATACAAAAACCGGAGGAACCTAAGGCTCAGCCGCATAAGGAATCGGCAATTGTCGCTGTTGCTTCCGGAGAAGGTCTTGAAAAGGTATTCCGCGAACTTGGCGCCGATGAAATCATTCGCGGCGGACAGACGATGAACCCCAGCACCGAGGACATTGTGAACGCAATAAAAAAGGTTAATGCCGATAACGTGATTATACTTCCGAATAACAAGAATATCATCCTTGCGGCGCAGCAGGCACAATACCTGTGTGACTGCCGGATTATCGTTATTGAATCAAAATCAATTCCGCAGGGAATATCCGCAATGATGTCTTATTCTAAAACGGCTTCTTTTGATGATAATGCGGTGCGCATGGCAAAGGCGCTTTCAAAGGTTAAAAGCGGCAGCGTGACTCACGCCGTTAAAGATACGAACATTGACGGAAAGGAAATTGTATCGGGAAATATTATCGGCGTGTCGGACGGACACATTCTTTCCGTTTCCGAAAACAGAGAGGACGCTGCGTTTGATCTGATTTCTGCCATTGCCGATGAGGACAGCGAGCTTATAACGCTTTACCGCGGCGACGGTGTTTCCGAGGACGATATGTCATCTCTTGCCGCGCGCGTTGAGGACGCTTTCCCCGACGCGGACGTTGTTACCGCGGACGGCGGACAGCCTGTGTACTTTTATATAATATCAGTGGAATAAATTTTTTCGAAAGAGGAATTTATTATGAATCCTTATGAATCCGATGTTCGCGTTCTAAAAGGAATAGGCGACGCCAAGGCAAAGCTTCTGCTGCGCCTTGGCATTTCTTCTGTGGGCGACCTGCTTGAGCATTATCCCGTGCGCTTTGAAGACCGCCGCACCGTCACACCCGTGTTCAGCTGTGAGGACGGTGCTGCCGTATGCGTAACGGCGCGCGTTGTAACGCCCGTTTCCGAAAATCATGTGCGAAAAGGAATGTGCTATTATAAATTTTCTGTATGTGATGACAGCGGAACAATGAGCTGCACATTTTTCAATAACAAATACATAAAGGATATCATTAAAGTCGGTATGACATATACATTTTACGGAAAAATAAGCCGCCGCGGAAGAAGCGTTTCGATGCTTCCGTCAGAATTCGAACCCGCTGCGGCATCCTCATGCACAAAGGCAATTATACCGATATATCCGTTAACGGCCGGAATTAATCAGCGGCTTCTCCGCAATGCGATTCTTTCGGCGCTTTCGCTTTGCGCCGATTATCCTGACGAATCACTGCCGGCGGAGATAACTCAGCGGCACTGTCTTTGCAGCCGCCTGTATGCGCTGCGCAGCATTCATTTCCCCGAGGATGAAAAAAGCCTTGAGATTGCCCGGCGGCGGCTTGTGTTTGAGGAATTTTTTCTGCTTCAGATGTCGCTGCGCCGCGTTAAAGACAACACAGCAAAATCTGTCGGAACGCGTTTTTCAGACTGCGCAATCGAACCGTTTCTCGAAAAACTGCCGTTTTCTCTTACAGATGCACAGCAGCGCGTACTATGCGATATTATGAACGATGTGTCGGGTGGTTTTTGCATGAACAGGCTTGTGCAGGGTGACGTTGGCAGCGGAAAAACCGTTATTGCTGCCGCCGCAATGTATCTTGCAGCAAAAAACGGCTGTCAGGCTGCCATGATGGCGCCGACCGAGGTTCTCGCGTCACAGCATTTCAACGATCTCTCCCCCATTCTTACCGGACTTGGCTTTAAAACGGCTCTTCTCACAGGCAGCACAAAAAAGAAAGAAAAGGAAGAAATATATGAGCAGCTGCAATCCGGAAAAATCAGTGTTATTTTCGGAACTCACGCACTCATCACCGACAAAGTGCATTTTCATCATCTTGCACTCGCCGTAACTGATGAACAGCACCGATTCGGCGTACGTCAGCGCGCACTTCTGTCGGAAAAAAGTTTCTCGGTGCACACACTTGTTATGACAGCAACGCCTATTCCGCGGACACTTGCTCTCATTATGTACGGAGATATGGATATCTCGTTCATTGATTCCCTGCCCCCGGGGCGGCAGAAGATTGACACTTTCTGCATTGACAAAGGCAAGCTCGGGAGGATGTACGGCTTTATCCGCCGCGAAACCGCTGCCGGTAACCGGGCATATATCGTTTGCCCGTCAGTGGAGGAAAATGAAGATATCCCGATGACTGCCGTTACCTCACTTTTTAAAGAACTCAGTGAAAAAGTTTTTCCCGATATCCCCATGGGACTGGTTCACGGGAAAATGAAGCCTTCCGAAAAAGAAAAGGCGATGCGCGATTTTTCGGACGGAACAACGAAAATTCTTGTTGCAACAACTGTTATTGAAGTCGGGGTAAATGTGCCGGAAGCAACTATCATGGCTGTGCTGGATGCGGAACGCTTCGGACTCAGTCAGCTGCATCAGCTGCGCGGACGCGTCGGCAGAGGAAAAACGAAAAGCTATTGTATTCTTGTGTGCAATTCCGGTTCGGATACCGTTATGCAGCGAATGAAGATAATGACCAAAAGCAGCGACGGGTTTAAAATTTCGGAAACCGACCTTTCACTGCGCGGCCCCGGTGACTTTTTCGGAACGCGGCAGCACGGTATTCTCAATCTTAAAATTGCAAGTCTTGCCAACGATATGGAGGTTCTTAAAGAAAGCGGAGCTGCTGCGGAGGAGCTTCTGCGCTCAGACCCCGGACTCACGCACGAAAATCATATAAGACTCAGAAGCCGAACCGACAGTCTGATAAGCAAGCTTAATCTGTGAAAAACATAAGCTCAGCGAACCCCATGCAGCTCAAAAAGGCAAAAAAGTTTTTCATTAATACTGGATTTTTTAATTTGACTGTGATATAATAATAAAATGAATCTCTAAATACATATTGGGGGAATTAAATTGACATTATTTAAAGCATTTATACTCGGACTTGTTCAGGGTTTGAGTGAATTTCTTCCCATATCAAGCTCCGGTCATCTGGCAATAGTCGGCGCACTTATGGGTATGGACGCGGAAGCGGCAAATTTGCTTTCTTTTAATATTTTGCTCCATGTTGCAACGCTTGCAGCCGTTTTTGCCGCGTTTTACAGCGATATTATCGAAATGATAAAGGCATTTTTTTCAATGCTCGGCGACCTTTTCCGCGGAAAGGGTTTGCGCCTTAAGGAGTTCGAGTATCGCCGCCTTATAGCAATGCTGATTGTCGGAACAATTCCGGCGGTTATTGCCGCCCTCCTGTTCGGCGATTTGATTTCAAATCCGCAACTTTGGCAAATCGGTGTTTTTCTGCTTATCACGGCTGCTCTGCTGTTTCTCAGCGAAAAGCTCGGCGGCGGAAAAACAGAGCTTAAGGATATGACATATAAGCAGGCGGTCTGCGTCGGAATATTCCAGGGGTTCGGAACGCTCCCGGGAATAAGCCGCAGCGGAAGCACGATTGTAGGGGGTCTTTTCAGCCGCTTAAACCGCGAAACGGCAGTGCGCTTTTCATTTCTGCTTTCCATCCCGGCAATTCTCGGCGCGCTTGTGCTTGACCTTAAGGACATTGCGTCAAGCGGCAAGCAGCTTTTTTCGTTCGGCACGGTCGCCGTCGGAATGATAACCGCCGCTGTAAGCGGTTACTTTGCAATCCGCTTTCTTCTTAATCTTGTTAAAAAAAGTAAGCTCAGCTATTTCGCATATTATTGTATTTTTGCAGGCTTTGCTGCTATCATACTTAACTTTATACTCTGATTTTCCGGAGGTTTAACATATGGCAAAGGGTAAGACCGAAAAAAAGACCCCGTCAGCACAAACAAAGAAAAATGTAAAAAATGAAGCGCTCTCCCCGTCGGGGAAAGCGCTTTCACAGCGTACGACGCAGAAAAAGGTGCAAAAACGTTCAGCAGCGCCGCAGCGTGCAACAAAAAAATCCTCTGCCGCGCGTTATCCGAGAAAGGAAATCACGGCAATTGTCATGATTTTCGTGAGCATAATGTTTGTGCTCTCCTATTATTTCAAATCATTCGGAATTGTCGGTGAGCTTGTGAAAAATCTCGGGTGTATTCTGCTGGGAGCTTCATCATATGTCATCCCGGTCATTCTCTGCATTGCAACGGTTCATCTGTTTGCAAAGGGAACGCTTGCTCCTCATGTTCACCGCTATGTATTCGCGTCTCTGATGCTGATATTTGTGTCAGCGCTTCACACGCTTTATTTCACAACGCTTGAACCTGAGCTTTTCTCTTCCGGGAATGCAACCTTTGCTTCTCTGATTGAAACATCGGTAACAAGCGGCAAAAGCTGTCATTCCGGCGGAATAATCGGGGCGCTGTTGGCGCTTCCGCTGCGCGGACTTGTTTCCTCAACCGGAGCAGCCGTTATTCTGGTCTGTCTGTCGCTCCTGTGCATTGTAACGGCAACCGGTCTTGAACCGCTCACAAACTTTGCCGGGTTTATATCAGACTCTGTATCGTCACTTATTGACAGAATGTACGAAGAAAAGGAATCTGCCTCCGAAAACCCGGAAAAAGAGCATGCCGGCAACGGCACTGAATCCGGCAGCAAAAAAACCGCTGAAAAAACTCCTGAGAAAAAAAAGAAGAAGAAAATTGCCTTATCGGAAGAAAAAGAGCCGGACAAGCCGGGCAATGAACCCGAAGTGCATGACGAAAAACCCGGGGGCAGCACAGAGCAGTCCGACTCTGATTTTGAAATTCATGTTTTCGAGCCTAAGCCGACTGACGAGCTTCCGAACCTTTCAGATCCGGTCAAAAAAACCGAAATCCCCAAGGATATTGAAAACATGGCAATGGAGGCATCCGGCGGAGTTAAAGAAGAAAAAGAGGACAATTCACCGATTGAGCTTACCGACAGCGATATTGATACTGACCACATAGACTATGAGTTTCCTCCCGTTGATTTGCTTTCGCGCGATAAGGTTCCGGTTTCCGGCGGTGATAAAAAGGAAGACTTGCGGACGCAGGCAAATAAGCTTATCGAAACTTTGAAAAGCTTCGGTGTTGAAGCAAGAGTACTTGAAGTAAGCAAAGGACCGAGCGTCACGCGGTTTGAAATCCAGCCGTCAGCCGGCGTGAAGGTCAGCAAAATTGTTAATCTTGCCGATGATATTGCTCTGAACCTTGCAGCGATGGGAGTGAGAATTGAAGCTCCGATTCCCGGCAAGGCGGCTGTCGGAATTGAGATTCCGAACAAAAACACTTCAATGGTTCGTCTGCGTGATGTTATTGATTCGGACGAATTTCGGAATTACAAGTCAAAAACAGCATTTGCAATGGGCAAAAACATTGAAGGATTGCCCGTTGTATCGGATATTTCAAAAATGCCGCACATGCTTATCGCCGGTGCAACAGGCAGCGGTAAAAGTGTTTGCATAAATTCGCTTATTACAAGTATTCTCTATAAAGCCGACCCCAATCAGGTCAAACTGATACTCATTGACCCAAAGGTGGTTGAGCTTGGGGTTTATAACGGCATCCCCCACCTTCTTATTCCTGTTGTTACCGATCCGCGGCGCGCGGCAGGTGCGCTGAACTGGGCGGTGCAGGAGATGGTTAAGCGCTACCGAATGTTTGCCGACACAAATGTGCGTGATATTAAGGGTTACAACGAATATGCAGCAATAAACGGCGAGCGTGAGTTAGAGCAGATTATAATCATCATCGATGAGCTTGCCGATCTTATGATGGTAAGTCCGCGCGATGTTGAAGATTCCATATGCCGACTTGCACAGATGGCACGTGCCGCCGGCATGCATCTTGTTATTGCAACGCAGCGCCCGTCCGTTGATGTTATCACCGGTCTTATCAAGGCAAACGTTCCGAGCAGAATAGCATTCTCAGTTTCAAGCCAAATTGACAGCCGCACGATTCTCGATATGGGCGGCGCGGAAAAACTGCTCGGCAAAGGCGATATGCTGTTTCTCCCGATGGGAGCAAGCAAGCCGACAAGAATTCAGGGCGCGTTTGTTTCCGATAAGGAAGTTGAGAACATTGTCAGCTTCGTCAAAACCGACTTTTCGGCAAAATACGATGAGGATGTTATGGAACATATCGAAAACGGAGTTGAGGACACTTCCGAAGCTGAGGACAAATCCTCAGATTGGGATGAGCTTCTTCCGCAGGCAATCGAAATTGTTGTTGACATCGGTCAGGCAAGCGCATCTCTTTTGCAGCGCAAGCTTAAGGTCGGGTATTCGCGCGCCGGCAGACTGGTTGACCAGCTTGAGGAACGGGGAATCATCGGTCCGCACGAGGGCAGCAAGCCGCGCCGCGTTCTTATGACAAAAACCGAGCTTATGGAGCTGAATGCAAGCGGCAATAATATTTAGTCAAAAGGCGCTTTTTACTTGACACAAACAGAAAAATGCGCTATACTATAGATTAAAGAGATTACATAAAGGAGATTCTGTACAATGAAAAGAATAGTTACATTAAAGACACGCGATCTTAATAAGTCTGTTAAAACCGGCGGCTGCGGCGAGTGTCAGACATCTTGTCAGTCAGCCTGCAAGACCTCTTGCGGCGTAGCAAATCAGGCTTGCGAAAACAGCAATCGCTAAATTGAACTATAAGAGGGGTTGTAAGGTTTGTGGAAGCATTTCTTACAACCCCTGCTTTATTATCATCTGTAAAAAAGGGGTTACAAAATGATACATCAGTATAAAATGTGCGGATATAATATTGTGCTCGATGTTTTCAGCGGTTCTGTTCATGTGGTGGACGATGTTGCTTACGATATAATTTCAATGATAAAAACCGCGTCCGAGGATGAAATTGTGCGCACCATGACGGAAAAGTATGGTATGCGCGAGGATGTGACGGAGGACGAAATCCGCGAATGTATCGGAGATATTCATGAGCTTGAGAAAAGCGGTCAGCTCTTCACCGAGGACGCTTATGAGGAGATAGCAAGAAACTACAGGCGCAATAATTTTAATGTTAAAGCAATCTGTCTGCACGTTGCTCACACCTGCAATTTAAACTGCTCGTATTGCTTTGCGGCACAGGGCAAATACCATGGCGAACGCGCCGTCATGAGTCTTGAAACCGGCAAGCGCGCAATTGATTTTCTGATTGAAAATTCGGGCGCTCACAAGAATCTTGATATCGACTTTTTCGGCGGCGAACCGCTCATGAATTGGGATGTTGTGAAGCAGCTCGTTGAATACGGACGCCGGCAGGAAAAACTTCATGATAAGAACATTCGTTTCACACTTACGACAAACGGAGTTTTGCTCAATGATGAAGTTATTGATTTCTGCAACAAAGAGATGCACAATGTTGTTCTGAGTCTTGACGGCAGACCCGAGGTTCACAACAGATTCAGAAAGGATTACAACGGCGTCGGGAGTTACGAAAAAATTCTTCCGAACTTCCTCAATTTCTTAAAGAAGCGCGGAAACAAAAGCTACTATATGCGCGGAACATACACTCACTATAACACGGAGTTCTTAAACGACATTCTTCATATGGCGGATCTTGGGTTTAAGGAACTGAGTATGGAGCCTGTTGTGTGCGACCCGTCTGACCCGTGCGCACTCACACAGGAGGATCTTCCTGTGCTTTATGACCAGTATGAAAAGCTTGCCGAGGAAATGATTAAACGAAAAAAAGAGGGGCGCGGATTCACCTTCTATCACTATATGATTGACCTGACCGGCGGTCCATGCATATACAAGCGTGTTGCCGGGTGCGGATCCGGCACGGAATATCTTGCCGTAACGCCGTGGGGTGAGCTTTATCCCTGTCATCAGTTTGTCGGAGACGAAAAGTACAGTATGGGCAATATTTACGACGGCGTTACGAATACAGCCGTGCGCGAAAAATTTGCCGCATGCAATGCATACACGCGCCCCGGCTGCGCCGATTGCTGGGCAAAGCTTTACTGCGCAGGCGGCTGCGCCGCAAATGCATACCATGCAACGGGGGACATTTCCGGCGTTTATGAATATGGCTGCGACCTGTTCAAAAAGCGCATTGAATGTGCGCTTGCGGTTAAGGTTGCGGAAAGCGCCGATTCGTAAAAACGGACTGATGCTAATGAAGCATTGGTTCTGAACCCATATTTTCAGTTTAAATATCCGCAGCGGCAAAAAGGCTGCAGCAAAATGAATTTCGTTCTGCTGCAGCCTCTTTTTATACCTCATACACTTTGATTCCGTCAAGACCGATATCGTCCGTTTCCCTCTCAAACGGCAGCGTCATCTCATGATAAGTGCCTATGCGTTTTTCGCTCAAATCCGAAATATCGGAATGAACGAATGCTCTTCCGCCAACGCTTTTAACATAAATGTCAAGCACATTATTTTTCTTCAGCACCGCGCCGTCTATTCTGCACGAAAACGGCGGCATTATCAGCTGCGCAGCGGTTGCTCCGTTTAAAACAAGCTCTGCCGAATAGCGCGGATTATCAAGCTCTATCATAATATCCTTACCGCTCTGCGATTCAAACTCAACGCTGTATTTCATGCAGACGGGGATTCCGGCGTCATCCGTACATATCACGCCGTTTTTAACCGACAGACGGCTTACCGTCTCGCCTTTCGGCGAAAGAACCGTCTTAATCGGAGTCAATTTCGGGAATGTTTGCTTCACGCCTGAAAGCTCTTCATCTGTAAATATCACAATCACCGCTTCACCGCCCTCAAGCTCAAAGCTGTATTCCGCTGAGTCAAGTGCAAACATCTTGCCGTTTTCCGCATTTGCCGCAAAGCCTTTCCGTTTTTCATTGAATGTCACGCAAAAGCTTTCTTTCGCGGTATTTTCATTATAAAGAACATAAATTGACGCATTATCCGTTATTCGCTTCATAACACGCAGATTTTCCGAACCGCCGCCGACAAGCGCGCCCGATATTCCGCTTTCGCTGTAGGCAAACGCACCGTCAAACGACATTCCGCCGCTCATAATATACACTCTGCCGCCTGCCGCAATAAATTTTCCGATTGTTTCCGCAGCCTTTTCGGAAATATACTTTACATTCGGAATATAAAGTTCCCGATATTCCGCAAATCCCGAACAAAGCGCACCGCCGCTGATGCGGCATCCCTCAAGGAAATCATCATCCGCAACATCAAAGTACACACGCTGTTTCTCAAGTGCATATCCCATGGAGTAATACCCCGCGGCAGCAGCCGCATTTCCTGCCCAAAGGTCGCGCATTGGCATATAAAGCGCCGCATTACATACCGGTTTCCCGAGCGAGCAGACGTACATCATTCTTGAAACATATTCGTTGAATTTTTTAAGCATTGCACTGTCAAACACAGGCGGAACAAAATGCGGACGGCACTGCCCCGAAAGGAATTTATCCCTGCCCGAGGTCACGCTCATAAAATTGATTATATTTATGCCGCGTACGAACTGATAGTTGCAGACATAGCGCATCTCGTCATATGTAATCCCATCGCCGTAAACAGCAAAAGATTCCGACAAAGTACGCGTTTTCCCCGTCTGATTCGCCGCAGACGCAGCTATGCGCGGAAAAAACACATTGCCCTTTTTCCCGGGAAATATCTGGCGGAGAATAACATCCACACCCGGAATATCCATATTTCTCAGGTGGCGCAGCGCACCGCCCATCTGCTTTGCATATGTTTCGATTCTGTCATCACCGTCCACATGACCGGTAAGCGCAAGGCCGTTTTCCCTGCACCATGCATGAAGCTTTTGCATATAAACCCTGTCAAACCTGCGTGAACAGTAATCCATATACTCAATGCGGAAAAGTTCCGAATCACAGCCAACGTTTTTATCGAAAACGGCCGGAAGATAATCCTCGATATTATACCCTGTGGTGTGCTCAAAATCCGCGCTGTCCTCAATGAAATATCTGTAACACGCGAGCGGCTCGTCCGTAAACATTGCCGTCAGCTTTGTGCCGAACAAATCGCCCATGTGCTTTTTATATGCGTCATATGTGCAGCGGATAAACTCATCCGTTGCCTTGTCGTTAAGCAGCCGCGGAATCATTGTATCGAGCGTTTTTATGTTATAGACAAATACTTCCTCATCCTTTTCCGCCGTATAAGGAAGCGTAAGGCGGTTTAAATCCGAATCGAATGCACAAAGGCAGCAATCAAGTGTTTCACCCTGTTTAAGCGTTATTTTGTCCTCTGTGTATATTTTTGCGCACATATCCGGAAGCGCTTTCACAACATGACCGCACGCCATCCCCGACGGCCATCCCCCCTCATCATACAGCCACGCGGAAATCCCGATTGAATCGGCATACAGCACTGCATATCTCACAAGCTCAAAGAATTCATCCGTAAGATATTCCGGCTGCATCTCGGTTATCATCGATGTCGGACGAAACTCTTTCGGCTCGGGAAGAATATATGTTGCCCTTATCCCCATTTCAAGCATTTCGCAAAGCTGTTTTTCAATCAGCCCGCGGTCAATGCTGCTGTTCCATATCCATGTGTAAACCGGACAAAAATCCTTTGCAAATCCGCTTTTAAATACGTTTTTATCAAATATGTTCATTGCCGCTGTCCTTCCTTTTTATCGAAAATGCACCTCACATTTTGTAAATATTATATCGGATTTATGCGTCACGGTCAATAAAATTTTGCTTTATTTTTCTGTATTATTATGATACACTTATATCAAAGGAGGAATCTGCATGAATACGGCTTTTAAACTCAGTGATATTGAACGGCTGCGCCCGTATATAGGCGATAATCTTTACGAATTGCAGGAATCGGCGCATCATCTTTGTCTTTCTCTCGAAAATGGAGCTTATCTGTTTAAACTTGAATACAGAAATTTGAATTCCGATAATCTCAGGCTCTCACCTGTCACCATATATTGCAGTGACAATGATTTTCTTGTTTTTTCGGACTGTCTTTCTCTGCCCGGGGATGCAAACAACGCTCTTTCGGATTCGCCGTTCAAAATGCTTGCCCTGTTTCTTGACCGGCTGACGGAAAACGATGCCGATATACTCGATTTCTATGAATCCGAGCTTGGCAGGTTGGAGCAAAGGCTGCTAAATTCCACAAAGGAGCTTGCAAGCATCTGCGATATTACCGATGAACGGCGTGCTCTGTCACTGATTAAGCGGTACTATGACCAGCTGGACGGCATTTTTGACACACTCGTTCAGGATGAACTCAGTTCAGTTCCGAAAAATGTTAAAACGCACTTCATCATTCTTGACCACAGACTCAGTCACCTCTGCGCAACGGTTGATCATTTGCGCGAATATATCACGCAGCTCCGTGAGGAATATCAGTCGCAGGTTGACATTGAGCAAAATGAAATTATGAAAATATTCACTGTTCTGACAGCCGTTTTTCTTCCCCTTTCGCTTATTGTCGGTTGGTACGGAATGAATTTCAAAATGCCGGAATACGGCTGGAAGCACGGCTACCTTTTTCTGATAGTCTTCAGCGTTTCAGTCTGTATTTGGACATATCGGTTTATAAAACGCAAAAAATGGTTTTAAATGGCAGCGGCAAAATGCAATTGCATTTTGCTGCTGCCCTATTTGGGGCGAAAGAAATAGGCATAACAGATTCGAACACATGCGCCCAATGCTTGTTAAATTTCCGCTCAGCCGTTCTTTCGGGATTCGCAAGGCGACAGCCTTGCTTCACCCTGCAATAACCGCTGAACAAAAATTTTCCAGCGCATTGGGTCTGCGAGTTCAAAAAGAGCAAATTTTTTGCAGGAAAAGGCAAAAGCGCAGTTAATAGTTTATCTATTAACGAGCATTTTAACGCATTATTGCGACAAATTTGCCTTTTTGAACCGCATGATGTTCGAGTCTGTTATGCCTAGTGCAGAACGGACAAACTGAACCCGAAGGCGTACATAGGTACTCCGAGAGGTGAAGTTTGTTCGTAGCATAAAGCGTTTTTATAGAAATTCGTTGCATAACGAATTTCTACATTTGGATTTTGGACTGTTTACTCTGATTTTCTATTCGCTTTATGCGTTCTGTGCATTTTGCTGATGCCCCTATTTGTGGTACGTTTCGTTTGCATTTATCTTAAACGCTCTGTAAATCTGTTCCTCAAGCACAAGCCGCGCAATTCTGTGCGGCAGCGTCATCGGACTGAGACTGAGCCTGAAATCCGCTCTGTTTTTAACCTCATCCCAAAGACCGAGCGAACCTCCTATAACAAAATCTATATCGCCGCCGCTGAACGAAAGCTTTTCTATCTTCTTCGCCAGCTCCTCGCTTGAGAGCATTTTGCCCTCAATGCACATTGCAATAACGCGGTCACCCCTGGCGATTTTGCTCATAATCTGCTCACCCTCAGCTCGCAGAACCGCTTCACATTCGCCCTTGGACGGATTCTCCGGAATCTTTTTGTCAGGCAGTACAATACAAGTGAGCCTGCAAAAGCGGCTGAGCCGTTTTTCATACTCGGCAAGTGCCGCCTTAAAATAGTCCTCTTTTATTTTTCCGACGCTTATAATATTGATATTCAATCGTCATGCACCATCATTTCACTTATATCACTGCGCTTTGCAACATACAGTTTTATATCCGTGCCTACATCAAATCCTGCCGCTCCAAGGCTCGCCGCAACGGCGCTGTATGCCGCTTCCGGCGTGTTATTATCGTTGCTGAGATGTGCAAGCATTATCTGCCTTACCGCCCCCTCGCGCGCAAGCCGCGCACAAAAAGCGCCGCACATTCTGTTCGAAAGATGACCGCGGTCGGACAAAATTCTTTGCTTAAGAATTTGCGGATATGAACCGTTTATAAGCATGCGTTCATCGTGATTTGCTTCAATCACTAAAATCCCGCATTTCAAAAGCAAATCGCAGATATGGCGGTCAACAGTTCCGAGGTCTGTTGCAAGTGCACAGCATTGCCCTCCGCACGAAAATACCATGCCTATGCTTTCCGCTGCATCGTGCGAGGTTGCAAACGGCACTATCTCAGCATTTTTAATTTTAAAGGGAACATCAGCCGCTATGTAATGAATCAGTGATGTATCGATTTTTCCGATACTTCCGATCATCGCCTGCCATGTTCCCATAGTTGCATATATCGGTATGCGGAATTTCCTGCACATAACGCCGATACCCTTGATGTGATCAATATGCTCATGTGTGACTATTATCGCATCAATCGAGTGCGCGTCAATTCCGGCTTCATCAAGCCGGACGGCGGCTGCCTTGCCTGTTATTCCGCAATCCACCATAATTTTTGCATCACCGGCGGAAACAAGCACCGAGTTTCCGCTGCTGCCCGATGACAGCGGACGCATCCAAACCTTGCCGTTCATCTGTCCGTATTCTCCTAATCAGCCTCAAATATACGCTCAATTTTAACGCCGATGGAGCGAAGACGGCGCTCAATGTCCGAATAGCCTCTGTCAATGTAATTCGGCGATGAAATCTCCGTAACACCGTCCGCCGCAGCGCCTGCAATAATCATTGCCGCACCGCCGCGCAGATCGGTAGCGCAAACATTTGCGCCGGAAAGCGCACCGCCGTCAATTTCGGCACGTTTTCCGTCCGTGGAAATATTTGCGCCCATTTTCCGAAGCTCATCAACATACTGGAATCTGTGCTCCCACACATCCTCCGTAACGGCGCTGTGACCGTTCACCGTTGAAAGCAGTGCAACAATCTGCGGCTGCAAATCAGTCGGGAATCCGGGATATGGCATGGTGCGCACCTGAATACCGCGCAGCTCTCCGCTCCTGCGGATTCGCACTGAATCGTCATATTCCGTCACGCTGACGCCCATTTCCTCAAGCTTTGAAACAAGGCTGTCCATATGCTTCGGAATTAAATTCCGCACAAGCACATCCCCTCCTGCCGCCGCTGCAAGGATCATAAACGTTCCCGCCTCAATCTGATCGGGGATAATACTGTAGCTTCCGCCTTTCATCTCCTCAACACCCATTATGCGGATAACGTCAGTTCCCGCACCGCGCACATTTGCACCCATAGCATTTAAGAAATTGGCAACGTCTACAATATGCGGCTCTTTCGCCGCATTTTCAATAACCGTTCTTCCGTTTGCAAGCACCGCCGCAAGCATAATATTAATCGTTGCGCCAACGCTCACCGTGTCAAGATAAATATTGTTTCCGACAAGCTTTTCAGCATCGGCAAAAACAATTCCCGAATCGACATAAACCTTTGCGCCAAGCGCACGAAAGCCTTTCTCGTGCAAATCAATCGGTCTTACGCCGAAATTGCATCCGCCCGGCAGTGCAACCTCAGCCTTGCTCATTCTTCCGAGGAGCGCCCCGAGAAGATAATAGCTCGCGCGCATTCGGCTTGCAAGCTCCGATGGAGCGATATGCGTTTTCAGGCGTGTTGAATCCACCTGGATCGTTGTGTCGTTAATATAAGTCACCTTTGCGCCGAGCTGCACAAGCATATCTATTATAAGGCGAACATCCTTAATGTTCGGAATATTTTCTATATGACAAACGCCGTTTACAAGCAGCGTTGCAGGAATTATGGCAACTGCGGCATTTTTTGCGCCGCACACGGCTATTTCACCGAACAGCCTGCTGCCTCCTGTTATCTTTAGCTTTTCCAAAAGACTACACCTCTTCTGTTATTACTAGGCATAAAAGAATTGAACCGTACGGGGTTCGATTTTGTTATGGCTACCGCATATATCATACACTATTTTCCGTTAAAATGCAATAATTTTTAAAATTTTATTTTATTTCAAGCTTGTATTTTCCAGCAAAGTCTTCAGTTGTCTGATATTTGCCATCTTTCGTTATAATAATCGCGTCCGTATCGGGGAAATCACGGCAAAGCGTAAGTCCGTCAGTACCGAGAATGAAAATCGCGGTCGAAAGCGCGTCCGCATTTGCCGCACATGGCGACACAACAGTCACGGAGGCTGCATCACTTTCGGCACACGAGCCTGTCCGCGCGTCAAGAATATGATGGTATTTTACCCCGTTATATTCAAAATAACGCTGATATGCTCCGCTTGTGACCGCATTTGTGTCACGCAGATGCATCACCGCAAAAAGTTCACCCTCCGAAAACGGACTCTGTATCCCGACAGTATATTCACCCGAAAGCATAATATTTCCGCCGAGGTCACATATAACATTATCAACACCGTTTTTATTAAAATATTCACGCAGGCGGTCGGCAATATAACCCTTGGCAATCGCACCGAGGTCTATTCTTGTTCCGCCGAGTGAGAACGGTTCAAGCGTGACGCGCTTATACCCCGTTTTTTTAAGTGCAGCAGTTATTTCCGAATCCTCCGGGGGAATTTTCCGCTCCTTTATATTCCAAAGGTCGGTGAGCGGCGCAAGCGTTATGTCAAATGCACCGTCCGTCAGCCTCGAAAATGAAAGTCCTGTTTCGATCAGGCTCTTCAGTTCACCCTCCGGCGCTTTTATTTCTCCGCTGTTAAGTCTGAAAAGCTCACTTTCTGAATCGGTGCGGCTGAATATTTTTTCATATCTGCGGCAGATATCAACCGCACCTTCGGCGGCTTTCTTATCCGCAGCATCGGTCGTTATTGAAATTTCCGTATCAAGCGCAAAGGCACGGATCGTTTCACGCTTTTTTTCACATCCCGCCGCAAAAAAAAGCGCTGCCGCGGCAATCAGCGCGGCGCAGCCTTTAATTTTTGTCATAACAAACACACTCACTTCAGATTCGGATAAAGTATTTTGTAAATTCTCATATACATGTTAATTTTTTTAATGTGGCGGTTAGTTTCCCCATAGGGAACATTGTCAAGCCGCACACCGTCCGGCGAGCAGCTTCTGTCAGCAAGCCATTTATCAACGTTTGCCGCGCCTGCGTTATATGCGGCTGCTGCGCAGTCAACGTTTCCGTTATACCGATTCTTCAGCGACGCAAAGTACCATATACCTACGCGGATGTTTTTATCCGCGTCAAAAATATCCTCCGCAGATGCCTTAATCCCCATTTTTTCGGAGCAGTAAAGAAATGTTTCCTCGGTAATCTGCATTATCCCATACGCACCGGCATGACTTACCGCCGATATATCAAAATTGCTTTCAGCCTTTATAAGAGCCGCCGAAAGGCACGGATCAATGCCGTATTCTCTTGAATAAATCTCTATATACTGAGCATATTTAAGCGGAAAAAGCCTGTATGCAGCAAACACAGCCACCGTTACCGTCAGCAAAGCAGCCAGAACGCAAATTGCAGTCCTCAGCATAAAATTTACGGTTTTACGCATTGTTTTCCCCCATGATTCTATTATATATCTCCGACAAGTGCGAATACAGCTCATCCGCACTGCCGTTGTTTTCAATAATAATTGCTTTTTTTGAATACGGACGCTGTGCGTCAATACGGCGCTGTGCGTCCGATGCGGCAATTGAATCCCTTTTTATTATGCGGCGCAGGCGAATGTCGCGACGAGCCGATATTACTATTATATGACTGCATTTTTCATCTATGCCGCTTGACTCCAGCTCCGAACCGTCAATAACAGCGAGATGCGCGTCCGAAGCTGCAATTGTTCCGAGCGCTTCACTGCACACAGCCGGATGAACGATTCTGTTCAGCTTTTTCAGTTTTTCGCCGTCCGAAAATACGATCGCTCCCAGTTTTTTTCGGCTGACATTTCCGTTTTCGTCAAAAACCGGGCTGCCGAACTCCGTTTGCAGTTCTTTTTTTATCTTTTCCGAACAAAGCGCACGGTGTGCAAGCGCGTCGCAATCAATAACGCATGCGCCTTTTTCTTTAAAAAATCGTGCTGCGGTGCTTTTTCCGCTGCCGGAAAGTCCCGTCAGACCGACAATAATTTTTTTCAACTCAATAACTTCCTTTTACTTCGTTTCGTACCAGCTTGCGCCGATCTTAACATCTGCGCGCAGCGGAACTGACAGTTTGACGGAATTCTCCATTTCGCGTTTCAATATTTCCGCCGCCTTTTCGGCTGCTCCGGTTTCGGCTTCAACAATCAGCTCATCGTGAATCTGCATGATCAGCCGTGCATTCGGGCATTCGTCCGCAAGGGCGCGCGAAACTTTAACCATGGCAATTTTTATTATATCCGCAGCAGTTCCCTGAATCGGCGTGTTCATTGCGGCGCGCTCGCCAAATGAGCGCAGATTGAAATTTTTTGCCTTAAGCTCCGGAATATATCGTCTGCGCCCGAACAGTGTGCAGACATAGCCATTCTCTTTTGCCGATGAAATCGTTCTGTCCATATATTCCTTAACACCGCTGTACTTTGCAAAATAGCTCTCTATATACTCCTTTGCTTCCCTGCGCGATATTTTTAGCTCTCCCGCAAGCGAAAACTCACTCTGCCCATATATTATTCCGAAATTAACCGTCTTCGCACGGGAACGCATAACGTCCGTCACACAGAAATCCGGCACATTGAACACCTGCGCTGCCGTAATTGCATGAATATCTGCATTATTTACAAAAGCATTTGTCATGGTTTCATCGCCCGACATATGTGCAAGCACACGCAGCTCTATCTGAGAATAATCTGCGCCGACAAGACAGCAGCCCTCACGCGCAACAAACATCTTCCGAAGCTCGCGCCCGATATCTGTCCGCACGGGAATATTCTGCAGATTCGGTTCAGCCGAGCTGATTCTTCCTGTTGCCGTAACCGTTTGCTTAAGCGTTGAATGAATCCTGTCATTTTCGTCCAGAAGCGGCAAAAATGCATCGGTATACGTTGACTTGAGCTTTGAAAGATGCCTGTAATCTATAATCAAGTCAATAATTTCGCTTTTGCCGCGCAGCTTTTCAAGAACCGTGTTATCGGTTGAATAACCTGTTTTTGTTTTTTTCACAACAGGAAGTCCCATATCCTCAAATAAAAGCTTCCCAAGCTGCTTTGTGGAATTTATGTTAAACTCTCCGCCTGCCATAAAATAAATACTCTGCTCAAGAGCACCGATGCGTTCCCCAAGCATTGAATTGAATCTTGAAAGCTCGCCGCGGTCAATCTTAAAGCCTGCACATTCCATGTCATACAGAACATTTTCAAGCGGAAGTTCAATATCGTAAAGCAGTTTTTCCTGTCCGCGCTCCGTGATAACCGCAAGCTGAGCATTTTTAAGCTTTTCAAGCGAGGCTGCGGAATCCGCAAGTCCGTTTTCGGCAAACAAATCCTCCGTTTTGTAATCGCTGCGCGACGGGTCAATAATGTAAGCGGCTGTTTCAGTGTCGAAAAACTCTCCGCGCAAAGCAATTCCGAGCCTTGCAAGACCGTGCCTTGCCGCTTTAAAGGAATGAGTCAGTTTTTTTATATTTTCATTTTCAAAAATGGGTTTCAGCAATTCCGCCGCTGCGCGATACGGCTTGCCGTCAACGGAAAATTCCGCTTTGTTTTCATCCAAAAGAAATGCAAACTCATTTTGCACGGCGGCTTTTTCAAGCACGGAGCTGTCAGCTTCCGCTGCTTCCGCTGCCTGCGGCTGCTCCTTTTCGGGCGTTTTCACAAGTCTTTCCGCAAGTTTTTTAAGTTCTAGCTCATTTATCTTTTCCGCAAGGCGGCTTCCATCCGGCGCCTGCACCCTTGCGCTTTCAATTGTAAAATCAATCGGCACTGCACGGTCGATTGTGCACAGCTTATAGCAGAAATACGCATTTTCCTTTCCCGCAATAAGCTTTTCGCGCACACCTTTTTTTATAGATTCGCTTTCGATATTTGCATAAATTCCATCCAGGGAGTGGAATTCGCGGACAAGCGAAAACGCCGTCTTTTCACCGATTCCGCTGACGCCGGGAATATTGTCCGAGCTGTCACCCATCAGCGCCTTAACAGTTATAAATTCCTCAGGCGTAACTCCGTATTTTTCAAACACGCCTTTCCCATCAAGTGCTTCCGTGGCAGTCTGTCCCATGCGCGTTGTGGTCAGCAGCACAGTTGTGTTTTCGCTTGCAAGCTGCAAATCATCCTTATCTCCCGTAACAATACCGCACTTAATATTGTTATCATCGCACATTTTGCTTACTGTTCCGATAATATCATCCGCCTCGTAACCCTCTATCGAAAGCATTTTTATATTCATAGCCGCCAAAAGCTCTTTAAGATGAGGCATTTGCTCTGCAAGGTCATCGGGCATTCCCTTTCGCTGTGCCTTGTATTGGTCATACATTTTGTGCCGGAATGTCGGCGCTTTAAGGTCAAACGCCACGCAAAGATATTCGGGTGCATACTCATCGGTATATTTAAGCAATATGTTCATAAAACCGAATATTCCGTTTGTCGGAATTCCGCTTTTTGTTGAAAGCGGGCGCACCCCATAATATGCGCGGTTCACAATGCTGTTGCCATCTATAATAATTAATGTTTCCGCCGCCTGAGCCAATTCAAAGCTCCCCCTCCGTTAAATACAGCCGAAGCTGAATAATTATCTTATCGTCATTTTTTTTGATATATTATATTATACCCGTTTACATGCGCTGTGTCAATCATTAGAAAATGCGAATAATAAAATTTACTGTAAGTTTTAAGCATAAGAGGGCGGCAAAATCTGATTTAATCTTGCCGCCCTCTCTTATTTATTTCTGATAACAGAGATTACCCTGACTGACATTCATTGATTTCAAAATCAGCTTGATATCTGCTCCGGTTTGACGCCCACAGCGCTGTCCTGATCCCACATTTCCCCATTTTCATTCTGAGTGCTTGTTGTAAACTGATTATCGGATACTTTTTTGCCATTTGTTCCGATATAAAAAATGTTTTCTGCTTCTTTTCCCGATGAATTTTTCAGACTACATTCCATTTTCACAAGAAAATCATATTTGCCGCATTTTTCTGACACATAAACGCTTTTTACCGAAAGGCTTTCGGGATATGTCAGCTTACCCAGCAGAGCATTTTTTGCTGCAATATAGGCATTTTTTGCGTCTTCGGCTTTAACGGTGTCAATAACGGAAATCTTTATTTCCTTTTCTGTTTTATTTCCGCAGCTGTCTGCAACGGAAACGGTAACCGGGTAAACGCCCTCCTTACTTGTATCCACACTGCCCTTTACTATTTTTATCTTATCGGAAACATCTCCGTCAACAATGTCATTTGCAGAAACAGCCTTGGAAATATCAAATTCTTTTCCGAGAACCGCTTCGGCATAATCCAATGAAATATCCGGCGGAGTTGTATCCTCAACAGTAATTTTGATTTCGCTTTCCGTATATTTCAGACTTGGCGAAGCAATCTCATACAGAACTGTATATGTTCCGGGTTTGTTAATTTTGATATTATCCTTTTTCAGTGAAACGGAATAATCCTCATTTGTTGTAATAAAATGAAGCGGGTTATAGCTATCTCCCGCTTCAACAGTATCGGT
Source organism: uncultured Clostridia bacterium (assembly GCA_934454525.1). Lineage (GTDB taxonomy): Bacteria > Bacillota > Clostridia > UMGS1883 > UMGS1883 > UMGS1883. The sequence goes on from CAKSFM010000002.1 coordinate 87,068, forward strand.
AATCTGTTCAACAACATTTTTTGATGAACATGCCGACAAAAGCACGGCAGCCAAAAGCAGCAATGCTGATATATTTTTATGAAAATGCTTCGTTTGTTTCATATTTCGTTTCCTGCTCTACCTGTAAATAATCTCTGCGTTTTCAAGTATTCTTCTGCTGCGCACTGTCACCTTGTCAAGTTCATTTTTACCAAGATGCTTCTCTATGTAAGCTCCTGCCGCATCTAAATTCGGCGCTCTGTCACCGGTATTGTGGCAATCACTTCCGAGGACATTGAAAAGACCTCGTTTCGCCAATGCAACACCGTTGCGGCGCATCATCAGTTTTGTAAAGCAGTCAGCATTTATCTGCATAAGCGCCCCGCATCCGGCAAGCTCGGCAAGTCTTTCTCTGACGCCTCTGTATTTCAAATATCTGTCAACATGTGCAAGAATCGGAGTAAAACGCCTGTTGGCAATTCTTTCTATTCCCTCAACCACAGAATCATTCCATGATGAAAACGGCATTTCAATCATAATGCAATCCGTTCCGCATATACAAAGCGATTCAAGGTTATCAATTCTCCAAAGCTCGTCAAAATACAGAATTTCTCCTCCAAGGTAAAGCTTCATCTGAATATTTTCTCTCTGCAGGCGCTCTTTAAGTGCATTCACCGCAGCGTTTCGATTTTCCAAAAAGCTCTCCAGATCGTTTCTGTATGCATAGAAATGCGGCGTCAGCACAGCGCCCTCCGCTCCCTGGGAAATAAGCATCCTTGCCATGTCCGCAGATTCTGCTGCAGATGCGCTTCCATCATCGATTCCGGGCAATATATGCGTATGAAAATCAATCATAAGCGTTGTTCCTATCTATAATTATTTTTCATTATTTATCTGAGCTTTTATCGGACTTGTTCTGTTTTTGAGAAGAATATCCGTATCCGTAGCCGTAACCGCCATAACCATAGCCGCCGTACCCTCCGTAGCTGCCGTAGCCGCCGTAATTACCGTAATATCCTCTGCGGTAATATTTCGCGCGTCTGCCGTAACGGAAATATCTTCTCTGACCATACTTATAGCTGCCCTTAACATCTGTCAATCGTCCGTTAAGTATGAATCCGATTATATTGGCATCAACAAATGTCAGTTTATTTATAGCCTCCGAAACAGTATCTTTATCAGTTCTTCCCTGGCGCACAACAATAAGCACACCATCTGTCATGCGCGACATTACTGCGGCGTCTGTAACAATATTAATCGGCGATGTATCTAAGAAGATATACTCGTACATTTCCGATAATTTATCCAAAACATTCTCCATTGCCGCCGAACCGAGCAACTCGGCAGGGTTTGGCGGAATATCACCGGACGGAATTATGTCAAGATTCGGATATTCAGTATGTTTGATAACCGAATCCACATTATTCAGATTAGCCAGCACATTTGAAAGTCCCGGCGATTGGTTTATATTAAGAAGATTTGCAATGTTCGGCTTTCTCAGGTCACAGTCAACCAAAACAACCTTCGCGCCTGTTTGTGCAAACGATATGGCAAGATTCAAGCAATTTGTGCTTTTTCCCTCACCTGCAAGTGCACTTGTAACAATTATTTTTTTTGCACCGTCATGCGTTACTGAGAAAACCACGTTTGTACGAAGCGCCTTGTATGCTTCTTTAACATGAAACGGACTTTTATCATTAAGTACCTTTGCACGTTTAACAATAAGCGGCGTATTTGCACTCGGCGAAACACGCCCCGCTATTTTCCCGGAAACCTTTCTCAATGCAGATATAATGCCAGCCATGTATAATGCTCCTTCAAGGTAATTATTTTTTTAACTCTTTATCATTAATCCCGACCAGGTCATACGCAACAAAGATTTCGGGAATCGACCCAAGCACAGGGTACTGAAATTTCTGAGTGAGGTCATCAACCGATTTAACGCGAATGTCAAACAGTTCACGGAAAAAGACATAAGCAACACTGAGAACCAAACCCATAAGTATTCCGAGAATAGTATTAAAACGAATATTCGGTGAAACCGGTGTTGTTGAAAGCGTTGCATGATCAATGATCCTCACATCGCTTTTTTCAATAAAGCTTTGAATTTTACGCGGAGCAACCTCGGCAATAATGTTTGCCAGTTCCTGCGAACTTGCAGCATTGGGAGTTTTTACCGTCACCTTAAGTATTTCCGTCTGATTAACCGACTCGGCGGAAACCATTTCCCTGAGCTTTTTAACGCTGTAGGTTTCGCCGGTTCTGTCGTTATATTTGTCTGCCACATCCTGGAGGATATTATTGCTTGTTATCATAGCAATATATGTAGGAACCAATTGCTGAGACGCTACAATATCACTTGCAAGTGTTTTTGTTTCATTGTCAATACCGTTATCGCGGCTGTTGTTTACATACATAGTAATACTGGACGCATATTTCGGCGTCATGAAATACGAACTGAAAGCAAACGCCGCAGCACCGCAAAGCAGAGTGATTACGATAACCGTTGCAATACGTTCCACCACAACCATAATCATTTTCTTTATATCAATCTGATTTACAGCACCGCTGTTACCGGAAGCGGTTTCGTTGTTTGAGACCATTTATGTTCCCCCTACTGTATTAGCATTATGCAGCTGCAGCCCTGTATGCAGAAAGTGCTGCTTACCCTGCCGCAGTGCGGCGTTTTCATCCAAAGCACTGCCTATTAATAATATAACGATTTACTTCACTTGTCAATAGAAGCTCTTAAAACAATCATATTCCGACTTTTTCAGACTCTATTGTTCGTCATCATCATCCGAATCCTCGTCAAATTCTTCATCTTCCGAAGCATCTTCATCGTCATCGTCCGAGTCACCGTCTATGTAAGATTCTTCATCGCCATCTTCCTCATCTTCATAATCATCTTCATTCTTTTTGAAGATAATGGAAAGAGCAAACAGAACACATACTATAATTATAACTACAAGACATGCAACAATAAGCTTTCTGAGGATTCCGCCGCTTTTAGGCTGTGCATCCGCACCTGCATTTGCATCTGCGGCAGAATTGTCTGCGGTTTTCATATCAGCGCTTCCGTTTTTATCATCGGAAGCTTTATTGTTCTTATCAGCATCGGATTTTTGGCTGTTTCCGGCTGTTTTATCATCAGTTTTTTTATCGCTTGTGTTTTTGCTGTCCGCTTTATCAGCAGCTGCCGTGCTCTTCGCGTTCTTGTCATCCTTTGCGGCAGCAAGCTCGCTCTTAAGGCGGTTAATTTCATTCTTATATGTTTCGATTTCCGTTGCGCTGCGATCCTGTTCCTTTTTCTGCGCCGTCTCTATTTCACGGATACGCGCAGCAGCAGCCTTTGCTTCTTTCCCGGAGGAATTTGCCCTGCCGATAATTATGCCCACAATGAAAACCAGCAGACAAAGAATCAGAGCAGCCGTAGATGTAATTTTTCTCGGTTTTTTCTTAACAGGTGTAACGCTTTTGTAATCATGCAGTTCCATATTTCATTCCTCCGTTATAAGCTCAGATTTTTCATACTGTATGCAGCAACGGCGTGAACCGCCGGTCAGCCTGCTTCATGCCGACACAGTTTTTACATCAACTGCAAACAAGATAATGTTTAACAAGCTCTTTTCGGATATTATATCACAAAAAAAAACATCTTACAAGCATTAATTTCAAAAACACATATATAAATTGCAATTTTTTGATTGTTCTTCTGACGGAAAATGTACAAAGCTGCCTGCAGCGCGGATATTTTATTGCTGAATCTTATGATACAGCTCTCCGTCAAGATTTCTGAAGAATATCCCCGAATCCTCCAATGTAAGATACCCGTGTTCACTGTTTTCCTTTGGAATGGAAACCGAACCGGGATTGATATACAGATTTCCGTTCCCGAACTCCTCCCATGCAGGAACGTGAGTGTGCCCGTGCAGCAAAATATCTCCGCTGCACAGCGGAGGCAGCTGCGATGTATTAAAGTTATGCCCGTGCGTTGCATAAATCAGCCTGTTTTTATAATAAAGAAGGCAATAATCCGCAAGAATCGGGAATTGAAGAACCATCTGATCAACCTCTGTGTCACAGTTTCCCCGGACGCAGAATATTTTCGTTTTAACTTCATTAAGCATATCAATAACAAGCTTCGGAGCATAGTCGCGCGGAAGATCATTGCGCGGTCCGTGATAAAGAATATCCCCGAGCAGCAAAAGCCTGTCGGCTTTTTCGGAAGCAAATGCGTCAAGCATTTTCTTGCAGTAATAAGATGAACCGTGAATATCGGATGCAACCATTATTTTCATAACTTATCCATTCCTTTCATTTGTTTATTGTACCACAATATTTTTATCACAGCAACACTAATTTTGCATTATGATTTGATTTTCTGTCGTCATCGGGTATGAAATCAATTTTTCCGTATCAAGATTTTCATTGTGCATATTTACAGCCGCAATTCCCGCTGCGGAATACGTTTTATAATAGTATATTCCTTTGAATGCATTAAAGCAAGCGGAATAGACCGTCAGTTCATGCTCTCCGTTTTCAAGTTCACAACAGCCGCGCAGCTGTTCAACCGTGGACAAAATGTGAAAAAAAGCGCTCACGTTTTCCGTTTCTTCTCTGCCTGAAACAGTATTAAGCTTTGCAAATGCGGCTCGGACAAAGCGCGACTTTGATGACCAATCCCCCGGCAGACCCACAGCACCCATTCCGCGGCTTTGCGGAATTAACTCTATTTTGTCCGAAAAGCGATTCTGCGGCGGTTTTGCGGAAATATTCATATAATCCGACAAATTGTCAAGCTGCATCGGAAAAGGCGGATTATTCGTCAGAACACCGACAGGATTTTCATATATATGCATCCCGTCCTTTGTCTGTTCAACGGTTATGCACCCATTCCTATCCGCAAATATCCAATGCAATGGCGATGGCAGCAGATTTTCCGAAAAAGCCTTACTCGTAATATTGATATTACCAATTCGCTCCTTCGCCTCCCGAATCGTTGCACATTCCGAAAGAATTGTCGGTATCAGTTCGTATTGAGCAATATTTTCCGCACCCTGTAACGCTTCGCCGTAAAACGCATTGTCTGCAAAGCGCAGCCCTGCTGCGGCAAGGCCTTTTTCATTCACAGCGTCATAATAAAGCGGATAATTATTTGCAATATGCGCTGTTCCCATCACGGCATAATGCTCACCGCCTGTTTTGCCGGATCTGAATCGGCGTGGCATGATTGCGATGCTTTCACCGTAGCTCTTTTCATAGTCCAAGCTTCTTCCGAAATAAAAATCTCCGTTCCGATAAGTAATTGCAGTACACATAAATTCATCCCTCCAAAGCTATTTTTCTCCCCTATGTCCGCATTATACACCTCTCCGAAAAGTTTCTTTCTCTTATTGGCAAAGGCACTCCATTCGTATGCTTTAAGTATAACTCAAACGCGGCTTCTCCGATTTCAGAGAGGCCGCGTTTTTTTAACATTGAAATCAATTGTATTTTTTATTAATAACTACCTTATTAATACGCAAATTTATAGCCCGCTAATCAATCGGCTGTTTTTTTGTTATCTTCCTTAAATTGATCCACAACTGAATTAACAGCAAGTATCTGCTTGTCGGTAAGTTCAGAAACATCTATTGTCTTATTTTTGTTTACACCCAGCAAGAACTCGATAGAAACATTCAGTACAGCAGAAAGCTTTATTAAAACAGCAATTGAAGGCAGCCTGTTCTCTGATTCATATGCAGCTATTGTAGGCGCAGTAATTCCAAGCTTTTGCCCAAGCTGAGTTTGGGTCAAGTGCTTCTGGATTCTTAATTTCTTTATATTTTCAGCCAGTTCATGTTTCATGATCAGACCCCCAATAGACATTCTCATCTTATTATACAGCAAATTATTCACACTATAGGTGAAATTAATATTGACAATAGTGAATTTTTTATGTATAATAACTTTTGGTTTAATATGGCATATTAAATAATTTTGTTATTGGAGATGATGTGAAAATTAGTATTGCACCACCTGATTAAAAACGTCAAACACTAAACGAAAGGAATGAAAGAACTTGAAAAAACTAAATATCTGTCTGTTTAATGTTGTACTGTTGTGTATAATGCTGTTGTTTTCAGCAAATGCCCTTGCTCTTGATGGGGACGGCAGTCAAGCCTTCCCGTTTTTAATTACAAACGAGGATGAATTATCATTAATAAATGATTTTCCCGAATGCCATTTTAAACTAATGAATGATATAGAGATGTCACAATCGTGGAGTTTCAGTATAAAATTTTACGGTGTTATTGATGGAAATAACCATAAATTATCTAATTACACCGGCAAGACATTTATACATGACAATTACGGCACAATAAAAAATATATCTATATCTTGCGGACCAATTGTAGTTAACAATTATAAATCAGGAGTAATATTAAACTCTTATACTTACGGAAAAATTTCTAAAGACAGTGGATTTTGTTGCAATAACGAAGGGACAATAGACAGATGCGGCAACTACGCAAGCATAGATTGCAGGGTGAATGGTGGAACATCTAAAAACAACCAAAAGCCTACAGAGTCTTATGCCGCCGGATTTGTACGATATAACTACGGAAATATATCAAATTCATTTTCTATAGGTGATGTAAATTCATACGCATACTCATACTATTGGAGCGCTTTCGCTTATGCCAGCGGTTTTGCCGACAAGAACCGCGGAAACATTTCGAATTGTTATTCAATCGCAAATACTACAGCCAGTAGCGGTTATGGATACGGCGGCGTAAAAGACGGCTATACATATCCGTTTATTCGAAACAACACCGGCGTTATCCAAAACTGTTTTTGTACCTCATCAAAAACATCGTCGATTAATGTTGACGGAGTTACTGTTAAATCATCGCTTGCAATGAAAATGAAACAGACCTATACCGGTGCCGGTTGGGATTTTGAAAACGTGTGGGGAATTTCTCCTGATTTGAATGATGGTTATCCCTATCTGCTATGGGAACAGGAAGCACCGACTGTCAGCAAAATTTCCGTTGAAATCAACAATGTTACGGTAACATCGGACAAGATGAAGTTTATTTCAAAAGCTTCTATTGACGGCAATCCTGCTATAGATTCTTTCGGAACAACTTTTATTCCTCTTCAGCTTTTTAACAATGCTGAAGCAAACGTTGCCATAGTACAATATGACAATTCTGAGTATAATATAAGCAACGGTCAAACATTCGGCGCACTTTTAAGCGATATACCAAATTCCTGCAAGGATGTGCCGATTCTCGGAAAATCATTTATAAAGGATTCCGATGGGAATTATACATGGTCTGCTGCAAAATATGCGTCAATAAATGACCCTATATTGCGAGAATCAAATTAAAGGAGGCAAGAAAAATGAATGCATACGAGAAACCCGAAATCAGCATATTACAGTTTAAAGCAGTTGATATCATTGCAACGAGCAACAATATGAACTCTGCCGATATAGACGATAAAAGCACAGCTTTTGATGATTCATGGTTAGAGATGTTGCACAAATGAAGCCATTGACAGCCATTTTACTTAATGTGTCTTTACTGCTTTTCAGCTCTGTGTGTTATGCCGGTTCAGATGATATCAAAGTTTACATAAACAATAACCGTATCAATTATGATACGATGCCGATTAACATTAATAACAGAATATTGGTACCCGTTCGAGCAACTTTTGATGCTTTAGGTGCTGACATAGAATGGTTCGGAGAAATTCAAACTGTAATAGCCACTTCCGGGAGCACCTTAATTGCATTAAAAATAGATAATCCATTGTTAATAGTTTCCGATGTTCAAACTCAAGGTATCAAAACAATAGAATTGGATTCCCCTCCGGTATTATTAAACAGTAAAACAATGATTCCGCTGAGAGCCGTTGCAGAAATATTTGATTACCAAGTTAATTGGTCAGAAGAAAACAAAAGTATTTTTATTAACAAGAATTAACTATAGGATACCGGCATTTTACAACAAACCGATAATTAAAACAAGCACAAAAAAGCAGCTCCCCTGAAACAGGAGAGCTGCTTTTATACAGCCGTTTATAGGCTGAAATTACGCATTGATTTCGGAAACAACGCCGGAACCTACTGTTCTGCCGCCTTCACGAATAGCGAAACGAAGACCTTCTTCGATAGCGATAGGAGTGATGAGCTCAACGGAGATTGTTACGTTATCTCCGGGCATGCACATCTCAACGCCTTCGGGAAGAGAAATAACGCCTGTAACGTCAGTTGTTCTGAAATAGAACTGCGGACGGTAGTTGTTGAAGAACGGAGTATGACGACCGCCTTCATCCTTAGTCAGAACGTAAACCTCACCCTTAAACTTTGTGTGGGGATGAATTGTTCCGGGATGAGCAAGAACCTGACCTCTTTCGATTTCTGTTCTCTGAACACCGCGGAGAAGAGCACCGATGTTGTCACCTGCTTCAGCCTTCGGAAGAAGCTTTCTGAACATTTCGATACCTGTAACAACAACTTTTCTCTTTTCGTCTGTAAGACCAACGATTTCAACTTCTTCGTTAAGCTGGAGAGTACCTCTCTCAACACGGCCTGTAGCAACAGTACCACGGCCTGTGATGGAGAATACGTCCTCGACAGGCATAAGGAAGGGCTGATCTGTGGGACGCTGAGGAGTAGGAATGTACTCGTCAACCTTGTCCATGAGTTCAAGGATGGGAGCGTATACGGGATCGTTGATGTCTGTAGAAGTAGACTCAAGAACCTGAAGTGCGCTGCCGCAAACGATCGGGATTTCATCTCCCGGGAATTCATACTCTGTAAGAAGATCTCTAACTTCCATTTCTACGAGTTCAAGAAGCTCGGGATCGTCAACTTGGTCAGTTTTGTTAAGGAAAACAACGATGTAGGGAACGCCAACCTGACGGCTGAGAAGGATATGCTCACGAGTCTGAGGCATAGGACCGTCTGCAGCGGATACAACAAGGATAGCGCCGTCCATCTGAGCAGCACCGGTGATCATGTTCTTAACATAGTCAGCATGTCCGGGGCAGTCAACGTGAGCATAGTGACGCTTGTCTGTCTCATACTCAACGTGAGCTGTGGATATCGTGATTCCTCTTGCTTTTTCTTCAGGTGCCTTATCAATCTGATCATAAGCTGTGTAGTCAGCCTGACCCTTCATGCCAAGAACCTTAGTGATAGCTGCGGTAAGAGATGTCTTACCATGGTCAACGTGACCGATTGTTCCAATGTTAACGTGGGGCTTATTTCTTTCAAAAGTAGCCTTTGCCATTGTAAAATCCTCCTTTAATTGTTAATTTGTTATGCTCATGACATTATTATAATACAAGCCATGATAAAAATCAATTGTTTTTTTATAAAATTCCGCTCAATTTTACGGATCTAAAGCATTATCAGTCTTTCTTATTTCTGAGAGAAATAACTTCTTCCATAATGCTCTTCGGAACTTCTTCGTAATGAGACGGACTCATTGAATAGCTTCCTCTTCCCTGCGTCTTGCTTCGAAGGTCAGTTGCATAACCGAACATTTCTGCAAGCGGAACAAATGCGGAAATTGCCTGGCTTCCGTTTCTTGCTTCCATGCCCTGAATCTGACCGCGGCGTGACGAAAGGTCGCCGATTACATCGCCCATGTATTCCTCGGGAACGTTTACGTCAACCTGCATGATAGGCTCTTTCAAAACGGGATCAGCCTTTCTGCAGCCTTCCTTAAACGCCATTGAACCGGCAATTTTGAATGCCATTTCAGATGAATCGACTTCATGATAAGAACCGTCGTAAAGAGTTACTCTTACGTCAACAACGTTGTAACCTGCAAGCACACCGGACTGCATAGCGCCCTGAACACCTGCGTCAACAGCGGGGATATATTCCTTCGGAATAGCACCGCCGACAATCTTGTTGACAAATTCGTAACCGCCGCCCGGTTCGAGAGGCTCAAGTTCAAGAAGAACATGACCGTACTGACCTTTACCACCGCTCTGACGGGCATACTTATGCTCAACCTTGACAGCCTTGCGGATTGTCTCGCGGTAGGATACCTGCGGCTTACCAACGTTTGCTTCAACCTTAAATTCGCGAAGCAGACGGTCTACGATAATTTCAAGATGAAGCTCTCCCATGCCGGCGATAATCGTCTGACCGGTTTCTTCATCCGTGTAGGTTCTGAAAGTGGGATCTTCTTCAGCAAGCTTCGCCAAAGCAATACCCATTTTTTCCTGACCTGCTTTTGTTTTGGGTTCGATGGCAACACGGATAACGGGTTCCGGGAACTCCATTGATTCAAGGATAATCGGGTGATTCTCATCGCAGAGCGTGTCACCTGTCGTTGTATTTTTAAGACCAACGGCAGCAGCAATATCTCCGCTGTAAACAGTTTCGATATCGCGGCGGTGATTCGCATGCATCTGAAGAATACGGCCGAATCTTTCCTTTGAATCCTTAGTGCTGTTCAGCACATAAGAACCGGTGTTGAGCTTACCCGAATAAACTCTGAAGAAGCAGAGCTTACCTACGAACGGGTCAGTCATAATTTTGAAAGCAAGAGCCGAGAACGGTGCATTATCGTCTGACGGACGCTCGTCCTCTTCCTCTGTGTCGGGGTTAACACCCTTTATCGGAGGAATATCCGTGGGAGCGGGCATATAGTCAACGATTGCATCCAGAAGCTTCTGAACGCCCTTGTTTCTGTAAGAGGTACCGCATGTTACGGGTACCATTGTATTGGCAATAGTAGCCTTGCGGATTCCGCGCTTAATCTCATCGATTGTAAGCTCTTCACCCTCAAGGTATTTTTCCATAAGGTCTTCGTCTGTTTCGGCAACATGCTCAATCATCTCTGAATGATACTGTTCCGCAAGTTCACGCATATCCTCGGGGATTTCCTCTGCACGGATATCCTTTCCGAGATCATCGTAATAAATATAAGCTTTCATTTCAACAAGGTCAATAAGACCCTTGAAAGTGTCTTCCTTGCCGATGGGAAGCTGAATCGGAACGGCATTGCAATGCAGACGATCCTTCATCATTGCAACAACATTATAGAAATCCGCACCGAGAATATCCATCTTATTTACATAAGCCATTCTCGGAACGTTGTACTTATCCGCCTGTCTCCAAACGGTTTCACTCTGAGGCTCAACGCCGCCCTTTGCGCAGAAAACGGTAACGCTGCCGTCAAGTACGCGGAGCGAACGCTCAACTTCAACCGTAAAGTCAACGTGACCGGGTGTATCAATGATATTGATTCTGTGACCTTTCCAATGAGCTGTTGTAGCAGCGGAAGTGATGGTGATACCTCTCTCCTGCTCCTGATCCATCCAGTCCATTGTTGCGGCACCGTCATGGGTTTCGCCGATCTTATAGTTTACACCCGTATAGAACAGAATTCTTTCTGTTGTTGTTGTTTTACCGGCATCAATATGCGCCATGATACCGATATTTCTTGTTTTTAACAACGGAAATTCTCTAGGCATAATATCCTCCTTGTCTGACTTTTACGAGAAAGTCTACCAGCGATAGTGAGCAAACGCCTTGTTTGCTTCAGCCATCTTATGCGTATCTTCTCTCTTCTTTACAGCTGAACCCATATTGTTTGTAGCATCGATAATCTCTGCTGCAAGGCGTTCCGCCATGGTTCTTTCGCTGCGGGCTCTTGAATAAAGAGTAAGCCATCTCAAACCGAGCGTCTGTCTTCTTTCGGGACGAACCTCCATGGGAACCTGATATGTCGCACCGCCGACACGTCTCGCCTTAACCTCAAGCACAGGCATGATATTATCCATAGCTGTGTGGAATACTTCAACAGGTTCTTTACCTGTCTTTTCGCTGATTATTTCGAACGCACCGTATACAATTTTCTGTGCAACACCTTTTTTACCGTCAAGCATGATATTGTTGATAAGGCGAGTTACAACCTTGTCATTATACACGGGATCCGGCAATACATCACGTTTGGGAATAAAACCTCTTCTTGGCACTATTCTTCCCTCCTTCATTAAAATTTTGATGAATTCACAGGTACTCTGCGGCATAAATGCCGCCGTAAGTGCAACGACAAATATATATAAATCCGTACGTCACACTGTGAAATGTGCTTCGTTTCGCACGGAGCAAATCACTTCTTCGGCTTCTTGGCGCCGTATTTGGATCTTGACTGAAGTCTTCCGTTCACACCGGCAGTATCAAGCGTACCGCGGATGATATGGTAACGAACACCGGGAAGATCCTTAACTCTGCCGCCGCGGATAAGAACAACGCTATGCTCCTGCAGGTTATGACCTACACCGGGGATATAGCTTGTTACCTCAATACCGTTCGACAGTCTTACTCTGGCAATCTTACGAAGTGCTGAGTTAGGCTTCTTGGGAGTCTGCGTTTTTACGTTAGTGCAAACGCCTCTCTTCTGCGGCGAACTCTGGTCAGTTGCGGCTTTCTTCAGGGAGTTGAGACCCTTCTGAAGTGCGGGAGCCGTTGATTTAACAACAGATGTTTCCCTGCCCTTTCTGACAAGCTGGTTAAAGGTTGGCATGATTTCACCTCCATAATAAATTATATATTGAATGACCCTCCCGCCCGTCTTCGGGCAGGAGAATCAAACATACAAATACCATACCTTAACACTATAACAAACCTTTGTTAAAATGTCAAGTATTTTTTAATCATTTTCGGCTTTCGGCTTTTTCATTTCTCCGACAAGGTCTGCCAAAATGTCGGAATACTCATTATTGCCCTCAACCTCAATGTCTATATCGCGGTACATCGGAACACCTGTTCCGGCAGGAATAAGCTTACCGATGATTACATTTTCCTTAAGACCAACCAGCGGGTCAATCTTGCCCTTGATTGCAGCGTCCGTAAGAACGCGTGTTGTTTCCTGGAACGATGCTGCGGACAGGAACGAATCGGTTGCAAGGGCCGCCTTTGTTATACCGAGCAGCAGCTCCTCACCCTCGGGAGGATTCTTGCCCTCAGCCTTAAACTGCTCAACCATCTCTCCGAAGCGGATACGGTCAACCGTTTCACCGGGCAGATAATTTCCGTCGTTCTGTTCCTCAATACGAACCTTTCTCATCATCTGGCGGACAATAACTTCGATATGCTTATCCGCGATATCAACCGCCTGCTGACGGTAAACTTTCTGAACTTCCTTAACAAGGTATTCCTGAACGGCGCAAAGTCCTTTGATTCTGAGAATGTCGTGCGGATTTACGCTTCCGGCAGTAAGCTCATCGCCTGCTTCAACAACATCGCCGTCCGCAACCTTAAGTGTTGAACCGAACGGAATCAGATAAGTCTGAGCCATTCCGTCCTTATCGGCTATCATAACTTCGGTTTTCATCTTTGTTTTATTAACCGTAACCGTACCGCCGATATCTGTTACAATAGCAAGACCCTTGGGTTTTCTTGCCTCGAAAAGCTCTTCGACACGGGGAAGACCCTGCGTGATATCGTCACCGGCAACGCCGCCTGTATGGAATGTTCTCATTGTAAGCTGGGTACCGGGTTCACCGATTGACTGAGCAGCGATAATTCCGACTGCTTCACCGATGTTTACGAGGTCGCCCTGGCTTGCGAGGTTAGCGCCGTAGCAGTGAGCACAAACGCCGACTTTCGCATGGCAGTTGAGAACGCTTCTGATCTTAACCGTCTTGATTCCTGCGTCAACAACTTTCTTGGCGATTGCCGCATTCATAAGAGTATCCTCCGGAACGATAACCTCACCCGTCTGCGGATCAATGATATCATCACAGTTTACTCTGCCGATAAGACGCTCCTCAAGCTTCTCAATAACGTCCTTGCCTTCCTTAATTTCGGAAACATTGATTCCGTCATGAGTATGGCAGTCAAGCTCTCTGATGATAACATCCTGCGAAACGTCAACAAGGCGGCGTGTAAGATAACCTGAATCGGCGGTTCTGAGCGCTGTATCGGCAAGACCCTTACGTGCACCGTGAGTTGAAATGAAGTATTCCAAAATGTTAAGTCCTTCACGGAACGATGCTCTGATCGGGATTTCGACTGTACGCCCCTGCGTGTTCGCCATAAGTCCGCGCATACCGGCAAGCTGTCTGATCTGATTAATACTTCCGCGGGCGCCTGACGTTGCCATCATATAAATCGGGTTGTATTTATCAAGGTTCTCCATAAGAGCCTTTGTGATGCTGTCGTTCGCTTTCTGCCAGGTTTCGATAACCTTTCTGTAACGCTCATCGTCCGTTATAAGACCGCGGCGGTAAAGTTTTGTGATGTCCTCAACCTTATCCTCCGCTGCTGCAAGATATTCAGCCTTGCTTCCGGGAATCTCCATATCGCTTACGGAAATGGTGATTGCACCGCGCGTTGAAAATTTGTAACCGAGCGCTTTGATATTGTCAAGCACAACAGCCGTGTCGGTTGTTCCGTGCTTTCTTATGCAGCTGTCAATGATTTTTCCGAGCTGCTTTTTATCAACGATAAATTCAACTTCAAGCTTGAATTCGTCATCCTCTGTTTCTCTCTTTACAAAGCCGAGATCCTGGGGAATAACTTCATTGAATATAAGCCTGCCGACTGTAGATTCAATAATTCTTTCCTTGATTTCACCGTTGATATTCTTTTCGATTCTTACCTTTATCGGCGCATGCAGCCCAACATCTCCGCAGTCGTAAGCCATCATGGCTTCGTTCACGCTTGAAAACATCTTGCTTTCGCCGATTTCACCGACAAATGTTCCGACGCCCTCGTCAACAAATTCAATCAATTTTTTGCCTGCGGCTTCAAGCTCGCGGTTTGCTTCGAGAACAACGCCGTAATATTTATAAACCTTGCCCTTTTCAAGCGATGAATCGCCGGGGTCGGTAATTTTAACCTCACGCGGTTTTACAAGTGTAAGATAGTAGCTTCCCAAAACCATATCCTGCGTGGGAACGGTTACGGGGCGGCCGTCCTGCGGTTTGAGGAGGTTGTTTGCGCTGAGCATCAGGAAACGTGCCTCCGCCTGCGCCTCTGGTGACAGCGGAACGTGAACAGCCATCTGGTCACCGTCGAAGTCGGCATTGAATGCCGTACAAACGAGGGGATGAAGTCTGATTGCGCGCCCCTCAACAAGAATCGGTTCAAATGCCTGAATACCGAGTCTGTGAAGTGTTGGCGCACGGTTCAGAAGAACCGGATGCTCTTTGATAACGTTTTCGAGAACATCCCAAACCTCCGTGCGCGCACGTTCAACCATTCTCTTTGCGCTCTTTATATTATGCGCACTGCCGTTTTCAACAAGCTTCTTCATAACGAAAGGCTTGAACAGTTCAAGCGCCATTTCCTTAGGCAGACCGCACTGATAAATCTTAAGCGATGGACCTACAACGATAACGCTACGGCCCGAATAGTCAACACGTTTACCGAGAAGATTCTGACGGAAACGCCCCTGCTTACCTTTAAGCATGTCGGAAAGCGATTTGAGCGCTCTGTTACCCGGACCTGTAACCGGTCTGCCCCTGCGGCCGTTATCGATAAGCGCGTCAACGGCTTCCTGAAGCATTCTCTTTTCGTTTCTTACAATTATATTCGGAGCGCCAAGCTCGAGAAGTCTTTTCAGACGGTTATTTCTGTTGATAACTCTGCGGTAAAGGTCATTCAGGTCACTTGTCGCAAATCTTCCGCCGTCAAGCTGAACCATTGGGCGGATTTCCGGCGGTATAACGGGAACACAGTCAAGAATCATCCATTCCGGACGGTTATTCGACTTTCTGAACGCCTCCGCAACCTCAAGTCTTTTTGCTATCTTAACCTTTTTCTGACCCGTTGCCGTTTCAAGTTCTTCTTTAAGTTCGCTGCAAAGCTGTTCAACGTCTATTTCCTGCAAAAGCTCTTTAATAGCTTCCGCACCCATTCCCGCGCGGAAACGGTCACCATACTTTTCGTAGTATGCATTATACTCTTTTTCCGTGAGGGGTTCTTTTTTCGTTAGCTCTGTTTTACCGGGGTCTATTACTATATATTCCGCAAAGTACAGAACTTTTTCGAGAACATGGGGAGAAATGTCAAGCAGCAGTCCCATTCTGCTGGGGATACCCTTAAAATACCAAATATGAGAAACCGGCGCCGCAAGCTCAATATGACCCATTCTCTCGCGGCGAACCTTAGAACGCGTTACCTCAACGCCGCAGCGGTCACATATGATTCCCTTATAACGGATTCTTTTATATTTTCCGCAGTGACACTCCCAATCCTTCTGCGGTCCGAAAATGCGCTCGCAGAAAAGACCGTCGCGTTCGGGTTTCAGGGTACGGTAATTTATTGTTTCAGGCTTTTTAACCTCGCCGTAAGACCATTCTCTGATTTTTTCGGGAGAAGCCAATCCGATTTGCATTGCCTCAAAAGTATTAAATTCCATTAAATTCCCCTCCCTTACTCTATTATATCGCCGGAATTTTCGGCTTCGATTGCCTTAAGCTCTTCATCGTCCGGCTCAAGGTCATCTTCATCCTCATCATCGGCAATATCATCATAATCATCGAGAAGTATATCGTCGTCATCGTCATCCTCGTCATCAGGTGCTGCGATTCCGCGGCCTTCAACAATGTCGTAAATTTCATTTTCGGGATCAACCTCACTGTATCCGCTGCCGATTCCATCGTTCACGGTTGTGAGAAGCTCATCCTTATACTCGTCCATGTTCGGCTCATCGTCCTCGTCAACGCTGCGGAGGTCAATAACCTCGTTGTTTTCATCGAGAACATTAACGTCAAGAGCAAGCGACTGAAGCTCCTTGATAAGAACCTTAAATGATTCGGGGATACCGGGAGCCGGTACGTTTTCACCCTTTACAATAGCTTCGTATGTCTTAACACGGCCTACAACGTCATCCGACTTAACGGTAAGAATTTCCTGAAGGAGATATGCTGCGCCGTAAGCTTCAAGCGCCCAAACTTCCATTTCACCGAAACGCTGACCGCCGAACTGAGCTTTACCGCCGAGCGGCTGCTGCGTTACGAGAGAGTAAGGACCGGTGCTGCGCGCATGAATCTTATCGTCAACAAGATGATGCAGTTTAAGATAGTACATATATCCGACAGTTACGGGATTGTCGAACGGCTGTCCCGTTCTGCCGTCGTAAAGCACGGTTTTACCGTCTCTGCGAAGTCCTGCCTCCTCGAGGAGGTTCATAATATCTTTCTCGTTTGCGCCGTCGAATACAGGTGTTGCAACCTTAAAGCCGAGTCTGCTTGCAGCCATACCGAGATGCACCTCAAGCACCTGACCGATATTCATACGTGACGGTACGCCCAGGGGATTAAGCACAATGTCGAGCGGAGTTCCGTCCGGCAGGAAAGGCATATCCTCTGAGGGAAGTATACGCGAAACGACACCCTTGTTACCGTGACGGCCTGCCATCTTATCGCCGACGCTGATTTTACGCTTCTGAGCAATATAGCAGCGAACGATTTCATTCACTCCCGGCGGAAGCTCATCGTTATTCTCACGCGTGAACACCTTAACGTCAACGATTATGCCTGCTTCACCGTGCGGAACGCGCAGCGAGGTATCTCTTACCTCTCTCGCCTTTTCGCCGAATATCGCGCGGAGAAGTCTTTCCTCGGGCGTAAGCTCCGTTTCACCCTTAGGCGTAACCTTACCTACAAGAATATCTCCCGAGTGAACCTCCGCACCGACGCGGATAATACCTCTGTCGTCAAGATTCTTAAGTGCGTCATCGCCAACGTTCGGAATTTCGCGCGTTATTTCTTCCGGTCCGAGCTTTGTGTCTCTGGACTCGGATTCGTATTCTTCTATATGAACCGATGTGAAAATATCATCGCGCACAAGCTTTTCGTTAAGCAGCACGGCGTCCTCGTAGTTATAACCTTCCCATGTCATGAAACCTACAAGCACGTTTCTTCCGAGCGCGATTTCACCGTTATCGGTTGCCGGACCGTCCGCAATAATCATGCCCTTTGTAACCTGTTCTCCGGCTTCAACTATCGGGCGCTGATTAATGCATGTACCCTGGTTTGAGCGGAGGAACTTAAGAAGATGATATTTATGCCTTTCGCCGACCTCGTCCTTGATAACGATTTCATCGGCGCTTACCTTTTCAACAATACCGTCCTGTTTCGAAAGAACAACAACGCCGCTGTCCTTTGCCGCCTTATACTCCATGCCCGTTCCGATAATCGGAGACTGCGGCTTGAGCAGCGGAACCGCCTGACGCTGCATGTTCGAACCCATGAGGGCGCGGTTTGCGTCATCGTTTTCAAGGAAAGGAATCATAGCCGTTGCAACGGACACAACCTGCTTGGGCGAAACGTCCATGTAGTCAACGTTTTCAGCGGGAACTTCCATGATTTCCTCACGGAAACGCGCTGAAACCTTTTTCTGAGCAAAATGACCGTCCTCCGTCAGCGGAGCGTTTGCCTGTGCAACAACATAGCGATCCTCCGTGTCGGCTGTCATATATTCAATCTCCGAGGTAACAAGACTGCTTCCGTCCGCGTCCTTTATTACCTTTCTGTACGGAGCTTCGATAAATCCGTATTCGTTAATGCGCGCAAAAGTTGAAAGCGAGCTGATAAGACCGATGTTCGGACCTTCAGGCGTTTCAATCGGACACATTCTGCCATAGTGCGTATAGTGAACGTCACGAACCTGGAAGCCTGCACGCTCACGCGAAAGACCGCCCGGTCCGAGAGCTGAAAGTCTTCTTTTATGAGTAAGCTCTGCAAGCGGATTGTTCTGATCCATGAACTGCGAAAGCTGTGAAGACCCGAAAAATTCTTTTATTGTTGCAACAACGGGACGGATATTGATAAGCGACTGAGGCGTCACAATATCAAGCTCCTGAATACTCATACGCTCGCGCACACCGCGCTCCATGCGCGAAATACCGATGCGGAACTGGTTTTGCAGAAGCTCACCCACACTGCGCAGACGGCGGTTGCCCAAATGGTCAATATCATCATCCTGACCGATTCCGTCAGCAAGATTGTTGCAGTAGTTTATGGAAGCGAACATATCGTCCGTTATAATATGTTTGGGAACAAGCTCGTCAACGCGCTGCTCCGCAAGGCGCTTGATTTCGTCAAGATCGCCGGCAGCTTCCTCAAGTATTTCGTCAAGCACACTCTTGCGCACCTTTTCATGCGTAACATCATAGAGATCAACGCCGGCATATTTGACGGGATCAACCATATTATTTGAGAATACAACCGTTTTCCTGTCTTCAACGGAAATAATAACTCTGTTCACTCCGGCATCCTCAGCCTTGCGCGCCGCGTCCTCGGTGATTCTTGTTCCGGCGGGAACAATTATTTCTCCCGTCTTTTCGTCAACAATGTCCGCGCCTGCAATCTGCCCCGTGATTCTTGCTGCAATGGCAAGCTTTTTATTGTACTTGTATCTGCCGACCTTTGCAAGATCATAACGCTTTGCATCAAAAAACAGTCCGTTGATAAGAGAGCTTGCACTGTCATATGTCGGCGGTTCGCCCGGGCGCAGTTTGCGATATATCTCGAAAAGCGCTTCCTCACGGTTATGCGTCGTGTCTTTCTGGAATGTCTGGAGGATTCTTTCATCCTCTCCGAAAAGCTCAATTATCTGCGGTTCTGTTTCAAGACCCATTGCCTTGAGAAGAACCGTAACCGGAAGCTTACGCGTTCTGTCAATACGAACGGAGAACACATCGTTTGAATCCGTTTCATATTCAAGCCATGCACCGCGGTTCGGAATAACGGTTGCATTTATGAGCTTTTTACCTACCTTATCATACTTCTGCTCATAATAGATACCGGGAGAACGAACAAGCTGCGTTACGATAACGCGCTCCGCTCCGTTGATGATGAACGTTCCCTGCTCTGTCATCAGCGGAAAATCTCCCATGAAGATTTCCTGTTCCTTAATCTCACCCGTTTCCTGATTGATTAAACGAACCTGAACGCGGAGGGGAGCCGCATAATTGGTATCGCGCTCCTTGCACTCCTCAATGGAATACTTCGGCTGCTCGTCAAGTCTGTAATCTGTGAACTCAAGTATAAGATTTCCCGTATAGTCCGTAATAGGACTTACGTCGTGAAAAACCTCACGCAGTCCGTCCTTAATGAACCAGTCATAAGAACTCTTCTGCATATCGATAAGGTTCGGCATTTCCAGAACTTCATCAATTTTGGCAAAGGTCATTCTCTCATTTTTTCCTAATTTAATAGGCTTCAAACAAATCACCTCTAAATAATATTTTTCCGATAGACGAACAACGGTTTTCCATATTCCATATCCCTGTGTAGAATGCACTCGGAATACACCGCGGCGCAAAAAAGCGCCGTCATCGCGGAAGGAGCGTAGAATGCACTGCCGACCGCAAAATATAAAGAACTGTTGTTAAATAGTACATATTTTCGCTGTCTGCACAGCTGATTTTTATGCATTATGACGCATTTCCGTCAAAAATGCGCGCATAATACCGCAGCTTAATGCAGTGTAATATCATATCACCTTTTGTCAAGCTTGTCAAGCGCCGCAGCACAAATATTTTTATTTTTTTTGCAAATAGGGGTAGATTTTTGTTATGATATAATATATAATAGTAATTAATTTTTTATCAGACAGGAGAGATCGCTATGAAAAACGAGATACTTTCATTACTTGAACAGGACAGTCGGCTGAGCGCGTCTAAAATAGCCATTATGCTCGGTATAGACGAGCGCGAGGTTAAGGAAGCGATTCATGAGCTTGAGGAGGAAAATGTTATCCTCGGCTATAAAACTCTTGTGAACTGGGAACTTGCCGGCAAGGACACAACCATTGCCAATATAGAGCTTAAGCTTACTCCGCAGCACGGCGGCGGCTTTGACACAGTTGCCGAAAGAATATATAAATTTCCGCAGGTTAAATCGGTTATACTCATGTCCGGTTCATATGATTTGCTTGTAACGGTTGAGGGAAAAAGCCTTAAAGAGGTTGCAATGTTCGTTTCCGAACGGCTTGCGCCGATGGATTCCGTTGTATCAACCACAACGCATTTTGAGCTTAAGACATATAAGAAAGACGGAATAATATTTACTGAAAAAGAAGAGGACAACCGGGAGGTAATGACAATATGATGGATTATGACAAGCTTATTTCGGAGCACATAAGAGTGCTTCCCCCTTCGGGTATAAGAAAATTTTTCGATATAGTATCCGAAATGAAGGATGCAATATCGCTCGGCGTCGGCGAACCTGACTTTGTAACGCCGTGGACAGTGCGTGAAGCAGGAATATACTCGCTCGAAAAAGGACGCACACATTACAGTGCAAATGCCGGCATTATGGAGCTTCGCCAGGAAATCAGCGCGTATCTTTCACGCAAATACGGACTTGAATACGATGCAAAGACCGAAACGCTTGTCACCGTCGGCGGAAGCGAAGCAATTGATTTGCTTTTCCGCGCAGTAATAAAGGAGGGTGATGAGGTTCTTGTTCCCGAGCCGAGCTTTGTGTGCTACAAGCCGTGCGCCGTTATGGCAGGCGGCACTGCCGTTCCGATTCCGACAAGCGAAGAGGACGATTTCCGCCTGACTGCCGATATGCTCGAATCGAAAATAACCGAGCGTTCAAAGCTGCTTGTTCTCCCCTATCCGAATAATCCCACGGGCGCTATCATGAAACGTGAGGATCTTGAGGAGATTGCGCGTGTTGTTGAAAAGCACAACCTTTTTGTTCTTTCTGATGAAATTTACAGCGAGCTTACATATGACGGAAAGCACGTTTCGTTTGCATCGATAGATGGTATGCGCGAAAGAACCGTCACCGTAAACGGCTTTTCAAAGGCATTTGCAATGACGGGCTGGCGGCTCGGCTATGCCTGCGGACCTGCCCCCGTCATTAAGGCGATGACAAAAATTCATCAGTACGGAATTATGTGCGCACCGACAACCAGTCAGTACGCCGCGATTGAAGCTATGCGCAGCTGCGATGACGAGGTTGAGTATATGCGCAACGAATATAATCACCGCCGCAGAATCATGGTAAATGCATTCCGCGAAATGGGTCTTTCATGCTTCGAACCGCTTGGCGCATTTTATGTTTTTCCGAATATATCATCCACCGGCTTGTCGAGCGAGGAATTTGCAACTCAGCTTCTGTACGAAGAAAAGGTTGCCGTTGTTCCGGGAACCGCATTCGGTGACAGCGGAGAAGGTTTTATAAGATGCAGCTATGCCTATAGCATTAAAAGCATTGAAAAGGCGCTTGAAAGAATTGCAAAGTTTGTCGAAAGACGTACGAAAAAAGATTAATTTAAATGGGGTTGCAGCAAAACGGAAGTGTATTTTGCCGCAACCCCTCTTTTGGTAACATTTTTGTTACAAATTACCTTTACATGTTGTATTTTACCTGCAACCGATGTAAAATTAATCTGATATGGTGTGAGGAGGCGGTGTTTATGAAATTACCGTGGGAGAAAAAATATATTTGTTACGGAATCGTGGCATTCTGCGTTGTGGCGGCAGGAATTGCGCTCTATATGCTTATTCATAAGTGGGAAACGGTCGGCGGCGTGATTTCTCTTATATTTAAAAGTCTGCGCCCGATAACATACGGTCTGCTTTTCGCATATATTCTGAATCCGCTTATGCGGACAATCGAAAACCATCTGGTTTCTCCGGCATTCGCAAAAATGCTGAAAAACAACAGGCCGCGTGCAGAGTCGTTTTCACGTGCGTCATCGATTTTTCTCACTTGGGGTATAACAATCACCGCATTGCTCATATTGGCTGAACTGGTTATTCCCGAGCTTTATTCAAGCATTGAATCTCTTGTGATAAGTTTGCCGGGGTACGCAAATCATCTTGTTGAGCTGATCGGCGAGCTTTTGAAGAAAAATCCCGATGTACAGGAATTTCTCATGAATTCAATTAAAGGCTTCACCACCGACATAACAGTCATTGCGGACAAGCTGAAAAATTTAATTCCAAACATAAACACCCTTATAACCGGTGTTTCTTCAAGCGTTATGGATATTGTAAGAATGCTTTTGAACATATTAATCGGAGTAATCGTATCCATTTATGTTCTCAAGGATAAAGAAAAGCTTGCCGCTCAGAGCAAACGCCTTTTGTACAGCCTCTGCTCTGTCAAAAAGGCAAACAGCGTGATTGCGGTAACGCGGCTCACAAACGACAAGTTCGGCAACTTTATAACCGGAAAAATATTCGACTCAATTATAATCGGTGTCCTCTGCTTCATCATCCTGTCAATTTTCCGTATTCCTTATACGGCGCTCGTCAGCGTTGTTGTCGGAGTTACGAATGTTATCCCTTTCTTCGGACCGTTCATCGGTGCTGTTCCGAGTGCGCTTCTTATTCTGCTTGCCGAGCCGATAAAGTGTCTCACATTTGTAATAATCATCATTGCATTGCAGCAGTTTGACGGAAATATTCTCGGACCGAAAATTCTCGGCAGCTCAACCGGAGTTTCAAGCTTTTGGGTTATGTTTTCAATCCTCGTCGGAAGCGGACTGTTCGGCTTTTGGGGAATGCTTTGCGGAGTGCCCGTGTTCGCGGTTATATACGCAATTGTGAGCGAATCCTGCCGCTGTTCGCTTGAAGATCGCGGACTTGACTATTCCACCGAGGATTTTAAAAATATTGACCATTTAAGCGATAAAACCGAAAAACCGATTTACTACAAGGAAAATAACTGATCAGAACGAAAGTGACCCGAACATACGGCATAGATTCTTAAGGAGACAGAACTTATGAAATTACCGTGGGAGAAAAAATATATTTGCTGCGGAATCGTGGCATTCTGCGTTGTGGCGGCAGGAATTGCGCTCTATATGCTTATTCATAAGTGGGAAACGGTCGGCGGCGTGATTTCTCTTATATTTAAAAGTCTGCGCCCGATAACATACGGTCTGCTTTTCGCATATATTCTGAATCCGCTTATGCGGACAATCGAAAACCATCTGGTTTCTCCGGCATTCGCAAAAATGCTGAAAAACAACAGGCCGCGTGCAGAGTCGTTTTCACGTGCGTCATCGATTTTTCTCACTTGGGGTATAACAATCACCGCATTGCTCATATTGGCTGAACTGGTTATTCCCGAGCTTTATTCAAGCATTGAATCTCTTGTGATAAGTTTGCCGGGGTACGCAAATCATCTTGTTGAGCTGATCGGCGAGCTTTTGAAGAAAAATCCCGATGTACAGGAATTTCTCATGAATTCAATTAAAGGCTTCACCACCGACATAACAGTCATTGCGGACAAGCTGAAAAATTTAATTCCAAACATAAACACCCTTATAACCGGTGTTTCTTCAAGCGTTATGGATATTGTAAGAATGCTTTTGAACATATTAATCGGAGTAATCGTATCCATTTATGTTCTCAAGGATAAAGAAAAGCTTGCCGCTCAGAGCAAACGCCTTTTGTACAGCCTCTGCTCTGTCAAAAAGGCAAACAGCGTGATTGCGGTAACGCGGCTCACAAACGACAAGTTCGGGCGCTTCATCACGGGAACAATATTTGATTCAATAACAGTCAGCGTTCTCTGTTTTATTATACTGACAGTATTCCGGATTCCGTACACAGCGCTCGTCAGTGTTATTATCGGAGTTACAAATGTAATTCCCTTTTTCGGACCGTTCATTGGCTCAATTCCGAGCGCGCTTCTTATTCTGCTTGCAGAACCGATAAAGGGACTTACTTTTATAATAATTATCACAGCATTGCAGCAGTTCGACGGAAATATTCTCAGTCCGAGGATTATCGGAAGTTCAACCGGGGTTTCAAGCTTTTGGGTTATGTTTTCAATCCTTGTCGGAAGCGGACTGTTCGGCTTTTGGGGAATACTTTGCGGAGTACCCGTGTTCGCGGTTATATATGCAATCGTAAGCAAGTTCTGCCGCCGCTCGCTTGAAGCTCGCGGACTTGACTATTCCACCGAGGATTTTAAAAATATTGACCATTTTGATGATAAAACAGAGAAACCGATTTACTATAATTAAAACGGAGGTGTTTTAAATGCAGGAGCTTTTGTCAAAGGTTCTTACCTATGTGTTTGTTATAATTATCTACCTTTTTATTTATGCTATTATCAGAATGATTTTTCTTGACATCCGAACGATGTACAGGAAAAAATCCGGCGGCTTTGCCGATGCATACTTAAAGCTCATCAATCTGCGCCATGACCTTGACTTTCCGGTTGAGGAAAGCTATGAAATTGAAAACAGCGAGGTTATCGGGCGCGGCAAAAAATGCGATATTTCGATTGGCGATAAGTATCTCTCATCAAAAAACAGCCGCATATTCAAATCCTCCGGCAAGTTCTATATTGAGGATCTTGACAGCACAAACGGCACTTTTCTCAACGGAGAGGAGCTTACCGATAAGGCGGTTGAACTTCTTGACGGAGACAAAATTTCATTGGGAAGGCTGAATTTTCTTTTCGTTCTTCCGGAAAAGAGTGAGTGACATGGAAAAAAGAATTCGAAGTGTGCGCCCGCTTTTTTATCTCGTTCTGATAAACCTTCTCGGCATGGCGCTTATAATGCTTGAAGAAAAAAAACTCGACCAAAATACTGTTATGCTTTGCGCCATTCTCTGTGTACTGAGCATAGTTGTTTATATTATAATCGGACTTGCCGCACTCGGCGACGGATACCTGTTTGTCATAATATCAATGCTGTCGTCAATCGGCGTAATTATGCAGATGCGGATTGACGAAACCAATGGCATGCGGCAGATGAAGCTTTATCTTGTCGGCGTTCTGTGTTTTTTCGCGGCTGTGCTCGTTTACCGTGCGTTTCACAAATACTGGAACAGGCTCACGCTTGTGTACTTCTCCGTTTCTGCTGCGCTTTTTGCGCTGACCGCCCTATTCGGCAAGGTGCGCTTCGGTTCAAAAAACTGGATTGTTATCGGCGGAATCTCCGTTCAGCCGAGTGAGTTTATAAGAATTCTGTATGTTATGTCGCTCGCCGCGGTGTTTACAAACTGTGCAAAATCTGCTTCCGAAGACGCCTCTCCCTCTGATGAAAGGCGCGGCAGGCGAATCAGGCTCATCGCAGCAAGTGCAATCGCATATATAAACTCCGGTTTTCTTCTTCTGCAGCGCGAATGGGGAATTTCAGTGCTGTTCTTCATAATATTTTTCGCATTTCTTTATATCTATGGAAACAGCCGGCTCTTCCTCGTATTTAATGCTCTTGCCGCAGGAGCTGCCGGCTATGTCGGGGTTAAATACATGAGTCATATTCAGGTGCGCGTTGCAACATGGCTTGACCCATTTGCCGATGTAAACGGAAAGGGATATCAGCTGGCGCAGTCGCTTTTCGCAATCGGAACGGGCGGCTTTTCAGGCAGCGGAATCGGTAACGGAAGTCCGTATCTGATTCCGGTTGTAAGCTCCGACTTTATTTTTTCCGCTATATGTGAGGAAATGGGAGTTCTCGGCGGAATTGCCGTGCTGATGCTTTATTTTGTACTTGTTTACAGAGGATTTAAGATTGCGCTTTCCTGTACAAACGCATTTAATAAGGCTGTCAGTATGGGACTGAGCGTTATGCTCGGGGTGCAGACGTTTATAATTGTCGGCGGTGTAATCAGGCTCATCCCCCTCACAGGCATAACTCTTCCGTTCATCAGCTACGGCGGAAGCAGCATGGTGACAACGTTTGCGGCGCTCGGCATACTTCAGGCTATCAGCGGAATGAAGGGAGAGGTTACGGATGAAATCGAATAAACGAATAATAACGGTTATGGTTTCCGTCTGCTCGCTCTTTCTTGTGACAGTCGTGTATCTTACATATTTCACGCTTTTTCAGGCAAAGGACATAATAAAGTCAAGCGCAAACCAGCGAATATGGGAAAAGGAAGAAAAGGTTCTCCGCGGCTCGATATATGACCGAAGCGGTGTGCTGCTTGCAGAAAGCAAGCAAACCGAAAAAGGGCAGAAACGAATATATCCGCACGGCTCGCTGTACGCACATTCAATCGGCTATAACAGCCGCACCTACGGCAAAACCAACATTGAGCTTAAATTCAATGATTATCTTCTCCGGACGGAATCCGTTATTGATGTTCTGAAACGGGAATCGCACGATGAAAGTGCATTCAGCAACGGCGCCAAGCTTGAGCTTACGCTTGATCATGGAATGACCGAGCTTGCACAAAAACTTATGAACGGCTCGAACGGCAGTGTTGCGGCGCTTAATCCCGCAACGGGAGAGGTTTACTGTATGTATTCAAATCCCACATTTGACCCCAATGAGAGCAGCCTCACGAAAAACTGGGATGATTTGAGTCAGGACAAGGATTCGCCCTTTCTGCCGCGCGTCACTCAGGGGTTATATGCCCCGGGGTCAACATTTAAGGTTATAACTGCAGCTGCCGGGATTGAAAGCGGATATGAAACTTTCACCATGCGCGACAGCGGCAAGATAAAAATCGGCGGCAGGGAATTTAAAAACGCCGGCGGAAGCAGCCACGGCAACATCGGAATGTCCGATGCAATCCGCGTTTCAAGCAATGTTTATTTTGCTTCTCTCTCGCAGAAAATCGGTTCGGAACGGCTTGGAAATTCTGTTGATTCATTTGGTGTTACAAAAAAAATCCCGTTTGATATTACCACAAAATTTGTTCCGCTTGATTTTTCGTCAATGAGCAGCGTTGACCTTGCTTCAACATCAATCGGTCAGGGCAAGCTCCTTGTCACTCCGCTGCACATGGCGCTCACCGCATGCGCAGTTGCAAACAACGGCGTTATTATGCAGCCGTATATGGTTAACAAGGCATATTTTGAGGATGGCGCAACCGTTTACACCGCAAAACAAAAGGTACTTTCTGAGGCAATGAGCGATGAAACGGCGGCAAAAATCGGCGAATATATGAAAGCCTGCGTTCGTTCCGGAACCGGAAAATCGGCAAATGTCCGCGGTATTACCGTTGCAGGAAAAACCGGAACGGCTGAAAATGAGCGCAAAGATAAAACCCATGCATGGTTTATCTGCTATGCACCGGCTGAAAATCCGCAGATTGCAATCTGCGTGATGAAAGAGTACAGCGGACGCGGCGGCGGATCTGCCTGCGCACCGGCGGCGGCAAAGCTTATCTCATATGCGCTTGAAAACGGCTTGATTTCTGCCGAAAACAATTAGCTTAAGATGTTAAAAAACTCCGGAACGCAAGAAAAGGAGAAAAAGCAGATATTACAGACCGTACAACTATTGTAATTCGCTTTTATTAAAGGTAGAAAAATCAAAAATTTGATTTTTCAAAGAATCACTTCTTTTCTTGCTATCAACAAACTTCGCCCTCGGCGTACCTATGTACGCCGTCGGGTAACCCAAAGCTAACGCTTTGGCTCAGTTTGTTAATTCCAAAGCTTTTTTCCTATCCCCTTGAAATAGCCCCTTTTGGGTAAGGAAATGTAAAAAACTCCGGAACGCAAAAAGGCAATCAAAAGCCTGTAACCGCAAAACAACAGAGCATACTGATTAAATTCACATTCCGTAATTTAATCAGTATGCTCTTTATTTATTTCAAATTAAGCTGACCAAGACTCGCTTTTTTAAGATAGTCGTTAATGAATCCGTCAAGATCGCCGTCCATAACCGCACCGATATTTCCGACTTCATAATTCGTTCTGTGATCCTTAACCATTGTATAGGGATGGAAAACATATGAACGAATCTGGCTGCCCCATGCAATTTCTTTCTGAACGCCCTTAATGTCCTCGATTTTCTCTTTCTGCTCCGCTTCTGCAAGCTCCATAAGCTTTGCCTTGAGCATTTTCATTGCAGTGTCCTTATTCTGAAACTGGCTTCTTTCATTCTGGCACGCAACAACAACGCCTGTCGGAATATGAGTGATTCTGATTGCGGAACTTGTTTTGTTGACATGCTGTCCGCCCGCACCGCTCGAACGATAGGTATCTATGCGCAGGTCATCTGGATTAATATTAATTTCAATATCATCCTCTATATCGGGCATAACCTCCACCGAAGCAAATGAGGTATGCCGGCGGCCTGCCGCGTCAAACGGAGATATTCTTACAAGGCGGTGCACACCCTTTTCACATTTTGCAAAGCCATAAGCATTAAGTCCCTCAATCAGAATTGTAACGCTTTTCAGACCGGCTTCATCGCCATCAAGGAAGTCAAGAGTCGAAACCTTGTATTCATGCCGTTCCGCCCACATCTGGTACATCCGGCACAGCATCTGGCACCAGTCCTGCGCCTCCGTTCCGCCTGCACCTGCATGAAGCGTGATAATCGCATTGTTTTTGTCATACGGACCTGACAGAAGAGTTTCAAGCTTCATCATTTCCATTTTTTCCGACAGTTTTTCATAACCTGTCTTGATTTCATCGAGAACGCTTTCGTCCTCCTCGGCGATTGCCAGTTCAACAAGCGTGGATAAATCCTCCCAATCAGAGCAAAGCGCTTCATAACGCTCAATTTTCTGATTGTTTTCCTTAATTTTCTGCAATACCTTTTGGCTGTTTCTAATGTCATTGTAAAAGTCGGGGGCAAGCGTTTTCTGTTCAAGCTCCTTAACCTCACCGCGCGCCGCTTCAACATTGAGCGCCAGTCCAAGCTCCTCAATCGGCTTTTTCATCGCCGCAAGCTCCGGGCGAATCTGCTCATATTCAACTATCATTAATCAATCATTCCTTTTGAAGCTTACTGCTGATTGTTTTCTTCTTTCAGCATACAGCAATTTTTATACTTTTTGCCGCTTCCGCACGGACACGGGTCATTTCTGCCGATTTTTTGTTCTTTGCGCCTTTCGGGGCGTTTTGCTTCACTGTCATCCCCGTGCGACGCAACGGTCGGCGTTGCCACCATCTTTCTTTCTATCTGTGCCTGCGGTTTAACATGGAACAGATAACGCACGGTATCCTCTCTGATTGCGGCAATCATTTCATCAAACATATCAGAGCCTGTCATCTTATATTCGATAACAGGGTCATGCTGACCGTAAGCGCGCAGATTGATTCCGTTCTTAAGCTGTTCCATATCATCAATATGATCCATCCAGCGCGAATCAACGGCGCGCAGCATAATCACGCGTTCAACCTCGCGCATATTTTCACCGAAAAGCTCCTCCTGCGCGGCATAGGCAGCTTCAACCTTTTCTTCAAGCTCCTCACGCACGGTATCGCGGTCAAGCTTGTTGTAATCGCGCGAATGGAAATCAAGCTCACCGCGCGTAAAGAACATCGATTCAAGATATTCCTCAAGTCCTGTCATATTCCAGTCATCGGGATACTCCGCAACAGCATAGCGGCGCATTGCGTCGTCAAGCACTTCATCAATCATTCCGTGAATCGACTCACGCAGATCCTCACCGTCAAGCACTCTGCGGCGCTCAGCATAAATCACGTTACGCTGCTGATTCATAACATCGTCGTACTGGAGGACATATTTTCTGATACCGTAGTTTTTGCCCTCAACTTTTTTCTGTGAATTTTCGATAACGCTTGTAAGAAGTCCCTGTTCAATCGGTTCATCCTCGGGAATTTTCAGCGTTGTAACCATTTTTTCAATTCTTTCGCCGCCGAACAGCCGCATCAAATCATCATCAAGCGCGATGAAGAAGCGCGACTTTCCCGGGTCGCCCTGACGGCCGCTTCGTCCGCGGAGCTGATTATCGATTCGCCTTGATTCATGGCGCTCCGTTCCGATTATATACAAGCCGCCCGCTGCGCGAACCTCCTCCGCTTCGGCGGAGATTTCCGCCTTGTGCTTATCGTAAAGCTCAGTATATTTTGCGCGCGCTTCCAGGATTTCTTCATCATCCGTATCGGCATAACCGGTTGCCTCCGAAATGAGTCTGTCATCGTAACCGAGCTTTGCCATTTCTGTTTTTGCCATATATTCGGCATTACCGCCGAGAACGATATCAGTACCGCGGCCCGCCATGTTTGTGGCAATTGTAACAGCGCCTTTTTTACCTGCCTGTGCAACAATAAGCGCTTCCTTTTCGTGATGCTTCGCATTTAAAACCTGGTGGCGGATTCCGCGCGCCTTTAAAACATTGCTGAGTTCCTCACTCTTGTCAATCGTAATTGTTCCGACAAGTATCGGCTGCCCCGTCTGATGAGCGCGCTCAATTTCATCGGCAATCGCTTTTATCTTTCCGCGGTGGTTTTTAAACACCTGGTCATTTTCATCAATACGTGCAAGCGGTCTGTTCGTCGGGATTTCGATAACATCGAGCGAGTAAATTCCGCGGAATTCCTCCTCCTCCGTTTTCGCAGTACCAGTCATACCGCTGAGCTTTTTATACAGGCGGAAGTAGTTCTGAAATGTAATTGTTGCAAGCGTTTTGTTTTCGCGTTCAACCTTAACGTTTTCCTTTGCCTCTATCGCCTGGTGCAGTCCGTCACTGTATCGGCGGCCGATCATTATGCGCCCCGTAAACTCATCAACGATAAGAACCTCACCGTCTTTAACCACATAGTTCACATCACGGTGCATGATTCCGTGCGCACGAATAGCCTGATTAATATGATGCGACAGCGTCATATTTTCAGGATCTGAAAGGTTTTCTATATTAAACGCAGCCTCGGCTTTTTTCACGCCGCGCTCCGTAAGTGTAACCGTTTTTGCCTTTTCGTCAACAACATAGTCGGCATCGTCAAACACATTTTCCTCTTTATCATCAAGCTCCTTGATTTTGACCGGAGTAAGCGTGCGAACAAAGCTGTCAACTATATTGTAAAGCTGCGTTGACTTGTCGCCGGCGCCGCTTATGATAAGCGGCGTCCTCGCTTCATCAATAAGAATCGAGTCAACCTCATCGACAATTGCAAACGCATGACCGCGCTGAACCATATTCTGCTTGTATATAACCATGTTGTCGCGCAGATAATCGAAGCCGAACTCATTATTTGTTCCGTAAGTAATGTCGGCATTGTATGCCGCCTGCTTTGCCGCAGGTTCCATCTGGCTTATGTTAAGTCCCACGGTAAGTCCGAGATAGCGGTAAAGCTTTCCCATCCACTCACTGTCACGGCGCGCAAGATAATCGTTAACCGTAACAATGTGAACCCCCTCACCGGTGAGCGCGTTAAGATATGCCGGCAGCGTTGCCACAAGCGTTTTACCCTCACCTGTTTTCATCTCGGCAATTCTGCCCTGATGAAGCACAATTCCGCCGATAATCTGAACGGGGAAATGGCGCATTTCAAGCACACGCCATGCCGCTTCACGCACGGTTGCAAATGCTTCCGGCAGAATATCATCCGTTGTTTCTCCGTTTGCAAGGCGCGCCTTAAACTCGGCAGTTTTTCCTTTCAGCTCGCTCTCCGAGAGCTTTTTGTATTCTTCCTCATACGAAAGAACCTTATCCACTATCGGTTTTATTTTTTTTAATTCCCTTTGGGAATATGACCCGAAAATTTTTTCCAGTATATTTGCCACTTTAATCCCTCCAATTAGGATATGCTAAAATTCATTTTAACATTTACACATGTTTTTGTCAATGATTTTAGCCTTCTCTTAACCGTGATTTACAATAAATTTATATATTTTTTCCGCCGCGTTTCCGCTGAAACCGCGCTCAAGCTCACCGCGCATTAATCCGAGTGCGTCCGGATTATCCATGATAATCCGCACAAGCCGGCATATGTCAACGCTTTTTTCGCAGGTTTTTGCCATGTTGTTCTCCGTCCAGAACTTCATGTTGTGCGTTTCGCAGCCGGAAACTGCATGGATAAGCACCATCGGCAGCTTGTTTGCCGCAGCTTCTGTTGTGCTCAGTCCGCCCGGCTTGGTAAGAATAAGCTCGGCGGAATTCATGTAGTCCGGCATATTGCGTGTATACCCCACAACGCGCACACTGCCCTCGCGTTCATGCACCGAAAGGCTCTTATAAAGCTTTCTGTTACTGCCGCAGATTACAACAAGATATTCATTCTCTTTTATAACCTCAGTTAAAGTTCTCGCAATCAGCTTCATCGGTCCGCAGCCCATGCTGCCGCACATAAGTATGATAACGCGCTTGTTTTCGGGCAGACTGAGCGCCCTTTTGCTCTCAGCCTTGGTTTTATCCGTCACAAATTTTCCGCTTACCGGAATTCCCGTTGCTTCTAACTGCTCCTCTTTAAATCCGTGCCGCATAAATTCGGGTTTAAGGCTTTCATGCGGAATGAAATAGCAGTCAAGCTTGCTTTCCGAAACACCCGGACTGCAAGTATAATCAGTCGCAACAAAGTACGATTTAACCTTAATCTTGTATTTGCGCATTGCCTTGGTAAGCATCATCCCCGCAAAAGGATGTGTGCAGACCACCGTATCATAGTTATCCCCGATTATTCTTTTTGCAAGTTTTTTTGCACCCTTTGCCATGATTTCATAAAGCATGGAACGGTTAATTTTGTCGGGCATTGTAAGCTCTGCCGCTTTGTATCCGATTCCGAAAAGCATAGGCGCTTTTTTGTACAGCCGAACATGCCACTTGCATATAAATGTTGACGCTTTAGGCGATAAAAACGCGAGTGCGTCTGCTATTTCACATACGACTCCGCTGCTGTCAAACTGTTCTTTCACGGCGCGCGCGGCGGAGTTATGCCCCTCGCCCGTGTTGCATGATAAGATAAGTACCCGCATATGAATCTCCTTTATATGTTTTTATCTTTCTTGGTAAGCTCCGAAAGCTTGCTGCGCTGCTTCTCAACGTATGAACGCAGATGCTCCGTTATCGGACGGGAAGTATGCAGCGCGAATATGAATCTGTATTTTTCCTTTTTCTGCCGCATTTCCGTCTGAATATGTTCTTTAAATTCTTCATAACGCACAAGAACCCGGTTTTCATCGGCAAATTTCTTGATTTTAACAACAATTCCGAATGAATAGAATACATCAATGACAAACACGCCGAAAAACATTCCGATAACAAACGAAAATGCAAGATTCCGCGAAAACCATTCCAGCGCGGACATTATATGCCTGTGCACAAAGATATAATACACAGCGGCAAGAACGCCCCAGAAAAAAGAAAACAGGGGGCAGATAATTCCCTGAATATTAAACTTCCGATTAGAGTAATCCCAAAGCTTAACGTGCATACCGCGCACGAAAATAACACCGGCAATGTATTCAATCAGCGTGAGAGCCGCCGCCATAATCAAAATTATTGCAATGCGCCTGAGCGCAAGTGAATCCGTATGAATAAACCGTTCACATTCGGCAAGAGAGTACAGAATACAAAGTCCGAAGCCGTAAAGCGGCAGGTACGGACCTGTCAGAAATCCCGGGTTTATCCACCTGTGCGACTTGTTTTCCGGCGAAAACCTCCTGTAGACAAGCTCAAGCGTCCAGCCGAGTGTGCAGCCGATGAAAAAAAGAAATGCAAATACAAGAAAGCTGCCCATTGCCTATCCCCTTTCTCTTTTTTGTATATTGTATCACAGGGGGAACAATAAATCAATAAAAATTTGTCTGTCCGCCGCAGTACCGCACATAAAAAAAGCTTGACAATCCACCCTCCGCAGAGTTTAATGTATAATAGAGATTATTGTTGATTTTCTCTCAAATCGAAAAATTCAAATTTTTTTGAACCTTTGCGCATTTTGCGTCTATAACAAAGTGAAGGAGGAATCCGGATGAACAAATCCGATATCGGGCGCCTCGCCGAAGAGCACGGCAAATATATTTACGGTTTTTGCCTTCGGCTGACGAACGATACATATAATGCCGAGGAGCTTTATCAGGATACCTTTCTCAAAGCGCTCGAAAAAGCGTCCTCAATCGATGAAAATAACAATCCGCGCGCATACCTCGCGGCGATTGCCCTTTCGCTGTGGAAAAGCAGCAAGCGCAAATTCGCAAGAAGAGCAGGCATTGCGCCGACCGATAATATTGACAATCATTATGATATTGCGTCCGATGTGTCGGCGGACGGCGATTTGCTGAAAAAGGAGCTTTGTGCCTATGTCAGCCGCGCCGTTTCCGAGCTTGATGAAAAGCTCCGCCTGCCCGTGCTTTTGTTCTACACGGCGGAAATGTCGGTTGCTGACATCGCCGCCGCAATAAAATGCCCCGAGGGAACGGTCAAAAGCCGCCTGCACAGCGCAAGGACGGAAATAAAAAAGAAAATGGAGGTGTATGAAAATGGACGACAAAATGCTTGAAAGCGCTTTGAAAAATGCACTTGAAGCGCCGGATTTGCCGCAGAATTTAAACGCGCGGCTTATGGATAAAATCAATAAAAAGCAGAGGAAAAGCGCACTCATTTTCAGCATCACCAAAAAATGCAGCTCATGTGCGGCAGTATTTCTGTGCGCACTGACGGTGCTGTCCAATTCCGGCGGAGAAATGCAGCAGCTGCTCGGGCGCATTCCCGTTATCGGGAGCGTTTCCGAAAGGCTGACGTTCCGCCGTTCGGAGGAGCTGCCCGATAATTCCGCCAAAAAAACGCACCCGACGGAAACAAAGCAGGATATACAAAAGGATAGCGCGGAAACTGCCGACAGCACAGCCGCAGCGGACAATGCTCAACCCGAAATCAGCGCTTCTGCCGAAAATGCCGCACAGCCGCAATCTCCGGTAAAAAGTGAAGTTGCTGCGGCGCACACGCAAAAGCCGCGTACCGATACCGCCGCAAAGCACAAAGAATCGGCAGACGTTCGCAAAGCTTCGCCGGTTCAACCCGAGAACAGCGAAAGCGTTTCACAGGAAGCTCCGGAAATTCAGCCGGAAATCGGTGAAACCGCCGCACAAAGTAAAGAATCCAAAGAAAGCAGTGTGCATCAGCCATCCGCTGCGCCGGGAGTCAGCAGTGTTTCTCAGGAAAGCAGCGGCATATCGGCATTTTCTCTTGACGCAGGGGATTCCTCCGCGGCGAAAGAAAGCGCAGCAGACAGCAGCGAAAATTATATGCCAAAAACCTCCGGAGCGTCCGGCGACGGAAGCTCCGCGAATACAGATTTGCGCATGATGCGCAAATCGGCGCTCGGCAGCTTGTTCGTTGAGGGTTATGATTACATTTCCGCGGCAAACGAAATAATCCGCTCACAGCTCCCCGATGGCACAAAGTTTAGCGGAATTAACGGCAGCGAGGATTTTCATTTTTCGGACGGCGGAGATTTGATAATAGCCGTCACCCTCCCCGATACGGACGAAAGCCGTGAATTTAACCTCGGCAAGATTGTAAACGGACGTTTTGCCGAATGATATTTAATTTTACTATTTACAAAATGCAAAAAAAGTGTTAAAATGGGCTGTGGCTGAATGGAATCACATTTTGCCGCAGCCCTTTTGCTGGGCAAAATAAAAACAGTGCATAACAAATTCGAGCACATGCCGTTCAAAACCGCTATGCCGGTAAAGGAACGGCACAGAAAGGAACGATAGATTGATGAACACGGACGTAGCAATAATCGGCGGCGGAATAGGCGGTCTTATGGCTGCCTACAGAATAACGAAGAACCGCCCCGACATTTCCGTTGTGATATATGACAGCGGACATATGATTAAAAAGCGCCGCTGTCCGGCAAGCAAAAACAACGGCTGCGTGCACTGCAAAATATGCAGCATAACCTGCGGCTTTGCAGGCGCAGGCGCATTTTCGGACGGTAAATTCAACCTCGGAACGGCGTACGGCGGAACGCTCGGCGAAAGTCTCGGCGATGACGTTGCGATGGAGTATATCAATGAGGTTGACAACACGCTCAGGAGCTTTGCAGGGGATAATTATCCGAAGCTGTTCATGTCAAACGAGGGTTTGCGCCTTAAGTGCATTCAGCACAATCTGCGGCTGCTTGATATGAACGTGCGCCACCTCGGAACGGATAAAAACCTTGCAACCATGGAGCGGCTCATCGATTGGATTTCGGAGCACGGAGTTAAGCTCTGCCCCGACACAGCCGTTTCGGAAATCAAATCCGAAAACGGAGCTCACAATATTATGGCGAACGGCGAAAAGCTCTGCACCGCGAAAAACGTTATCATCGCAACGGGGCGCGGCGGCGCAAAGTTTGTTTCCGATTTCTGCAACACGCACGGCGTTTCCATGAATTCAAACTCGGTTGACATCGGCGTCCGCGTTGAAATGAAGGATATTATCTGGCGCGAGTTTTCCTCCGCCATCTACGAGCCGAAAATTCTTTACAGAACCAAAACCTTTGAGGACAGAACGCGCATGTTCTGCTTCAATCAGGGCGGTCTTGTTTCGGCGGAAAACAATCACGGAATTATAACGGCTAACGGTCACGCATATGCCGAGCCCGAGAAAAAGACGGATAACTGCAACTTTGCAATCCTTTCGTCAATCAATTTCACAAAGCCGTTCAACAAGCCGACGGAATACGCCGAATATATCGCGCGCATGGCTAATATGATTGGCAGCGGCAACGTGCTTGTTCAGCGCTTCGGCGACCTTGTGCGCGGCAGAAGAACGAACGACCACCGTCTCGGGCAGAACACCGTTATCCCAACGCTCAAGGCAACCGCAGGCGATTTGTCGCTTGTGCTTCCGCACAGAATGCTTACAAATATTATCGAAACCATATACGCGCTTGACAAGGTTGCCCCCGGAACTGCAAATGACGACACATTGCTCTACGGCTGCGAAAATAAATATTATTCGATTCGTCCGCAGTCCGATGAAAATTTCATGCTTACGGACGGCGTTTATCTCATAGGCGACGGCAGCGGAATCACGCGCGGGCTCAGCCAGGCAGGCGCAATGGGGCTTTTCGTTGCCGATAAAATCTGCAAATAAGGAGAAAATCCTATGAACAGCTTTTTCCCCCGTCTTAAAATGAAGTATGCCGCCTCCGCGCTTGTTTTGGCGGCTGCGGCAGCAGTATACCTCTATTGCCTGTTTCTGCCCGGCGTTTGGAAAGGCGATGCATTTCTTTATCTTGATAAAAATAGCGGCTCTTTTTCCGGCTCTGACAAATATGCGCACTACAGCATGAAAATCACGCCGCATAAGAACGAAACGGACATTGAGTTTTCCGTCAACGGTGAAAAACGCGTTTACGGAATAACAAAGGGAGAAACCACTGTTATAACGCAGAACGGCGAACAGGTTTTTTCGGGAAAGGCATACCCGATGGATGATTATGCCGTTCTCGTTGACGATGACGGAAAACTGTCAAACGAAATCACCGTCACCGCAGGGAATGAACCCCCAAGCACGGAGGAGCTTTTCCCCACCCTCGGAACGCTCTATTCATGGGCGGACGGAGACACGGCGGACACGCGCGGAAATCCGTGGCTTGCACTCTTGATTCTTTTGGTGTCCGCATTGCTCGCGCTCGATATCATCTTCCCCGATTTATTCTTCCTGCTTCGCCACGGGCTCGAGGTTGACGGCGGCGAGCCGAGCACATGGTATCGCGAAATGCAGATTTTCGGAAGATATGCCTGCGCAGTCATAATAGTTGTGCTGTTAATATGCTCATTCACAACCCATTAACCAATATGCACACTAAAAAAGAAGTTACTTTCTTTTGTAGAAAATAACTTCTTTTTTTATACTATATTATTCTTATGCTTTCTCAGATTATATCTCATTAGGAGATGTTTATTTACCAATTCCTGTCCTCATATGGTGTATTTAATACACCATCATTATTTAGCCTTTTGACCATTTTATCAAGTTTGCCGCGCCACAACTTCTTAAACCAAGTTGTATTGCCAAACCATTTTACAAGCGTAGGACTTATTGCGTAGTATGTATGTATAAACGCTCTGCCGTGCCAAGTTTCTGCAAGAGTATAATCACGATAACGGCGAAGTGTCCATACTTGAGGACAATCGTATGAGCCATAAACACAAGTTGCAACATAACAGCCCTCTTTGGGTTTATAAGATTGTAAACAACTAAAAACTTCCCAATGTTCTTTTTTCCATTGTTCAGATGCCGAAATTTCACTAACAGGGCAACCTTTAAATGCCAACGAGTTTATCTGACTAACACTGTCGGGTATAGTTAACTTCCGTAAATTACTGCATCCACGAAAAGCTCCACTGTCAGAGCCATAACGACTATAATAGTAATCAATTACTTCAAGCCCTTCAGGGAAAACCACTTCATACAAACTTTTACAATTATGAAATGAGGATTGTCCTATTTTTTTTAATCCTTTGGGCAATTCCACATTAGATAACAAAGTACACCCATCAAATGCATCGTCAGCAAGACTTTCTAATGTACCTTGAAATGCTGTATGTTTCAAGTGCTTGCACCACTTGCAGACTACCGAATTAACTTTTCTTGGAAATATAATTTCTTTTATCCCCAAATTGCATAAATATACTTCTTTTATATTATCATTTAATTTTAAATTAGATAATTTTTCAGCATTAGATAAATGTAAAATCTCTAGTGAATTTGGCAAGGTTAATTCTTTTAGATTTTCACACTCTCTTATCGCAAATTCAATAACTCCTTCTGGTATATTTATCTTTTCAATATACTTACTACACCCATCAAAAGCATCTACTCTGACCTCTTTTACATTATCAGGAATAGATATAATTGTTGAATTACCGTTATATTGCGTTAAAATTCCACCTTTTACAACAAATTCCTGTGCATTAGAAAATACATTAATAACATCTGCTTTTATATTATTTGTTGTGTTATAATTGTTGATAGCCTTTTCAACTATAAAAGGTGTACCGCAGAATTGACAGATTGCCGCATCCTTTGAATTGTCAATCTCTAAATTCGCACCGCAGTTAGTACATTTTGCTTGAACTAATGCCATTCATATCTCCCTCATTTCCAATAATCTTTTTTCTCATTCAAAAATGTTTTATGCTTTGTTTCATTCCGTTTATCGACCTCATTCACATAATCACTTCCAGCACTTGATGTAATTATCCGTAAAGTGAAAACTACAAGAAGTATTATTTTACCGGTCCTATTGTTGTTACAAAGAAATGTATCAGCGATAAACCATATTCGTCAAAATCAGGAATGAGCAAATTTTGCATATCAGACGAAAGCTCCGTCAGTTTTTCATCAATTTGAAAAATGTTGATTTTATTTTCTCGGATATAAGTTGAAAGATAGGTCTTAAACCTTGTCATCAGAAATGCTCTGAATTTTTGCGTCAGTCCTGCTTGTGTCAAGCCGTTCTCTGTTCCGACTACTTTAACAAGCAGCTTTTTCCCGTCTTTTACACGCAATGTCATTTCTCCGCTTGCGCCTATTTGAATAGGGAAATTATATGTAGGCTCGACATATTCAACTTTGCTGTCCGTACCCCATTTGACAGCCATTTGCTCCGTTTTGTTTATGAAATAAACCTCGCAATGGAACGGCGTTTGATTATCAAACGGGTTGTTAAAAAATTTTCTGATAAGCGGTATGTTTTGTGTTTCGAGTGTGTGTCTGCCGGCTTCAAATACATCTAAAAGCTGACCGTTCATATAAAATACAGCTTGCTGTGATTCGTGAACGATAAGCTGCGTTTGTGTATTGAAGTCCTCGCAAGGGTGTTTCCATATAAAAGTGGAATTATCGCCCTCATATTTAATTACATTTGCAATTTGCGGCATTTTGCTTTTCCTCCCCCACTATTGTCAAAAAGTGTACCTTTTGACACCAGCCTAATTCAAGCGAAAAAGGAGATAACAAGCAAAAAATCTCGTCTTTTTTCTATAAAATATTGCTTTTTACCAAAATATGTGCTACAATTCAAAACATAAGAATGACTGTCAAAAGGTACACCTTTTGACAGTCATTCTTTCCTTTTCCGATATTCACGAAGCCGGCGGTAAAAGGTGGATTCGCTTATTTTGCACTGTTTAAGTATTTCGGGGAGCGCGATTTTTTTCTTTTCCCATTGCTCAACAAGCGATATAAACTCCGGCGGAAGCTCCTTTTCCGGTCTGCCGAAACGCACGCCCTTTGCTTTTGCGGCGGCTATTCCCTGGAGTTGCCTTTTCCGGATATTTTCCCTTTCGTTCTGCGCCACGAAAGACAGTATCTGAAGCACCAGATCCGCTATAAATGTTCCCATTAAATCCTTGCCCTGCCTTGTGTCCAGAAGCGGCATATCTATAACGCATATATCCGCACCGATTTCCTTTGTCAGCACGCGCCATTGATTTTGAATTTCCTCATAATTTCGCCCCAAGCGGTCAATGGAAAGAATATAGAGTAAATCTCCGCTTTTCAGCCTGCTTATCATTTTTCTGTAAGACGGCCGGTTAAAATCCTTTCCCGACAGCTTGTCAATATATATATTTCTCTCCTTAACGCTTTGTCCGCGGAGCGCAAGCATTTGCCTGTCCTCGTTTTGATCCGTGCCCGAAACCCTCACATATCCGTACGTTTCCATGTTTAAACTGCCTTTCTTAGTAAAATTCTCTTTTGTCTGCAAAGAAAAAAGCTGATAATAAACGACCGCACAGCCGTTCATTATCAGCTTTTTTAAGAATAATATCTCATTCAAATATTTTATCGTACTCCGTTTTTTCCTTAAAGCCCTCGCCGAACACCTCACGCGCGTCCGATGTGATTGCGAAAGCGTTTTTGTCAATTTTCCGCACTGTGTGGATAAGGCGCGGCAGCTCGCGCGGTGCGACAACGCACAAAAGCATCATTCCGTCCTCATCGGTATAAAGTCCCTTGCTGTACACCCCCGTAACGCCGCGTTCGAATTTTTCCATAACAGTTTTTGCAATCTCGTCGCTTTTCTTTGATATGACATAAACCGACTTCGCCTCGTTTCCGAAATTCACAACAACATCTGTCACCTTTGAGGAGATGAACATTGCAATCGCGGAATAAAAGGTTACGGTGTAGCTTTTAAAAACAATTCCCGAAATTATTATAATCACGCTGTCAATCGCAAGAATAAGGCTTGCAACGGATATATGCGGAAGAAATCTTTTAATAACAAGTGCCGCAAAATCGCTGCCGCCGGTTGAAGCCTCAACGCGCACAACAAAACCCACGCCTATGCCGACAAGTGCACCGCCGATAACGGTTGCGATGAACATATCGTCATTGAAGCGCGGAAGTCTGTTCGTCAGCTCCAAAGCCGCGGATAAAAACACAATTCCGGCAACGGTCTTCACAACCGAACCCTTGCCGAGATATTTATATCCGAAAGCGAACAAAACGGCGTTAAACGCCAGGTTTGTCACCGAAAGCGGAATATTAAAAAGATACAGCAGAATTGTGCCGATTGCACCGACGCCGCCCGATGATATCTTGCACGGCACCAGAAACAGGTTCATTCCCATCGCCATAACAACCGCACCGATTGCAATGCATATATATTCGGATGAAATATCCTTGATTTTATCTTTCATTTTGCGATCTTCCTTTCAGGGCATTTTCTTCTTATATAAGTTTATTTTTCCTGCTATCAGGGCAATATATGCAGTATATACCGAATTTCAAAAATTGTCAAGCATTGCACAACGGCTGTATAAAAATATCTGATTCGGAAAATATATCATTGTTGGAGGTGTGAGCCGTGAATTTAAAAAAGCTTTTTCTGTACTCCGAAAACGATTCTTCGGACTTTGAATTAAATAACGAAAAAGAAAGCGCCGGCTTCAATCCGCAGATGAACGAGGGCGGTCCGCAGCTCTCGGGATGCTTTCGGCAGGACATTGACACGCTCAACCGCGAACTGATGACCGAGCAAAGCGGCGATGTTAAAACGCGCGAATTTACGGTGCGGATTGCCGGGCGCGAGGTCAAGGCAATAATCTATTTCGTCGATGGCTTGGTTGACAAGCAGCTTGTCAATGACTTTATTCTCCGT
This sequence comes from uncultured Clostridia bacterium, assembly GCA_934454525.1. Lineage (GTDB taxonomy): Bacteria > Bacillota > Clostridia > UMGS1883 > UMGS1883 > UMGS1883. Next base: position 129,764 of record CAKSFM010000002.1, read on the forward strand.
CCGCTGATGATAACAAGCCGCAGCATTGAAATATCAAGCTACAAGCAGATTTTCGAAATGCTTATTCCCCAGTGCGAAGCCTCGCAGACAAATGTCCTCGGCGAGCTTGAATTTAACATAAACTTCGGCAGCGTTATTCTGCTTGTTGACGGAATGAGAAAAGCAGTTTCAATCGATGTTAAGGGTTGGGAGCACCGCGGTGTCGATTCACCGCAGACGGAGCGCGTTATCCGCGGACCTAACGACGCATTCTCCGAGCAGCAGCGCGAAAACACTGCGCTTATCCGCCACCTCATCAGAAACAAAAGCCTTGTCAGCAAGGAATTTATGCTCGGAACAATAAGTCAGACGCCGGTGTCTGTCATGTATATCGAAAACATCGCGAACGAATCGCTTGTCCGCGAAACGCTGCGCCGCGTTTCAAACATAGAAGCCGACTATATTTTTGCGGCGGCGGAGCTGGAGCAGTTTCTGGAGGATAAGACGTTTTCCTCGCTTCCGCAGTTCCTTTCCACGGAGCGCCCAGACCGCGCCGCGCGCGCTCTTTTAAGCGGACGAATCGTCATCGTTGTTGACGGCTCTCCGTTTGTGACAATTCTGCCGACAACGGTTTTCGAGCTTAACGAATCGGCGGAGGACAGCTATCTTCGTTTTCCCTACAGCAACATGATAAAAACCATCCGCTGGATTGCATTTCTGCTTTCCATGTTTCTGCCGGGGCTTTATGTTGCAATCATCGGCTACCATGCGGAGCTGCTTCCCACAGACCTTTTAATGTCAATCGTCGCCACGCGCGAAAAGGTTCCCTTTCCCACCGTTGTCGAGCTGATTATTATGGAAATTTCGCTTGAAATAATCCGCGAAGCCGGCGTCAGAGTTCCCGAAGCCTCGGGAACAACGCTCAGCATTGTCGGAGCGCTTATTCTCGGTCAGGCGGCGGTCAGTGCAGGAATCGTCAGCCCGATTCTGATAATAATCGTGTCGATAACGGCAATCGGATCGTTCACAACTCCCAATTACTATCTTGGACTTGCCGCAAGGCTTCTGCGCTTTATTTATATTGCGCTCGGGGCGCTCGGCGGATTTTTGGGAATCACCGTTGGTGCATTTATCAATGTGCTTTCGTGGTCATCGCTCAAATCAATGGGTGTGCCCATGGCAGCGCCGTTTGCGCCTGTAACAAACCGAGGGATTCCGTCGGCGCTTTATCAGCCCCCGATATATAAGCAGGAGCAGCGCGATGACTATGTTAATGCAAAGAGAAAATTCCGTCAGCCGCATATATCCAGAAAATGGCTGAAAAAATAAACTACCCGGGGGTGTCTTATGAAACAAAAGGACGGATGCCTGAGCATCGCCGTACTATGTGCCGGAACCGTGCTTGCAAAATACCTTATCGTGCTTCCGGAATATATGGTTAAATACAATGCAAACGCCGCCTGGATAACGGCGCTTCTGAAAAATCTTGTCGCATTTCTTTTCCTTTTTATTATAACCCGCCTGTACGCGCCTTTTGAAGGGCAGCCGCTTGAAGCCGTCGCTTCGCTTGCACTCGGCGGCTTCGGCAGAACGCTGCTTAATATAAGCTATGCGGCAGGCTTCATGCTATTTAACGCGGCGCTTTTCCGAATACTGATTGAGGCTCTGAAAACTGTCAATCATCTCGGTGCGGCATATGAATATTACGCGCTTTTCATTGCCGCTGCCGTTGTCTGCGCGGCATTTATCGGCATTAAATCCGTAACGAATATCAGCGCGGTTGTTTTTCCGCTCATCGTCCTGTCAATCGCACTCATTTCAATTATTATGATTCCGCACTACCGTCTGCGCAATATAATGCCGTTTTTCGGCAGCGGAATCGGCGAAATCGGGCGCAGTCTCACGTCAAGGCTGTTCGGCTATTCCGAATATTCACTCTTGCTTTTTCTTGCACCGCACATCGGGAAGAACCGCAGCCTCCGAAAAGCGGCGGCAATATCGGTCGGAACAGTCACGTTTTTTTCCGTCGGCTTCACGCTTTTATACTGCCTTTCCGTCCCCTATCCTGCTTCAAAAACATTTTTTCTGCCGCTTTACCAGATTTCCCGCATGATAAAATCCGGTTCGTTCCTTGAACGGCTTGAGCCGCTCATTGTTTTTGTGTGGACGGCGCTTATTCTTTGCAGCCTGAGCGCTCTTATGACCGTCATAACCTCGCTTATGAACAACGGCAGGGAAAAAGGGCGCAGTGCGTTTGTGCCGATTTCCGTTATGATAATGTTCTTCCTTTCGACGCTTCCTAAAACCGAGCCGGACGCATTTTCGGCATATGATTTTATGCTGAAATTCGGCGGTATACCGTTTCCGCTGATTCCTCTTGCCGTGATACTGATTGCACGTGCAAAAAAAGCAGGGAGGCGAGCAGCATGAAAAAATCAGCAGCGCTATTAACCGCATTGGTTCTCACGCTTTCAGGCTGCGGCTATGCGGAGGAGGTCAACGAGAAAAAATTCCTTATTGCTCTCGGAATTGACGAAGGCACAGAATATAATGTCCGCGCAACCTTTGTGTTCGCGAATCCGTCCGACAGCGGCGGCGAGGATGGTGCAAAAGGCTCCCCGGGCAGCGACAAGTCCGATATACTGACAGTTGAAGCTCCGGGCATTTTTTCCGCCGTCAAGCAGCTTAACGGAATCATCGGAAAAACCATTGACATGACGCACACAAAGGTAATTATTTTTTCCGGCGAAACCGCAAGAGAAGGAATCGGCGATTATATCTACAGCTTTGCCGCCGCAAGGGATTTCCGCCCAAATACCTATGTTTGCGTGTCACGGTGCAGCGCGGAAAAATACCTGCGCAAGATTAAACCGTCTAACGAAATATCGCTCGAAAAATACTTTGACCTGATAATGAAAAAGGTTTCCTCCGACAGAATTAACGAATCCTACCTTTATTATTTTTATTTCAATCTTGCTGATAAAACCGGCGGCAGCATTGTTCCGCTTGTGGACATAAACGCAAACAAGCTGCCCGATTCGTCTGCGGAAAAAAACGCAGCCGATGATTTCGGAATCAATCCTAAGGCAGGCGAGCTTGTCCGCAAAGCGGAAAACAAAACGGAGGTTTGCGGCTCGGCAGTTTTCAGCGGCGGTAAAATGGTTGCGGAAATCGGGGCGCTTTCCTCCGATATTTCAAAAATGATTACGGGAGAATTTTCATCGGAATATTTCACGCTGCGCAATCCAAGCGCTCAAAAGCTGACAAGCGTGCTTCTCTCCCAACGCTCCGCGCCGCGCATAAAGACCGAAATCGGCGATATTACAAAAATACGCGTCACCGTTCCGCTGAATGCAAAATATGTTGACAGCGCACCGCCCTCCGATGCAGAGCTTGCGGAATTTGAAAATTACCTTTCCTCCGTTCTTTCAAAAAAGGGCAATCGGATTATAAAAAGGGCGCAGACAAAATATGACAGCGATTATTTCGGCTTCAACGAAAAGCTGCGCAGCTCTTTCATCGACATACCGGCATGGAACAGCTTCGGATGGAATGAAAAATTCAAAACCGCCGATATCAAGGTTAAATTCACCGTGCAGGTAACCGATTTTGAGGAGCTTAACTCCGGCGAAGCCATGAAAGGAGAGAATTAAATGACAGGATTCAAGCTGCTGTTCGTCATCATGTTTCTTTGGTCGCTTGTGTATATGCTGTCCTATTTCACGGATTCCGTTGCAAATAAACGAACCTATCAGGCTGTCAGCTCGATTGCAGTCAGTCTGATAGGTACGGCACTCTGCGTGGTTTACATTATTTATTGCTGAGAACTTCCTCTATTGCTGCCGCTGCTGCGTCAATATCCTCCTTTGTATTGAAATATCCCACCGACAGGCGAAGCATTCCCTTTGTCACCGTGCCGAGCGTTCGGTGCGCCATTGGCGAGCAATGCAGCCCGGCTCGCGTTGCAATGTCATAGCGTGAGTCAAGCAAGGACGAAACCTCAACGCAGTCCATGTCGGACAGGACAGCGCCTATCACTCCCACGCCGTGCGTTCCGAGCACACGCAAGCCCTTTATCTCCGAAAGCTTCTCAGCCAGCATATTTGTAAGATAAGCTTCTTTTTCATAAACTCCCTCACGCATTACAAACCTGATTCCCTCATTCAACCCGGCAACGCCGCAGGCATTAACCGTGCCTGCCTCGTATCTGTCCGGAAGAATATCGGGCATCAACGCGCTTTCCGACATACTCCCCGTACCGCCCTCCGTCAGTGTATTGAGGCTTATTCCTTCTCTTATGTAAAGAACTCCCGTTCCAAACGGTCCGTAGAGTCCTTTATGTCCGGCAAATGCCGCCATATCAAGCGCTGCACCGTTTATCGGCAAAATGCCCCCTGTCTGAGCGCAGTCAATCAGTGTAATGATATTCCGTGCCCGTGCCGCGCGGCATATATCCTCAATCGGATTTACCGTTCCCACAACGTTTGACGCATGTATAATGCAAATCAGTTTTGTACGCGGAGTTATTGCTCTCAGCACCGAATCAACACTCACAAAGCCGGTATTGTCGGCACGGGCAATTTTCACCGTCACTCCGTTTTTTTCAAGGTTTACGGCACTGCGCAGAACACTGTTGTGCTCCATTGAGGATATAATTATTTCATCTCCGCGCCTCACGCTTCCTTTGATAGCAAGATTCAGCGCCTCCGTTGCATTTTTTGTAAATATGATTCTTTCCGGATTTGAAACACCAATCAGCTTTGCCATGTTTTCGCGGCATTCGAAAACCTTCTCTCCGCATTCGCGTGACAGCCGATGTCCGCCGCGGCCGGGATTTCCGCCGTATTTTTGCATCAGCTCAGTCATTGCCGAAATAACCTCCGGCGGTTTCGGAAATGTAGTGGCGGCATTGTCAAGATAAATCATATAACCCTCCGTTCCGATTTTAAAGACAACCGAAAAATTAAAAGCAGTTTCATACCATGCGATATTTCTTTTCACCGCTTACTTCCGTTTCGGTAAAGAAAGCACGGATTTTTATATTAAGCTCCCTTGCACAGGAAGCAATTGTTTTTCTGCCGGAATCGTCAAAACGCACACTGTAACCGCAGCCTTCTTTTGTCAAAGCAAGCGGAGTCTGTATTACCGCCGCACTGATCCCGCGTTCCGCAGCACAGCGTTTTATTCTGTTCGCAGCCGTTATAGAAGCCACAGTAGCAAGCATAGCAAAAATCCTCTCATCATTTTTTATAGACTGGTCACAGTAATATCTTATGCCGCCAATGCCTTATTTGACAATCTGTTTTGTTAAAATCAGCGGTAAAATTGCCTATTAAAAAATTTTTTAAGAAAAAACGCTAAATTTTGAAAAAAAACATTGACAAACCACCTTAAATTTGCTATACTAACAAAGTCGCAAGTGCGGGTGTAGTTCATTGGTAGAACACCAGCCTTCCAAGCTGGATAGGTGGGTTCGATTCCCATCACCCGCTCCATTTTGTGCCTTGCACATATTTTTATGTGCCTGTAGCTCAGTTGGATAGAGCAACTGCCTTCTAAGCAGTAGGTCCTGGGTTCGAATCCCCGCAGGCACGCCAACGTGGTGGGTATAGCTCAGTTGGTTAGAGCGCTAGATTGTGGCTCTAGAGGCCCAGGGTTCGAATCCCTGTATCCACCCCATTAATTGCTGAGCTGCACCCGGCATGCATGTTGGGCTGTAGCCAAGTCGGTTAAGGCACCAGACTTTGACTCTGGTATGCGCAGGTTCAAGTCCTGCCAGCCCAGCCATAATACGGGCCATTAGCTCAGTCGGCAGAGCACTTGACTTTTAATCAAGTTGTCCGGGGTTCGAATCTCCGATGGCTCACCAGTAAAAACCGCTTAACCATTAGGGTTAAGCGGTTTTTCTATGCTTAAAAAAATTGCACTCATTTTTAAAAATTTGTGTGCGGTTGCTATATCGGTTGCTACTCGATTATGTACATTTTAAGCGGATTTTCTACAACGTACCCCTCAATTTATTCGCCATCTTATAACACAGCCAATAAACGTTTTTATCCTCGGCGCATTTCTTCAACCACAGCTTTCCGTCCGTAGGCATAACAACGTCCGATTATCCCTGCCGCCGCGCGGTCAAGGCTGCGCCCTGTCATGACCTTCCCGTCGGGGAAGATTGTGAAGTGCTGCGCTATGTCCGAAAAACCGTGCGGATTTTCGTGTCAGAAATATGATTATGCGCCGTCTGTCAGTATCTGTTTTTTCTGCCCGATTTGTTGATTTTCGCAATTTCTTTAAATTTTGCCCTCTTGGCTTCAAGGTATCGGCTGCTGTCCGCCGCATAGTCATTTTCGGTTTTCAGTTTCCGATAGGATTCAAGACGGGTTTCATCAAGTGTTCCGTCTGCAATTGCCTGCAAGACAGCACATCCGGGTTCTGCGGTGTGGGTGCAATCGGCATATTTACACGCATGCGATAATTCTTCTATGTCCGCAAAAGTCATATCGATTCCGTCACCGCTGTCCCACATACCAAGCTCGCGCATACCGGGTGTATCAATGACAAAGGTGCCGTTTTGAAGTGTTATCAGCTCCCGGTGAGTCGTTGTGTGCCGCCCCTTATCATCATTTCCGATTTCGTATGTAGCGATTTTGTCTGCGCCAATCAGCTTGTTGATAAGCGTTGACTTTCCAACGCCGGATGAACCGATGAACGCCACGGTTTCGCCCGGCAGAATATACTTCATGACCGCTTTGCAGTCACCGTCAAGCGAGGAGATTGCCAAAACATCCACACCCGGCGCGGCATTTTGCACTTGGGTAATTTTATTTTCTACATTGGAACAAAGATCCGATTTCGTCAAAACCACTACGGGTGCTGCACCGCCGTCATATGTGACAGACAGATACCGTTCCAACCGCCGTATATTAAAGTTGTTGTTAAGTGACATACAGATAAAAGCAGTATCAATATTGGCAGCGACAACCTGCTCCCGGTTTCCCGTACCTGCCGCTTTTCGGATAAAGCAGCTCTTTCGCGGAAACAATCCTGTAATTAAAGCATTACTGTCATCCTCCGGCCACTCGGAAATGACATAATCGCCGACCGCGGGATAGTCGGATACCGTCTGCACATCATATCTGTATCTGCCGGATACAGTTGCCGCCTTCACCTCTGTGCCGCTGCTGATTTTATATATTCCTTTTTCCTGCGAGATGACTCTCGCCCGCAATTCGTTCATTATAATCTCCTGTCTCGTCAGTTCAATAAACTTGAATTTTTATGTTTTCTTAATCGGATGCCGAATAACGGTTTTCCATTTTTCCGGAGCAACCTTTCTTGCATCAGACAGATATATTTCGTGATGTAATCTTTCCATACTTATATCATTAACATATCCATTCTGCTCCAAATACGCATCCATAAGTGCAACAGTTGCAGGTTCATCATCAAATGCCCCCAGATGCATGACCTGAACACACAAGCCTTCATCAATCGACATAAACTCTGCCTGTGAGCAATTCAGCTTTTTCTTTTTCGTTGCAGTTTTAACCGCCCATTCAAAATCCTCTTTTGTTATGAAACCAGGCAGGCGGATAACTGAAATCCAGTTAAATGCGGACTTGTCAGTATAATCCACACCATCTGTATTTTCCTGCCACCAGAAGCCTTCAAGCGGCGGAACTACATATTCAAAAAATCCTTTAATTTTGTAATCCGTTTTGTAACTCATTTTCAGAGTATATGCAACAGCATATAACACACTTATTGCTTGCTGATACGCCCCGTCTTCTTCGTTTGGATCTCCCTTTCCTCTGACGGCAATATAATTTGCTTTAGGCATAATTACAATCTCCGGTTTGTTTTTAGGCATATAAAATTCTTTATATTCTTTCTTAAAATCAAAAGCCATAGCTATCCTTGCTCCCTATCTCTTATCAATGATTTTATCAATCAGTCCAAAGTCGAGTGCTTCCGGGAAAAGCATCTGTGCAATAACAGAGCTTGCAGACGCGTCAGTCACTTCTTCACCGAGAAAAATAATCCGATCTGATAATAACCGCGTAAAAATGTCATAGCTTCGCTCTCCGCGTTCGCTTTGTTCTATCACATATGGAATAACACTCATACTAATTCTGCTCCTTTTCAGATGATACTCCCGGATTTCTGTAATCTGATTCGATTTTCTCAATAAAGTGGTCAATATGTGCGCGAAGCTGCGGCGCAATGCTTTCTTTCTCGGTTGCCCCATCGTAAACGCTGTAAAGCAGGAACATTGGACCATAAAATTCCAGTGCCAGCTGCATGGCGGCATCATCGGAATCTGTCAGCTTTCGGAAAATTGCCGCCATATATTCAGCGGGTCCGGTCGCCAGATAATCGTGATAAAGCTGTGCAAGCTTTGGATCACGGTATTGCTCTAATGTCAGCATCTTTCGGAAGTTTGAGGAAAAATGCTCTTTCGTCCAGTGCTCAAACTGCACCATGCTGTAGGCACGGATCTTTTCAATCGGCGTACGCAGATAAGCCTCCGCAAAGCCGTCCGGATTCGTTTCCGGCATTTCATATTCTTCTGCCCGTTCATAATCCATTTTGTTCATCCGTTCCACAATGCTGTCCAGTATCTCCTGTTTGCTCGTATAATGCTTATACAAAGCACCTTTGGTAATTCCCAGCTTCCCCGCAATATCGCTCATAGAAGTTCCCAAATATCCGCTCTGTGCAAATAGTTCAAGTGCGGTTTCCATAATGCGCTCTTTCGTATCTCCTGCCATAATTTCACTCCTTAAGCAATAGTAACCGTTCGTTTACCATAATTATAGCAAACGAACGGTTCCCTGTCAAGAGTTTTGGAGTAAACACAACATTATTTTAGGCAAAAGCGCAGCTAATAGTTTATCTATTAACGAGCATTTTTGCGCTGTAATGCCGGAAAAGGCTTCAAAAAAACGAGTTCGGATACTGACACATCTGCTTAGTCTATTCGTCATTTTATATTTTCTCCGAAAATACGTCAAAGTAATTGACTTTTAACACAGTTTGGTATAGAATAAAGTATAATTGCATTTAAAGCAGATTTTCCGTGCGCACGGTGATTTGTTTATTATAGGAGTGATAAGGAAATGAAGATTATTTACAGCAACGGAAATGTGGAGGAGTGTCCGAAGGGCGAGGAACTGAGCGTTCTGCGCCACTCGGCGGCGCATATCATGGCTCAGGCAATCAAGCATTTGTATCCGGAGGCACGGTTCGCATACGGTCCGGCAACGGAAACCGGATTTTATTACGATGTTGACCTTGGAGAAAGAAAGCTGACTGATGATGATCTGGCAGCAATCGAAAAGGAAATGAAAAAGATTGTCAAGGCAAACATCCCGTTCAAACCTTACCTTTGCTCGCATGCTGAAGCAATCGAAAAAATGGAGCAGGCAGGCGAAAAGTACAAAGTTGAGCATATCGGCGATCTTCCGGACGATGTTCAGATAAGCTTTTTCGAGCAGGGCGATTACACGGATATGTGTACAGGACCTCATATCTGCTACACAAAGGCGCTTAAAGCATTCAAGATAATGGGTCAGTCGGGCGCTTACTGGAAAAATGACAATAAAAACAAGATGCTCACAAGAATAAAGGGAATTGCGTTTGCAACGCAGCAGGAGCTTGAAGATCACTTAAAGCTGCTTGAGGAAGCCGAAAGGAGAGATCACCGCAAAATCGGCAGAGAAATGGATCTTTTCATGTTCCGCGATGAAGCGCCGGGCTTCCCGTTCTACCTCCCGAATGGCATGGTTCTTAAAAACATTCTTATCGGTTACTGGCGCGCAATTCACGGGCGCGAGGGTTACGTTGAGGTTTCAACGCCGCTTATCATGAACCGCAAGCTGTGGGAAACGAGCGGTCACTGGGATCATTACAAGGATAATATGTACTCCACTGTTATCGATGATGATGATTACTGCATCAAGCCGATGAACTGCCCCGGCGGTGTGCTTGTTTACAAAAACAAGCCGCACAGCTACCGCGAGCTGCCGATGCGCGTCGGTGAAATCGGACTTGTGCACCGCCATGAGCTGCGCGGTGCGCTGCACGGTCTTTTCCGCGTTCGCTGCTTCAATCAGGATGACGCGCATATTTTCATGCGCCGTGAGCAGATAACGGACGAAATTATGGGTGTTGTTCATCTTATTAATGAGGTTTACAATAAATTCGGGTTTAAATATTCCGTTGAGCTTTCAACGCGCCCCGAGGACAGCATGGGAAGCGATGAGGACTGGGAAGCGGCAACCAACGGACTTAAAAATGCGCTTGAAAAGCTTAACATGCCCTACACAATCAACGAGGGCGACGGCGCGTTCTACGGACCTAAGATTGACTTCCATCTCGAGGATTCGCTTGGACGCACGTGGCAGTGCGGAACAATTCAGCTTGATTTCCAGATGCCGCTCAATTTTGAGCTTGAGTATGTTGACGAGCACGGCGAAAAGCAGCGCCCGATTATGATTCACCGCGTTTGCTTCGGCTCGATTGAAAGATTCATCGGAATTATCACCGAGCATTATGCAGGCAAATTCCCGGCATGGCTTGCGCCCGTTCAGGCAAAGGTGCTGCTTGTTTCCGAAAAGAGCGCGGAATACGGCGAAAAGGTGTTTGCGGCGCTTAAAAAGGCAGGCATCCGCTGCGAAATGGACAGCCGAAACGAGAAAATCGGTTATATGATTCGCGAAGCGCAGTCGGTTGACCGCATTCCCTACATGCTTATCATCGGGCAGAAGGAAATTGAGGAAAAAACGGTTTCCGTCCGCAGCAGAGATACAAACCAAACAGAAACAATGTCGCTTGATGAGTTTATTGCCAAACTCAGCAAGGAAAGCGAAATATCCTAAAATGAATTTTGCGGCAGATGTTGATTATATTTTAACATCTGCCGCATTTTTTATAGACATAACATTCCTCCCGAAACCCATCAAAAATATCATAGTTTTTAAAAAAAAGATTGAAAAAAAGAGGGGGATATTATATAATAGATATGGTTTTTACAATATGGAGGGATTATATGTTTTTTTTCAAAAAAAAGGCTGAACAGGCAGCCGCAGCAGATAAAGCAGAATTTTTGCGTTTATGGAACGAAGAACTTACAAAAGATGTTGACCGCCGGGATTTCACAAAGGCATATAATTTTGCATTAAAGAAACGCTCAATCCGCAATCTTGTTTTCACCAATTATCTTAACTTTGAATCGGAGGATTCACCGCGCTTTCATGAAGCGTGCGACGCTTTCGACGAAGGCGATATTATGTGGACATTTATGCTTATCCGCCAGTTTGCATCAGTTCCTCAGCTGAAAGCAACGCTCAAATACTATACAAACAAATGCCGCGTGTTTCTTTCGGACAAGCGCAAGGCGTCCGTAATTTCGCGCCACTCCACCAGGTGGTATATTCATGACCTGATGAAAAATTTCAAAGCAGGCGAAAGTTTCATCCGTTCGGCGCTTGAAGATGCCGCTGCATATGAGACGCTGAAAAAGGAAGGCAAGTATCTTTCTGCCTACAAAATTGCCGCGCTTACCGAAAAAACGGGCGAATATACGACAAACATAAAAAAATATCTATACTATGCGGCAAAAAGACCGCTGACGGAGGAAAACAGGCAGCAAACCGAGGATTATTTTAAATACGTTGAAAAGTATTATAATTTCAAACGCAGGCTTCACGGCGGCGGAAATATAATTGTTAAAGATATTGATATTATTACTGCACTTGCAGCATATCGTCATAACGGCGGAAATGTTGATTACGATGATCTGAAATTGAATCTGCACCGCACCGTTAAAGTTTACTGCCATGAAAATATATTTTCACCGGTCTGCCTGCTTGCAGACTATCTGTACGAAATTGAAGAATTTGAGCTTGAAAAAATGACGCTTTCAATGCTTACACGCCACGGCGAAGCCATTGATGAAAAATATAAAAAGCGCTATACAATCCTGGAGCTTATGGATGAAAAATCACAGAGTTTCATTTTCCGTATACCTCCGCACACACCGCTCGAATGTGTGCCGATTGATGAGAACTGCACCGATATCGCCGGATTCATTTCAGATTGCTTTAATAAAAAGGCGCAAAACACATGGTGCGCAATCATAAGGCACACGGTGAAAACCTTTGAGCTCAACTCCAAGTATTATTACGAAGACCGTGTGCTGACCTCTCTTGAAGATGTTCTTGACAGGGAATTCGGCGACTATGTGCTTGAAAGCGCCGTGCATACGTATTTCACCGGAGATGAATTTCAGCGCAGCAAAAGCCGCCATTCAATGCTGATTGTGACAAGCGGAAAAAACCGCTTTGCCGATTTTCCGAAAATCGGACTTATGGTAAAACTCGAACCGATAACAAAAAATCTTATCAATATTCATTACTGCAGGCTTTATCTTCCCGATGACAATTATACGCCGGAATCGCTCCGCGCCGATGCGGAATATATTAAGGCTGCTGTCGGCGGAAAGCTCGGCACACGGTTCGACACATATGAATCGACCATAGAAAATCTCATATGGGGTACGGTAAACAAGCTTCTTGAAAAATAATCTCAAGTGCAATCATTTATCCTCTTAGAAAAAGAGACTGTTTAGAAATTTTTAAACAGTCTCTTTTTCTGCGTATATAAATCCTATACCTCCGCAGAACATAACGGTTTATAAAAATAAATTTTTCACCAGACAGTGAGCACAACCTTGCCGACATTTTCTCCGCGGCTGAGAATAGCCTGTGCTGCCTCAGCCTGCTCAATCGGCAGCACCTTATAAACAGTCGGTTTAACAAGACCTGCTTCAATTTTCGGGAAAACATTTGCCACAAGCTCTGATAAAATCTGTGCTTTAACCTCCGGACTCCTCGAGCGCAGGGTTGACCCGATGATTCGTACATTTCTGACATAGATATTTTTAAGGTCAATCTCCGTTTTTTGCCCTGCCAATGCCGCAATCATTATCCACCTTGCCCCGTGCTTCAGATACGGCAGACATTCGCCCATATGTTCTCCGCCAAGGCAGTCTATCGCAACATCAACACCATTACCGCTTTTAAGCTCCTGCTTTAAAACATCTGCCGTCTTTTCTTTCGAGCTGTTGATTACCACATCTGCGTTCAGGTGTTTTATCGCTTTTGCAGTTTCATCCGAAAGAACAGATGTTATAACTCTTATTCCAAATGCCTTTGCCATTGGGATTATAACGCTTGCAAGCCCGCTTGCACCGGCATGCATCAAAAGCGTGTTCCCCTCTTTGATTTTCCCCTCAATAAACAGATTCAAATAAGCAGTTGCAAATGCTTCGGGGATTGCGGCTGCCTCCACCATGGTGCAGTTAGCCGGAACCGGCATGCACATATCTTCCCTGACAGACACATACTCGGCATAGCCGCCCCCACCGAGCAATGCGCATACCTTATCTCCGATTTGCCATTTTGAAACCTTTGAACCAATTTTTATAATTTCGCCTGCAACCTCAAGCCCCATCCATTCGGGGCATCCGGGAGGAGGCGGATAATCCCCGTCTCTCTGCATCAGATCCGCACGGTTGAGAGCCGCAGCGGCAATTTTCACAAGCACCTCATCTTCTTTAATAACCGGATTCGGCACATCACTCCATGACAGGCTTTTGTCATCATTTACAAGTATTGCTTTCATATATCAGTCTACCCCTTTCTTTGTTATGCCGCACGCCGCAAGAACGCACTTATATACTTCAAGCTCATAATCATATGAACGCGGATTCTTCATCTCACCCGCAACCATTTTTGCAAATGCACCGAGCATTGCCTCATATCTGTCATAGCTGTCTGTACTGTAACGGTTTCCGTCCGCATCCCATAATTGCTCCAAAGCATTTTCCAATGAAACATCGCGCACGGAGGTGTACTGTTTTCCCTTGCCGTCATGCCGTTCAAGCGGCCTTATTTCAATTGTTCCCTTTGTTCCGCAGATAACAAACTGCCGCCTGTTAAAACCGCCCGGTTCATTTGCACAGCTTTTTGCAAATGAAGTTCCGTTTTTATACTTAAAAACCGCCATACCGAAATCTTCCGAGCTTACGTCATCATCAGTCCGGGCATTCAGCGGAATTATTTCATCCGGCTTTCCCTGAAAAGCATATATTAAATCAACCAGATGGCATCCCAAAAAGAACATCATTCCTCCCGGAAATCTCGACAGCCACTCACGTTTTCTCTTCGGGTGAAGGCAGTTCATATGCGCTTCAACCGAATATATCTTCCCGAGTTCACCGTTCTTAACCCGTTCAAGCGCCTTCATGACAACAGGATTATATCTGTACATATAACCCATATGGAAAATCAGCTCTTTGCTCTTCGCAGTATCAAGCATGCGCTCAAAATCGGCAAGCTCAAACCCTCCCGGCTTATCCATATGTACATGAAGATTATTTTCAAGCGCCAGTTCTGCATATTTTGTAAGATTAATCTCCTCTGTTTCAATTGTTGCTGCGTCAATTTCCGGCAGTTTCACCGCTTCTTCCGGCAGCATAACGGGAATATTTTTATAACGCTCCGCTATATGTGCGAAATGCTCCTGCTCATATTTTGTTGCACCGATTGCGGCAACCTCAAAAATTTCCGGCATATTCAGAATAGTATCCATGATTCCCGGAGCATGGTCATGACCGATGCCGAGCTGAATTATTTTTATTTTCTTCATATTTATCACCTCTCAGCTTTCTTCTTTCGTCCAGTCAAACTGCACAATAGCAGGGAAATTTTTATCATTCACAAGTCTTTTATACACCTCTGCACATTCCTGCGGAGTATGCGTTTCATCAATTATACTTTTCAAATCTATCCGTCCGGCATGTGCCAGTTTTATGGCTGTTTTCATATCATCGTTTTTCGTGAACCACCCGGGATGAGATTCAAATTCCGGCCGTGCCATGGTGTGTGCTCCTATTAATGTTATTCCCGGGCCGTGCACCTTTCTGTAGTAGTCAACAGTGAAATTCTTGTCACGGGTGCAGCCGAGAAGCGACACTCTGCCGAATTTTGCCATGCAGTCAAGGGTTTCGTTGAGTCCTGCTCCGATTCCCGTAACTTCAACCGCCGCATTTACGCCGCCGTCCGTCACGCTCTTAACTTTATCCGCAAAGTCGGCTTCAAAAGGATCAAAGGCATAATCGGCGCCGAATTTAAGTGCAGCCTCCCGTCTTTCCTTAATCGGATCAACCGCAATTACCGGAACCGCCCCTGCCGCCTTCGCGAACTGAACAGCCAAAAAGCCCAATGTTCCCAAACCCATAACCATCAGGGACTCTCCCATCTCAAGTCTTGTTTTTCTGATTGCCGCAATCGGGAACGTGCATATATGGCATATCGCACCCTCTGCGAATGAAATGTCATCGGGAAGCTTTACCACATTATCCGCGCTCAGCACATTGTACTTTTTGTGCTGACTCCAGCTCATTGCAACCCTATCGCCTATTTCAATTCCGCTGACTCCGGCTCCTTTTTTCAGCACAATGCCTGCAGAGGAATAACCCAGCACTCTCGGCCATGATATTTCCGACGATGTACACGGACTGCAATTCGGGTCACCGGTAATATTTGCTTTTTCCGTACCGCAGCTTATGGTTGAAACACATGTCTTTACGAGAACATCATTTTTCTCCATGTTCTTTAGCTCCGCACTGATATATTCGGCAGTATTCGGACCTGTAAATGCAATTTTCATATTTTTCATTTTCTCCATGAAATATCACCTCAAAAAATAGTATAGTCTATTGAAATCCGTTTTGCAACGTGTTATACTATAAAAAAACACCACTATACTACAAACAAAAGGGGGGATTGTTACGGAAAGAGTCAACACTGTAACAGATTATAAAATTCATATTTATACATTCTCCGTCAAGCACATATCCGGAAATGTTGGGTTCAATGCCGGCTGCATCGGATACATTATGAAAGGAACTGGGCAGTTTTTATATAAAGGAAACACTTATCACGCCGGCGAGGGCGATCTGCTTTTCATTCCGCCCGGCACAAAATATTACTCAGTCTGGTCAGGTTCTCCGGAAATAAAGTTCTATTCAATTGATTTTGACTTTGCGTCAAGACAGCGCATTAAAAATTACCGGTTTCAAATCGTCGGCGGCTTCTCCGATGATTTATTTGATCAGATGTACTGCAGCTATCACTCGGATCAGCTTTTTTCAATCAGCTGTTTTTATAAGCTCCTGTCGGAAATTTATAATGCTCTCCCCCCTGCCTCAGAAAACGATTATCATAAAATCGACGCTGCCGTGTCATATATCGAATCTCATTACAGAGAAAACTTTTCCATTGAATTTTTGGCAAAGCTCTGTAACATGAGCGTCTCCGGTTTTTTTGCACAATTTAAAAAAGCCACCGGCGTGAGTCCGATTAATTTCAAGCATAATATTGTCATACAAAAGGCGCTGAATATGATATCAGGCACACAAATGCCGATTGATGAAATTTCAAGAAGATTGGGGTTTTCCTCGCCTAATTATTTCAGAAAGGTTTTTGCAAAGGAAACAGGTTTTTATCCGAGTTATTTCAGGAAAAAAGATTCGCCGCAGCATTAAAGAGGAATGTACACGATTTTAATAAACGCGCAGCACACTTGAATAACGCATGACATCGAGCTATGTGTAAAAAAAATGCAGCCTTTTTCAAGGCTGCAACAGCGCGCCGATAGGTTCACCAACGCGCTGAGCCGCACAGACTGTGCGGATTTTTTCGGAAAGATTACTGCACTTTTCTGACCGTTTCCTTTTCTATCTGAAACTTAATAAACAGAACCGTTGCAATTGCCAGTGCAAACG
Organism: uncultured Clostridia bacterium; assembly: GCA_934454525.1. Taxonomy (GTDB): domain Bacteria; phylum Bacillota; class Clostridia; order UMGS1883; family UMGS1883; genus UMGS1883. Next base: position 146,595 of record CAKSFM010000002.1, read on the forward strand.
AAACCACCGATAGAAACTGCTGCGGAAGCACATTCAAGCCGAAGAGCATATTATCCGCCGCACGGATGTGCGACACGATTTTCCCGGCAGCAAGCGCCGATACAAAGCCGCATATGCCTCCGATGCTGTTCTTTATCGCCATTGCCTGCGAAATATAACGCGGATTAACATAACTGTAGGTTATGTTAAATGAGTTCTGGTTTGTTCCTGCCTGCGCCACATTGTAGCAAAGCGACTGAACTATTATCAGAAACCACAATTTGCGCGTTATGAAGATATTTACAAAGAAGCCGATTGCAGCAATAAACGCCGCAAGCTCAAATCCCTTTGCAAAACCCTTTCTGTCGGAATATCTTCCGAACGGGATTGAAAGAAACATTCTTCCGATCTGCCCTGCCATGTTTATTATCTGAACCGCGAGGACGGATAATAACAAGTCCTTTGTTTTAAACACGCCCAGAAATCCGATTGAAAAATACCGCGAGCAATCCCAAAGAATTGTCAGAATCACAAGCTTGCGGAATTTTCTGCTGCCGAGCGTTTCTCTTATCATTCCGTCAAGCGGAGCTGCCGGCTGTTTTTCGCCGTCGCCCTTTATGAGCATGAGCGAGCCTACGTTTAAAGCCGCCGTAACAAGCATTGCCGAAGCGATGAACAAAAACGCTCCGTTTATGTTCCCCAGCCCCTCATAGCGGTCGATGATATAACCGAGCGCCGAGCTGAACCCGATGCCGAGGAAAAGCGAAATCATTTCCTTGATTGCGGAAAATTCCGCGCGGTGCCCCGGGTCAACATACGAATTTGCCCACTGATAAAGTATTGGATTTGCCACGTACTGCCCGGCATAGGCAATCAAAACGCCCAGTATCAAAAGAACAGTTTTTATTTCTTTTCCAAGCGGCAGAAACGGGATTATGTAAAGCGCGCAAAACATCAGCTGACTTACTATGTTAAACGAAATAACCGTCCTTTTTCTGTTTATCGGAAAGCTTGTGACAAACAGCGACAGAAGCTGAAATATAAACGCCAGCGATATAAATGACGATATTATACCTATCAGGGAATCGCGTATGCCCATGGATGACAGAAGCTTTGCCAAAAATGCGTCCGCAACGAGCAGCGAAACAAAATATTCAAACGTGCACTGCGCGGCGTACGCCACTCTCGACCGCTTGTACTGCGGTGAATCGTAAATTATGCTTTCCATAATGTCTCCTTTTTACTGCCGGAATCTACTGCCGAATTTTTTTCAGCTATTATAATATAACACTTGCTTTGCGGTAAGTCAAGCTGAAAGTATCTGTTTTTTTGGAAGTGTTCTCCCTGATTTTTTTACTTACCTCACCAGAATCTGATATAGTTTTTTCCGTCACAGCCGACAGGGTGTACAGAAAAGCGATATCATGATTGTCAAGTCCGCGGTTTTGCTTTAGGCAGATGTGTCAGTATCCGAACTCGTTTTTTTGAAGTCTTTTCCGGCATTACAGCGCAAAAATGCTCGCAAATATTCACTGATCAAAGATTATCAGTCGGAAAAAGCCATGCTCTTTTCCGAAGAAAAAAGCATGACTGAAATGATTTTTAATCTTTTGCAAAATTCAATTGAAGCCTTTAATGTTATTCAGGCTGAGGAAAACTCAACCATTAAAATTAAGATTGCCGCCGAATATGACTGGGTGCTGCTTGAAGTTACCGATAACGGCTGCGGCATAAGCAGCAAGGAAAGAAAGAGCATCTTCACGCCGCTGATGTCATCCAAGCGCGGCAGAGATAATTTCGGAATAGGACTGCATTATGTGAAAAAAACGGTTGAGGCGCATAAGGGTTATATTTACCTCGACAGCGTTAAGGGCAGCTATACAACCTTTCAGATATATCTGCCGACTGCAGTTGAAGAAAATAACGGGAGGGCATTAAAATGGAAAACAGTAAAATAAGAATTCTGATTTGCGATGACATGCCTTTTATCGCAGAAAGCACCAAAAGCATACTTGAAACAAACGATGACCTTGAGGTTATTGCAATCACTTCAAGCGGCAAGGAGTGCATTGAAGCGGCACAAAGGCTTTCGCCCGATATTATTTTGCTTGATATTCAAATGAGCCTTCACGATGAGGGAATAATCACGCTTGAAAAGCTCAAGCATATTAACCCCGACATAAAAATAATAATGTGCACAATTCACAGCGAGGACGAATTTATTATGAGAAGCTTTGTCTTAGGCGCAAGCGGCTATGTCGTGAAAACCGATCCGACGGAAACCATTGTCGCCACAATCAGGGATGTGTACAATAACAACGTTTCGCTGAATGCGAATATTGCACGGACAATTTTGTCCAACTGCATTGCCATAAAAAGCGAGCAAAGCGGAATATCCAAGCTGCTCGACACGGTTGCAACACTTACCATATCGGAATATGAAATATTAAAGCTTATATATGCCGGAAAAAGCTATATGGCAATCGCCGATGAGCGTTATGTTGAAGAATCGACAATCCGCTCGCAGGTAAATAAAATCCTCAAAAAGTTTGAGTATAAAAACATGAAGCAGCTGATTAAATACCTTAAAACATTAAACATTTTCGAATAAGGGGATGTTAAAGAACTCCGGAACGCAAGTAAAGGAGAGCTGCGGCTGAAGGCACGGCCGGATGATGAAGTATTGCTAGCTAATGAACTTCATCTAAAAAATACGATTACAGAGTCCGGAGCAGCTTTGTAGGTTGGAGATTAAGTTTTAGATAAGGAAACAGACGGTCGTAATACTGACGTACACGGCTGCCTGTTTACGAAGTATAAACTAAACTTAAAATACGGCCTTTACCGATGTTTAAATTGAGATTAATATTTAAAACAGCACCCTGACCGCCACTTTGCAGTCAGGGTGTTCTGAGAATTAATTCTTTTCTATTGCTGCGGTTTGTGTGTTTATCTTTCTGAAAATTTCGGGGTCAAACTTGAACTTGCGATCGTATGTCATAAGTCCATTTTGCTCTTGTTCCACATCATAGAGCTGTGTATAACAAAAGCCCATAATACCCTCGTGATTCAGAATTGCCTCGGTCAGCCCTTTGTACCTTTGTATAAATTCCTCCTCGGTTTTGGGAGCGCTTCCGTACCCCCAACTGTTTTCACTGTCGTTTGACCATTTTATGCCGCCGTATTCGCTTATGAAGAAAGGCTTCCTTGTGTCATATTTTTGTCTGTCGCTTATCGCCGGATTTCTTGATATTGTATCGTTGGCTATTCCTTCTGAAATTCTCGAATAGTTTTCGGCAAAGGCTGCCGGGTCTTGCTCATAGTCATGCACATCGAATATATCGGTCACAACGTGAAAGTTTCCGCTTGTATCGATTACCGGACGCGTTGCATCAATTGCCTTTGTTGTGCGATAGACAATATTGAGAATGGCATCGCATTGCTTGCGGCAATTCCAATCCCATGTTTCGTTAAAGGGACACCACCCAATCAAAGACGGGTGATTAAAGTCACGTTCAACCGCCTCAATCCATTCGGGCAGAAAATGCAGGACCTGCCCGGGCTCTGTTATCTGAAGTCCCCGGTTTGCGTGTTCGCCCCAAACGAGATAGCCGAGTTTATCCGCCCAGTATAAATATCTCGGTTCAAAACCCTTTTCGTGCATACGCGCTCCGTTAAAACCGAGCTGCATTGAGTATTCTATATCGGTTTTCAAAGCAGCATCCGTCGGTGCGGTATAGATTCCGTCGGGATAAAAGCCCTGATCCAATACCCAACGCCCGAAAACGGACTTTCCGTTAATCATAAACGCCTTTTTGTCGATATAGACCGAGCGGAGTCCAAAGTATGACGAAACAGTGTCATATACTGTTTCGCTGTCCGAAAGAGTGAGGTTTAAATCATAAAGACCGCCCTTCCCGATTTCCCACAAATGTTTTTCATTAAGCAGAATTGTCACCTCGGTGTATGTTGAGCCGAGAATAACGCTTGCCGAGCCTGTCGGCTGTTCGTTCCACAGCGTTTCGAGCGAAGCCGTTTTGCCTACGGCATCAGAGGTCGATTTTATTCCGATTGTCACCGAGGGCGCCTCAATATTTGTTGTGATTTTAATAGACTCAAAGCATGACGAATTTGCAAATTCCATCCATACTGTCTGCCAGATTCCCGTTGTTCGGGTATAATAACTTCCGAATGAACGATATTTCGGTGATTGCTTGCCTCCGGGCTGATTGGCGGAACGTAAATCATCATATGCACATAGTGTTATGTAGTTGTTTTCATCTTTGAGGTATTCTGTGATATTAACAGAGAACGGAGTGTAGCCGCCTTTGTGTTCAAAAACCTTTGTTCCGTTTACATAAACAATCGCATGGTAATCCACCGCACCGAAGTGAAGAATAGAATCCATATCTTTAAATCGAGCCGGAATTTCAATATTGCGCCTGTACCACACACAAGGCATAAAATCGGTATTATGTATTCCCGAAAGGCTGCTTTCAGGGCAAAACGGTACAATTATTTTTGAATCAAGGCATTGTCTTTTATAAAATTCTTTTTCTTCTCCCGTGCAGGAATAATCGATTTCAAAATCCCATTCACCGTTAAGATTGACCCAACTGTTTCTTATAAATTGCGGTCGCGGATATTCGGTTCTCGGAATAATTGTTTTATGTGCGTCTGTCATTTTAATCTCCATTCCGTATATTGTGCACTAACACATATACTATATGATATTTTTATTTTACAACAAAAAAATCTGTATGTAAATGAAATATAGTTCTAAAAAATTGACATATAGTCTTGTTTGATGTATAATATATGTCTGGCAGCGAAGACTTTTGCAAAGCCCTCTTTGCATAAGTCTTCGGCTGTTTGGATTGTTTGAATGAAAAATCTCTTATCGCTATATGTCCAGACGATAAGAGAAATTTATTGATGCTTGTGCCTGCGCAGGGCGGCGGAACGGAGAATTATATGATTTTTACCAAAGCGGCGGCAGTATGGAAAGAGTCGAAAGGATTTTTATTTAACAGAGTTTGTTCCGATAAAGAGTATGTATTTATTCAGTTTCACACTCCGGTTGAGGCGTATCTTAGGGGAGAAAAGGTGAATATCGAATCGGGCGGCTGTGTCGTTTGGAATCATAACAGCAAACGAAAATTCAAATCTCCCGGTTGTGAGCTTGTTCACGATTGGTTTCACGCAGAAGGCGATTACACAGAGTTTTTTCAAAAAATCGGAATTGAGTTTGAAAAGGTTTATTATCCTCAATATGTTGATGAAATTTCGAGGCTTGTTTCGGAAATTGAGATTGAAAACGTAAAAAAAGATGTTTTCTGTGACGTTTTTTCAAATTTAGCGGCTGAGAAAATTTTTACGATTATGGCAAGATCGCAATATATGAGTGGGCCGAATGGCTTAAATTTAAAGCAAAGAGAAAAATTTTTGCATGCACGCACAATTATTCATACCGATTACTTGCGAAACTGGGGAGCTGATGAAATGGCGGCGCTCGTTAATTTGAGCCGTTCAAGATTTTTTTGCTTGTATAAAGAGCTTTTCGGCATTACGCCTCATCTCGATTTGTGTCGGGTTCGTATTCAGAGGGCGAAAAGAATGTTAAAAAACGATAATGCTTCGGTAGAAGAAACGGCGGAAAAATGCGGTTACACGAATCAATACCATTTTATACGGCAATTCAAAAAAACGGTGGGAGTCACTCCGGGGAAGTATAAAGCAATGCATTAATAAAAGCATAAATGCAGATGAACAAAAATTTTAGTCTTTTTGCCAACAGTTGGGTAAAACAAAATGGAATTGGCGCGGCTTAAGCTGCCCCTCTTTATTCTGTTTTCAAAAGCACTGCAACGCCGGAGTTCGGCACGGCAAAGCTGTTTATTCCGCTTCTGACAACGGTTTTAAATTTATCGCAAATGCTTCCCGTGCAGTCATACACAGTACATTCCGCACTGTAATCGGGGGCGGAGCTGTTTATATAAAGCTCCTTGTCCCATGACCCGTTGATAAAAACAAGCTTGTCATACTGTTTATCAACATCAAGGCAGTTTTTCACATAGGAAGCCGCAAGCATTATTCCGCCTTTTTCCGCCGATGCAATGCTGTACCCTGCCTCTGGATTTTTTGCCGAAAGCTCGCCGTCAAGCAGGCAATCGCTGTTATCATTCCACAGCTTAAGGAAAAATTTCAGCATATCCCTATGGCTTTGCGGAAGCTTCTCTATCAAAACGGAAATCTGCGGAACCGCGAAAAACACATTGATAAGCTGAAGCGCCGCAGATTCGGGAGAATCAGAATAATTCCACATGAGCATGTCGGAATGAACCGCGCATTTTCCCGATGTGAGCCGCAAATCGAATATGCCTGCGCGGTTTTTAAGCGCGTCGAGCGGGCAGTCGGCAACGCGCAGCATATTTCCGTACCCGCACATAATCGGACCTGTGTACGGCTGGCGAAATTCAAGCATAATGTCAGGCTTGATTGCAGTGAGCCTGCTTTTAACCTCGGAAAGAAGCGCGCAGATTGCGTCCTCAAGCGATTCAAAATCCATGCCCTCATTCGGGGCACTGCTTTCGGGCGTCAGCTTGAAATTATTGATAAAATCAAGCTTAAGACCGTCAAGCCCCCAGTTTTTCACTGCCGATTCATATAATCCGATGATATATCTGCGCACCTCGGGATAACGGGGGTCAAGCACGCACCATGGGTGCTTGTCATCATATCCGTCCAAAAACATATTGCTGAATTTGTCCCATGCTTTCGAAAATCTGCCCACAAACGGAACCGAATACCACATCATATATTTCATTCCGAGTGCGTGCACATCGTCAACAAGCTTTTTCATATCGGAAATCTTTACGCTTTGCCAGTCGCCGCAGTGACTGTAGCCGCGGCTTGAATCATCGGTCTGCCAGCCGTCGTCCATAATAACGGTTTCCATTCCCAGCTGCTTTGCAAGCTTAAGCTCGTTCACAATTGTTTCATGGTCAACATTCTGGTGGTACGCATACCACGTTGAGTACATGGGCTTTTTTGTATTTTCGGGCGGATTTTCGCCGTTTCCGTACTCCGACCACTGTTCACGCGCAGCCGCAACGGCTTTTTCGAAAGGAATGTGCCTTGTGTCAATCAAAAGCGTTGCTTCGTATTTTTTAATTGCGCTTACTCTCTCGGTAAAAAGAGAAAGTCTGTATGAAATTTCCGCTGTTTCTTCTATTATGCCCGTTGCAATTTCCATCGGTGTCAGGCAATCTGACACGGAAACCGTTACGACATTTTTTCCGTCAAGCGAAAGGTGCGACTGCACGGGCATTCCCTCCGCCGAGCGCGAAATATTTTTTATCGGCATCCAGTTCGGGTTCAGAGTTCTTTCCGACCACAACGCCGGATTCCACTGTGAGAAAACGTTTCTGCACGGCGCTGTCCATCGGATTACAACCGTTTCGGGTACAATTTTCTGCTTGAAATCAAGCTCGATTCTGAGCCTGATTTTTTCCGGAGCCTGATCTGTTGCGGAAATTTTCAAATCATATTTACAATTCGATTTAAATGTTAAATCTCCTGTTTTAAATTCCATATTGTTTTTTCCTTTCATCCGCAAAATACTGTTCCGACGCTCCATCCGCTTAAGCTCGGGAGCTTCAGAATGAAGTCGTTCCCTTTTTTTGTGTATTCAAGCTTTGCTTTACCGGCATACTGCGACATAAAGCGGAAATCTGTGTTTTTTGGATTTCTCACCGTCAGCTCAAAAGCTCCGCTTTCGCCGATTGTGCAGTTCACAACCGACACACAAACCGCTTTCCCCTCTGCATCCGTGCGCGGCAGAAGCATTGCCTGCATCGGTTCGTCAATTCTTGCGGCAAGCGAATTTTCCGAAATATAGTCCGCGGCATTAAGCAGCTGATTCCGCTTTGCGCAGCTGATAACATTTCTCCAGAGAGTATATGCAAAAACTGCCCACTTTGCCCCTCCCGAAAGACTTGTGACAACGCTTGCCGCCTTGCCGACCGCCGCTTCGTTTCTGTCCTCCTCAAGACTGCTTTCATAATACGACAAAACCTCCGTGTTATCGGAAAAACTGTCAATGTAATAACTGTTGTCCTTCCCCGGTGCATATAAATTTGACTGCCATTCATGAAGCCTCGGCGGATTAACGGGGTGATTTGTCATAACTTCTTTCAGCTTTCCGGCTTCTCCGGCAGTCAGATGATGCGCCGACATATTCAGTCTCACTCCCCTTTTTTCCAGCACATCAACCGTTTCTCCGTCGGTAATAACATTATGATTAAGCAGAAAATCAAGCTCTTCATCCGATGCTATGCGCGCAACATCCGCTTGCAGCAGAAATATTTCGGAATCACTGTCGGAATAGAAAACCGGAATCCCGTCGCGCACCATATTATCGGTGCAGCTGTAATAAAGCCCGTCCAAATCGCGGAGTGTGTCCTCCGGTGCAAGCTTTTTCTTCCACTCGTATTCTGACATATACAGACCGATGCCGCTCGGGCGTGTGCTTTTATTATATTCAGCCAGCGTTTCCCAATATCCGCGCTGTTCGGAAAAAAGCCGAAACGCCTTTGCATACCATGAAATCGGTTCGACTGTGTTTTTTGCCATTGAATAGCTCATATCCGTATTGCCGCATGCAAAATACAGGCTTGTTTCAAAGGCTGTTGACGCCGGGGATTTTCCGAACGACACATAAGGGAGATTCTCAATTTCCGGACATTTGCACTGCACATAATCGGGGAGCAAATAGTTCTGAAAATTAATTGACATCGCCTTATTTATAAACTCAACGGGGTTGTGTCCGTCATATACCCCTCCGCCCGGGCGTGATTTTGGATTTTTGCCCGTGCTGTCACGGAGCGCGTCAAACAAGAAGCCTATTCCATGCCCGATATATGCTCCGCAAACCGTTATCTGCAACCCGACAGTTGTATCGGGAGAGAACTGTTTTACGGTTTTTCCTATCATATATGTAAAATCATATAATCCCTCACGGACAAAGCTTATCCACCGTCTGCGCCAGACAATATCGCCGTGGAGTATTTCCGAAACGAGCTTTTCTCTGCTCAGATTGCTGTTATATTTTTCGTTAAACAGCCTCATGCAGCTGTCGCAGAAACACCCGTGCGACAGCGGGGATGTTTCAGCATTTCATCAACATACTTTTGCATTTCATCTTCGATTATTTCCGCATTGAATCTTTGCATCAGCTCCATAATGATCCCCATTTATATTCCATAGCTGCGGATAATCCGCGCCAGGTTTTCAGCCATAACCGGTATTGCGGTACAGCTCGGATGAATGAGATCCGCCGATAACCCCGTTACAGTTCCCAGAATATCAAGTCCGTTAATATATACTGTGTTTTTTAAGCTCAGCTCTGCAAGCGTTTCACGCATAATGCTTCTGAACATTTCCGCGCGGCCGTTCTGCGCAAAATCCGAATGTGTGTAAAAAATATCAATGCAAAAAACCTTTTTATCGGGATGACTTTCGGCAACTCTTTCAATGAAATATGTTATCCGCTCTCTGTAATCCCCGGGTTCAATATTCAGCACATTTATCCCCATTTCAAGCGTTGCAAAATCCCAGTCGTTTCTCTCCGCGATGTGGTCTGCCATGCATTTTTCAAGCCTTGCCGAGCCGGCAAAGCCAAGATTTATAAGATCCGCACCAAGCAGCTCAGCCGTTCTGTTCGGATATGTGTTCGGGGCATTGAGTCCGATTGATCCGTGCGTTATGGATGAACCGTAAGCAAGGTATTTCTTTTCGGGCGTCTGACCTTTTCGCGGCGGCTCCGTGTCACCTTCAATATCAATCAGCTGCACATTGCTGTGCTCAAGCATTATGCGAATCAAAGATGAATCAAACGGCAGGCGGTTTTCCTCTGTAATCCGTTCCAACGCCACCCTATCATAGGGATTTGATATAACAATCTCGGTTTCATGGTCATAAATCGTTTTAACTGACTCATCCCAACCTGAATAAATGCTTCCGTAAAGCACAACCGCCCTTGAAGCGGAATTGCCCTCAGGCACACGCAGCTTAATCTTTGCCTTGTCACCGTTCAGGTTCAAACGGATTTCGACGCCGCAGCAATTTTTATTTCTTTCCGCAGCGTCCGGAAAAAGCTTGCTCTCAACCGTTTTCGGCACTCTCAACAGGTTAAAGCAGCCGTTTCCGTTGTTTTCGAGCTCGGAAACATTGTGCAGCTCAGCGTTTTTATATATCATCCTTTCACCACCATAACAATACTGTTTATCACAATATTATCACAGAACATTTTTGTTATCAAGTTGAAATTCCGTCAACTTAAATGATGACGGATTATCAACTTTCTACCATAGGCAGCTGTTCTGCAGCACAAGTCCGGCAATATTTTATGCTGTCAGTCCGTGTAATTCCGGCAAAAGAAAAATCGGAACGAAGCAAAGTCCGTTCCGACGTGGCGTTCCCGAGGTGATTCGAACACCCGACCTACCGCTTAGGAGGCGGTCGCTCTATCCAGCTGAGCTACGGAAACATAATAAGGGGATGTTAAAATGTCCGGAACGCAAAAAGACAATCAGAGTACAGAACATTTCCGACCTTAAATCAGTTAAACTCTCCGTATCTGCCCAAAGCAGACGGCAGCTAATTTTCCTGCACATAAAAACTTTTTGCTGCGAACAAACTTCATCTCTCGGGGTACCCTTGTACACCTTCGGATTCAGTTTGTCCGCTCCGCAGCATTTTTCCTATCCCCTGTCAGGGGATGTAAACCCTGCATCCCCTTCATTTTTTACTGGTTGGCCGCTTTTTTTACAACCTGAACGCCCTTGTAATAACCGCAGTGCTTGCAAACAACGTGCGCCTTAATGAGCTCTCCGCAGTTGGTGCATCTTACCATACCCGGAATTTCAAGCTTCCAGTTAGCTCTTCTTTTATTCTTTCTTGCTTTAGAAGTTCTTCTCTTCGGAACTGCCATTTTCTACACCTCTTTGCTGTAAATTTCTAAGAATGGCGAAACGCGGATCATAAACCGCTGTATCGCAATTACATTCACCTTTGTTAAGATTTGTGCCGCACACAGGGCAAAGACCCCTGCAATCCTCGCTGCACAAAAATTTAAGCGGAACGGAATTAAAAACACATGCTTTTACAGCGCCGTCAATATCAAGCACCGTGCCGCAAAGTGACAAACACTCCGCATCGGCATCCGAAAAATCGCTGTGCACACTTTCAAACAATTCACATTCAACAGACTGAACAATATCCTCACAGCAGCGTGAGCACTGCGTTTTATATTCTCCTTTAATATCTGCCGAAACCTCAATTGTTCCGCCGATATTAAGCACTGTTCCTTTTACCGACACACCCTCCGCAAACTCAATCGGACTGCCCATAAACGTGAAGCTGCCCATTTCGGCTGTGCCCGAAAAATCCATTGACGCGCCTTCATTTTTAAGCACGGATGCAATGTTAATTTTCATCTGTGTAACACCCATTCCCCAAAAACTATCAAAACACTAATATATTATACTATTGTTTTGCAGGATTGTCAACAATTATTTTACAAGTCTTTCTGTTTCGGTTGCAATCATCATTTCCTCATCGGTCGGGATAACAAGCGTTCTTACAGAAGCGCCCTCCGCCGAGATATCGATAGCTTCGCCGCGCAGCTTATTCTTTTCAGCATCAATCTTAATTCCGAGGAATTCAAGACCGTCAACTATGGCAGCGCGCATTGCGCCGTCATTCTCGCCGACTCCGGCGGTGAATACAACAGCGTCTGCACCGCCCATTGCCGCGCAGTATGCACCGATATATTTCTTAATGCCGTAGCTGAACATCTTGAGTGCAGCCTGAGCGCGCTTGTTGCCATCCTTTGACGCAGCGTCAAGGTCGCGGAAATCGCTCGACACGCCGCTCACGCCGAACACGCCGCTCTTCTTGTTGAGAACCTCATTGATTCCGTTAATATCAAGGTTTTCTTTTTCCATAAGGAAAGTCACGATTGCCGGGTCAAGATCTCCGCTTCTCGTTCCCATAAGGATGCCTGCAAGAGGCGTAAGACCCATTGTTGTGTCAATAACCCTGCCGTTTTTAACTGCTGCCACGCTTGAGCCGTTTCCGAGATGACATGTAATTATTTTAAGCTGCTCAATCGGTTTTCCGAGCATTTCGGCAGCTTTTCCGGAAACATAGTTATGGCTTGTTCCGTGGAAGCCGTACCTTCTGATTTTATATTTTTCATAATATTCGTAAGGGATTCCGTAAAGGAATGCTTCCTCGGGCATTGTCTGATGAAATGCAGTGTCAAACACACCTACCTGCGGAACATTCGGCATAACTTTTTCACACGCTTCAATTCCGATAAGATTTGCGGGATTGTGAAGCGGTGCCAGCGGAATACATTCGCGCATTCCCTCTTTAACAGCCTCATCAATAACAACGCTGCCGCTGAATTTTTCTCCGCCATGGACAACGCGGTGTCCGACAGCGCCGATTTCACTCATTGATTTGATAACGCCGTGCTTTTCATTAACAAGCGCATCAATAACAAGCTTGATTGCGTCCGCATGGCTGGGCATGGGACTTTCTATAACAACCTTTTCGCCGCCTGCCGGGGTATGATTAAGGCGGCTTCCGTCGATACCGATTCTTTCGCAAAGACCCTTTGCAAGCACCGCTTTTGAATCCATATCTATAAGCTGATACTTAAGAGATGAGCTGCCGGCATTGATAACAAGAATTTTCATTTTTTTACTCTCCTTAATAATTATTCGGCATTATTCTGAGCCTGTACACAGGTTATCCCGATTACGCCCACAATATCCTCGGCAGAGCAGCCGCGCGACAAATCGTTGACGGGGCGCGCAATGCCCTGGGTGACAGGACCGTAAGCTTCTGCTTTTGCAAGGCGCTGAACAAGCTTATATGCGGTGTTTCCGACGTTAAGATCGGGGAAAATAAGAACGTTTGCCTTGCCTGCAACGGGACTGCCGGGAGCTTTCGAAGCGCCGACAGACGGAACGATTGCCGCGTCTGCCTGAAGTTCGCCGTCAAGCAGCAGATCGGGGCGTTTTTCCTTTGCAAGTTTTGTTGCAAGCTGCATTTTGTCAACAAGTTCACTCTTTGCACTGCCGTATGTAGAGTAGCTCGTCATTGCAATAACCGGTTCTTCCTCAACAAGGGTCTTAAAGCTCTTTGCAGACGAAATTGCAATCTCGCTTACAGCGTCGGCATCGGGATTTTCGTTAAGACCGCTGTCAGCAAACAGGAACACGCCGTCAGCACCATACTCACAGTCCGGAACGCACATAATAAAGAATGCGCTTACAAGCTTTGTTCCGGGAGCTGTTTTAAGAATCTGAAGCGCCGGGCGCAAAACATTGCTTGATGAATTACATGCACCTGCAACCATACCGTCGGCAAATCCGTTTTTAACCATCATGCATCCGTAATAAAGAGTATTTTTAAGCGTTTCCTCTGCCTTTTCCGGGGTCATTCCCTTTGCTTTCCTCATTTCGTAAAACTTGTTTACAAAATCCTTGAAATTAACGTCTTCAACGGGATTTATAAGTGTTGCGGCGGAAATATCAACCTTTTCGTCCTCTGCCATTTTGAGAATCGAAGCTTTTTCGCCAAGGATAATAATATCGGCAATATTCTGCTCGATTGCCATTGCGGCAGCCTTAATTGTGCGGACATCGTTCCCCTCGGCAAGAACGACTGTCTTTTTGTCAGTCTTTGCTCTCTCGATTATTCTTTCAAGAAACCTGCTCATTTATAATGCCTCCAACAATTTATTTTTCTAAATATATAGTATATAATAAAATTTATTTTTTTTCAATACATTTTGGCAAAAAACAAAAAATTTTGCCTATTGATTTTAATTTAAAACGGTGTATAATAGATAATGAAAGGAAGAGTGGGAAATCAATGGAAAAAAAGATGCTGTTTGTGTACAACCCGTTCAGCGGAAAAGCGCATATAAAAACGTATCTTGACGATATTATTACCATATTTACGCGCGGAGGATACTGCGTGACGGTGCACCCTACTTCGCGTGTGAAAGACGGTTATGAATACATCGGTTCATTCGGAAAGGAGTACGATGTTGTTTCCGTCTGCGGAGGTGACGGAATGCTTAATGAAGCTGTGAGCGCGCTGATGGAGCTTCCGCGTGACGACCGTCCGCCGCTTGCATATCTCCCGAGCGGAAGCACAAACGATTTCGCCGGCACGGTCGGTCTGCCGCTTGATTTGCGCAGAGCGGCAAAGATGATAGTTGAAGGAAAGCCTTTTTTCTGCGACGGCGGCAGGCTCAATGATAAGTGCTTTGCGTACGTTGCTGCATTCGGCGCATTTACATCGGTTGCCTATGACACATCGCAGGACTTTAAGAACGTGTTCGGGCATGTTGCCTATATCATGGAGGGAATCCGCCAGCTTCCGAATATAAAAACGCAGCACATTAAAATTACCTTTGACGGCAAGACGATTGAGGGTGATTTCCTTTTCGGTATGGTTACCAATTCACTTCAGGTCGGCGGAATCAGGAATTTTTCAGGCACGGCAATTTCTTTAAACGATGGTCTTTTTGAGGTGCTGCTCGTTAAAAAAGTGCAGAATGCGATTGAGTTTCAGTCGATGCTGTCATCCGTCATCACACAAAAGCTTAACAACGATAATATAATCAGAGTTAAAGCGTCTGAAATAACATTTGAAAGCGATGAACCGATAAGTTGGACTGTTGACGGGGAGTTCGGCGGCAACATAAAGAAAGCGGAGGTAAAAAACATTCCGCGCGCATTTTCGGTTATAGTTTAAAATCACCTGTACGGAGCGTGGATTGATGCGCTCCGTTTTTTCGGCTATAATTATCCGTGAGGTGTTTAATATGAATCTGAATGACAGCGGAAGCCTTATCCGCAGCCTGCGAAAAGCAAAAGGCATAACACAGAAAGACGTTGCCGATATTTTGGGAATACAGCCGAAAACCGTTTCAAAATGGGAAACGGGCAACGGCTTCCCGGATGTTTCGTACATTTCAGAGCTGGCGGATGTTCTCGGTGTAAGTGAAAGAATTCTTTTAAGCGGCAATCTCAAGCGAAACGCCGCCGAGGCGGGCAATATGAAAAAAACGAGATTTTTTGTTTGTCCGCATTGCAAAAGCATTTCCCAATGCAGCGGAAATCAGCAGGTTATTTGCTGCGGAAAGCCGCTTTCTCCGCTTGCTGCCTGTGCGGCGGACAGCGCGCATCTGCCGCGCATTTCCGAAACGGAAAATGACTTTTTCATTGCGCTTAACCACGAAATGACAAAGGAGCATTACATTGCCTTTGCCGCATATGTCACATTTGACAGAGTTTTAACGGTGAAGCTTTATCCCGAGCAGGATTCGGCGCTGCGTTTTTCTAAAATGTACGGAGGGAAGCTGTACCTGTACTGCACAGAACACGGATTATTCGAATTTTCGGTTAAAAGAACAGCTCCGCGCAGAAAAAGAGACTTTGAGCCTGCAAGCATGACAGCGCAGATGTCAGCATTTGCGCGCGCTTATCACGCTGAAAACACTGCGCCGCCAATCTTTTGCGATAAATTTGCACGAAAGCTGTTTTCCGACAGTGAATATTCAATGATTAAGCGCTTTATACTGACATCCGGGGAAAATATTTCCGAGTATGTTAACACTTACCTTGCACCGACTCCGCTTGCAAGAGCGCGTTTCTGCACGGAAGCTTTGCAGAATGCAATAAAAAGCGGAACTGCACAGCTTGTGATTTTAGGCAGCGGACTTGATATGACGGGTTTTTCCGAGGAATACAAAAATATTTCCGTTTTCGAGCTTGACCGCAGTGATGTTACAGAGGATAAAAAACGCAGACTGGAGCGCGCCGGAATCGATATTCCCGAAAATATACATCTTGTTCCCTGCAGGCTTGGAGAGGATAGTCTTTCCGAAACGCTTCTTTCAAGCGGCTATGATAAAAGCAAAAAAACGTTTTTCTCCTGCATGGGATTGTTTTATTATATGACGCCGGAAGAAATATCAGATTTGTTTAATGAGCTTTCCGAAATTTCGGCAGACGGAAGTGAAGCCGCATTTGATTTTGGTGATGCGCACTTGTTTTCGTCCAATATTCCGCGCGTTTCGGAAATGCGCGCTATGGCTGAAAAAAGCGGCGAACCGATGAAATCATGCTTCGGTTATAATGAACTTGAGCAAATGCTTGAAAAGCATGGTTTCCTTATTTATGAATTTTTAAACCGTGACGATATACAAAAAAGATATTTTGAGGGAAGCGCTCTTTCCGCATTTGAAAATATAAATCTTGCCCTTGCGGTGCTTAAAAACGGCTGAGCGGAAATTTAACAGGCATTGGGCGCATGTGTTCGAGTCTGTTATGCACAAAGCATTTTTCTGTCGTATAAAGTCAAGACCACCGGCTTAGCCGGTGGTCTCAGCGTGTCGATAAACCTATCGACACGCTGGCAGACATTGAAAAAGGAAGGTAAATCTGTTCGGCACACACTCGTCGGCGTACAAAAGTACGTTAGAGGGTGTGCCGGACGGAAACAAGCAAAACCCCCGAAATTTCGGGGGTTTTATTCGTTATCCAAACAAATGTCTGATTTGTTTTAGCATTTGTTTAAATAAATAACTCTTTAATTATTGTAATAAAAATGTTGTTTGCTTGTGCTTGACCGACTTTTTCGACAGTCTGAGACCACCGGCTTAGCCGGTGGTCTTGACTATCCTCTGTAAGAGATTTATTCATTTATGTGGCGAAGTTTTTCACGCAGATGATTTGACAAAAGCGCAAGCGACGATGCCATATTCTCATTCTGAACAAGAATATCATCCGGCGCTTTAAGATGAATCGGTGCAAAGTTCCATATTCCCATGATTCCGCTTCTGACAAGCAAATCGCACACTGACTGCGCTGCAACCGCCGGAACTGTGATGATTCCTACCTTAATATTAAGCCGGCTGCAGATTTCAGGCAGCTTGTCAATCGGGAAAACGCGCCTGTTATCAACTGCGGACGGATTGCTGTCAAACGCTGCCACTATATTAATTCCGTAATTATCAAATCCGCCGTAGGACATTAAAGCCATGCCCAGCTTCCCCGCTCCGACCAAGACCGCATCGGTGCTGTTCTCATACCCGAGAAAATCCGATATCCCCGATATCAGATCGCGCGTTACAAAGCCTTTTTTCGGAATTCCGGGAGTTTTACAGACCGAGGCAAGATCCTTTCTGACCTGAACATCATTTAAATCAAGCGCTTCGGCAACGGCAGAAGATGATATATATTCGTTTTCATCAAGGTTAAGACCTTTCAGATACGACATATATACAGGCAGCCGTTTCAATGCCTGCCGCGACAGATTTTTGTATTTATCCATTAAAACACCTCAAGTATATATATGGGATGCAAAAATGAGTACATGCAAATATTTCACGCTTTGCCGACTGAACCGAAAAGTTCCATTTTTTCTTTAACGGTTTCTTTGATAGCTTCAGCGCCGGGTGCAAGCAGTTTTCTCGGATCAAAGCCCTTGCCCTCAAGGTCTTTGCCTGCTTCTATGTACTTGCGCGTTGCAGCCGCGAATGCAAGCTGACACTCAGTGTTAACATTGATTTTTGCAACGCCGAGGCTGATTGCTTTCTTTATCATGTCAGCCGGAATACCCGTGCCGCCGTGAAGAACAAGCGGAACATTTCCTGTTGCAGCTTTGATTTTTTCAAGCGTATCGAAATCAAGTCCGCGCCAGTTTGCAGGATATTTTCCGTGAATATTTCCGATTCCTGCCGCAAGCATTGTGACGCCGAGTTCTGCAATTGCTTTACATTCCTCAGGATCTGCAATATCGCCGCTGCCGATAACGCCGTCCTCTTCACCGCCGATTGCGCCAACCTCTGCCTCAAGGCTGAGATTTTTTTCCGCACAGAGTTTTACAAGCTCCTTTGTTTTTTCAACGTTTTCCTCAATAGGATAGTGAGATCCGTCGAACATAACGGAGGAAAAGCCTGCTTTGATACAGCTGAGTGCACCTTCATAGCTGCCGTGGTCAAGATGAAGAGCAACAGGCACTGTAATTTTCAGTGTTTCAAGCATTCCGTTCACCATGCCGACAACAGTGTTATATCCCACCATATATTTTCCTGCGCCCTCGCTCACACCGAGGATTACCGGCGAGTTAAGCTCCTGCGCCGTCTGAAGAATGGATTTTGTCCACTCAAGGTTGTTAATGTTGAACTGACCGACAGCATAATGACCGTCACGGGCCTTTTCAAGCATTTCCTTTGATGATACTAACATTTTGTTACCTCCTGCATATTATATCTATATTATTATTGCATAAAATCACGGATAAATCAATATATATTGATTAAAAGAGGTGATTTTTTTTGAAAAAAACACCGTTTGTAACAGTAAATATCCGAAAATCGGTTTATGCCGCACATGCGGCAGTGTTTGCGATTTCCGTTTGCGTGTGCTGCATTGCAAGCCGAAACGTCCGCCCGTTAAGCATGGGCAAAGGACTTACAAACGCGATCATATCGGCTGACGGCTGCGCAGCCATTCCTGCCGGCACACCTGCGCCCATGCTTTTTCTGCGGGAAAAGCAGAACAAGCATGAAAACAAAAAGACGGAGACGGAGACGAAAGCAGCTTCCGATGCCGCAAAGCAGCCGGATGTTGCCGCAGTTCAAACCTCTGTTCCGACCGCACCGATACACACAAGGACGGCTGCGGCAAGCATCGGCGAAGTGCAGGTTTCAAACAACGCCGGGGCATCATTTGACGCCGCGGCGCTCTCCTCCTCCGCCCCGCAGTTTCTTAAGGGCGGCTGCTCGGTGCTGATTATGCACACGCACACAAGCGAAAGTTACACCCCATCCGAAAAGTACAGCTACACGCCCTCCGATACCGACCGGACACTCGACAAGAATTACAACATGGTTCGCGTCGGAAACGAAATCGAAGATATTCTGAAAAAATCCGGCATAAAAGTTTACCATGACACAACCGTCAATGACTATCCGAGTTATAACGGAAGTTATAACCGAAGCGGCAGGAACGTGCAGAATTATCTGAAAAATGATCCGTCAATCAAAATTGTCCTTGATGTTCACCGCGATGCCATTGAAAGCTCCGACGGCGGCAAAATAAAACACATATGTACCATTGACGGGCAGGACGCTGCCTGCGTGATGTTCGTTGTCGGCACGGATTTAAGCGGACTGAGTCACAGCGGCTGGAAAACAAATATGTCGTTTGCAATGTGTCTGCAAAAATACATAAACGGAAAATATCCGTCGCTGTGCCGCCCGATTAATCTGCGCAAGCAGCGGTTCAATCAGCAGCTTGCTCCCGGTGCGCTTATCGTTGAGGTGGGCACAAACGGAAACACGCTTGATGAATCGCTGCTCGGAGCAAAGTATTTTGCCGAATCACTCGCCGGCTTTCTCAGTGAAAATCAGTCGTGATTATGTTCATCGCCATGGCTGCAATGGCAGCAGTCGCCGTTGCACTCAATGCGTTTTTCCGAACCGGTTCTTTCATAATAATCGTTAATTGCAGCCTTGATTGCATCCTCCGCAAGTACGCTGCAATGAATTTTTGCCGGCGGCAATCCCTCAAGCGCTTCCACAACAGCCTTGTTTGTAAGCTTGAGCGCTTCCTCAATTGTTTTTCCCTTAACAAGTTCCGTTGCCATTGAGCTTGTTGCAACGGCAGCGCCGCAGCCAAATGTTTTAAACTTTATATCCTTGATTACATCGTCCTCAATCTTCATATATATTTTCATTATATCTCCGCAGCGCGCATTTCCGACCGTGCCGACTGCGTTTGCATCCTCAATTTCCCCGACGTTGCGCGGATTGGAGAAGTGATCCATTACCTTTTCACTGTACATAACAATTACCATAGCCTTTCCGCCCGCGAAAAATCACGGACTGTAATAATTACTTTTCGCTTTCAACGCCCTCAAACAGCGGCGACATTTCACGCAGTCTGCGCACTATGGGCGGAAGCTCCGCCAGAATAGCGTCAATATCTTCATCCGTTGTAAATTCGGAAAGCGTTGCGCGCATTGAACCGTGTGCAATCTCGTGCGGCAATCCGATTCCGAGCAGAACATGAGACGGATCGAGCGAGCCTGATGTGCACGCAGAACCGCTCGATACAACGATTCCCTTAAGGTCAAGGCTGAGAAGCAGACTCTCACCCTCTATATACCTGAAGCAAAAGCTTGTATTATTCGGCAGGCGTTTTGTCCTGTGTCCGTTAAGACGCGTATACGGAACGGTTTCAAGCACACCGTTAATAAGCTTGTCACGCAGGCGCACAATGCGCTCCGTTTTTTCCTCCATATGTTCAACAGCCTCGGTAAGCGCTGTTGCCATGCCGACAATTCCGGCAACATTTTCTGTTGTTGCGCGTTTGCCGGATTCCTGAGCGCCGCCGTGAATAAGATTTTCAAGCTGCACTCCTTTTCTTATATAAAGCGCTCCAACGCCCTTGGGTCCGTGGAACTTGTGTCCGGACATCGAAAGCATATCTATATTCATTTTTTCAACATCTATCGGCACAGCGCCGGTTGCCTGTACGGCGTCCGTATGAAACAAAACCTTATGGCGGCGGCACATTGCACCGATTTCCGCTATGGGGTTAATAGTTCCGATTTCATTGTTGGCAAACATAACCGATACCAAAACAGTATCGTCAGTGATTGCATTTTCTATATTCTCAACGCTTACCATGCCGAACTCATCAACAGGCACATAAGTGACCTTATATCCCTGCTTTTCAAGGAATTGGCAGGTGTGAAGCACTGCATGATGCTCAACCGTTGTGGTGATAATATGGTTGCCCTTATTTTTAAGAGCAGCGCCCTTTATCGCCCAGTTATCCGCCTCACTTCCGCCGCTTGTAAAATATACCTCCCGCGCGGAAGCACCGATTGCCTTTGCCACAGCTTCTCTTGCCTCACCAAGGCTTTTTCTCGCGTTCTGCCCAGGCGTGGTATAGGTTGATGAAGCATTGCCGAAGTTTTCCGTAAAGAACGGAAGCATAGCCTGAACAACACTGTCCTTAACCCTTGTTGTGGCGGCATTATCCAAATATATCATAAAAAGTCGCCCTCTTTCCGAACGGTATACCCGTCCAATTGATAGTATAGTACTAAAAAAGACAAAATGCAAGCACGGAAAACGTTTTTTCTTCATTATTTTATTATTTTTTAAAGATCAAACAGGCATTTTATAACCTTACCCAGCTCAATATATTTATCCCTGCGAAGATCAAGCCGCACATCAGGATAAATGCGGCTGTCGCTTTCAGCTTTCAGAATGACGCTGTCCTCGTTTCTGAAAACGCGCCTTACCACAGCGTCACTGTCCTTATAGATGACAACTGCGATATCTCCGTTCTTAATAGGAACACCCTCGCGGACAAGCACCGTATCTCCGCTGCATATTCTTGCATTTACCATCGAATTGTCTTTTATTTTCAGACCGAAATGCCTGTAACCCTCCAAAATGTCGCGGTCAACAAAAATCGTGTCGACAATTTTGCTGATTTCAACAAGAGCCGTTTCATTTGAAATCGATTCGGCAACATATATTGCCTGTGATTTTTCGGCAACCTCAAGCGGTTTTTTGCCCATAAGTCCGTCGGGAGTTGTCCCGAAAATCACGGAAAGCTTTTCAAGGATGTGCGCCGGAGGAATTTCGGTATATCCCGTTTCGATATTCCTTACCGTTGTTTCACCGACGCCCATCATATCGGCAAGCTGTTTCACATTCAGCCCTGTTCTTTTTCTGAGCATGGCAACATTTACTGCCAGCATGTTCATCATTTATCACGCCGTTTCTGCATTTTTTCTTAAATATATTATATCATCAGTGCAAGCCGCGAATCGGCTTGCTTCACACCGATTCAATATTTACATCAATTACAAACACGGAGGTGTTTGGTAACCTCTGCTGTAAATATTATATCATCAGTGCAAGCCGCGAATCGGCTTGCTTCACGCCGATTCAATATTTACATCGATTACAAACACGGAGGTGTTTGGTAACCTCTGCTGTAAATATTATATCATCAGTGCAAGCCGCCCAATCGGCTTGCTTCACACCGATTCAATATTTACATCGATTACAAACACGGAGGTGTTTGGTAACCTCTGCTGTAAATATTATATCATCAGTGCAAGCCGCCCAATCGGCTTGCTTCACACCGATTCAATATTTACATC
>CAKSFM010000003.1 GCA_934454525.1 uncultured Clostridia bacterium
AAAAACAAAAGTGTTTTTCCGACAGATGACAGTCTTTTAAAAATGCTTTATCTTGCAATGATAGACATTACGAAAAAATGGACGGGAAAGCGCAAGGATTGGGGACAAATCCACTCACAGCTTGAAATATTCTTTGCCGATAGATTACCGCAGTAGCATAAAATAGCCGTCAAATCAAGGGTGAAATAAACGCCCTCGCAAGAGGGCGCCCTTGACATGCCGGCAATTTCTTGCTAAATTACAGCTAAGGTCTGAAAGCCGAAATGCGGCTTTCAGACCACAAAAACTACATAGATTATATTATCATTTTGGAGTGAATTTTGAGGTTTACACAAAATATGGGATTGCCCCGGGCATTTTTTGGGAGGCGGACATAAATGTAGATAAATTTTCATTTTGCTCAACATTTTTTAAAATAACATCTTGCAAACCAATTAAATTTTTTGTAATATGCTCTACTATTTTTATTCTTTTTTGTAAAGCTCTACTGATTGGTTACCCCAATAGATATTATAGAGCATAAAAAGTTATTTAGTTGTAGAAAAAAACAGAAAAACATACCGCCGGATTCCGCATACATATACTCCTCCGCATAACAAATGCTTATAACACCTCTGCTTTCGGAACCGAACCGCACATCGCAGCCACTCCAACATTTCCATAGAACAACCTGACTTTAAAGTATACCGAATCAGAAGCAGCGTTCTGAAAGATTATAGTACAGGTACTCCAATCATGCATATGGAAATAATACTGAGCAGAATTCCAATCCATTGTTTTTTCGTAATGACTTCACGAAAAAGGAAAACGCTGACAAGCATTGATAACAGAATCATTCCTCCGTTGTATACCGGGAAGAAAATAAATTTTGGCAAATTCCCCGCCAAAACAAGATTGGTAATATTTAATATTCCGTAAAAAACTCCGGAAAGCGGCGCAATCACCAATGCTCTGCTCTTAATAGAAAATGTTGCCGGGCTTCTTTTCCTGTTTAACTGCCATAAAATCAGATTCATGCTCATGGTGAAGAAAAACGTGAGCCTTAAGAAAGGAATCAGCTCCGATGAACGATTTATTTGCTGAAGTGATTGCACAATTCCCATTACTCCGGTAACGGAAGATGAAATCCCTGCAAATATTAAAAATTTTCTGCCTATACGGCACTTTTTTATATTTAACACAAGCGCCATTGAATACAAAATCAAAAATACTCCGGCAACCTGTGATACGGCAGCTTGTTCATTCAGACAAAAGATTCCGAATGCGGTCGGTATAAGCATGCTTGCCGCCTGAATTAATGTCAATATTGAGAGCGCTCCGTATTTAAGCGCCGTCATGGAAAAATACTGACTTAATACAGTGAGAGCGGCAAAAAGAAACGCTGCAGCAAGCGAATAAAACGATGGAGCGGCTGACGTCTTTGCGCAAAACATCACTGCAAATGAACAAAGATTTGTCAGAAAGGCATATTTGTAAATATCCGTATTATTATTTAATATTTGTTTTGAGAAAAGATTGCTGAAGCAGCTTATCGATACAGCTAAAATTATACTTATAAAAAGCAATACATAATACATAAATTTTCCTCCGCAGTTCTTTACTCATGTTCCGTTCGCATTTCGGCAAAAATTAATACCGCTTCCCCTATTTCAAGGCTGACGGAGATCTCGTCACCGTCATACTCCAACAGACCGCTCGCATTTTCGGGATAAATAACCTTCGCGCTTTTTATGCTGTGCCTGAGCTTTGCAACGGCGTTTTTGCTGCCGGAGTTTCTTGCAAAGGAAACATAACTTCCGTTTTCGGAGGAGTATGCACTGCAAATCCAATCGCTGTTTAGATTTGGAACTCCGAGAGGATAATATGGTTTCAGCAAATTTATATTTTTACGAAGTTTTCTATATATGGCAACGGCGTTCTTAAGCTCTGTTTTTACATTTTTATCAAGTGTTGACGGAGTTCCGCTTATCCCTATTCTTCTCATCATTGAATTTGCAAAAAAGTATGTTATATCGGAAATTTTCGTATTCTCGTTCACACCAAGGAACGAAAGCGATGCCTCGGGAGGAATAACCGTTGATGCCGCCGCTCCAATGCAGCATACCTCACGCAATGTTCCGGCATCTGTCAATGCCGAAATCGAAAACAACCCCCTGAAATCCATGCGCAGACCTCCGCTTGCACAGTTTTCTATTATTAAATCGGGATGCCTTTTGCAGATCTCTCTAATCCAGTTCTCATAGGCATCATAATATTGCATAAGACCGTCTCCGGGACTGTCGGCATGAATCTCAGTGCCGATTCCGGCGTCAGTATTATAGTCAAATTTAAAATATCCGACTCCGTATGTATTCACAAATCTGTCTATTATTTTATCAAGGCGCTTTTTCACCTTGGAATTTCTTAGGTCAAGAAAATATCTTCCGTTTTCTGCAACCCGTTTCCCATGCCGCATGAAGAAACATTCGTCATCAAATAATGAAACTGCTTTATTTTTAACGGCAATACATTCCGGTTCAATCCATATTCCGGGAATCATACCGCATTCACGGACTTTATCGAACACCTCATTTAATCCGTTCGGGAATCTCCATTGCGCAATGTTCCAGTCTCCGATGTTCCACCAGTCGGATTGTCCGTCAGACGTTTCGTCATACCAGCCTGCGTCCATAATAAAGTATTCGCATCCAAGCTCCTTTGCTTCATCAATCAGTGCAAGCTCCTTTGCTGTTGTCTGATTTCCGGCATTTGCCCCCCAGTCATTAAATATAATCGGGAGATTTTTGTCGGCAGGGCTTCTGTATGCGGTTATCCTTCTGTACTGATTCATTTCCGAAAGAGCATCTCCGAAATCTCCGCAAACTATGCATACGGCAGCTTTTAAACTTTTAAATGATTCACCGCTCCCGATATTCTTCCAAAAATGATTTTCATTTTCGGAGGGTCCGCTTAAATCAATATAATAGAGATCCTGCTTTGGACAATCTATATCGCTTATTTCCCAGCACCATGAACCCAATGCTTCTATTTGCCATAGAATTGTTTCATTGCCGCTTCTTAAACATCCCATCGGCAAATATTCTTTGCAGGACCACGACCCTGTGTTGTTTGCCGCTATTTTCTTTGTGGCGCCGATACTGTCGGTTTTAAAGAATCCCAAGTCTTCCGGACTGTACTGCCGCCACTGAATATCACGCCTCCACGAGCTGTGAGGAATCATTACTTTATCTATTGAAAATCCGTACATACGGAATGAACTTACATGCTCCAAAATGATGTCCTGATTTGATATATTTGATATCTCACAGTAGGTTCGCACAACTTTTATACCGCAAAAAAATTCATAATGCGCCTTAACCTCGATCATTTCATTCTTAAGAACAAATACAAGCTCCTTTTCCGTTTCGGTGTGACTTATATATTTAAGCGTTGATGAAAGCCCTCCGCCGATATGTTTAGTACCGTGAAAATCAATATTGTTAATTCCGCATGCTTCAATTTCAACAGGCGCCATAAGATGGTGCTGCAACATATTTTTCTTTTTTTCTGAAGAAATTGAATTAACATACAATATCCCTTTGTCATCAATAGTAAAATCAAGATATATTCCGTTTTTAAAAAAATGCAGGTATTTCAATTACACTCAACCTTTCATTGACCGGTTTTTAGCCGGAGATGTGAATCTTGCCGTCCATCACATATGCGCACGGGCCGTTTTCATACAAAACAATATCCTTATTGTGCACATATTTTATCGCAGCCGGGGAAATAAGCTTGTCTGTCCGTCCGATTGCCGCAAAGCCGTCATGTATCGGCGCAAAGATGTACAGTCTGAAATCATCATTATTCTTGAGCGTGACATCAAATTTTTCGCCCTTTTTAAGCATTATCATTTCCTGAGAATAATGCTCAAAAACGGCATATTCCTCATTATCGGCTCCGTCTATCATTTCGGCGCCGATCTCAGCCGTTACCGCTCCGTTATGTTCATCGATGTTGACTGCCGCCAGTATTCCGTGCTCTCCGCACATATTCTGCAGCTTCAGCGCCGTTTTGCTCATTGTGCAGTCCACTGTCAGACAATCATCGGTCGGCGTTGCCGGTCTGTCGCACCTGAGTATTTTTCCGTCAGACAAAATAAGCGGCGCAAGCACATCGCCGCGGCTTCTTCCGATTTTATCGCTGACATACACCGGGCCTCCGCTTATTGCTCTCATCAGGCAATTTTTCCGAGCCTGCGAATCGTCCGTCCACCACATGTCCCAGTCGCACCAATAAAACTGTCCCTGTATAAATGAATTGTATGCACACTGCAATATGTGCTTTGAAAACCATTCCCTGTTTTCAGGCTGAAAATCATCGGAGCATCTCGTAACCGGAGTAACAGCTCTGTTCCACATATCCTCACTCGCCGTTCCCATGCAGTTTATAACACAATTATCAAAATGCTCTCCGACCGACGCTTCCATTCCGGCATGAAACTCTCTCGCAACCATTCCGACCGGCGCCGTGTTTTTATAAAACCGCCTTGTCATCGACTGATTATCTATCTTTACGAAGTCTGCGCCGCACGCCCTGAAAAAATCATGTATTGTACTGTAGTACATGTATGACTTATCCCTATGCCAGTCCGGCACATAATACCCCTGAGGTGTGATTGTCAGGTAATCCTTAAGCTTGCGGTACGCACTGCTGTCCGGCGCTATTCCGCGCCAGTACCCCGTTGTCGGATGCCACACCCCGACCTTCATTCCGTAAGCATGCAGCTTCTCTATGCAGCCCTTAAGTCCGTTCGGAAAGCGCGTTGGATCAGCTTCGTAATCGTGCATGGCGCTGCGGTACATCAGATTTATCATATCCTCAAAGCTATTGTATGACTGACCGTAAAATTCCTTCACGGTTGCCCACATATCATCCAATACCGCCCACCTTACAGGAATGTTTTTCCGTTTGAACTCCTCGCACTTTTCTATTAACCCATTTTCCGACACACCGATATGCATACTGTCCCAACTGCACCAGCCGAGGTATTCAAACACTTCGGGATAGCGCCTTTCGCTTCTGTGTCTTACCCCTGTGTTCAACTCCTTAAGCGCAGCTTTTACACATTTTTCGATAAGTTCGGACGGCTTGCTTCCGTATGCATAAACAAATGCAAGTCCGTCCAATGTATATATATTCTCACACCACGAAAACATTTTTGCGGCAAGGCTTCCGTCCGCTTCGCCCCGGAAAACGCACTTATATGTATCATTTACCACAGGAAGCATTACAAGGAATTTGCCTTCTTCGGTTCTGATAACAAGCGCCTGCGTTTCATCGGGGATTTCGGATAAATCAGCGCCGAAATAAGGTCTGCACCAATATTCCGTGCACCGATAATCCGCCATAAAGGATTGTACTCTTTCCACGAGATTAATTCCTATTGTCACGGCGCACTCGCTGTCAAACGAGCCGTTCATGCCGCATCCGTTTGCACTGAGCGGCAGCGCCGACACATATACCGCAACCGCATTTTCGCATTCTTTCTCCGTAATGTTTATGCGGCTTGTTCCCGTTCTTCCGTCTGCCGCATATAATACGGGATTATATTTTAACGGTTTATTCATTATTTCCCTCCGTCCGAAGCTTATATTTCATGCCGAGCATCTCATATTTTGCTCCGGCAAGTGTGTTATAAGGCAAATACTCAATATTGCAGCCCTCTGCAATTTCCGATATTGCGGCAAGGTTATCCTTTGTATCCGTTATCCCCGGAATCATCGGAACGCGCAGCACAAACTCCTTGCCGCTTCTTTTCAGATACTCGATGTTTTCAAGTATCGTATCATTGTACACCCCGGTATATTTTTTATGCAGCTCCCGATTCACAAGCTTTATATCCTGCATTATATAATCAAATCTTTCAATGACGGTTTTATATGCTTCGGCGCTTGTACAGCCGCTCGTCTGAATCGCTTTGTGCATGCCCTTGAGCCTGTCCGCGAGCTCGCACACGAAATCTGCCTGCATCATAGGCTCTCCGCCGGACACGGTTATTCCTCCGCCGAGGCTTTTAAGCACGCTTTCATAGCTGCGCAGCCCGGCTGCAAGCTTTTCTGCCGAAACCGTTTTCCCCGATATGCTCAAACAGCCGTTCGGACAGGCATGAACGCATCTTGAAAAAGGCTTGCACTCTGCGTGAACGCAAGGTCGCCGGCAAGCTCCGCAATGCGTACACAGATTATTTTTACACATGAGCTGAGGTTCCTTTTTCAGCCCCTCGGGATTGTGACACCATATGCAGCGAAGAGGGCAGCCTTTGAGAAACACTGTCACCCGTCCGCCTGGGCCGTCATGAATCGAAAACTCCTTTATATCAAATATTGTTCCGTTCATACCCTACACCGTGTACTGCTGCCGCCGCATAACATGATTCTGATATTCGCGGTCAAGCTCAACGAAATACGCGCTCCAGCCCCAAATTCTGACCACAAGGCTGCGGTGCAGCTCGGGATGAAGCTGCGCGTCCTTCATTGCCTTTGTATTTACCGCGTTAAGCTGCAGCTGGTGACCGCCCATATCGATATATGCCTTTACAAGCATTGCTATCTTTTTTATGCTGTCCTCGCCTTCGAACATGCTTTCGGCAAACTCAAGCGTGAGAGGACCTCCGTTAACCGCATTTTTAAAATGCTGCTTTGAAAACGACTTTATAACCGACAGCGGTCCGCTGATTCTCGCAAAAAGGCTTGGGGAAAAGTTTGCTCCGAACGGTTCGCCTTTCCGCCTGCCGTCGGGCGATGCGCCTATTTCATCGGCATGCCACAAATAATACATTGCGCTGCCCGTTCCTGCACGGAATATTCCTCCGCGGCAGTTTCTTTTTCCTTTCAGCCCCTCGGAAAATGCATCCAGCAGCATTGTTGCTTTTTCGTCCGCTTTGTCGTCATCCGTTCCCATTTTCGGCGCTTCATAGCGCAGAACGGAAAGAATTTCGCCGTGCTTTTCAAAATCGGAATCAACAGCTTCAATCAGCGTTTGTTTCGAAATTGATTTATCCTCAAACACATATTTTTCTATTGCCGACAGGCTGTCGGCAGCCGTTGCGATTCCCGTGCCGTGTATTCCGAAATTATTATATTTTGCTCCGTTATACACGCCGCCCTCAATCATTGTGTTCATAAACGGAGACGGAACGAACCACAAATCTTTTATTCTGCCGCAGATTTCATCGCACTGCGTTTTTATTTCGGCTTTCACGGCATTTTCAAACTCTGAATATGTTTTGCATACCGGCAAGTCACGGTGCAGGCATGTATCGATTACCTTCGGGAATGAAAGCGCACCGATATTTGCCACGTCCGCTCCAACCTTCGGGATGATAAATTCCCAGCACGCTGCTGTCACATAGTCTGCGGCGTCTTTTCTGTCGTAGCCGAGATTCACAAGTCCGTCAATCACAACATCGTCATTCGAATACTGCGGAAAACCAAGCCCCGCCTTTGTAAGCTCGCTTCCGAGCTCGTATACTCTGAGCGGAGTGTGTTTTCCAACACGCAGATTGATTTTCGGGTCAATCATCAGCAGATTTCCGCTTGCTTTCAGGCACAGCTCCGAAAGCATATTAAAAACCTCGTTTCCGTTTTCGTCAATTCCGCCGAGAACCATGCTTTGTCCGTTATCCCCCTGCTGCACACCAACATATAAATCACTGTCCTTATTGAATGAAAGGAAAAAGTCCTCAACCAAATCAAGCGCGGTTTCCTCCGTATATATTCCCTTGTCCATATCTGCTTTCAGGTAAGGATACATATATTTATCGAACCGTCCGACGGTATTGTGATAATTTCCCTCAAGCCAAAGCGAAAAGTGAATTATTCTGAAAAACTGAAGCGCTTCTCTGAAATTCGTCGCACCGTAACGCGGCACACGTTCCAAAACCTTTGCAATATCGGTTTTTCCGAGGCGCACAGCTTCTTCTCTGTATCTGTCTGACAAATCTATTATTGCGTCAATCACTCGTTTTCCGTATTCATCGGCTGATTTTCTTTTTTCAAGCAGCCCGACCTTTATTGTACCCTCATAATCCGGAGAAAGGTTAGACATATACCCCAGTTCATGGATAAAATGCTTTGAACGGATTTCCTTCCATTCGCCCTCCGTGAATATATCCGGAATATTTTTCACCGTGCGAAGAAAACATATTTTTTCACCGTCGAGCAAAACGGGGGTTTCCGCTTTTGAAAGCTGCTCGAACCGATATGTCATTCTCTCAATCGGCGGCATATCTTTGTCAAATGCCAGACTAATTTCTTTTCTGTATTTATGATGCTTCTTTTCACGTATGTAATTGCAGAGTTCCTTATTCATGTTCATAACCCCCTGACTTCAAATATTAATAACCGGGTAAATTATTTTATGCCGAGCCGCTTTGCATATTCTTTTAAAATTTCTTTTGATGTCCATTTATTAACGTTTTCGGTAAAATGTATATTGTCATCCTTAAAAACCCCGTAATTGTCCGCATTTTTGTCATAAAGCGGACAGCTGCGTATATCGAATACCGATATATTGCCGTGTTTTTCCGAAGCCGATTCAAACAGGCGGTTTATAAAATCCATACTTTCGATACCGATTGCAGGCTCTTTCCCCTTATTGAGTTCGGCTATAGCCTTATCGCAAATAAGGCGGTGGAGAATAATTGGCGGAGCTTTTCCGAGTGCCTTTTCCATGTCCGCAAAGAATTTTTCATAGATGTTTTCAAGGCTGCCGCGCAAGCTGTCAAGGGGAACTGTGGCATCGTTCTCTCCGCCACGCCAGTGGATTCCGATAATATCGTACTCACGGCCCGATTGTTTAAAGCTTTTATCAGCCAGTGACAAAATATGCATTGCAAAAGGATACAGTGAGATACTGACGCGCCCGAGCTCACCGGGAATAAGCCTTTTTTCTTTTTCGGGATTCCAAGCAAATCCACTGCTTATCCCCTGTGCCCCCACAGCAATATGAATGATATATAAATCAGGCAGTATTCCTCCGTTATCAATTTTGCTCTGCCACAAAGCTGCAAGACAATTTGCAATAGAATAGGTATTGTCCTGCGATTCTCCGAGATTCATGCCGGCGCTTGTGTAACCGCTCCATTCAATCCGATTTATATCAAAAGACTGATTTTTATCTCTGCGAAGCCCGAACACGTTTTTCATCGGCTTAATTATTTTATCGCATTCCCTCATCGGAAGATCGTGCCCAACGGCATTTGACTGTCCGAACAGGATAAATAATGCACATTTTTGTTTAACGTTCAAGTTAACTCCCCTTTTTCTGAATTCAACTCTTGTCTGTTTCTTTAAAACAGTATTCACTTATAATTTTGTATTTTAGCCCGCCGAAATTATTAACTTTTACAAATGTTATATCCAATGTATTCCATATAATATCAAGTTCAATATTTCCTTTTACTCTGATTCCGTGAACTTCTCCTTTTTTCCATGCCTTGGGCATGGCGGGCAGTAAGCTGATTACAACGGTATTATGCTTTAATTCGCTCTGCACTATCATCTGGCATATTCCGAATGCAAGTCCGAAATTTCCGTCAATCTGAAACGGAGGGTGCGCGTCAAATAAATTGAAATACGTTGAATAATCCAACTGATTGACAATATATTTATATGCATTATCTCCGTCATGCAGCCGCGAAAACAGATTGATTATCCATGCACAGCTCCAGCCTGATTTGCCGCTGCCGTTTGCTATTCTGAACAGGAGTGATTTTCTGCAGCCCTCAATAAAATCATTATCTCCGTTTGAAATACTGCTCCCCGGGCATAAACCGAATAAATGTGAGAAATGTCTGTGCCCGGGCTCTGTTTCTTCAAACTCCGAACACCACTCTTGCAGCCTGCCGTCGGAGGCAATTCGTATCGGGTAAAGGTGAGACAATATATTTTTTGATTCTGCAACAAGCTCTGTCTTTTCAGCAATTTCGGAAGCCTTAATAAAATCAGTCAGTATTTCACGTACGATAGAAACATCCATCGTTGAAGAATGCGCGATATGGCACTCCTTCCCCTCATAAAAAAATGCATTTTCCGGCGATATGGACGGGCATATTACAAAATATCCGTCATATTCCGTCAGGAAATCGGCTATAAACTCAACGCATCCCTTTAACACAGGATACGCTCTGTTTTTAAGGAATTCGGAATCAAGCGTATACTCATAATGCTCCCACATGTTTATCGCCAGCCAGCATCCTCCAAGCGGCCATGTTGCCCAACGGCA
The DNA here is from genome assembly GCA_934454525.1 of uncultured Clostridia bacterium. Taxonomy (GTDB): domain Bacteria; phylum Bacillota; class Clostridia; order UMGS1883; family UMGS1883; genus UMGS1883. The sequence goes on from CAKSFM010000003.1 coordinate 10,267, forward strand.
GCAGCCCTCGGAAGGTGTGGTTTTCCGCCATATGTCCACATTATGATGAACCGCAAAGCCCCGGCATCCATACAGCATTTTTGCTGTTGTTTTTCCCGCTTCACTCAATTCCTCAATCATAGCAAGCATCGGCTCGTCACACTCGGCAAGATTACACGCATGCACAGGCCAGTAATTCATCTCGGTGTTAATATTAACCGTATAATTACTTGCCCATTCCGGCTGAATTCTGTTGTTCCATATCCCTTGCAGATTTAAAGGCTGCGAGCCCTTTCCGGAACCGGCAATCATTAAATATCTTGCAAAATTAAACATCAGAACAGGCAAGCTTTTGTCATCTTGCCCGTCTCGGATTCTCCTTATCCGCTCATCGGTGCAGAGCCTTTCACTGTTTTCACTGTTTTCGCTGTCAACCGTCAGACTGACTCTGTTGTAAAATTTTTCGTAATGCCTTATGTGCTCCGAATACACATTATCTATCCCGTCGTTTTTGACCTTTGCAATCCGTGCTTCCAGAATGGCTTTCATCGGTTTGTTCTTATCGGGCGACGAAGCGTAACCTGCATAATTTGTTTCTGCCGATAATATAACGGCAGCCCTTTTTGCATGATACACCGCCGCGGAATTTCCGCTTACTTCAACCTTTCCTCCCTCTGCTATCACACCTATGCACATCATAAATCCGATTGTATCCCCCGAGGAATATGACAAAGGATTCCCATCCTTAACAAACCAGCTTGCATCACTCGGAGCGTTTCCTTCAATATAAAGATTTTCTTTGTCAGAATAGGCTGTATGTTTTAAATCACTTTTCGCAAAATAAGAAAAAGATATATCGTTGCAGTCCGAAGTCAGTTCAATAATCATTGTATTATATGACTTTGATATATATATTTTTCTGCTGTAAACAGTACCGCTTTTCCCTTCTTTATAAATCAAGGCATTCTTTCTGTAATGAATGTTTACTTCTGCTTTGTCCAAACAAAGCTCTCTGTAATAATCACTTACCGCACCATGTTCAAAAAATTTCATGTACAGATCTCCGAGCGGCATATACATTGCGGATCTGCTTCCGATAAAATGTTTATCCGCCGTTTCATCTGCCAAAGCGTAATTTTGATTAAAAACGGCTCTCCTGATTTGTTTAAGATACTCCGTTTTGTCCTCAATCTTTTCTTTTTGCGGCGTTCCCGACCACAATGTGTCACTGTTTATCTGAATAAATTCAAGCTCGCTTCCTCCGTAAACCATTGCCCCCAGGGCTCCGTTTCCGAGCGGAAGAGCTTCCTCCCATGAATCGGCGCTTTTATTATAAGTCAGTTTATTTTCCATATCTGTTTACCCTATTTTAACTTTGACTTTGCACAGCTTTTTGTCGGAACGCACAATATTTCCGTCAAGCAGCTCCCCGTCGCATACAATCTCCGCAGAATTTCCGCCCGTGTTTTTACGGTTTTCTATTTCAATTTCATATAAGCATCCGCGAAAAAAGCGTTTAATACGACACTCCTTGATTTCACGCGGCAGGCACGGAGCTATTCTTAACCCGTCAAATTCCGGGCGGATACCGAGGATATACTGAGTTACGGCATAGTAATTCCACGCAGCGGTACCGGTCAGCCAACTGTTCTTTGCTTCTCCCATGCGCGGAGCGTCTTTCCCGGCTATCATCTGTGAATATACATACGGCTCGGTTTTATGTATTTCACTTATTTCTTCAACGTATGCCGGGGCAATTTTTCTGTATACTTCAAATGCGCGGTCAGCTCTTCCGATAACCGTTTCCGCAATTGCAATCCACGGATTATTGTGACAGAAAATACCAGCATTTTCTTTATATCCGGGAGGATATGATGAAATTTCTCCGAGCTCACTGTGGTAGACGCCGTACGGCGGCTGATTAAGAGTGATGCCATACTCGCATTCAAGAATGTTTTTCACGCTGTCGAGCGCTTTTTCAGCCCTGCCGTCATTCGTTCCGATTCCAGCCATAACACAAAATCCCTGAGGTTCAATAAATATTTTTCCTTCGGCGCATTCACTGCTTCCGACTTTATTGCCGAATGCATCGTAAGCTCTGAGAAACCAGCTTCCGTCATATCCGTACTTTTCAACGGTATTGATCATTTTGTTGACCGTATCTCTGATATAGCCTTCATCCTCAATTTTTCCGATATTATGACAAAGCTGTGCAAACTGTTTTCCGATAAATACAAACATACCTGCAATAAACACGGATTCCGCCACTCTGCCGTCAGCGGTTCCGAAAGTCTGAAAAGATTCTCCCGGTTCGGTTGAATGGCAGTTAAGGTTGAGGCAGTCGTTCCAATCTGCACGTCCGATAAGCGGAAGACCGTGCGGTCCGAGATTATTCAAAACATGTTCAAAACTGCTCTTTAAATGTTCAAAAAGGCTTGCAGTATTTTCGGGATTGTTATCAAAAGGCACATTTTCGTCTAAAATACTAAAATCGCCCGTTTCTTTTATATAAGCAATTGTTCCGAGAACAAGCCATAACGGATCATCATTAAATCCGCTTCCTATATCATGGTTTCCTTTTTTTGTTAACGGCTGATACTGGTGATAACATCCGCCGTCCTCAAACTGAGTCAATGCAATATCGATAATTCTTTCTCTTGCACGTTCGGGAATCTGATGAACAAATCCGAGCAAATCCTGATTTGAATCCCGGAATCCCATTCCGCGCCCTATTCCCGATTCGTAATAAGATGCGCTCCTTGACATATTAAACGTTACCATGCACTGATACGGATTCCAAATATTAACCATTCTGTCAAGCTTTTTGTCATCGGTTTCAACAGTAAACACACTCAGCAGTTTATCCCAGTATAATTTTAATTCTTTTAAGGCTGAGTCAACGTTTTCTGCCGCTGAATATCTTTTCTGCATGGCTTTCGCCTTAGTTTTATTTATCACATCCGGTCTTTCAAATTTTTCACCATGATCGTTTTCAATATAGCCAAGTATAAATATATACTCCTTTTCTTCGCCGGGTTCTATTTTAATATTAAGCTGATGCGATGCGATCGGATACCAGCCTGATGCAATCGTATTTTTCAGATTGCCGTTTTGAACGCTCTCCGGGCTGTCGAATCCGTTAAATGCGCCGAGGAAACTGTCACGATCTGTTTCAAAGCCGTCAATGTCCGTATTCACGCTGTAAAATGCAAAGTGATTTCTGCGTTCACGATATTCTGTTTTGTGATAAATCGTGCTGCCGTCAACCTCAACCTCTCCTGTGCTGAGATTTCTCTGATAATTCAGCATGTCATCCTGTGCGTCCCAAAGGCAGAACTCAACGAAAGAAAACAGCTTCAGTTCTTTCTTAATTCCCGATTTGTTCGCAATTCTTACTCGGTGAATCTCACAGTTATCATTTACGGGAACAAAAAACAACTCATTTACCGCCAGTCCGTTTCTCTCTCCGCTGATAGACGTGTATCCCATTCCGTGGCGGCATTCGTAATGCTCGGTTTCTTTTTTGACCGGCATAAATGACGGTGACCACACATCTTCGTTTTCCTTTATGTAAAAATATCTTCCGCCGTTATCAGCCGGAACATTGTTGTATCGGTAGCGCAAAATCCTGCGCAGTCTTGCATCTTTGTAGAAGCAGTACCCCCCGGCAGTATTCGAAATCAGCGAATAAAAGCCGTTTGTTCCGAGATAGTTTATCCAAGGAAGCGGAGTTCTCGGGGTTGTTATTACATATTCTCTGTTATCATCGTCAAAATAGCCGTACTTCATATTGCACCTCTGTTTATCACTTATTTTTTATTTTATACGGTTTCATCACCGGGGTCAGGCTTTCCATGTCCCAATACATTAACCTTTGACCGGCGTCCGAATCAAGCCTGTATGCAAAGATATTGTCTTCCGCATAGTCTCCGGACAGCTTCGTTACCGAAATACCGCTGTCGGATTCTTTTATCAGCAATCTTGGTTTTGCAGCCGTGCTGAGCTTCAGATACTTGCTTTCAGCATATTTAAACCCGGCGCTGTCAGCATCTGATTCATTAATATACCTCATTGAAAAATCGTCAATGCACCATGCGCTTTCGGTTGACATGCTGTTCACTGTTTTATTTATGTCTATAAATGAAATGCCCATAATCTGACTGACAAATTCTCCGCCTTCTCTGATAACCGAAGGTTTTGCAGTGTATATATTCTCACCGTTAAGATAGAATTTTATATTTCTGCAATCCTCCTTCAAATCATTTAACGGAATTACAATGTCAACATTATACCATTTTCCGTTTTCATATCTTTTTCCTGTTAATGCTCCGTCATAGCAACGAATTGTTCCGTCTGCCGCAAGTTCAAAAAATCTGTTTCCGATACCCTTCCAGCCCAATCCGGTTATATTTGTTATTATCCCGTTTTCATCACGGTCGGGCTTTAACAGCGTTCCTTGAACCGAAACTCTTTTATCGCTGTTATTATCACGCGAAAGTATTTTGAATGATAAAAGAACACTTCCTTCTGTGTATTGTTCGTAAACAGAGCTTTTTTCCGAATTAAACGGCATTTTTCCGTTTACATCTCTATAATCCACATACGATACCGTTTCTTTTTCATTTGTTGAAAATCCCGCGTGTGTCTTGAATTCAATGGCGTAATTCCCCTGTTTATTTTCGTTTATCCCATCTGCAAAATCAACGTCAAACACAGCTTCGTCACCGTTGTACCTTGCTGATTTACCCCCGCTGATGTATGCCGAGGAAAAGCGCCCGTACGTTGATGAGGACGGATCTGCGGCAGTCACGGCTTTTACAAATCCGTCAAACCTTTCCGGTGCATCGAACGTTTCACCGCACTCATACACAATCGGCTCATCGTATAATATACGTTCAATTACGCCATTAAACACCGTATACGCACAGCGTTTGCCGTTAACATATAATTCTCTGTTTTCATCCGGACGAACTGCTCCCGCAGTTTTTATGTCTGCGTCCGTTATTACCGTTATTTTATCGTTTTCGTATTTGACGGAGTAAGATTCGCTCTTCTCTCTTGTTTTAATTACTGTCTGTCCGTCATGCTTAATATAGCTTCCGTTTACAAATGCCGCTTGCGTGCAGTTTCCGCCGGAGTCTGTCAGAATATATGCCATCTCGGCATCTGTTTCATAATTTCCGAAAGTACCGTTACCTCCGCCGTCCGAGTTGAAGCTGAAAACAATTCTCTTCGTTCCGTCGCATTCTATTTCGGTTCGAACACCCCTGCCTCCGCTGCTTTCAAGAACTTCGGTCCTTACGTCGGCTTCCGTATTTTCTTTGTACGGAAACAGCACCGTACTGAATGTTTGATTCCCGTCAGCGCCGGTTTTTTCAAAAAAACCGTAATCGCAATCCGTTATACCGTCCATATCATACCATGCTGCCTTTTTTGCGCTTTTGCTAAGGTCAGCATCCGCGCTTGCAACGATGATATTTGCACCGTCTTCATAATTTGAATAAATTTTTCTGTCCTGCACCGTCATATTCGACCATGGGTACATATGCCAGATTTGCTTGTAATTATTCGACTTCGCACCGTTTTTCGGTGTCATCTTATCTGTCACAATGAAAATATCGGGCTTTATATAAATTATACTCCGTTTATGATCCGCATCATCATTCTGATAGGTTGACTGACAAAGGTAATCAAATTCTTCAGCAGGAATCCACGTATGAACATCGCCTGCCGTTCCGTCCATATTCTGAGATTTATCGTTAACCATTACCGTGTTATGTGCCTCAGTCGAGATTGCGTACTGCCTGTATTTATTGTTTGTATATGTAAGCGTTCCCGAATCATTAAGCAAAATTCTGTCATATGCATAAAAAATAATTGCATTATCATCGGCATGACCGTGACCGCCCAATCCCCGTACATTGGTAAAAAGATACGGACTTGTTTTGCTCCAATCATTACGCATTTGACTTACTGTGCTGTCCGGAAAAAGGCACGATGTAAACGGGGGTTTTTTCCCTTTTTCTCCGAAAGTTACAATATACTTTAAAAAATCGTCCCCGGTAAGGTCGGCAACCGTCTCATATAATGATGCCTTGCGCCGGAAGGTTCTCCCGCCTCCGTCACCATACTGGATTGTCGTCCCGTCAGATGTAAAAAGCATTGCATTGTAGTATGCATTTTTTCTGAGCGCTTCATCGAGTCTTTCGGGAACCTCGTATCCGTCGCGGCTTAAATTGTGTCTGAAGCTGTAAAACTGCTCAAATGCACTGTTTGCATATCCGCATGTGTCCTCCGCATAAGATCCGTCCGGAAGATTATTGCGATAAACAAGCATATCGGAAAGCTCGTCAATACTTTTCCGCATCCAGTTTTCACCGCTGCGCGTGTCAGCGAGCTCCGGAAAATATGACACTGTTTCCAAAAGGCTGTTAAACTGATGCTGCCTCCAGTTTCCTTCCGTATGCGTGTCCAAGGAAAGCGCATGCGCTGTATCCCATATGTTTTTCAAAACAGCGGCGCAATAGTCCGGCGTGGCATATTTGCTTTTTATGAATGTGTAAAAGGTTGAGGATATATTGGTGTTTTTTGCGGCAGCGTCCAACGAACGCGGAAATAATCCTCTCAAGCCTTCAGCCGTATTATAGGGCGGCAAGCTTCCGCAGCTTTTAACATACTCCGAAATAAACCTTATGGCTCCGTGAGCATATTTTTCATCGCCGGTTTGCTTATATTCAACAGCCATGTGAGGAAGCGGGGCAAATCTCATCATTTGCCAGAAAAATTCACTGCTTGATCCTGCCGGCTTATGAATAAAATCGGGGTTTGCAAGCCCGTTATAGGAATAGATATTATTGGAAAAACCAATCCACGCGGTTTCGCTGTTCCATGTGTTGACATGCTCAAAAAGAACCATTGCTCTTTTGCAGGTTTCGTTTACGCCTACCGCACGAGCATTGAGCTTGAGCTTTGCAGAGGATATATCTGCATCCACCGGCAATGACGTGAGATTAAATTTTATATATGCATAGTAGGTATCTTCACCGTTAAACTCGCCGAAGGTTTTCGCCTTTATTATTTCTGACGCAGGCTGCGGTTCTGTTATGTATTTTCCGCCGCGGACGCAATCGGTATCAACCGCACGGAAAACTTTTTCTTCGCCGTTAACAGTTAAAACAAGCGCGGGGCGCAGGTTTTCATCTCCCGCATTACAGCCATATATCTCCAGGCTGCTTGCCTCGTTATACCACGCTCGAACGGACAGAGAGGAGTAAGACCCAGGCGTGAGCTTATCCGCGCTGAGCTCTATGTTTTTTTCTTTGAAGTCCTTTCCTGATTCAAATTCCCCCATATAGCTGTTTTGCTGAATCTGAAAATGAAAGTCAGCCGTCATATCCGCATAAGAACGATCTTTTACATTAAACTGTTCCGTTCTGTTTTTATTACGGAAATATTCAAGCAGATTTTTCTTCGCTGTTGTATAGTCGCCGATCTTCACAGCGCTTTCGACGGAATCCATATTATCGAGCGTGTAGTCAAGCTTCGGACTGACAGTCCATTTTCCGTTTGAAAATACTCCGAAAAACTCACTGTCCTTCATATGCATGGGATCTGAGAAGCTTTCCTCTTTTTTCACCTTAAAGCAAAAGGTTTTATCAGTATGCGCATCTCCGTAGGATGCGGTAAGAGTAAGCTCAACATCTTCATCGTTTTCATCGGAAAACGGGCGGATAACACGTCCGCTTTCGGTTATATACTCGGGTTTATTGCTTGTCCATGCAAGCTTTGCGCCCGATTCTGAGGAAAACGGCAGCTCAAGGCTTTCCATAATATTGTTTTTATCCGTGTTGCTTCCAAGTATGCCCGGGTAATCCACCGCGGCGCAAGCCATCTCGGTGATACTCATTCCGGCAGCCTCTGCATGGGAACCGCACCCAAGCGCAATTATCCACGTCAGAGTCAATGATACTGCTTTTTTTATTTTCATGCCGCTTTCCCCCTCTTCATAAATAAGTGAACAATTACTCCTTAACAGCTCCTATCATAACGCCTGATTCAAAATATCTCTGAAGAAACGGATAAATGCACAGGATAGGAACGGTTGCAATAATTATTACCGCATATTTAATTGATTCGCCGATGCTTTGCTCATCTCCTATACTGACAACGCCTGTCATCGACGCAGTGCTGTTCGCAATCAGTATTTGCTGAAGCACAAGCTGCAGCGGCCATTTATCACTCGCCCCTGTCAGAAAGATTGATGCATGGAACCATGAATTCCAGTATGTAACTCCGTAATAGAGTGCAATAACAGCAAGCGTTGCCTTTGACAGCGGAAGCACAATTCTGAAAAGAATCGTCATATGTCCCGCGCCGTCCACTCTTGCGCTTTCCGTAAGGCTTTCCGGAATAGAGGCAAATGCCGTGCGCAGTATTATTAAATTATATGTGCTGATACTTACAGGAATGATCAGCGACCATATTGTTCCCGTCAGATGAAGCTCCTTAACGGTGAGATAAAACGGTATAAGCCCTCCCGAAAAGAACATCGTAAAGAGAATAAACTTACTGATAATTCCTTTCCATAAAACATTTTTCCGTGACATAAAATACGCTCCGACGGAAGAAAGAAAAAGACTGAGAAATGTTCCCACAAAAACAATAAAAACAGTATTTCTGTATCCTATGAAAATGTTTGGATTTCTGAATGCACTCTTATATGCCTCCAGGTTAAATTCAAGCGGTTTAAAGAGCGGCATTCCGCCGTGCCTCAAAAGCGCATTGCTGTCCGACACGGACGCAAACAGCACATATAATATCGGATAAACAGATATTGCCACCATAAACAAGCTAAACAGAATATTAAAAAACTCAAATATTATTCTTGAGTTGCTTTTTTTAATTTTATTCATTTTCGCAGCTCCTTTACCACAGACTTGTTTCAGTCAAGCGCTTGCTGATAAAGTTTGCGCCGACAACGAAAAGCAGATTTATAACAGAGTTGAACAAACCGGCTGCCGTGGCAAGTCCGTAGTCATTGTTTACAAGTCCCTTTTTATAAATATAATAGGACAGAACCTCCGCCGAATCTGCATTAAACTGGTTTATAAGCAGCATGATTTTTTCATAGCCGACTGCAAGGATTCCGCCAAGACGCAGTATAAGCATGATAACAACTGTCGGCAAAATCGACGGAATCGTTACGCTTATTGTCTGACGAAAACGCCCTGCTCCGTCAATGCGTGCCGCCTCATAAAGCTCCGCGCTGACGCTTGAAAGAGCTGCCATATAAATAATGGAGCCCCAGCCTACCTCCTGCCATATATCGGTTGTCACGTATATGCTTGTAAAAAGCTTAGGCATATACAAAAGCGACTCCTGTATATTTTTACCGATAATTTCTGAAATAAACGTTGTCACAAGACCGTCCGCACTTACGAAATTTCGAATCATTCCGCAAACAACAACCAGTGAAATAAAATGCGGAAGATAGGTTGCCGTCTGAACAAATCTTTTGAAATACTTCGTGTTAAGCTCGTTCATCATCAATGCCAGCAATATAGGCGCGGGAAATCCGAACACTATACTTGCCAGGCTTATTTTTACCGTATTAACAATATTGCGCAGAAAATACGGATCCGAAAAAAAACGTCTGAAGTTTTCCAGCCCTATAAACGTGCTCCCTGACAAACCCGACCTTACGTCGAAATCCGTAAATGCAATTAAAATGCCATACATCGGTTTATAGCAAAATAAAACATAGAATGCAATCACGGGAATAACCATAAGATACAAGCTGTAATTCTGCCGGAAATCTCTTTTAACGTTTTCTTTGAAGCTGATTTTTTTATTGTCCATATTTATGACCATTCCTTTTGGCATACACGCCCGTCAAATTTATTTTGTCCTTTAATAACAAGACTTAAACATTTCCCGGCACTGCTGCCGCCTGCCGTTACAATGCCGGGATAATGTTCCGTCGGTCAAATATTACTTTTTCAGATACGCATTATATGCGTCCTGATAGATCTTTATTGCTTTTTCTATACCCATATCTTTGAGCTTTGAAAAATACGTATCAAGCTCTTTTATATCCATTTTTCCGGAAATGATTTTAGCAACCGTTTCCTCACGGTATGTATTTATCGGAGTCATTATATCGCTTATTTGCTTTGCCTGCTCCGTTGTAAATATACTATCCGGGATTTTGTGTTTGAGCGTGTCTGTGTCATAAGCGTATTCAAGAGCCTGCTTCTGCGTGTCATAGCTGTAGGACTGGAGCAGATAGTTTATATTCTGAACCGATATCGGCATTGTTGCGCGCGTATACATTCCGAGCGCCTGCGAAAAGCTCAATCCGTTCCTTTCCTTCGGGTCTGTAATCAGTTTGGTATAAACAGGCGTCGGCTTTCCGTCCGCGCCGGTTTCCATTGTATAACTAACGCCCTCTTTACCGAAATTATACACCATCTGCCCTTTTTCGGAATAACCGAAGTCAAGATATCTTGCGCAAAGCTCTTTGTTTTTTGATGTTGCGGAAACAGCTATTCCGGCATTGTTCAGCATAAACTGTTTTTGGGCATACATTGCTCTGTCGCCTTTTTTGGCTACCGGAATTTTGCAGGGCACATATTCAATTCCGCTGTCTTTTTTTATTGCGTCGCCGTATGTTGCAAGCGAGCTTATTCCGGCAGTGTACGCGCCATTGTTTCCGTTTGTGATTTCCGCACTCCAGCGCTCGGGCGATTCGTCAACAAAGTTAACGTCAAGAATCCCGTCCTTATACCATTTAGCCATAAGCTTGACCCATTCGCCGAATGCCTTTTCATAGGGGCCGAATTTAACCTTGCCGTCAACATGGTAAAATGTTCCCGCTGTGTTAAAGCACGACATGAACGGCGAGCATGTTTCAAGCTGATAGTTTGTAAGCTTAAGCATTAAAGGGGTTTTTATTCCGGAATCCCGAATTGCATACAGTGCGGTTTCCCACTCACTGAGTGTTTCCGGAACCTCAAGCCCGTTCTTTTTCAGAATGTCATTTCTGATATAAAACGTCATATAGCTCGTAAGCTTTTCATCACCAAGGAGCATGAAATATGCATAGTAACGATTGCTTGCGGATGTTCCGAGTTTTTTCAGCTCCGGATTTTCGTCCATTATTTTCTTATAGTTCGGCGACGCGCCTCCCTCAATATATGGCGTCATATCGGCAATGATGTGCTTGTCAAGATTATAATCGGGACCGTTGTTGACATTCTGCCAGCCGGCAAAAATCATATCGGGCATATCATCCGATGCAAGCATCAGATTGAAGCTCGTGGATTCCTCCCCCTGTGCCGGATGCTCCCACTTAACCTTAATGCCGGTTGCTTCTTCCAAATATTCTGTTATCGGTAAATCGTTTGCGCTGTTTGCATACGATGCCGCGGTAAAAGTTGCCCACATTCTCAAGGTTTTATCCGTTTTTATCGGATAGGAGTCATCGGTTGTAAGAACAAATTTTTCGTTTCCTTCGGATGCCTGCTTCTTCCCGCACCCGGCAAAGCATGCCGCAGCCAATACAACCGTCAATGCTCCTGCAATAATTTTTTTCATTTTTTCCGTTCCTTTCATTATTCAAGCGTCACAAAATTTTCCATGGGATTCAGCGAACCGCTGTTCCAAAGCATTATTTTAACCGATTGATTTTCCGCATCAACACCTGCAAACGAGTTTTTCCACCAAAGCGAGCGGTTAGCATCAATCTTGCTTATTCCTTCAAGCGCCTTGCTTTCCTTATTGTATACTGCAATAATTCCCGTTAAGCTGCAGCCTTCAAATGAATCAAGCTTAAACTCAGCATGAATTTTATCCGAAACTGCGCTGCTTGCAGTATAATCCGTAAGCTGAACATTATCGGTAAACACCTTGAATCTCTGCGGAAGCTTTGATGCGGCTCTCGGAGAAGAATCGGCGCTTATAAAACGAACCGTCTTTCCCTTGAGTAAGCCTTCAAAAACCTCGTTGCCTTCCTCATCATATACTCTCATGCCGGGATTCTGCTCCTGAAGCATCTCAACAGTGTAGTTGTCGGGAACCATAATTGCGGAAGCCGCGGTTTTGATTCCGTCACCAACAGGCATTACGGGAATTTCGTTAACAGCCTCGGGGCCGTTTACACCTACTTTAACATTATCAATGTAAATAACCGTATCATTTTTATACTTTACATTGTCAATAGTCGTATTATTGGTATAACCCTCCATACGCAGCTTGGTAAACTTGGTTACCGTGTTGCCCTGACCGATATAAAACGAAGTCTGCTCCTGCTCGTTGTCATCGGTAAATGTTACCGGAATGCTGTTAATATATGCCTTTGCTTCAAGGGCATATTCTCCGTTTAAAACAGTATATACAACATTAATCTTATTCCAGCGCATTCTGTCAAGATTTGCATTTGTACGCACACCGTTTATATGAACCCCGTTTTCTTCTGCGTTAAAAAGGTTAATTCCGGTACCTGTATTTGCATTTGTTTCATTTACAAAACTCAGCATATCTGCCTGCTGCATGTAATCGGTCATCGGCGCAATTTCGTAAGTAACGCTTAATTTGTCATCCTTCTTAAGCGCAATATCATAATTGAAATCCACCAGAACCTTACCGTTTACCCACTCTGAGCCCTCGGTAAAGTTTATTTTCATTGCAAGATCATCCGCGGACTTTCCGAGAACTCCGCCTTCAAATACATACGATGGCGTTCCGTCAAGGTTTCTTACGTTTTGTCCGAAACCAACCGAACGCTGCATATCAGCTCCGATTTGACTTCCCATAAAACCTCCGCCGAGTGAATATGCTGCGCTGTTATACCAATTGTTAACCGAATCATTGCTGCAGCTGTTAAAAGACTCTGTATAAGCGGCGCCGATATCATATCTCTCAAGCCAGCCGGCAACATCAGCGTAATCTGACACGTATTTCAGGCTGATGTTATCAAGCGCATATGTGCTTGCGTCATTCTGCGAATCATTCAGGATGCAGAATCTTGCAACATGAGTGATATATTCTCCGCCAAGGAGGCTCGGCGAAACAGATTCGGATTTAAGCTTCCCGTCAATATAAACGCTTATTTTGTTTTTGTCCGTTTCGAACTGATTAAGCGGCAGAATGATATCAACATCCATCCACTTATCAAGCTTCGGAGTTTCGTTTGCAAACGCATGACCGCTGCTCCAGCCATAGAATAATCTGATATTACCCGGAACAAATTCAATCATCTGGTTTAACGCTTTTCTGTTGACAGCGCTTATTTTTCCGTTTTCAACCGCTGCGGTGCAGCACTCTGCGTTAATGCGAACGGTGGCATTGTGATCCTTCAGCAGTACCTGAAAATGAAAAATTCCGTAGCCCGAATCAACATGTGCAATATCAGAGCCTGTCACTGTTGAGTCGTTGTCAAAGCACTTGCTTTGACTTCCGGCATACAAATAGCTTGGAAGTCCCTTTTGCTCCGATGCAAATTGAATTGCCTTATCCGCTGCAATTTTTCCGCCGAGACCTCCCGGATACGTTACTTTTATTTTGTCGGTTGCAGCATAACCTCCTTCCAGATTGGGGCAGAACAATTCATCATAACGACCTGTAGATACAGCCTGATTTGACTCAAAGCTCTCGTTATACACATAGGCGTCTCTCACCTCGGTTGCCGCCTGTGCAAGCGTTGCTCCGCCAAACGATCCTACCAGCATTGTTATGCCGGCAATTGCTGATAAAAACCTTCTTTTCATAATACATCCTCCATTCATTTATATAAATATATTAATTTATTTCACGGTACACAATTGCAAGATATGCGTCTGTATTACCCTCTCGGATAACAACATAATCTGCCGCATTGCCTGAATTTTCATAGCTGCGCGAATAAGCGTTCGGCGCTTCATACACAGTTGCGGTTAAAGAGCTTCCGCTCCGTTTTATATCGCAGTAAATCACTTGATTCACAACTGCAACCGTAATATCATTAAATGTCATCTTATCCGCATTGTCAAAATCAAAATCGGGCGAAAGCCATGACATTGTGTTTCCTTCGATTTTATAAAGCTTTCCCGCCGCATAGCCGCAGTTGCTTCCGACGCTCGTTGAATATACTTTCTTTGTCGAATAAGCAAAATCTCTGTAGACAGCCGTTATCTCCCCTTCGGTCACACTGAAGCGGACAATATCTCCGGGAGCGTAGGTTTTTATCTCCTCTGCAACATCAGAGCTGTTTGTATAATATTCCACGAACCCGTCCGTCTGATTCCAAAGCTTTACCTTATCTGTCCACATGCCGTCCGGATCGCGTCCTTCAAATGCTTTTATGAAAATATGCGAGGATGTTGAGCTGTCATCCACACCGCTGGCGCCGCTGTCACCGACATAGAGGCATGCCTCCATTTCCAGCGCGGAGTTTTTCACGTTGTATGCAGTTATCGAGTAACGCTGGTCATTGCCGAACAAATCCTTGGTTCTTATATGATACTTAGCCTCATCATCACGGTAAGCGCTCGACGGAATGACAAATATTTTAGTATTGCTTCCGATTCGGCATTTCTGCTCAAACGTTCCCGGGTGATATTTGAATCTTGCGTTTGAAAGAGATGCATACATTGTGAGGTTATTGTTATCGGAAGAATTTATGCTTGCCTCATACTCCTCTATTGTTGACGCGTTTACGTTAGCAAGGTCAAGCATGATTACCTCCCCGGCTTCGTTAACCGAAAACCTTGTAAGGGCGTGCACTCCGTCCAGTGATTCCATTGACTGAACCTTTTTATATAATTCATCTTCCGTTTTAAAGCTGTCACCGTCAATTTTAACCTTCTTGGAGATATACATTGATTTAAACAGCCCATCCTCTGTGAAAAGCCTTATAACATTTTTCTTTCCCAAACCGCTTTGCGCCTTGCAGCGGACAATGTAACCGTATTTGATCGTCTTGTCCTCTGTTTCCGCCGCAACAATAAGTCCGCCGATTCCGAGATAAAAACTGCCTGCTTTTCCGTTTTCAAAGCTATAGTTTTTCTTTGCATATTCCGAGAGCTTATATTCTTTATTGTCTATATAAAGCTCCCCGTCATCACCTATTCCCGTTATTTTTCCGCTGACTTCCTTTATGCACACTTCAGCCTCCGCATAGCTTTCATCTTCGGAAACAGTTACGGCAATAACAAATCCGGCTGACAGCTCGTTCATATCAACAAGCGTTTTTCCGTAATAAAATGTATCGTAAATATTCAGGTCAGCATCCTCGTCAAATATTATGCTGTTTTCTATGCTGTTTTTATCAATAAGGCGGCGCCCCTTGGCGTCCACATCGGACAAATAAACATACTTAACTTCATTCACAAATACAACATCATAATTGCCGTCGCCGTTGTTATCAAGCAGCGTTATGTATCCATCCTTATTTTTGAATGACAAATATCCCGCAAGATCTGTTTTCCGTGCCGCAATTCCGTTGTAAATAACACTGTACACCTCAGCAAGATCTGCTTTTTTTATTCCATCTGCCTGATAAGTAATTCTTCTTCTGTCGGAGTTTTCTATCGTATCCGCATAAATTGTGAGCTCACTGTTTCTGTTTTCCTTTTCGAAAACGCACAATGCCTTTTTCTCCGACAGCAAATCAGTATAATAAGCGGTGACGCGCTTGCCGAGAAGCTTTTTTTCCCCGGAATAGCGATATTGCTCGCCATCAATGTTAATAAATCCCTTATCCGATTTTGCTTCCTTACTGTAAAGACCTGTATATTCATTTGCAAGAACAACGCCCTCAACCTTTTCGATATTCCTGAATTTTTTCATTACCGTCGGCTCATTGTTCGTAATTCTCACCTTGTCAAAATAGTTTTCAACATAACCGGCTTCAAGCATGTTTCTGACAATAATAACCGCATCGCGTTTTGTAACGGCATCGTTTGTGCTTTTCATGCTGAGGTCATCATCAATATCGCATGAAACGGCAGCTTTGTAGTATCCGTTTCCGGACGCGGAATCAGCAACAATTTTTCTCCCTGTCATTCTTACGGCAATTTTGAAAGCGTTCATGTATGTTATATTTTGCAGCGGATAAAATTTAGCGCCTTTGTCAATAATTCCGTTATCGACAGCATACCCTACATAAGGAGCGATGGCTTCCCCGCTGTTTACATCTGAAAAACAGTTGTTATATTGCCAGTTTTCCGGTTGCTCGCATACAGCCGAAACGGCAAGCCTTATAAAATCGGATTTTGTTATAAGCTCCGATTCATTGCTTATGTTTAACTCCCCTGCAACAGCGCTTACCATTTCATATGCACGGTTGTATTTTTCATCATCTGCGTAAGCGGTTATTGCCATGCACATTATCAATACTGCAGCTGCGGCTAATAATAATTTGTTCTTCATTGTGAGCACTCCTTTACTGCAAATAATCGCAGACATTTGATATAAGCACAACTGCCTGAGCACGTGTGAGAGTTCCTGCCGGCTGATATTTCTGCTTTCCCGTTCCGTTAATCAGCTCTGCACCCGCAAGCGCTTTTATCGGAGCTTTTGCGTATTCGGCAGCTTCGTCCAAATCGGCAAAGCTCACATCCGAGTTATGATCTAACCGCGCATTGCCTATGTAGTTATAGATAACAACTGCTGCGTCCTGCCGCGTGATGCTGTCATTCGGTCTGAAATTATTTTGATCATCGCCGTTAAACAGTCCTGCCGCGGCAGCCTTTTCCACAACAGAACAGAACCACTCGTCTCCGTTTATATCGGAAAACCTCTTTTCCTTGCCTGCCTTAAGCTTAAAAGCATTTGCGCACATTGCGGCAAATTCCGCGCGTGACACATTGTTTTCAGGTCTGAAGCTTCCGTCCTCAAATCCGCGTATAATGCCTTTTTCACACATTAGTTCAATGTAGTTTTTTGCCCAGTGCGATTTAATATCGCTGAATGTTTTCTTTGTTTCCGGATTCTGCGGATTGACAGGCTTCGCCGATATTTTTCCGCTGCTTGTGCCGCCAGATTTTCCGGAGCTTGACGATCCGCCGCTGTTTTTGTAATAATTCACGCACTTGTCAAACATCGGTGCAATGTCCGAAAATCCGCTTATTTCGGATTTATCGGAATAAAGCTTTGTAAATACCGAATCCTTTCGCGTTGAACTGAGCTTATCATAGCTTGCCATATCGGCGCCGATAAGAGCTTTAATATTGTTCACGCCGTTATTTCCCTCATCAAGAATTGTATTTTTGCAGACAAGGTAATTTTCTGCATTGCTTATTCTTGTATAAACACAGAGCCTGATAAACAGATCGGCAAAGTCGCCGTTTTTGAAGTCGATTTTTTCAAAGCCTGCCGCAAGCGCATTTCTCTCATTTTCAGAAAGATTTTTATAATAGTCGTAGCCGCTTATTGTTAATACCGAACCGTTATATATTTCGAATAAGCTCGCATATTTTATCATAACGCTGTCAAGCTCTCCGTTCTTCACGGCAACTATTGCGCACGCTTCGTTAAACGCATCGGTAAGCGCCTGCACGTCCGAAAATGCTTTTTTATTTCTTTTTGCAATAATGTATTCGGCAGCATAATCTCCGTATTTTTCTACGAGCTCGCTTTCAATCCCGACAATATCCGCCTGCTGCTCAATCAGCTCTTTCATTTTTTCTTCATCAGGCACAGCGATTCTGTCGTTAATAATACTAACAACCTTTTCGGCTTCATCATCATTTATAAAGATAAACGAAGCGCTGAGCTTTTCTTCTCCGTCCGCCATGCTGACGACATATTTTCCGCCCTTAAAGCTTTCTGGGAGAAAAATTTTTTCTTCAAAGAAGCCGTTCTCATCAGCGGCAACGGTTGTAAGCAGGGAAATGTCTTCATTTGAGAGTATTTTATCTTTGTTTGCAAACTCAACAAAGCTTACTGTAAGGAGCTTACGCGCGCTGTTTTTTAATCGGCCTTTTATCAGAACGGATTTTTCCGAATTCTTATATGTCACAGCGTATCCCTCTGCCGAACCTGCCGCAGCATGATTGGGAACGCTTCCGTATATTTGCTCGGTTTTAAAAACAGCGCCGTCCGCAAGCGTTTTAAGCAAAAAGGTTTTTGCCCCCTTGCCCTGCGGAATATTCGTTATATGTGCAAAGCTTTCGCCCGACGGTACGGAAACATCGTTTATAACCGTATTGTTCAGTATTCCCGACTCATCATACACGTTTGTTACAGCCTTAAGCTCGCATTCGCTTCCGCTGTTTATCAGGTGCATCGAAAGCTTCGACGCGTCATCGGAATAATATGCGCCACGAACGGAAATTTCGTCTGACGGCGCACGGACAGCAAATTTCATTCTTCCGTTTTCCGCTCCGTTTGTTGTGAGCCCCTCTTTTAATTCCACAGAATATACGGCGCCGTCGGCAATCGGAGCTTCGGCAGTTACCGTCAGTACATTGTTGCTTACATCCGCCGATCGGATTGCCGCTTCTCTGCCGTTTTCATAAAGCTTAACATCGTCATTTGCAATTGAATCAATCCCGGCGGTAAGATTATATATTATCTTGTTCGTCCCGACCTTTGCCTCAGCGGCTTGCAGTGACGGATATTCCTTAAGGTTAAGAACCTCGAGTACTATATTATCAATGCAGGCTCTCGCCTCATCCGTGTCACTGTAGGTTGCCTGTTTCTTTATTCCATACGATGCCGTGCATATTCCCGTAAAAACGCCTCCGCCGCCTCTCAGCGTTCCTTTTGTGTTGACCACGGTTTGTTCTCCGCTTGCTTTATCTGTCACGGTAAACATAATATTGTTTGTCATGCCATAGAAATAAGAGTCAACCCTGTACCACTTTCCGGGAGTGTACGGAATCTCTGTGTCGTACAGAGTCATGATTCCGTTCTGCATCCACATAAACGCCGCATCGGACGGGGAAAAGCCCTGCCACGAATTCATCTGTCCGCCCGCAATAAAATATGTTTTTTCATTCTGCGTATAAACATCAAACCCGTTATGCAAAACCTTTGTTGATGCATTTATTGCATTGGGATTGCGGACCATCAGCGCGAGATAGGGAATACTGCCGTTTTGAGTGGGCTTGGATATGTCGGTGCGGTAAAACTCAATAACGCTGTCACCGCTTTCCTTGCCGTCATACTCATTCAAAGCGCGCATGCCCATTTCATCACCGCTTGTATTTAAGCTCCATCCGGATCCCGCCGGCGGAGTATTATCTGCAAAGCCCGACATATCCTCTTCCGTAATTGTCATTTTTTTGTCTTCTGTAATTTCTCCGGGCTGCACAACATCAAACTCTTTTTCGGAAGATACTACTGCAAGTCCGTTTGCGTATCCTATCGCTTCAGCAAGATAATGACCCGCGCAAAAATCCTCCTCATATTCAAGCTCCGTACCGCCCGCTGCCGCTTTTTTGCCGTTAATATAGAGCTCCGCCGAATCAATTCCGCTGCCGCTCAAAGTAATGCGGTCAATTTCTCCGATACTGAATTGATTTTTGTCAATGTTGGAAAAATCTATTGCTGCAGCCGATGCTTTCAGCGTGCAGTTACCTATGGTTACGATAAATGCCATTGTAAGGCATAGCAGCGCTGACAAAATTCTTTTCATTTTTTCCACTCCTTTAAGCGTTAATTTGCATCGCCGAACACACCCACTTCGGTTACGGAATTCCATGAACCTGTCGTGGTCTGATTAAAGTTAATTCTTATGTAGCGAGCCTTCTTCCCTCCGATATTATAGTATTCAAGCGCTTCTGTTTTGCCGCTCGACATACTGTCATATACCTTTGTATAATCCTTATCATCATCAGAGAGTTCAACTGAGAAATACTGCGAGCGCGTGTTGCCCGACATAAACGACATTGCAATCTTCGAAATGCTCTTAGCCGCACCGAGATCGAGCTTAACCCATTGCTTGCCCTCCGATGACCATCTTGTCGTAAAGTCTTTATCCGTAAGATTGCCCTTATGGTTCTCCGCCTGAGGGGTTGCGCTTACTTCAACATTTTCAACTTTATATTCCGTCAACTTTGAAAGATCCGGCGTTGACGGTAAAAGACGAAGCCTGATTGTATATATCGTTTTAAAGTCCGGGTTAAGCGGATTGTGTGCAATAACATATCCCGGATTATACTTATCCTTCGGTTGAATAACCTCAACAACCGCATTATCAGCCTTTGCTGAAAAAACCGGGAGAATATCAACCGTATCACTGATTTCAACGCTGTAGTCGTTTTCGTTGATGTTAAACCCGTTTACCGGATTGCCGTCGGCATAAATCATGTCAACCCTCGGGCTGGTGATAAGTTCCCCGGAATCGAGCGACCAGTCGTCAAGCGCCGCGTCAGGCATTTCAGAGCCGTAATAAGGATCATCTACGGGAACGAAACGTACCTCTATATACTGTTTTCCTGCTGCGTTTAATTTTACTGCAAGTTTTTTATATGCACTGTTATCAAACTGAAGTTCGGATGCCTTGGCGGATGTCGGGAGCTGATATGCATCCATCACACTGAATTTTGCTCCGAGAGAACTGGAAACAAGCTGTGCACATATTTTTTTATTGTCCATAGTAAGAATTGCCGTATACGGATTAACAATCTCAATATCCGCACGTGTATGCATGAACCAGTAGACATCCTCTTTTCCCTTTATGTCGATTTCATCGCGGATAATTATGCTGTGCCTGTCCTGTGCAAGCATATATCCGCGTTTGGCGCTGTTTGCATACTGATGATAAACCTTCGACATGTCAATGACAGCAAATGCATTTCTTGCGCCCGACTCAAACCTGAGCAGATCGGCTCTTGCCTCAGTGTCCTGACCGTATGACGCATCGGGAGCAATAACAATGCAGTTGTGACCCTCAGGTCTTTTCCTGTACAGTCTTATATTCTCCGTGTTTCCATAATCTTCCGCGCCGAGATCCTCTGCCCATCGGATGCCGTCCATTTCCAGTATAAACGTTCCAACGTCCATATGCCCGTGCGGAGTTGTAACAAATCCGTCCTTAAACGCAATGGCGGCCGCATTTCTGTTATAACCGGAGCGGAATGATCCGACATAGTTACCGCGTGTATAATTATCAAGCGGCAAGTCCATATCACCGTTAAAATCAAGATATTCCGGATCAAACCAAATCATGTCGCATTCGCTCAGATTCGAATCTCCCTTAGAAATTCTCTTTTTAAAATATTCCTTATTATTGTACCAATATCCCATAAATGACAGCCTGCTTGAATTTAAGTAGGACGATCCGCCCACATCACCGTAATTAAATGAACCGAGAGGGAGTTCTCCGCCGATTAAAAACTCAATTGAATTGCTCAGACCGAGCGCTCTCATCAGTCCGAAATCTGTGCCGAAGGTTTTCAGTGTTGTGGCAACATGATAGACATAGTACTGCATTTCATAGTCATAATATCCGTAACCTTCTGTCCATGCCCCGTCCGGATACCAGGTTCTGTTTGTTGTTGCTACGCACGCCGTTGTTCTTCTTATGATATCGGTCATACGCTCGGGATCGCGCTCCAGCACAGCCGCGGCAAAGCATGTCATTCCCGCAGCCATTACGTCCGCCCTGTTGTTCTGCATTGCCACCTCAACACCGGGCTCCCAGTTATAGAGCGTATTATCCATAACATCAAGTGCCTCCCGTTCGGCAACAGTATATATCAGGTCACGCTGTTCTTCGGACAGCGCGTCATAAAACCAATCGTAGCACAGGGCGCTGTCCATCAAAAGCTCTCCGAGATCGATTCTGTGATTAACGTCCCACGGACTTGTCTGAGCAGCGCTTTTTATCTCCGCAAAAGCTCCCTGCGCATATTTTGCATCCCCGGTTATAAAGTACGCAAAACCAAGCCTGTACATATTTGCCAGAATGTCACGCGCCGGCTGAAGATACTGTTTCTCACCGTGATTGCCTTCCGGAAGCTTAAGCACTGTCGGCGTATTCTTTTCAAGATATGCGTCCGCCGCTGCAATATACCTGTCTCCCCATTCCTTGTACCTCGGATAAGTGTTATATTTTCTTTTGATCTCCGCAACATCATCCGAATTCAGAAGCACTCTCGGGTGCTTGTTGCTGCTGACGCTGCTTTGCAGAGAAAGCATTTTTCCCGTTGACGGCCAGTCATACAGCAGAAAATCGCTTAAATCCCATAAGTTTGTATAGTAAGGGTCCTTGCTTGTTTCATATAAATTAAATTGGCGGCATTCCTCGGTTACCGGAGCATCTGCAATAATTATCAGCTTTCTGTCATCATACTGAACATTCTTGTTCAGTATTTTTTCGCCGAGGAATCTTATCGGAAAATAAACATTGCCGTCAATTGCTTTCGGCTGCGGCGCTATGCTCAAATCCTTTCCGCCGATATTCATTGCATCGCTGCCGTACTTATATTCAGAATTGTTAATTTTGAATCCCGTTCCGTCGGAAAGCTGCTCAAACGACACGCCAAGCTCCTGTGCAAGCTCATTTAGCGGGACCATCAATGATCCGCTTTCGTTAATGAGCGGCGCCGCAAGCGTTTTCCTGCTGTTATTTGCAATATATGTTCCGGTTACCGTTGAAATTGCAAATTTCCCCTTCATATTTTCCATTACTTTATTGGGGTTAGTAACAGGAATCGGCCATGTTGAATATTCGCTGAAATCAACATTTTCACTATCTTCGCCCGATGGCACGTTTTCGTTTTGTTTTTTCTCGTCCTTATCTTCTGCGGATGCGCTGCCGCCTTCATCCTTGCTTTCATTGTCATATTTCCCGGCTTCAACGTCCTTTTTATATTCCAAAAAGTTTTCAATAGGTTTGCGGGCTTCATATATAAAATAGTTATCCCATTCAATTGTGCCTGTTCCCGCAGCCGGATAATAAACACGCGTTCCTCCGAAATTATACGGAACTGTACCGGCTTTCCCGTTAATGGCTTTTTCAATGCTGAGATTTTCTTTAACCAAAGCATTGTCAATATACAGGTCATATGTAAGTGTAACATAGTTTATTGCTGCGGCCACGCTTATGTATTTATCCTTTGGTACCGCACGCACAAATATCTGACCGTTTTGCGCATACAGATTGCCGCCTATCACCGAAAACGGCACAAAGCTGTTACGCAGCTCATCATAAACAGTCATCCACTCCTGATATGTATAGTCCGGGCATCGTATGTCCTTGCTTATAACCACATGTTTAAGATTCACCCAGAACGTTCCGGCTCTGAATTCAACAAGTGAATCTCCGGACGCGCCGTCGCGTGTGTATCTGAAATATTTATTGCCGGTTCTTTTATCAACGGGCCATTCCATGGTGTGATTTCCTGCGCCGAACTGCAATCCCCCCGCAGTATATTCCTCTCCCGGTTCATCAAAAGTTTTGGCAAGTATAATAGCGTGACCGCATTCTTCATCGGTGACGGGCGCTTTATTATCATTTTTCTTGGCGCTCGTGAAATCGGTCTTTTCGGGATTATACTCTTCGGACGGATAATTGTTCCTGCCGATTTTCTTTCCGCTGTAGGCATACACGCTGTCAATCAGCACCTCTGCATCGCTTTCTTCAATTCCTTCAAAGGTCATATCCATAGCTTTAACGCTCGTCGGCATTTTCGAGATATATTCGTCTGACAGTACCTCATCATCGTTTACATATATGTTGAAAATACCGTTGATACTTTCCATAGTCACTCTTGTGAAGCCGTTCGGCTGCAATCCGCAAATTTTGTAACCGTTCGCTGCAAGAATTTTTTTATCTTTCAGTATAAAAGCCGTTGCTTTCTTCCCTGCACTGTTCGTCAGCACTATGTTTCCGTTTGCATTTCCGTTAACACGAATCGCAAACTCAATGCAGAAATTGCCGCTGAGCTTCTCCGAAAAAGAATATAACGCCTGAGCCTCGCCGCCGTAAGTTGACATAGAAACACTTTTTGTTCCGTCACCGTTATCCACAACATGAATATCCGTTCCGTTATGCGTTCCGGAAGCAGGCGCCGCATTTGTCACGTCTGATTCATAGCTTTGCGCCAAGACAAAATTATTGTCATTGGCAGCCTTCACCGTTGCAAACGGCATTATCATCGACATTACAAGTGCAAATGCAAGAATTTTACCTTTACCCATATAAAAACCCTCCTGGTACAACATATTTGCGGATAGAACATACCATCCATGGATGCCCGACTCCGCCTTATTGTCAAGCTTACTATAAAAGTAGTAAATTGCTTATATCCAAAAGTCCGTAAATTTGTCTCCGTACAGCTTTCTCATAACCAGCTCCGTAAAGAAATAATCTCCCCACAGGCACCCTTTGTTATCACTGCCGCACTGAGCGCCTGTAACGATATTATCGTATTGCTCAGGCGCCAGATATTTTTCTACAATAGTTTCCAACACTCTGTCGGCAATTTCGTATGTCTTAACCGCTCCGCTGAATTGAAGATCTCCGTTGGGATCAATTTCAGGATGATTTTTGTTCAAAAGCTGAAGTTTCTTTACTGCGCACGCAAAAATCAATGCCGCCGACGTATCCTTTATAACGTTTTTCCCGTGAAGCATTAAATCCCAGTTCGGAATTCCGTCCTCGGGAAGCAGAATGGACAGTCTGTTCAGAATACCGGTTATCACCGGAACATATTGCTCTCCGTTGAGAGTACAGTCCAGCGCATTAACAAAACCGTAGAGCGCCCACATCTGACCGCGCGCCCATGTAGATCCGCATGCATAACCGCAGTAATTCCTCTCACCGAGAGGCTTTCCCGTTGCATAATCATATGAAAACGCATGTCTGAATGTATAGTCATCTCTCATAAAATCATTTATTGTAGTCTGTATATGCGATGTGTAAATCTTTTCATAATACATATGACCCGTTTCTTTGCCCGCCCACATGATAAGGGCAAGATTCATCATATCGTCTATAATAGTCATCGGCCTTTTTTCTCTGACGCGACAAAAAGCCTGTATAATGCCGGATTCATAATGATGACGCTTCGAAAGCTCATCTGCCGCCTTTAATGCCAGATTCCGGGCATTTTCATTTCCCGTTGCTTTATAGTAAGCCACCGCATATAAGGAATACAGAAAACCGGTATCATGTGAAATCTCATCAAGATGAGAATATATGTAATCAGTATATGACTGCATCTTGCTTTCCAAAAACTCTGCGTATTTTTCATCTTTACAATGCACATATAAATGTGTGACTATTCCCGTAAAGAACGAGCGCACCCATTCGTACGGGGTTTCACTCAGCTTCAGCACCCTATATTTCCCGTTTTCCTCAAATGTATTTAAAACAGAATCGCTGTCTGCCGAAATCCTTTCCATGAGCCTGTCAGCCTTCGGCTTTATTTTCTTTAACAGTATTTCTTCGTAATTTACCATGTCCCGTTTCCTCCATATTAACGTTAATGTTAGGCTATTATCTTTATTTCGCGCGTTTTTTTAATAAATATTAACCTTAATCTACCCGAATCATATCATTCTTTGTGCATATTGTCAATAGTTTTTTATTAATTTGTTATTATTGCTTTAAATATTAACGTTAATATGCGAGAGAATAATATGACGGCAGCCCTGATTGCGTTTTTATCGCAACAGTCTACCGTCGAGCAGAAGTGCTTTCTCTTTTTACAAGCTTCACGGGGATAATTCTATTTTCCGATTCTTTTCCGTTGATTTTGTCAAGAAGGAGTTCGACCGATGCAACAGACTCTTTCTCTCCCGTTTCCTCCACTGTCGTCAGCAGCGGATATGTAAGAATCCGTTGCTGCACATTGCCGAAACCAATTACCGAAACATCCTCCGGAACAGCCAAACCTCTCTTTTTCAGAAGATATATTACTTGGAGCGCCATAATATCATCCGAACAAATAACTGCCGAAAACCCCGCTATGCGGTTTAGAATCTCATCAATTTCCTCAGCCTGCCGCCGCGGGTCATCCGAAACATATTTTATCATAGAATCGTCTATGATTCTGTTGCCGTACATGAATGCGCTTTTTATACCATCGCACATATTTGCCATCGCATAACTGTTCTCATTCGTTCCGATAACAAGAATCTTATCGTGACCGTTCATAATCAGGTGTTCCGCCGCAAGGAAACCTCCGCGAATATAATCTATTTCAACCGAGGAATCAGCTCCTGTTTCTCCTCCGACAAATACAAGCGGAATCTCTGCATTTCTTAAAAGCTTAAGGTTATCCTCCGAAGGCTTCTTTGAACGCACCAGTACCCCATCCGTTCTTCTGGAGAGAGCTGACAGTATGGCTTTTTTTTCATTTTCCTCTCTTCCGTTCGTTCTGAAAAGAATAATGCTGTAACCGACAGCCTCCGCACATGCGGTAGCTTCGTCAACAAATCGCGCATTCTCCGGAGAAGCCAAATTGTCTACAAGCAGCGCAATCAGCCTGCTTTCCCCGGAGCGAAGCAAGCTTGCCGATGCATTGACAACATAGCCCATTTCTTCGGCGCATTCCTTTATTTTTTTCTTTGTTTCCGGAATCACATCATTCTTATCCTTGAGAGCGCGTGACACGGTGTTTACGGAATATCCGCTTTTAACCGCAATATCCTTAAGTGTAATTGTTGCCGTTATTATCCGCCCCTTTCAATAACCGATTTTCCGCATCCGGAAATAAAGCTCCGATATTTTTATTATATTGCATAATAATGCCAATGTCAATGTTTTATCAGGAAAATATCATTATGTATTTTTTCTGAATTGAACGGGAGAAATTCCGAAATATTTTTTAAACATCCTGGAGAACTGCGCAGCATCAAAAAAACCGCAATCTGCGGCAATCTCCGCGCATGTTTTGGTTGTTCTTTCAAGCATCTCGCTGCTCATATGAAGTCTTTTTAAAATCATAAATCCGTTTGGCGATACACCGTAAACTTTTTTAAAGCTGTGCCTGAAATTATCGTATGTAAAGCCGTATGCTTCGGCGACCTGCTTCATATCAAGCGGCTGATTGCAGTTTTCACAGATAAACGAGCAGCAATCGGAAATATTCTTATCGTATTTTTTCGCTATCAATTCACGCATAATAAGAATATTCAGCTCCTCTATTTTCAATTTGATTATGGATTTGTATGCAAACAGCGGATTTTTGCTTTCTCTGTTTATCTGCTTCAGCACATGTTCAAAAACCATAGTATTCCTCGGATAATAAATGCCTGTCGGAATTTCGAAACCGGAAAACATGAATCTGACATACACGTTTCTGCATGCGTCCTTATGAAGCTCATCATGATCTTCATTTGAATTAATAACAGCGAGCGCTCCGTCATGAATGGCATGCTTTGTGCTGTTTATATACGAAACAGCGTTAGCCTTCATATACAGGATTACCTCCGTTTCATTATGATTATGAAGCGGAATATATTTATTTTTTTCATATGATTTTTCCTGTGCAAAGAAAAACCGCGTAGTATTCATATTGTCTGTTCCTTTCTTAAACCATATTTTTTTAACCCAAAAACAACAAATCATTCAAATTATACAATACATGCATGTCCTGCACATGTTTATAATAAAGAAAAAAGGAGTGTTCAAAAATGACTGCCGAACAGTTAAAGAAAAACCTGCAAACGCCCAAAGGAAAAATTGATGTTGTACTCGATACAGACGCATATAATGAAATTGATGATCAGTATGCAATTTCATATATGCTGAAATCACCTGAGAAGCTGAACGTTAAAGCAATATATGCCGCACCGTTTTATAACGAGAACTCTGTGTCGCCTGAGGATGGCATGGAAAAAAGCTATGCCGAAATAATCAAGCTGTTAGAGCTTACGGATAATATTGCTATGAGGAAAAATGTTTATAAAGGATCAAGAAGCTATCTTAAGAGCGAACAAATCCCCTCCGAATCCGAGGCAGCAAGACATCTTTGCAATCTCGCCGATACTTACACCCCGGAAAGACCGCTGTATATCGCAGCTATCGGAGCAATAACCAACATAGCCTCTGCTCTGCTGTATAACCCCAATATTACCGATAAAATCGTCATTGTATGGCTTGGCGGTCATTCACGGGAATATGGAAACACCCGAGAATTCAATATGATGCAGGACATTGCTGCCGCAAGAGTTGTTTTCGCTTCGGGTGCTCCGGTTATCCAGCTTCCGTGCCGCGGCGTTGTGTCTGCGTTTTCAATTTCCAAACAGGAGCTGGAGTATTTTCTGCTCGGCAAAAATCCTCTCTGC
Source organism: uncultured Clostridia bacterium (assembly GCA_934454525.1). Classification (GTDB taxonomy): domain Bacteria; phylum Bacillota; class Clostridia; order UMGS1883; family UMGS1883; genus UMGS1883. The sequence goes on from CAKSFM010000003.1 coordinate 38,470, forward strand.
GATTATTTGGTGAAACGCACCATTGAAGCTATGGACAGGGATACAAGCTGTGATGTTGACAGAACAAGGGTTATCTGGGACGCAGCAGTAATTGGCTGGCTTCTCAATGATAGCGGAGATTTTATGGCAGACAGAATTACCGACATCAGATTGCCTGAATATGATAATCGCTATAGCAACAAACGCTCGGGCGGCATTATGACCTATGTATATTCAATAAATCGCGATAAACTAATGCAAAATATGATAGCAAAGCTGACAAAATAGCTCTGCGGCTTTTATTATACCGTTCTCCGTGCCCGTAAGCTTCAATCCCTATATTTAAGTTAATTTTGGTACATATTATAGCATTTGCACGCAACGGTGTCAATCAAAAAATTTTAATACTGCCCGTTACCTGCCGTACCTTTCTTGCCGCTCCGATAATTCTGCGGTGAAACCCCCATATGAATTTTAAAAAAAACCGAAAAGCTCAAGCTGTCACAATATCCTACCGATTCACCTATAACAGAAATCGGCAGCGATGTGTTTTTCAGCATATCACATGCTTTTTCAATTCTGATTCTGCTGAGAACATTTTTCGGAGAATCATTAATATATTTTTTAAAAATATTATACATATACTGATTATCAACGCATATATGCCGAGCGATATCGGTCATTTTTACCGGCAGATGATAATTATTTTCCATAAAGGAAACGGCTGCCCTTATATGAGCTTCCGGAGCTGAAATATTGATGCTGTTATCATTCGGCTTCTCATGCATTGATATGAGCGAATAAAAATATGAAAGCGCCTTTGCAGATGACATATTTTCGGATTTCTCACACTCTATTTTTTCTATAAGGCGCCGCAGATCATGTGTAAATTCAATTCTGAACACATGATTTTTCATGAAAAGCCCTGTTTCCGATAAACAGTTTTTAATTTCGTCAGCGTCACCGTTAAATATTATCCAAAAATACTGCCACGGATTTTTTACGTCAGAATAATACTCATGCAGTTCTCCGTTGTTGATGAAAAATCCCTCTCCTGCCGACACTTTCTGCCCGTTAAAATAACCGCTGCCGCTTATTACATAATGAAGAATATATCCGCTGCGCACCCCCGGGCCCCAATGCGCCGATGACGAGTCGCATTCAATACCGAGCGCCCTCACATAAACCGCAGTTGTTTTTTTATTGTCAACGCCAAAATACAACATATTCTAAACCGTCCTTCTCAGCAACTAATAGTATGATTTTAACATATTAAAGTATCTTTTTTCAATAGATATAATAAGTTTTTATGATATAATTAAAAAAAAAACGGAGGAATTGACAATGTTCACAAAGCTTGCAAAACCCAACAAATTCAATGAAGGCGCACCGAAAATTAATGCCGCACCGATATTCGGCGCGTCACCCTGTAAGGAAATTCTCTATAAAATTCCGGTCACCGGAGAGCGTCCGATGATTTTTACAGCGGATTTACCGCAAGGGCTGACAATATCCGAAAACGGAATTATAACAGGAAAAACTGATGCCGGGCGGTACGAGGTTGCCGTCTGCGCAGAAAACAGACTTGGTAAATGTCAAAAACATATTCTTTTTGTAATTGAAGACGGGGCCGTATGTCAAACTCCTCTTATGGGCTGGACAAGCTGGAATGCCTTTCGTGATAAAATAAATCACGATGTAATTTTAAGCGCCGCAAAAGCGCTTGTTGACACCGGGCTTTCGGAATACGGTTACAGATTTGTTAATATTGATTCGGACTGGCAGGGGGTATACGGCGGAAAGTATAACGCAATTATGCCTAACGAAAAATTCCCGGATATGCAGAAGCTCTGCAGCGATATTCACGCATTGGGATTAAAATGCGGAATATACTCAACACCAATGCTTAAAGCATGGGGCTGCGGCACAAGTCTTCCGGGCTGCACACGGGGCGATATGGATATGGAATATCGCACATCGTATTTCGGCATAGGAACCGAGCATTTCGAACAAAACAATGTTGACCAATGGACGGAATGGGGTTTTGATTATTTAAAATATGATTGGCGCCCGTGCGATATAAAGAATGCAGATTTAATGAAGCAATGTTTGAAAAAAAGCAGCCGTGATTTTGCATTTTGCGTAACGGTTGATGCCGGGTACGATAATCGTGATTATTGGAAGGAAAACTGCACATCATGGCGTGAAAATCATGATTCGGACGATGTTTGGGAAATTCTCTGTGAAGTATGCTTCGGAGCAGACCGCTGGCTGGAGCATGCCTCCCTCGGGCATTACTTCGATTTGGATATGCTTGAAACCGGCGTTTGCAACAGCAATAAGTGCCGCTTGACAGAAGACGAGCAGCTTGTCGGGTATACCGCGCGCGTGATCTTCCCCTCTCCCATTCAGATAAGCTGCGATTTGAATAAATTATCAGAGTTCGATATCGCTATGCTGTGCAACGAAGAGGTAATTGCCGTTAATCAGGACGCGCTCGGACTCGGAGCGATACCAACATTTGAAAAGAAAACGGTTGATGAACACAGAAATTTACAGACCTATGTGAAAATATACGAAAAAAAGCTTGCCGATGGAAAAAAAGCCGTTGCAATATTTAATCTCGGTAACACTGCAGAAGAAATAACCATCGAAGCGGAAGCACGGGTGCGCGATTTGTGGGCGAAAGAAACATTGTCTTCCGATGACGGTAAAATCACAATATCGATGCATCCGCATACTGTGCGCCTGCTCAAGTTATAGATTCTTTTAATTTTAATACGGGCATTAAACTCTGATTTTGTATAATCAATATTTTTTGTAAAAGGTTGCTCTTGCACTGTTGCACCATCTGCTGCAATCGTGTAAGAACAACCTTTTAAAAATTCCAGTGAACTTCAATCGGAACATTCCTTGTGCCCTGAATACGCCTGCCGACCGAAATATACTCAATAAGCGTTTCAACGATTTCACGATTAAGATGCTCCAAATTTGTATATTTCTCAATAAGCTCGCGGCGGTTGTCACCGATTTCAATTTTTGCGTCAATTTCGGATAACTGTTTTTCTCCGTCTGCGACAACATGCTCTAATCTGCCTTTCTCGGTTGAAAAGTCTCTTGATAAATCAACAAAATCTTTTTCGGAAATTAAGCCTTTTTCCTTGTCTATATAAATATCGCGAATACACTTTGCGTATTCTGCTATTTTTTATTGCAGGCGGCAATTTCCGAAATCAGCCTTTTTTTCCTATCTTGCAGATTATTGCAAAATTCTATATTTTGTTCTAATTCATCTTTGTCAAGATATTCGGCTGACAAACGGTTAATTTCATCAATAACCATTCTTTCCAATCTATCCACCGAGATAAATGCCCTGATACAAGCATCTTTTGCAACGTGCTTATTTGCACATTGCAAAAAGTGTTGCCCATGACTTTTTGATGAGCGCATAATATAGCCGAAACCGGTACAACGAGCCTTTTTGGCGAAAAGTCCGATGTTACCGGAAATAAAAGGCTTTGTACGGTCGGCAACCATTTTTTGTACTCTGTCCCATAGCGCACGGTCAATGATAGGTTCGTGCGTTCCCTCCACAATATGCAATTTGCTTTTGGGGCGCGGTTATAAACAATGTCCGCTGGGGGCACACCCGAAACCTACCGCTATTGTTTTGACGGCATTCCCGAAAACAGTATTGTTGCAATCGGCACCTGTGGATGCAGTCCAAGAAAGCTTATTGACCGCAAAAGATTTGAGAACGGTCTTTATGAAATGGTAAAGAGGCTCTCGCCTCATACCATAATCGTTTACGGCTCCGCCAATTACGAATGTTTTAAAAAATTAAAAGAGCAAGGCATTAAAATCATTGATTTTCCTTCTCAAACTGCGAAAGCATTTGAAAGGAGGAAAGCCGATGAGTAAGGGTGACAGCGGATATTTTAAAGGAGCAAGCGGTACAAGATCGCAGCTCATTAAAGAGCTAAAAAATAATAAAATAAAGTTTTCCGAAAAAGATATACAATTTATCACTAAAGATAAAACCGGGCAGACTGTATGGTTAGAAAGCGGTAATTCCAGTTCTGGATTAGAGCATATTATTTCACGCCACGAAAATGATTTTCAATCCAAGCATGGAATATCAAAATCCGAATTACCGAATCATCTGCAGCAAGTATTTAACAACGGCAAAGTGGAGTATAGTCGCGTTACCCAGCGTGTCGGTCGATCCGGATATGAAAAATTATATAGTTACAACGGTAATTATTACTTACTATCCGGCATTGGTTCTAACGGATATATAGTTTCGGCTTATCCTTTAAACGTAACAGAAGCAATAAAACTAATCAGGAGGTATGGAAAATGAATGATACAACTGAAACAATAAAAATAATGTTAGATTTTCTACAAGGTCCTATATGGCTCAGTGATGTAGATACAGGTGAACCAAATACAGGAATTGCTATTATTGATTCCGATAAAACGATAAAAGAATTGAATTATAAATGTGCTAAACTGTTTAACAGCTATTACGAATTCGATTCTCACAATCAACCCTGTTGGTTTAATTACGAAAAAGAAAAAGCCGACAAAGAAATTATGCTTGATTTAATATCAAAACTTGTTGCCCGTCTTAACGAACTCAACGACGGCTCATATATTGTTGAGGATTTGGAAATACCTCGTTTGAAACAGCTATAATCAATAACGAAAAATATCTATGCGAATTTTAATTTAACATGCGTTGATGACACGCACATTTACGTAGGCGATTATACGATGTTCGGCCCGAATGTTACTATTGCTACCGCCGGACATCCGATTTTGCCGGAGCTTCGCGATAAAGCATATCAATATAACGCACCCGTTCATATTGGAAAAAACTGCCGGATAGGCGCAGGCGCTATCATACTTCCCGGCATTACAATCGGCGACAATGTTGTTGTCGGTGCAGGAAGTGTTGTTACAAAAGATCTGCCGTCCTGCGTTGTGGCTGTCGGCAATCCGTGCAGAATATTGCGGCAGGTAAACGAGCATGACAGGGAATATTATTTTAAGAACAGAAAAATACCTCAGGATTTATAAAATTATACACTCAGAACGGGAATCCGGCAAGTAAGAGCCGTCTTATAATCCTTTCTGTTTCAAGTGTTTAAAAATCAGTCTGCAAACATCGGGGTTGAAAGGTATCTGTCACCTGTGTCCGGAAGAAGCGCAACGATCACTTTTCCGGCATTTTCGGGGCGTTTTGCAAGCTCTGATGCTGCATAAACAGCCGCACCGGATGATATCCCGACAAGCAGACCCTCGCGGTGAGCAAGCAATCTGCCAGTTTCAAAAGCGTCTTCATTTTCAACGGCAATTATTTCATCATAAATTTTTGTGTTAAGTGTGTCCGGTACAAAGCCGGCGCCTATTCCCTGTATTTTATGAGGACCGGGCGTTCCCTTTGAAAGAACCGGAGATCCTGCCGGTTCAACAGCAACAATCTTAACATTCGGGTTTTGTGACTTAAGATATTCTCCAACGCCGGAAAGTGTTCCGCCCGTGCCTACTCCGGCAACAAAAATGTCTACCTTTCCGTCAGTGTCATTCCAAATTTCAGGTCCTGTTGTTTTTATATGTGCCTGCGGATTTGCAGGATTCACAAACTGACCGGGGATAAAGCTGCCGGGGGTTTCATCAGCAAGCTGCTGCGCCTTTTCAATTGCACCTTTCATTCCTTTCGCACCCTCGGTTAAAACAAGCTCAGCGCCGTATGCCTTAAGAAGATTTCTGCGTTCAACGCTCATTGTTTCGGGCATTGTAAGAATAATTTTATACCCCTTTGACGCTGCCACAGATGCAAGTCCTATGCCTGTGTTACCGCTTGTCGGTTCTATTATAACTGCGCCGGGTTTCAGCAAGCCTTTCTTTTCCGCATCATCAATCATCGCAAATGCAATTCTGTCCTTAACGCTTCCGGCAGGATTAAAATATTCAAGCTTTGCAAGAATTTTAGCGGAAAGCTTTTTCTCGTTCTCATAGTTTTTGAGTTCCAAAAGAGGGGTATTTCCAATTAAGTCAGTTAATTTTTCGTAAACTTTCATTATTAAACATCCTTTCAAAAATAGCTATATTTTAATAAACAACCAACCTGTTCAACATCGTTTTTCCGCGCGTAATCCAATCATTGCGCTGCCCCCTTTTTATTTTCTATAATACCTATATGTTTGATATGTTTTGATATGCTTTGATAATAGCATTAATTTCCGCATTTGTCAATACATTTTTCAAAAAAACTGGACTTTTTTTTAAAATGCTGATATAATTAAAGAAAAAATCGGAGATGTGCGATATGACCGAACTGCAAAAAAAGCTTTTTTCAATGCAGGATATTAAATACAAAGAATTTCACAGTAAACTTATACCGACCATTAACCCGGACGCTGTAATCGGTGTGCGCTCGCCGCAGCTTCGCAAGTTAGCGGCAGAAATCAGCAAAGATTCCGGAATTGATTCTTTTTTGCATGAGCTTCCCCATGAGTATTATGAAGAAAATAATCTCCATGCATTTATTGTTGCGGGATTCCGCGATTATGATAAAGCGCTTAAGTATACGGAAGATTTTTTGCCGTATATCGATAATTGGGCAACCTGTGATGCATTTGCACCGAAAGCTTTTGAAAAAAGGCGCGCAGAATTTCTTCCTGTTGTCAAGCGTTGGATCGCCTCCGATAAGGTTTATACGGTTCGCTACGGAATAGGTATGCTGATGCGCCATTATCTTGACGATGAATATTTTTCTGAGGATTTGCTCGCGCTGGCTGCCGGTATTGAATCAGACGAATATTATATAAATATGATGACGGCATGGTATTTTGCTACTGCGCTTGCCAAGCAGTATGACAGTGCAATCAGGTTCATAATTGACAAAAGGCTTCCGGTTTGGACGCACAACAAAGCAATCCGGAAAGCAATTGAAAGCAGACGAATTACGCAGGAAACAAAAGAATATTTAAGAACGCAAAGAATCCGCGGAATACGATAAAACCGCGGATTCTTTGCACTTTTTTCATTTTTATCTCTTCGAGAGTTTATTCCTCCCAATTGTGGTAGACATTTTGAACATCATCGTTATCATCAAGCATATCAATAAGCTTGTTCATATTTTTAATATCGTCCTCTTCGGTAAGCTCAACCATTGTCTGCGGAATCATCTGCACCTCAGCGGTAAGGAAACTATATCCTTTTTCTTCAAGCGCTTCACGAACCGAAGAAAAACTTTCGGGCGATGTTAAAACTTCATAAACATCATCGTTTGAAGTGAAATCATCTGCCCCGCAGTCAAGAGCATCCATCATCACTGCATCTTCATCGCTATGCTCTTCGGCGTTTATAATGATAACTCCGCGTTTGTCAAACATAAAGCTTACGCAGCCTGTCTGACCGAGATTTCCGCCGTATTTATCAAAATAATGACGCATATCGGCAGCCGTTCTGTTACGATTATTTGTAAGCGTTTCAACAATTACGGCAACACCCTTGGGTCCGTAGCCTTCATAGGTGATCTCTTCATAATCATTGCCGCTACCCTCACCTGCCGCCTTTGCGATGCATCGGGAAATATTATCGTTCGGCATATTATTTGAACGAGCCTTTGCAATAGCGTCGCGCAATTTTCCGTTGCTGTCCGGGTTAGGACCGCCCGCCTTAACGATTACGGCAATTTCACGCCCGAGCTTAGTGAAAATTTTCGCGCGCTGTGCGTCTGACTTCTCTTTTTTGTTCTTAATATTATTCCACTTGGAATGTCCTGACATATTTACACCTCAAATATATAATAATTAGATTACGCGCCGTGCCGTTACATAATGATTAACATAATACGACGATGTAATATTATCCGTTACAACTCCGCGCGCAGTTGTTGCCGCATGAACAAATTTGTTATCGCCTATGTATATTCCAACGTGGTTTATAACACGATCGCTTCTGTTTGAAAAGAAAACAAGGTCGCCCATGGCAAGATTTTCTTTTTCGACATATACGCCGGCATTTCCCTGCGAAACTGACGTTCTCGGCAGCGATACGCCATGCTGCTTGTACACATACGATGTTAATCCGCTGCAGTCAAACGCTCCGGGACCGGACGCCCCGTAAGAATATGCACACCCTACATACTGCACCGCGGCAGCCGCAACCGATGCACCAACCGAGGACTGCGCCTTTTTAACATAGTGTTTGTTTACGAAGCCTGTAACACCGTTTGACATACGAATGTTATACCAGCCGTTGTCAGCATATATAACCTCAAGCTTTTCGCCGCGCGGAAGCTTGTCCACGATTTCACACTCAGTGTTCGGTGAAACACGCACATTAAGAATATTACAGTCTACATAAAGATATTCTGCTGCGGATGCGTTTAAACCAAACGCACTTATGCAGATTATTGCGATAAAAGCAGATAATGTTCTTTTCATAATATACCCCCGACCAATATCAAGTACTATTGTACAACATACGGAGGCAAATGTCAAACTTTTTTAATAAGTTTTTCACAAAAACAAACTGTTTTATTATAATTTTGTGATTATTAAAACACAAACGCGTAATTTTTGCCTATATTCCGCGTTTTTATATTAAGCAAATTTTAAAAACATTTTTATATTTTTAACAAATTACTCGCTTTTTGATTTTTAAGCCGTAAAAAGTGCCGCAACATTTTGTTGCGGCACTTTGTGCCAGTCAGCAGATAACCTCTAAGTAAGAAGATTACTTGTTTTTAGCAAAGCATTCGCTGCAGTAAATAGGTCTGTCATTCTTGGGAATGAACGGAACCTTTGCTTCACCGCCGCAAGCAGCGCAAACTGCTGTATACATCTCTCTGTTCTCTCTGAGAGCAGCTTTCTTTGCAGCTCTGCATTCCTTACATCTCTGGGGTTCATTCTGGAATCCCTTTTCAGCGTAAAATTCCTGCTCGCCTGCTGTGAACACGAATTCCTGTCCGCAATCTTTGCAGACGAGTGTCTTGTCTTCGTACATTTTCGATCTCCTTATCTTAGCAATAAAATATTTTACCCTTGCGGTTCATGTGCCGTTACAGGGCATATAACAAAATAAAATGGAGCGGGTGACGGGAATCGAACCCGCGTTGCCTGCTTGGGAAGCAGGTACTCTGCCATTGAGCTACACCCGCAGACAGCCTTGGCTACAGCGAAATCCTTTCAATTTTTTTCCTGATGCGCTGTATTGCGTTATCTACGGATTTGGAATCCTTTCCGATAGCTTTGCCGATGCTTAAATAACTGTTTCCCTGCAGATAAAGTGATAAAACGCGCAATTCAAACCTCGAAAGCACCTCACTCACCTTAACCTCAAGGCAGTCAGCTTTCTCTTTGTTTATCACAATGTCCTCAGGATTCGCCGTTTCGTTTCCGCCGAAAACGTCTGCCAGCTCGGACTCACCGTCTGACTCGGCAATCGGTTTATTCAGCGAAACATAGAAATTAAGCGGCGCGTGCTTTTGGCGAAGCGCATTTTTAACAGCCGTGAGCATCTGCCGTGTGACGCACATATCGGCGAATGTTTTAAACGACGCTTCTCTCCCGGGGTCAAAATCCCGGACAGCCTTAAAAAGCCCGATCATCCCTTCCTGGATAATGTCGTCTCTGTCCGCGCCGATAATGTAGTACGAAGATGACTTTTTACGCACAAGAACACGATACTTGTCCAACAGATAATCAAACGCTCTGTCATTACCGCCCTGCGCAAGAGCGGCAAGCTTTTCATCAGTGAACGAGGCAAAGCTTTCAACAGAATGAGAATTATTCATTGTTGTGCCTCCATTCTATATTAATATAACATCTAAAACATGGATTGTCAAGTGTTTATCGGATTAAAATATGCATTTTATATAGTTTTTTTAGTATTTTTTTGCAGCAATTTGTATTATTAATGCAAATTCTCAATTTCATCAAGCCATGCGGCTGCCGAAGCGTCTGACGGCATTCTCCAGTCACCGCGCGGAGAAAGGCAGATACTGCCGATTTTCACGCCGTCCGGAAGACAGCTGCGTTTAAACTGCTGTGTGAAAAACCTTTTGAAAAATACCTTAAGCCATTTTAAAATAACCTCGTCCGTGAAATCGTTTCCGAAAGCGCGCTTTGCAAGCACATATGTTTTCGCCGGCGAAAAGCCGAAACGGACTGTGTAATACAGAAAGAAATCATGCAATGAATAAGGTCCGACAATATCCTCCGTTTGCTGCGATATTTTTCCGGACGCATCCGGCGGCAGAAGCTCGGGACTTATCGGAGTATCGATTATATCGCGCAGCACCGCCGTGCTTTCGGGGAAAATATCGGCGTCGGCAACGCTTTCAATCATCCAGCGGACAAGCGTTTTCGGTACGCCCGAATTAACGCCGTACATGCTCATATGATCTGCATTGTATGTGCACCAGCCGAGCGCAAGCTCACTCAAATCGCCCGTACCGACAACAAATCCTCCGATTTTCCCGGCGTAATCCATAAGCACCTGAGTTCTTTCCCTTGCCTGACAGTTTTCATATGTTACGTCATAATTATCGGGGTTCTGCCCTATATCTTTAAAGTGAAGGCTGCAAGCCTCTCTGATACTGATTTCCTTTTGTGTTACGCCGAGAGTTCTCATAAGTTCGAGCGAATTATTGTATGTTCTGTCGGTTGTTCCGAAGCACGGCATTGTTATGCCTGTAACATCGCTTACAGGGTTTCCGACGCGCTTTTCCGCAGCGGCGCACACAAGAAGGGCAAGCGTTGAATCCAGTCCTCCCGAAACACCGACAACAAGCTTATTTCCGGCAACACTCATGCGCTTGCAAAGAGCCGCCGACTGCATTTCGAAAATATCCGAGCAGCGCTTCATCCTGTCCGAATGAGCTTGCGGCACAAACGGCAGCTTGCTGATTTTCGCAAGCGAGCCGTCGGAGCGGCAGGTGTGAGGAATGTTGATCGTATGGCAATACGGTTTATATAAATTTGCAGAATCAATAAATGTGGTATTTCTTCTTCTGTCTGCGCGAATCTTACCAAGGTCTAAATCGGCAAGCATCAAATAATCATCAGCTGTTTTATGCTCGCTTTCGCATATAACGGAGCCATTCTCGGCAATCAGACTGTGTCCCGAAAAGATAAGGTCTGTGCTCGACTCGCTGCTCCCGGCAGAGGTGTAAACATATCCGGCAATAAGGCGCGCCGACTGCTGCTCGACAAGCGAGCGGCGGTACTCATGTTTTGAAATCGTTTCATTGCTTGCCGAAAGATTGACGATAAGCTCCGCGCCGTCCAATGCACTGAAGCACGACGGCGGAATCGGAGACCATAAATCCTCGCATATTTCAACACTGAATCCGGTTCCGTCTTTCATGGCAAAAACAGGCTTCGGTGCAAAAGGAATATTATACTCCTCTTCGAAATCAAAAACGCTTGATGACATTGACGTCCCCGGCATATTTTCACCCGGCACAAACCACCGTTTCTCATAAAACTCGCCATAGTTCGGAATCATAGTTTTCGGGATAATTCCGTAAATTTCTCCCTTGTAAATTGTAATAGCACAGTTATATGGGCGATTGTCAGCTGTAACGGGTGCGCCGACAACGGCTATTGAACCGAGATTTTTGCTGACCTTGCATATTTTTGCAACGGATTTTTTCACGCCGTTCCACAGCGCCGACTGAAAGAACAAATCTCCGCAGGTGTAGCCCGTTATGCAAAGCTCGGGGAAAACAACTATGTCCGCTCCTTCCCTGTCCGCCTGTATATATTTCTTTATAATTTCCTCCGTGTTAAAATCCGTGTTTCCGACAGAAACCTTCGGAACAGCGCTTGCAACGCGAATATAATCAAACATATTAATCCTCCGTCCGTTAAAGAAGCTCTTCAAAGCTCCGTATATATAAACTGCATATTTTTTTCATTTCATCAGCATATGCCCTGCCGCGGTCATCATACACGCCGCACACAGCCATTTTTGCCGCCGCGGCACTCCGCGCCGCCTCCAAAACATCCTCAAACGCCATACATTCCTGCGGAGATACGTCGGTTTTTTCCGCTGCAAGTATGTAAACATCGGGTTCTGTTTTACCTCTCCCTATTTCGCATGTTCCGGTAAATGAATCAAAATACTCAAAAATACCGTTATTTTTAAGGACAGGTTCATACAGAAAACGCGGCGAGCTTGTGCATAAAGCGATTTTCACACCGTTTTTCTTTAGCTTGTGCAGATACTCATATACTCCGCTTTTAAGGCGAATGTTATTTGAATATTCATATATCGACATTTCCGTCCACTCATCCATGAGCTGCCGCGGCGTTTCGGTCAGTCCGAATCGTTCCCTTGTATATACTGCGGTTTCCGCAAATGTCATCGGCGCGATTATATCGACATAATCATCCGGCAGCGGAATTCCGCGTTTCTTTTCGAGAAAATCGTGATCGATTTTTTCCCAAACTCCGAGGGAATCTATCAATGTTCCGTCAAGGTCAAAAACTGCGGCTTTAAAATTCATTACAAACACTCCCTCGCAAAGCATAACCGATGCTGCCCGAATACTTCATCACAGCAGCCGGGCATTAAGTTATTTTTAACACGGCGCAATTGTTTCATTGCCCGAAATCGAATACGGCACGGCCGTTTTCAAGCTTAAGATATGCAGAAAACAGTTTGCCCGTTTTTTTTGAAACAAAGCCCTCAATTTTACTTGTTTTCCCTGTTTCCAAAAGGCTTTTCACGTTCTTCAGCGATATTACCCGTCCTAAAATTATGTTACTCAGTGCAAATTTGCAGCCGTTTTTATATCCCGAGCAGCCGTATCCGAACTTTGTTCTGCGCACAGATTCGCCGCACAGCGGACATTTGCCGGCTTCGTCACCGACAAATCCGTCATCAGCGTCAGTTTCCGGCGGAAGCTCTTTTTTTCTGAAAACACCTGCAATTTCATTTTTTGCAAGCTCAACGCTGTCGTCAACAGTGATTTCTCCGCGGAATACTTTTTTCAGTGATTGACCAAGCAGCGAGGTTTTATATTTATCCATGCTTATTTCCATGCGTGAAAGCGATTCTATAAGCTGTTCTCCGGCCGGAAGAATCGTGTAAACATCTTTTTTCAGCTGTATGTAAAGGCTTTTGCGCGCATTGTCGATAATCCCTGTCCGCGTTGCCTCAGTTCCGAGCTCAAGACCTTCAAACATAGCGCGGTATTCCGCTTCTTCATCCTCCGTTTCAGCATTTGCCTTATCCTCACGGAACGGATTTTTTAAATAGTTGTTAAGCGTTTCTATCGTATAGTGCCGCGGCGGAGTCGTTTCCTTTTCTTTAGGCGCAAAGTTTACTTCAAGCACATCGCCCTTTTCAAGCGGCGGAAGTATTTTATCTTTTTTTGTATAATCATCGTATTTCGTCCACCCCGGTGAAAGAATTACTGTACCCTTTAATGTGAATTCTTCCAAGCCGCCGACATCTATCTTTATTTCATTTTTTTCAGCAAGACATTCCTCACTGCAAAAAACTGCTGCGAATCGGCGCATAATCGCTGAATATACCTTTAATTCGTTTTCCGTAAGCGCATTTTTATCCGGTATTTTATATGTCGGCGTAAGAGCCGAATGTGATTCAATTTTGCTGTCGTCAAAAATTGTTTTGCTGTGGCGGAATTTAAGCGGATAGCCGAGTTTTGCCGCTGCCGCGATAACTTTTTTCACCTTATCCTGCTCCGCTTCGGCAAGGTATTCGGAGTTGGTTCTCGGGTAAGTGACATACCCTTTTTCATATAAATCCTGAAGTGTTTTCAGGCTTTCCTCCATCGGCATTTTATATTTCTTTCCGAGCACATTCTGAAGCTTCGTAAGCGAGTAGAGCTTTCCGGGGGAAAGCGTGTCTTTCTTTTTCTTTTTTGATATAACAACCGCTTTCGCGGAATTGTAAGCGTCACAAAGCTCCTGCGCTTTTGCAAGCTCGTTCTTGCTGAATTTCTTTTTGCTTGTAAGCTCAAGAACGCCGTTTTCTCCGGTTTTGCTGACAATGGCATAATAAACATCCGGAACGAAATGCCTTATCTCCATATCTCTGTCATAAACCGCCTTGACAATCGGAACAATAACCCTGCCGACGCGCATAAGCGTACCCGTTTTCAGCGATGCATACCGCGTCAGATTAACTCCGTAAAGCCAGTCAACAAATGTCCTCGCATACCCCTCACGCGCAAGATTGTCATACTCCGCTTCATCGTGCAGATTTGCAAGTCCGCCGAGAATGGTTTCACTCGTCTGATCCGGCATCCAAAGCCGTTTAAGATTCTTTTGTGCAACTCCGGTTTTCTCAACGCAGGTTCTGATAATTATTTCACCCTCACGGTCAGAGTCGCCAGCATTAACTATAGTATCAACGTCCGGACGCAGGCAAAGTGCCTTTATTGTTTCAAACTGCCGCACAACGCCCGAATCGTTCTGCCTGTTTTTATCTTTTTTAAGCTCAAACTCAAATTTTTCGGGAAAGCACGGTAAATTTCCGATACTCCAGAAGCGCGTTCTTTTTTCCTCCGGAAGATAGTGCTCAACATCGGCAAGCGAAAATAAATGCCCGAACGCCCATGTTACAAGATATTTATCATTTTCAAAATATGCACCGTTCTTCTTCATTCCGCCGATTGACGACGCAATGTTTCGCGCAAGGCTCGGTTTTTCCGCAATTATCAGAATCATCATGCTGCTCCCCTTTTGTAACTGTGAATATTTTACCACATTTTATTCTTTTGTCAATAGTTAAAAACGTTGACAAAGGGAACATAACCGCGGTATAATAAAAAAGTAAATTTTTCTGAAAGGAATCACAAGCATGAAGAAACTATTGCTGACCGTGCCGACATTTTTCGGAACGGAAGCAATCCTGGCGCATGAAATCCGTGCGCTCGGATATGAGATAACGGAAACAACCGACGGACGTGTGACTTTCGAAGGTGATGCCGAAGCAATCGCACTTGCAAACATTTGTCTTCGCTGCGGAGAACGCGTTCTTATAAAAATGGCTGAGTTTGACGCCGATACATTTGAAAATCTTTTTGAGGGAATCTGCGCCGTTGCGTGGGAGGATTTTATCCAGGCAGACTGCGCTTTCCCGGTAAAAGGAAGCTCGCTGAGAAGCACACTGTCAAGTGTGCCGGCTTGTCAGAGTATCATAAAAAAAGCAGTGGTAAAGCGCCTTTCCGCCAAATATGGCATTGAGCATTTTGAAGAAACCGGCCCCATGATGCGGATTCAGTTTGCACTGTTAAAAAACCGCGCAACTGTGTGGCTTGATACAACAGGCGATCCGTTATACAAGCGCGGATACCGTGCACACGGAGTTCTTGCCCCGATGCGTGAAACGCTGGCATTTTCTATGATTGATATAACACGCTGGCGAGGCGACCGTCCGTTTGCCGATCCGTTCTGCGGCAGCGGAACAATCCCGATTG
This sequence comes from uncultured Clostridia bacterium, assembly GCA_934454525.1. Taxonomy (GTDB): domain Bacteria; phylum Bacillota; class Clostridia; order UMGS1883; family UMGS1883; genus UMGS1883. The sequence continues at coordinate 53,921 of CAKSFM010000003.1, forward strand.
AAGCGGCGCTTTATGCAAAAAACATTGCACCCGGACTTCACAGGAGCTTTATAAGTGAAAAATGGCGGATAATGCCGCCGCATATTTATGATGATATACGCGATGAGGTGCGTTCTTACGAAAACCGCGATTTGATTCCGCGGATTTATGCAAGCGATATTGACCCGCGGGCAGTTGAGCTGTCAAAACAAAATGCAAAAAAGGCCGGTGTGCTTGATTATATTGAATTTTCGCAATGTGACATGAAGGACGCTCCGCTGTTTTCCGATAAAGGCGTTATTGTCTGCAATCCGCCGTACGGCGAGCGTCTTATGGATAAAAAGCAATGTGAATATCTGTACAGGCAGATGGGAGAAAAGTTTATGCGTTTTCCCAATGCAGGAAAATATATTCTTACCAGTCACGAGGAATTTGAAAAATTTTTCGGAAAGCCTGCCGACAAAAAGAGAAAATTATACAACGGAATGTTAAAATGTTATCTGTATCAGTATTTTAAATAGATTTTCGGCATACCTTTTAAAGGGGTGTTGAAAATGAATTCCGACAATAAAAATGAAAAAAGAAAAAAACTGCTTATTTCCTTTATCTACAGATGCGTTATATGTGTTTGTATTTTCAGCGCTGCATTTGCGCTGCGCCGGTTCTCTACGAAAACATGGAAAAAGGCAGAAAGCGCCGTCACGGCAAATATCGACACGAGCAAAACCGCACAATGCCTTAAAAGACTTTTAGAGGAGCTTTTTCCCATGCGATAAGGCTGAGTGAAACAGGAGGATAAATAATGATTGAAAATCTTGACCGCATTTTAAAGCGTGTTCAAAAGGCTTCGCGCTACTGCGGCGGAGAACTGAACAGTGTTGTGAAGGATCACAGTGCTGTGGATATTAAATATGCATTTGCTTTTCCCGACACTTATGAGGTCGGCATGAGCCACCTCGGAATAAAAATTCTTTACCATATTCTGAACCTGCGCTCCGACACCTGCTGCGAGCGCGTTTATGCTCCGTGGATAGATATGGAGGAGGAAATGCGCCGTGAATCAGTTCCTCTGTTCACGGTTGAAAGCCAAACACCTGTAAAGGAATTTGACTTTCTTGGGGTTACGCTTCAGTACGAAATGTGTTACTCAAACATTCTTAATATGCTTGACCTTGCAGGTATACCGCTGCGCAGCTGCGACCGCGGTGAGGATGATCCGTTTGTGAACGGCGGCGGTCCGTGCGCCTACAATGCAGAGCCGATTGCGGATATATTCGACTTTTTCACACTCGGAGAGGGCGAAGAAGTTATAGGCGAGCTTATGGACGCTTTTAAAGAATGGAAAAAAAGCGGCGGCAAACGAATAGATTATCTTAAACGAATTGCTCAGATTGACGGAATTTACGTTCCGGCATTTTATGACATTGAATACAATGATGACAATACAATAAAAAGCATCACGCCCAACTGCCCGGAAGCCAAACCCAGAATCAGAAAACGGATTATCGAAAATCTTGACAGTGTTGTATACCCCGATAAGTTTATTGTTCCCTTTTCAGATATTATTCACGACCGTGCAAGCATTGAGGTTTTCCGCGGCTGTATCCGCGGCTGCCGATTTTGCCAGGCAGGCATGATTTACCGCCCCGTACGCGAAAAAACCGCTGACACACTTGTAAATGACGCCTGCGCACTCATTCATTCAACAGGTTATGAAGAAATGGGACTTGCAAGCCTTTCAACAAGTGATTACACAGAGCTTCCGGACCTTGCGGACAAGCTTTTGGCGCTGACCGAAAAGGAAAAGGTGAGCCTTTCCCTGCCGTCTCTTCGTGTTGATAATTTCAGTCTTGACCTTATGCAAAAGGTTCAGAAAGTCAGAAAAAGCGGACTTACATTTGCGCCGGAGGCAGGCAGCCAGCGTATGCGTGATGTTATCAACAAGAACGTTAAAGAAAGCGATCTTATAAAATCGGCAACACTTGCCTTTGAAGGCGGCTGGAATACAATTAAGCTTTATTTCATGATAGGGTTGCCGTACGAAACATTTGAAGATATTGCAGGCATTGCCGCCCTTGCCGAAAAGGTTGTGGAGTGTTTTTATAATTCGGATAAGGTGAACCGCCGCCGGCCGCCGTCTGTTCATATAAGCGTCGCAAGCTTTGTCCCGAAGCCGTTCACGCCGTTTCAGTGGGCAAAGCAGAACAGCATTGAGGAGCTTTCCGAAAAACAGCTGTTCTTAAAAAATCAAATCAGAAACAGGCATATTAAGTACAGTTATCATCAAAGCGACGTCAGTGTGCTTGAAGGAGTTTTTGCACGCGGCGACAGACGGCTGTGCGATGTTTTGATTCGCGCACATGAGCTTGGCTGCAAACTTGACGGTTGGAATGAATGTTTTCGCCTTGATTTGTGGCAGCAGGCATTTGCCGACTGCGGAATCGACCCCGGATTCTATACGCGTGAGCGCAGCCATGACGAAATTCTGCCGTGGGATATGATTGACATTGGCGTTACAAAGAAATTTCTTATAAATGAAGATAATAAAGCAAAGAAAGCCGCAACAACCCCAAACTGCCGCGAAAAATGCAGCGGCTGCGGTGCAGCGGCGCTTTGCAAAACAAAAGAAAGGTGCGTTTGCTTTGAGTGACTACTATCTGATATATGAACGTGATAACCGCGTTAAATACGTTTCCCATCTTGATTTCGTGCGTATGTTCGGGCGCGCAATGCGCCGCGCGGAGCTTCCGATGGCTTTTTCCGAGGGATTTAACCCCCATCCGCTGATGACATTCGCACTTCCGCTCCCTGTCGGATATACAAGCAAATGCGAACTGCTTGAATTTTCCCTTGCCGAAAGCCGCAGCACAGATGAAATAAAAAGCCTCCTGAATGGAGTTTTACCCTGCGGAGTGAACGTTTCTGAAATCCACGAGGGAAAAAGCCGGATGAAGAAGCTTGACAATGCACTTTATTCGGTTACACCCGAAAATATGCCGGAAGATATTTCGGACTTCATTTTCAGAAAAGAGATAATTATCGAAAAAAAGACAAAGAGCGGAATCAAGGAAACTGATATCCGCCCCGATATTAAAAGCATAAAAAGCTCCGGTGAATCTTTTGAAATGATTCTCTCATCAGGCAGCCGCGCAAACCTCAAACCTGAGATTGTTATCAATGCAATGAACCGATATATTGACGGATATTCATCCGGCGACTGCGAATACTGCCGCCTTGCAATTTATGACAGTGATATGGAGGAAATCAAATAATTTCGTACGACTCAGCAGAGCTGTCGGATATGACATTGAATGTGATGCCGCGTGATTTAAAATAATCGGCATTGCATTTTTTGTTGCCGTTTATTTTTGATACAAGGCGCGGATTCGCGCGGATAACAATTTCTTTTTTTCCGCCGGTCCGCGCGATTATTTGATTCCTTATAACGCGGCTTATGACGAGTTCTCCGAATGCCGGATGGTACGGACCGTCTGTCATGGTGCGCTTAAGCTTTTCGCTGTCCGGAAGTCCGATGCGGAGGATTTGAATGTCCTTTTCCTTAAAGAACTCATACAGGCGCGCACAGATTTCAACCGCCTGTTCAAGGCTTTGCGCGCGGTAATTACCCTCTCTGCGCATTTCATCAAGCTTTGTTCCCGAGATTACGATTGTCGGATATATTCTTGTTTCACTTGCCCCGAGTTCAAAGAATTTCCGTGCCGTGAACATATCTGCTTCATCGCTGTCAAACGGCAGTCCCGTCATCATCTGCAAACCGAGAACAGCGCCCTCTTTCAGTATAATCTCCGATGCGCACATAACATCTGCCGCGCTGTGACCGCGGTTTGCGGCTTTAAGAACGCGGTCGTCCATGGACTGAGCGCCAAGCTCAATATTTTTTACACCGTAGGACAGAAGCCTTTTAACAGTGTCTGAGCTGATATAATCAGGGCGCGTTGAAAGGCGAATACTGCCCACGCTCCCCTTTTTTATATATTCCTCCGCCAATGCAAGATATTCATTTTGCCTTTCTTCGGCAATTCCGGTAAAGCTGCCGCCGAAAAAAGCAATCTGATCTGCATAGCCGTCCATTGTGGCAAGATGGCTTTCGATTATTTGCTCAGCTTCATTTATTGTCGGCGCTGCCGCACTTCCGCTTATCGTTCTCTGATCGCAGAACACACAGCTGTTTCCACACCCCTCATGCGGCACAAATATCGGTATTATCAATTAAATCAACTCATTTCCTGAGCGGAATCATAACCCCGTCAAGCGTTATTCCGCAAATATCACCGCCGATAACGCGGTTTTCGTAAACAAGAATATTTGCACGCGCGTTCAGTGACGGAATAAGATATGTATAGCGCGTACAAGTTTTGCCTTTATACGGTTCGAGATCAAAACCGCCCTCGCGCTGAAGTTCATTATATTTTTTATAAACATCGTTAAATTTCTCCGGGATAACAATTGTTTCGGTTTCCGACGGTTCGGATTCGGCATCGTAACCCATGCCTTTAACAATTTCCGAGTAACACGGAGCTGTGCCGCAGCCTGCAAGAATTATAATCACGATTACCCCGGCAATAATTTTTCTCATTAAAACACCCCTTCAAAATATACTCTGAAGGGGCGTTTAATATTCTCAATTATTCTGCTGAGAAAGGAAGAAGTGCAATCTGGCGCGCACGCTTTATAGCGACAGTGAGCTGACGCTGATGCTTTGCGCATGTGCCTGTGATTCTTCTGGGAAGAATCTTGGCGCGCTCCGAAACATAACGGCGGAGCTTTGCAACATCCTTATAGTCAATTTCCGTAACCTTATCAACGCAGAACTGGCAAACTTTTCTCTTTGCCTTGCGTGATCTGTAAGGTCTTTCGGTCTTTTCCTTTTCCATCATGGCTGTAACCTCCCTTGATTAAAATGGTAAATCGTCATCTGTTCCCATAGGAGAAATCGGATCCGGAAGCGAGCCGTAATCACCGCCGCCAAAGCTTTCGCCTGCGCCGGCAGACTGCTGCGCATCCTTTTTACTTTCAACGAAATACGTCTGATTAACGATAACCTCAGTCGCATATCTTTTTTTACCGTCCTGATCATCCCAGCTGCGCGTCTGAATACTTCCCTCAACTGCAACAAGGTTACCCTTGTGGAAATATCTGGAAATAAATTCAGCCGTGGTTCTCCATGCAACGCAGTTGATGAAATCTGCTTTGCGCTCCTCGCCCTGGCGGACAAAATTGCGGTCAACGGCAAGCGTAAAAGAACAGGTGCTCACTCCCTGCGGAGTGCTGCGAAGCTCGGGATCTCTTGTAAATCTCCCAATCAGTATTGCTTTGTTAAGCATGCTTAAAACCTCCCCATTACGCTTCCTTGCGAACGGTAAGTGTACGAATCACGCCATCAGTAATGCCGTAAATTCTCTCAAGCTCCTTGGGAAATTCGGGAGCTGATGTGAAGTTCACAAGAACATAGTAACCCTCATTCTTGAAGTCGATCGGGTAAGCGAGCTTTCTCTTTCCCCAAACGTCAACACTTTCAACAGTGCCGTTCTCAGCGATGAGAGCCTTGAACTTCTCTGTAAGAGCGTTCGTTTTTTCCTCATCAAGCGCTGCGTCAAGAACGAAAATGGTTTCATACTTGTTAATGATTTCAGCCATTTCTCTACACCTCCTTCTGGACTCTGGCCCCGCTTTGGCGGAGCAAGGAATGCATTTATTCAAATGCTTTTATATTATATATCTTTTTTTTGGCAAAGTCAAGCATTTTTTCATATTTTATTCATCAAATAGTGCCGCTGCAAAATCATCGGCATTGAACATCTGCAAATCATCGATTCCCTCGCCCACACCGATAAATTTAACGGGAATTCCGAGCTTCTGACAGATGTTTACCACAATGCCGCCCTTTGCAGTGCCGTCAAGTTTCGTAAGCACAATTCCCGTTACTCCGGCAGCCTTGTTAAACTCTTCTGCCTGGTTCACGGCGTTCTGCCCGGTTGTTGCATCCAGAACAAGCAAAACTTCTTTCTGCGCCTGAGGAAGTTCGCGCTCAATAACCCGGTAAATCTTTTTAAGCTCTTCCATCAGATTTTTCTTGTTATGAAGTCTGCCTGCCGTGTCGCAGATAAGCACATCCGCGTTTCTGCTTTTTGCCGCATTGCAGCCATCGAATATAACTGCCGCAGGGTCAGCGCCCTCCGTCAGCCTGACAATCGGAACATCGTTGCGCTCTGCCCATATTTCAAGCTGATCCGCCGCTGCCGCGCGAAACGTGTCCGCAGCAGCAAGAACAACTCTTTTTCCCTCGTTTTTCAGCTTGTTCGTAATTTTACCGATTGTTGTTGTTTTTCCGACGCCGTTTACACCGATTACAAGAATAACCGCCGGCTTTGTTTCAAGATGCAGTGTGCTGTCCGCGCCTGACATGATTTCCGAAATTATAGCGCGAAGCTCTTTTTTTGCTGTCTCGCCGTCATTTATATGTTTTTCGCGGACACGCTCACGCAAGCGGTCAACAATTTCCGCCGATGTGACACCGCCGATATCTGCCATAATCAACGCTTCTTCAAGCTCATCGTACAAATCATCGTCAAGCTTTTTAAAAACGCTGAACACATTATCAATCTTTTCATTAAAGGAATCACGCGTTTTTCCGAGTCCTGCCTTAAGGCGCGCGAAAAGTCCTTTCTTTTCCTCTGCCATGATATTTTACCTCCGTCTATTCTTCAAGTGCAACGTCCTCAAGCTTCATTGAAAGCAGCCTGCTCACGCCGCGTTCCTGCATTGTAACGCCGTAAAGCACGTCGGCAGCCTCCATTGTGCCGCGCCTGTGCGTTATAACAACGAACTGCGTTGAATTTCCGTAATTTCTGATATAGTCACCGAAACGGTAAACATTTTCATCATCAAGCGCAGCCTCAATCTCGTCAAGCACCAGAAACGGCGCCGGCGAAACCTGCAGCAGTGCGAACAAAAGTGCAATAGCCGTCAGCGCATGCTCTCCGCCCGAAAGCAGCGTCAGATTCTGAAGCTTTTTGCCCGGCGGCTGCACCTCGATTTCAATCGGGCTTTCAAGTGTGTCTATCGGGTCAACAAGGCGCACCTCCGCCTTGCCGCCGCCGAACAGATCAACAAAGCTCTTTCCGAAATTTCTGTTAATTATAACAAACTTCTCTGCAAACTGCTCACGCATTATGTTCATCATTTCTCCGATAAGCTTCTGCAAATCAGCCTTTGCCTTTTCCATATCGCTGACCTGCGAACCGAGAAATTCGTACCGTTCCTTTACATCCTTATATTCTTCGATAGCGTCAACATTTATGTTACCGAGCGCTTTAATCGCACTTTTAAGCTCCGAAATGCGCTTCTGCGCCGCAGGAAGTGACCCAATGTCCTTTTTAAGCTCCATTGCGCTGTTATATGTCAGCTCATAATCATCCCAAAGGCGGCTTGCCGCATTTTCAAGGTCTTCATCGATCTTATTCTTTTTTGATTCAATCCTCACAACCTCGCTTTGGAGAACGAGGATTTTATCATTCATTTCCTTTATCTGCACACGCAGCGCTTCAAGCTCGCTGTCACTTCCGCTTCTGCCGGAAAGATACGCCTGAATTTCATCACGCACGGATTGCACAGCTGCACTGCACTGTGCCGCGCGCATATTATTCTGCTCAATTTGCGTATTAAGACCGGCAATTGCGTTTTCTTCATCCGTTATCTGTGATTTTCTTTCGTCAAAATCGCTCTTTGAATTAAGTATGCTCTGCATCACGGATTCAATACGCTGCTGTGCAAGCTCCGTGTCCTTGCGCGCATTGTTTATCTGCATTTTCTTATCTATTATTTTAACGGAAAGCTCCTCGCGCTTCACAACAACCCCGCGCACCGCATTTTGCCTTTCGGAAATCAGCTCCTCGGCGCGTTCTATAAGCTCGTCCGACCCCTCGATAACCTCGCGCAGCTTGCGCTTTGATTCGTCCGTGTCGGTCTGCTGCCCCGAAATCTGTTCCTTTTCCTTTGAAAATTTGTCAAGGCGGTCCTGTGCCATTTTCAGCAGGCTTTCCTTCATTTCATGCTCTGCTTTAAGCTTATGTTCATCGTTTTCGCAGCGCGAAAGCTCTGCACGGAGCTTATTCTCAGCATCACGCAGTTCTGCAAGCCTTTCTGTGAGCGAATCGATTTCCGAATCTATTTTTTCCGATTCGCGGTTAAGCTCATCGCACTGCTTTGCGAGCAGCTCAATTTCATCCTTTCTGCCCAGAAGCGCCTGCGCACGGTTCGCGCTTCCGCCAGTAACGCTTCCGCCCGGCTGCAAAAGCTCTCCGCCGAGTGTTACGATTTTAAATTTATAATGAGTTGCGCGTGCAAGGGCGATTGCATTGTCCATGTTATCCATTATCACGGTTCTGCCCAAAAGGGCGTCGACAACATTGCGGATTTTATCATCAGCCGAAACAACATCGCAGGCAACTGCAACCGCGCCGCGGTTTTTCATTATGCGCTCCTCGTTGTCGAGCCGCCGCCCCTCCTGCGAGGTTATGGGCAAAAACGTCACTCTGCCCAGGCGTTTTTCCTTAAGGTATTCAATCGCCTGCTTTGCGTCCTCCTCAGTATCTACAACAATATTTTGCATTGCGTTTCCGAGAGCCGTTTCAATAGCCGTTATATATTTTTTATCTGTGGAAACAAGCTTGCTGAGAACACCGACAAGCCTTCCGCGGTATTTTCCTTCGCTCTCCGCTTTGAGAAGCTCACGCACACCGCGCGCATAGCCTTCAAGACCGCGCTCCATTTCAACAAGCATTTTGCGCCGCCCCTGTTTTTCGCCGTAAGCCGAGGAAATTTCATTATACTTATTTTTCAGTTCGGATATCTTTTGACTGTCCGTCTGCTGGTCGCGGCGTACATTGAAAACATCGTCCTCCGCTTTCTGCGTTTTAATTTGCGCGTCGGCGCATTTTTCATCAAGCGCTGAAAGTTCAGCCGTCAGCGTTCTTATATCGTCGGCTGCCGAAGCAATGTCAACCTCAACCGAGAATCGGCGCGTTTCGATATTTCTTGTTACAAGCTCAATGCTTTCAATTCTGCTCTGCGCTTCCGCTTTTTTCTGGCGGAGAGAGATTGCGTTTTCGCGAGCTTCCTCGAGCAATTTGTTTTTCGCGGCAAGCTCTCCCGAAAGCGCGCGGTCTTCACCCTCCAAGGCGGCAAGCTCTGACTCCATGTCATTGCATTTTATGGAGAATCCGACTTTTTCCTGCTCAATTTTCTTTTTTGTCTCACGCAGTACGTCCTCGCGCTTTGACCATCCGGAAAGCTCCCCCTCAATGCGGACAATGTTCGTCTTGTGATTTTCGATATTGTTTTCGAGCAGGGCGCGCTCATTATCAATTGCCGCACCCTCACCCTCCAGTCTTGAAAGGCGCTGCCGTTTTTCCTCAATTTCTCCGTCTGTTTCCTTGATGGCAGCATACAGTTCATCGCTTTTTTTATTGCTCTCATCCAGAGCTTGTTTTGCATTTTCAAATTCCGCGGCAGCATCGGTATAAATCTGCCCCGTTTTCTTTGCGTCCGCTCTTTTTGCGTCAATAATTTCAAGCAGGGCGCTTATTTCAATTCCTTTAAGCTCCTCCCTCAAATCAAGGAATTTAATTGCCTTTTCACTCTGCTTCCGGAGCGGTTCAACACGGTCGGTAAGCTCCGAGAGAATATCACGCACACGCGTGAGGTTGTCCTCAGTGTGCGCAAGTTTACGCTCCGCCTCGTTTTTCCTATAGCGATATTTCGAAATTCCGGCGGCTTCCTCGAAAATCTGGCGGCGCTCGTCACCCTTGGACGAAACGATTTCCGCAATTTTTCCCTGACCGACAATAGAATAGCCGTCTCTTCCCAGACCGGTATCCATAAACATTTCGTTAATATCTTTAAGTCTGCACGGGGTGCGGTTTATCAGATACTCACTTTCACCGCTGCGGAAAACGCGCCTTGTTACTTCAACCTCGTTGTAATCGCACGCAAGAAAATGCGTTGAATTATCAAGCACAAGAGAAACCTCCGCATAGCCGAGCGGCTTGCGTTTCTGCGTTCCAGCAAAGATAACATCCTCCATTTTACCTCCGCGCAGCGTTTTCGCGCTCTGCTCACCCATAACCCAGCGGATCGCGTCCGATATATTGCTTTTTCCGCTGCCGTTCGGTCCGACAATTGCCGTGACCCCCTGGTGAACCTCAATAACCGTCTTATCGGCAAATGATTTAAACCCCTGCAGCACAATCCTTTTCAGGTACATTTTTTCACCGTCTTTTCGTCTGAGCCGCGCATTATACTCCATGCGGCTCTTTTTTCACAATATTATAAATTGTATCATATTTCTGAAAAGATTGCAACCGTTCTTTTTAAAAAAACGCTCTGCCTAATGTACATATAATGCTGAAGATAAGTGAGGTAAAAGCAACAGAACCTGAAAGCTTCGGAAATGAGCTTCAGGAAAAGGTTTATTCGTTTTTAAAAGAATATTCCGTCAGTTACGAGCGCGTTGACACCGAGGAAGCAATCACAATGGAGGATTGCGCCGATATCAACGCTGCGCTTAACATGGAAACAGTCAAAACACTGTTTTTATGCAATCGGCAGCAGACAGATTTTTACCTTTTTATAACAAAAGGAGACAAACTGTTCCGTTCAAAGAATTTCAGCAGCGCGCTCGGAATCTCACGCGTGTCGTTTGCTCCGGCAGAGCTTATGAAAAAAATGATCGGAACAAAGGTGGGCGCGGCAACGGTTTTCGGTTGTATTCTTGACATCGAGAACAGGGTCAGCGTTGTGTTCGACAAAGAAATTTTGTCGGATGAGTACTACGGATGCAGCGACGGAACGACAGCCGGTTACATGAAGCTGCGCACGGATGACATTTTGCACAAGCTTTTACCCTATGCCAAGCATGAACTGAAAGTTATCGAGGTGTGATTATGGGATTATACAAAAACAGAATTGTGGTAAAGGTTGGAACATCCACGCTTACAAACGAAACGGGAAAAAGCGATTTGCGCTCATTTGACCGCATTGCATGCGTTTTATCCGACATTCAGAACAAAGGCTATGAAGTGATTTTGGTTTCATCGGGAGCAATCGCAGTGGGAACAAGCAAACTGCATATGGCGCAGCGCCCTCAGAGTATGCGCATGAAGCAGGCTGCTGCGGCAGTCGGTCAGTGCAGCATTATGTATTGGTACGACAAATTTTTCGGCGACTACGATAAAACAATAGCGCAGATTCTTTTAAATGCTGACGACATTGAGCACGAGGAAAAGAAAGAAAATCTGACAAACACGTTTAATGCATTGCTTGAAATGGGAGTTATTCCCGTGGTTAATGAAAACGATTCCGTAAGCTACACGGAAATTGAGTCGCGCGACAGGCTGTTCGGTGATAACGATATGCTTTCCGCGGTTGTCACTGTTCTGTGCCGCGCCGGAACGCTTGTTATACTTTCCGATATTGACGGACTGTACGACCGCGACCCCCGTTTGCACCACGATGCAAAGCTGATTGAGCGTATTGAACATATCAATGAAGAGGTATATTCCCTTGCAGGCGGCGCAGGTTCAAGGCGCGGCACGGGCGGAATGAAAACAAAGATTCGTGCAGCGGCACTGGCAACGGCAAACGGTGCCGGGGTTATTGTCACAAACGGAAAAAAGCCGGAATCTCTCTATGATATTATAAGCGGCACTCCCGTCGGCACATTCTTTGCACCGGGGCAGACATAACAAATTTGAACCCCATGCAATAAATTTGTTGCATGGGGTTCGCCGTTCAAAAATAAACTTCATTTCCGCCCGATAAATAAATTGACTGCCGCAGGTTAATTGTGTTACAATATAATAAAGAATCGTGCAATTTTTATTGAACAAAAGTAATATTATTTAATAAAAATTTAAGATAAGGTTTAGCGATTTTCAACCTCGGTGGTTTATTATATGACTGTAGGGTCCTACAGGGGGTGATTTCCCCTGTAAACGGTCGGTATCGGCAGAAAGGAAGGATTAATATGAAATTAAACAAAAAATCGGTTATCGGATTATTTCTCACAGGCGTGCTCATTTCGGGAACAGTTGCATCGGCGGACGTACTTATAGGCGATGGCTACAACGGAGCAAAACAGGCGCTTAAGTACACAGCCAAAACACTTTCAAAAAACACTGACAGCGTAACGGCAGCTTTCAGCTATGAGCTTAAGTTTGACGGTGATGTCCGCGCAAGCGAATCAAGCGTGACAATGTACGACCTCAAAAATCAGAAAAGGCTTGAACAGAGTACATCTTACGGACATAAGGACGGTGAAACTTCTTCTTTCTGGTATGAAGATCTTGAAAAATCAATTTCATACCACAGCGCAGAAGACGCTTACTATCAGTCCAACTTCTCCGGAAATGATGAGAGAAGCATAAGTATTCAGGATCCGTTTGAAGAGGACATTGCAAAGGATGTTGAAAAAGTTGCAGACGCCTTCGTAAGCAATATGAAAGACTATGTTCAGACCAAGGACACGGCGGACGGCGGCAAGCTTTATTTCGGAAGCGTTGACAGCGCTCAGATGCCTGTGTTTGCAAACGCACTCTCTTCTTTCTTCATGAAGTATTCGTACCTTGATGAGTATAACTGCGATCAGATGGATATTCCCAAGCTTGACGGAAGCCTTTACTGCAATGAGGTTTCGGGGAAGATTTCGCAGAACGCGGACGGTCTGCTTGACAGCATTGTCGGAACGGCGGCTCTTATCGGAACGGAAAAGAGCGGCGAAGAGCACACAATTGAGTTCAGCATTTCCGTCAAGATTTCGGACATTAACAGCACAACGGTTAACGAACCTGATGTTGACGAAAGCAAGCTGACTGTTTATGACGAAGCAGAGGACGATTTGCGCTATCGCCTTACCGAGGCTAATCTCGGAACATATCACGGCGATATGACAGTACGGAACAACAATGCATTCGAGAAGCTCGGAGATGTTCAGCTTGAGATCACATCCGTTTCCGATGATTCAAAAACGGCAGACGCACATATTGTTATAAGCGGCAAAGAAAATGTTGACTGCGATATAACTCTTGAAAGAGCGTCCGACAACGATTATGAAACAAACTATGTATTCAACTATACAACAGCAGACGGTGAAGATAAAACCGGTCTTGTTGAAACCGATACTTACGTCGGTCAGTTCGGTTCTCACATGTTCATACGCTTAGGTATTAAAGTTGAAAATCACGATGACGGCGGTTTTGCATGGCAGGACAATAATGAACCCGGAAATTGTGTTCTTGTTTCAAGAATATTTGACTGATAACAGCGGCTTTGCGGGCAGCGGCGGATTTTTCCGCCGCTCCCGTGTTCTGCCGGAAGGAGGAACCGAATGGATAAGGCAATAATGGTGCAGGAGCTGTGCAAAAAATATAAAAACGGGCGCGGAATCGAAAATGTTTCCTTTGATGTTGAGGAGGGTGAAATTTTCGGTTTTCTCGGTCCGAACGGCGCGGGAAAAACAACGGCGCTGAAAATTCTCACGGGACTTATAAAGGCTGACAGCGGCAGGGCATGCATATTTGGGCATGATATTGAAAACGATTATGAAAATGCCATGGCAAATGTCGGCGCAATTATAGAAGCGGTTGCGCCTTTCCCATACCTTACCGCGTACGAAAATATGCGCATTGCCGCGCGCTACTATGACGGCATAACGAACGCGCGGATTGACGAATGCCTTGAAAACACAGGGATTCTTAAATTCAAAAATGAAAAAGCAAAGGGTTTCTCACTCGGAATGAAGCAGCGGCTCGGAATTTCGATGGCGCTTATATCCAATCCGAGCGTGATGATTCTTGATGAACCGCTCAACGGACTTGACGTTGAGGGAATGGTTGAAATGCGAAAGCTTATTCAAAAACTTTCAAAGGAGAACAAAACTTCTTTTCTGATTTCAAGCCATCTGATACATGATGTTGAGCTGACATGCACAAAAATCGGAATACTTTACAACGGGAAAATGCTCGGTGTTGACTACACCGATAATATACTGATGAATTATTCATCACTCGAAAACTATTATCTGAGTGAGGTGGATTTAAATGCACAACCTTAAGGCTGCTTACATAAATGAGCTTTACAAGCTTTCAAAAAGAAAAAAGCTTGTTGTTGCGGCGCTGCTGTGCCTTGCGATAATTGCCGTTGCGGCGGTTATCACATGCACGGTAAACAACTTTATGGGAATTAATCTGACGGGAAACTATGAATTTTCCGTAATGGTTCTCCCGGTCTTTCTCAATATTGTTATACCGCTTTTTACAATATTTATATGCATTGACATGTTCTGCGCGGAATACGGTTCAAACACCATGAAAACAGTGCTTTTATCTCCTGCGTCGCGTCTGAAGATTTTCTGTGCGAAAATCGGCGCTGCGCTGACGGTTATCGCCTCCATGCTGCTGCTTATAATGTTTTCATCTTTTATAGTTTCAATCTTTATCAGGCACACTCATTTCAGCTTCATAAAAATACTGATTTCATACATCATTTCGATGATTCCGCTGACGGTTATATGCCTGCTCGCCGTGCTTGTTTCAAATCTTATGAAAGGCAGCGGCAGCTCGTTTCTCGTTTGTGTTATAGCGCTTCTTGCATTCAAAGCGTTTGAAGTGATTTATCCCGCCGCGTCGTCGTTTTTCTTCACGTCGGGAATCAATATGTATGTGCTTATCAATGCTCAGCTTGTCGGAATTGCCAAGGTATTCAGACTTTTGCTGATTTCCGTCGGATATATTATAATGTTTTTTTCCGGCGGATATGCTCTTTTCGAGAGCAAGGAAATATAGTTGCAGGGTGTGATTAACCATGAAAAAAAGGCTGTTTGCATACGGAATATATATGCTTGTAATCTCATCTGTTATATCGGTGCTGATCGTCATATGCACATCATCGCTGCTGCTGGCGTCAAAGGATATAAAGTATAAAAACGGAGTTGTGGAATCCGAGGTTATCGTCATGCGTGACGGAAAACAGATTTATTCCACTCATAATTATTCCGAGATTCAGCTGCAAAATATTCTGCTCACCGCGAAAAACGACTCTCTCACCTACTGCGAAAACGGAATCAGTTACAGGGTATCACAGCAGACATATAAGGACGGAGCAATTTTGCTTCGTCTTTCGCCGGTTATTGATTTCGGGTATACGGAAAAGCTTATATTTATCTTATATGCAGCTTCATTTATAATAATATATATTCTTGTGCTTTTGCTCGTTCTCAGACGGATAGACCGCGGAATTGTGAAACCGCTTGAAACGATTACGGAGCACACTCGGCTGCTTTCCTCGGGCAGCTTGGATGAAAACATTCCGGATGAGGGTGTAAGTGAAATCAATGCACTCGGGAAAGAAATCGAAATGCTCCGGCTAAGGCTGAAAAAAGAGGTATATCAAAACAAAAAATCAGCCGACAGCCGAAAATTTCTGATATCAAGTATGTCGCACGATTTAAGAACGCCGATAACCTCGCTGCACGGTTATCTTGAGGGCATAATTGACGGTATTGCGGATTCTGAGGAAAAGCGGCAGATATATGTTCGCAAGGCGCTTGAAAAGGTTGATTTAATTAATAGGATGATAGGCGATCTTCTGCTTTATTCCAAGCTTGACCAAAATCAAATTGAATTTCATTGCACCTATGTTGACATTGCAAAATATCTTGAAGCTTTTATGCTTGACAGCAGGCTTTATTTCAGCCGCGGTCAGAAAAATATAACATTTAAAAACGAATTGCAGGCAAAATATTCGGTTTACATTGATGTTTCACAATTTGACAGAGTTATGAGTAATATCACATCAAATGCTTATAAATATATACCAGAAAAAACAGGTCTTGTTGAGATAATGCTCCGCGAAAACTCCTCCGGAGTCATAATCGAGGTGCACGATAACGGTTCGGGCATAAGCGCCGAGGATCTTCCGAAAATATTTGACCGCTTCTACCGGTGTGAAAAATCAAGACAGATAAAAGGGTCAAGCGGACTCGGTCTTGCAATTTCAAAGCAGATTGTTGAAAATATGAACGGGCGCATATGGGCAGTCAGCAAAGAGGGCGCCGGAACTTCAATTATGATAACTTTCAAAAAATACTTATCGAAAGGGGCTGAGGCTGATGGCAGCCGAAACAAGGAAAATACTGATAATTGAGGATGACGAAAGCATTGCCGAAATCCAGAAGGATTATCTTGAAATGAGCGGTTACAGCGTCGACTGCGCATATGACGGAGAGAGCGGAATGCAGAAATATCTTTCCGGTCAATACAGCCTTGTAATCCTTGATCTGATGATTCCGAAAATGAGCGGTTTTGAAATCCTCGATAAAATTGCGGAAAAGAAAAAAATCCCCGTTATAATCGTTTCGGCGCGCGATGAGGAGCTATCTAAAATAAAAGGTCTGAACCTCGGAGCGGATGATTATATAACAAAGCCTTTCGGAATGGGCGAGCTGCTGGCGCGCGTCAACAGTCACATAAAAACCTACGGAAAATTTAACACAGCGGCTTCGGAAAACAGACTTCTTGAAGTCGGAAATCTGAAAATTGATGAGCTTGACAGACGTGTATACATAAATGGCAAAGAAGTTATCTTAAAACAAAAGGAATTTGACCTTCTGCTTTTTCTTATGAAGAATCCGAACCGCGTTTTTAGCAAAGACGAGCTTTTTGAGCGTGTTTGGGGGTTTGATGCACTTTCGGACACAACAACCGTAACCGTTCATATCGCGCGGATAAGGGAAAAAATCGAAAAAAACCCGGCAAAACCGGAATATATTCTGACAGTCTGGGGCAGCGGATACCGCTTTCGGAACGAAGCGGTTTAAAAGATGAAAGTCAGGGGCAAAATTTCTTTGCCCCTGACTTTCATCTTTTTAATCAAGGATTTTCCCGTCAGTCGAGATTGTCACAACTTGCCACGGAATAAATTTTCCGCTGTTTTGAAGAGCGGTTTTCGCCGCATGTTCAATACCGCCGCAGCACGGAACCTCCATTCTCACAACCGTAACGCTCTTTATATCGTTGTTTTTAATTATTTCCGTCAGCTTTTCGGAATAATCTGTGTTATCAAGCTTGGGACAGCCGATCAGCGTTATATGTCCCTTTATAAACTTCTCATGAAACGCCGCATACGCATATGCTGAGCAGTCGGCAGCTATCAAAAGCTTTGCCCCGTCAAAGTATGGCGCATTAAGCGGTGCAAGCTTTATTTGAACAGGCCACTGCATAAGGCGGCTTTCGGAATAATCAACAGTACGCCTCTCCTCCGGTTCCGCCCTTTTTATTGTGCGCGCATTGCTGCCCGGGCAGCCGCACGGCGTTGAACCCGCACTTTTTTCCCGATTCTTTTTCTCTTCCATGTTTCGTTTAACCGCCGCTTCGTCATATGCCGCAGCCTCGCGCTCAACAAATGTTATTGCTCCTGTCGGGCATGTCGGCAAACAGTCGCCGAGTCCATCGCAGTAATCATCGCGCAGCAGCTTTGCCTTGCCGTCAACCATTCCGATAGCGCCCTCGTGACATGCCTGCGCGCAGATTCCGCAGCCGTTGCATTTTTCCTCATCAATATTTATAATTCTTCTTATCATGCTTCACATTCCTTTCATGCTTGACTTTCTGATTGAATTATACTAAAATGCATATAATAAATCTGTTGTTTTTCCAACAAAGGAGTGGATTTTTTCATGAAATATACGGAAATATTAAAAAAGACTTTAATTTTCGCCGGAATATCTGCCGAAAACATAGAAAAAATACTTGCAATGCTTAAAATTAAAACAAAGACCTATGCTCATGGCGAATTTATTCTGCGCAGCGGCGAACAGATAACAGCAGTCGGAATAATGCTGTGCGGAAATGCGTTTATTGCCAGCGATGACTTTTGGGGGAACAGAAATCTTATCGCCTGTCTGTCGGAACACGATGTCTTTGCCGAGGCATACGCATTTATTCCCGATGCTGTTTCAACAGTAAGCGTTATCGCCGAAAATGATTGCTGCGTGTTATTTATCGATTCGAAGCTTCTTGCGCAAGGCGGTTATCCGTTTTCTCAAACAATCCTTATGAATATGCTGCGCGCCATAGCGGAAAAAAACAGGATTCTCAATGACAAGCTTACGCATATGAGCAAGCGGACAACGCAGGCAAAGCTTATGAGTTATCTTTCTGCTCAGTCAGAAAAAACCGGCGGACGCAGCTTTAACATTCCGCTCAACCGTCAGCAGCTTGCCGATTATCTTGGGGTTGAGCGCAGCGCCATGTCATCTGAACTTGGAAAAATGAAAAAACTCGGACTTATTGAATATAAGAAAAATCGCTTCACGCTGCTAAGCGGAAGCGATAATTCATAGGCACAACAAAAAACAGTTACTAAAACACAAGTACAAGCGTTCCGGCTGAAATCAGCAGGCATGCAATAACCGTTTTAAATGTCATCTGCTCGTGCAGAAACAAAAATGCCATGATAATTGTTATAACGATGCTCAGCTTGTCAATCGGAGCAACCTTTGAAACGTCTGACATTTGAAGCGCTTTATAATAACACAGCCATGAAATTCCTGTTGCCATGCCGGAAAGAATAAGAAACATCCAGCTCTTCTTTCCGATTTCCGTTATTTCGCTTTGCGTGTTTGTAAGAAAGACCATTCCCCATGCCATAATCAGAACAACAACCGTTCGGACGGCAGTTGCAAGATTTGAACTTACTCCGTTAATGCCAACCTTTGCAAGTATTGACGTAAGCGCTGCAAAGACAGATGACAATATTGCAAATACGAGCCACATCAAAACCCACTTCCCTATTTTTATACCCGTGCGCAGCAAAGCGGCACGGGTATATTTTATTCTGCTGTTTCAATATAATGCTGCGATGAATCGTAAATAACAGGCTCCGAATATCCGAGAACCTCGCGTTTGCTGGACGCCTGACCGACAGTGATTTCATCACCGTCACTAACTTCGGCATCGGAAGCCATAAGGCTGTACTGACT
The DNA here is from genome assembly GCA_934454525.1 of uncultured Clostridia bacterium. Taxonomy (GTDB): domain Bacteria; phylum Bacillota; class Clostridia; order UMGS1883; family UMGS1883; genus UMGS1883. Next base: position 72,957 of record CAKSFM010000003.1, read on the forward strand.
CAGCAGCACAGTATTCTTGCATTGTTCACCGTTAATAAATATCTTACTTTTTTCCGTAAAACCGGTTCCCTGAACATAAACCGAATTTCCCATTGACTTAACTGTTTCAATCTTAATCGGAACAGTTCCCATTTTCATATCACTCGGCGTATACGGTTTTTGTCCTCCGAACTGAAAATTGTCGCCGTAGAGCATATCATATGCAAGCAGCTGAATGTCGCTCTGATACTGCTTATCCGAAATTGAATTATTATCAGCTATCTTCATCTGATGAAGACGAGTCAGATTTCCCATATTAAAGCCGAGCGAATCAAGAATCTGACTTGAAAGCTGATACGAATAAAGTTCCTTATTTTCGCGCTTTTCAAGACCGAAATTGTTCCATGTCACATATTCCGTTGCATACGCATCGCCGTTTACAAGATCATCTCCGTCAATTCCGATTGCGGGAAGATGATCACCGTAGGCAATAATCATTGTCGGCTTTCCGCGGTTTTCAACGGCGGATATAAGGCTGCCGAGGAACATATCCATTTCCCAAACCTGATTCGTATAATATTGGAGAGCATAAACCTCTGATGAAGTAAACTTATCACTTGTTACTTTTATTACATTATCCGTTCCTGCGATTGGTTCGGTCGGATATGAACCGTGCCCCTGAACCGAAACAGTCCAGACAAAGCGCGGTGTATCGGCAGTTATTCCCTTTTCCTCATCCTGATAGGTCAGCGCTGTCATTATTTCACCGGTCAAAGCCTTATCCTTGCACCAGCCGTAGGGCGTTGTGTCATACCCGTACATATATTCTTTTGACTGGAAAGTATCAAATCCGAGATGCGGATAAACCTTGTCACGGTCATAAAAGTTACCGGTGTGGTTATGAATAGCATGAGCGCTGTAACCAAGTTTTTTGAGATTAAACGGAATCGATTCAGCTGTCTGTTCCAGCATAATTGTCTTGTACGGATATTCCCCGGCGCCGAAATAGTCAAGGCTTATCCCTGTCAGAACTTCAAATTCCGTGTTCGCCGTTCCGCCGCCGAACGATGGAACGTCAAGCTTTCCTGTTGTGAAATTTTCACGCAGATAGGTGTGAACCGGCGCAGGGTCATCTGAGAAATTAAGTCCTTTAATTGTTTTCGGGTCAATAAATGATTCAAGCTGAATCAGAATAATATCGGGTTTCAAAAGCTCGGACGCATCGCCTTCGGCAGGCAGCCTGTCAAGCTCTTCAGAAACCATTGTTCCGCTGTAACCGCTCGGTTTATCTATACCGGTATCTATAACGCTGCTCGAAAAACAGTATACAAATCCGTAATCGTTATATGCACCGACAATGTTTCCGAAATCCGAACTGAGCGCCTTAAAGTTAAGACCCAGGTTTGTTGCAATAAGCACGCAGATAACAAGTCCGGCAATTGACGCAACGTTTTTTCCATAGCTCAGCTTTCCGCTGATTTTCGGACCGACAATCCACAATGCAACGATTGCAACGGCAAGCAGTCCGACCGAACAATACAAAAGTATTCGCTGCGTTTTTGACAGATAAACCAATATCAGACTCATTTTTACAATCTGAAAATCAATTGCCCCAAGCGGCGTTACGCGATAGCTCAGCACAACATTATTAATCAGTCCGCAGATAAGCCACGGAGCTGAAAGCAAAACGATTCCGAAAACGCGCCTGCGGAAAAGCAGACAGATAGAAAGCGTCAAAAGTATAATAAGCGCATTATAGATAAACACATGCGGACTTTTGGCGATATATTTAAGGCATTTGAGCACACTTCGCCTGCTCATTGATTCAATAGCAAAATTTTCAATAATTGCAAGCACTGCACAGAATAAAATCGGATGATTTTCAATCATACTGCCCAGCGCTGTAAAAAATCGTTTTATTTTCGTCAAATAAACACCTTCATTCAGAACATAATTGTGCAGCTGCCGCCCATCCCCGTATCGGGAGAAGCCGAGCAGCTTGTAAACGCATATATTCCTGCTCCGGCGGCAACAGCAGCCGCAACCGCAATGCTGATTACGGACTTTATACCTATTCCCTTTTTCTGCGGCTTCCTTTCCTCATTTTCATCATGGAGCAGTGCACCGCAACCCTTACAGTTTATATCATTATCGTCATTCATTCTTCCGCATTTCGGACAAAACATTTTATCACCTTCAACAATTGTATTATACTCATTTACTGAGTTTTGTCAATGCTTTATGTATTTATTAAATGAAAATTTAATATTTTCGTGAGTATATATTTCACTCTCTTCCGTTTTTATCCAATTCGGGGAGGAATCGATATCAAAGAAAAACTTGTCTGCCTCCGGCGATTCATACACGCGCGTCAGGAGCACCTCATTGCAGTCCTTTTCAAAAAGCGCATAAATTTCACTTCCGCCGATGATATAGACATCATCCGTGGGATATTCGGAAATTTTCTTCATCGCTTCGTCATACGAATGTACGACAACCGCCCCCTCACGCTCAAAATTCTTATTTCTTGTAAGAACAATATTAACGCGGTTTTTAAGCGGCTTTCCGCCCGGAAAAGATTCAAGCGTTGACCTCCCCATAACAACAATCTTTCCGAGTGTTTCACTCCGAAAAAACTTCATATCCTGCGGAATTGAAAACAAAAGCTTGTTATTATTTCCGATTGCGTTATTCTGCGCTGCGCAGACAATCATTTTCATTTCATAATCCCCCTTATATTGCAACAGGAACCTTTTTGCCCAACAGATTATATTTATAATTTTCAAGCATCAGACTGTCCGGCGTGAAATCATAAAAATCGGTCACAGATTTGTCAATCACAAGCTTCGGCGCGTCATATTCTTCCTTTTCAAGAATTTCGCGCACCAGCGGTATATGCCTGTCATATATATGCGCGTCCGCAATAACATGAACAAGTTCACCGGCTTCAAGTCCGCTGACCTGCGCAAGCATATATACAAGGCATGCATACTGGCAAACGTTCCAGTTATTTGCTGTGAGCATATCCTGCGAACGCTGATTCAGAATCGCATTAAGAGTTTTTCCGCTCACGTTGAATGTCATGCTGTAGGCACACGGATAAAGCGCCATTTCACCGAGGTCGGCATGATTGTAAATATTCGTAAGAATCCGGCGGCTTTGCGGATTGTGCGAAAGGTCGTATATAACTCTGTCAACCTGGTCAAACATTCCTTCTTTGTATTTATGTTTCACACCAAGCTGATAGCCGTATGCCTTTCCGATTGAGCCGGTTTCATCTGCCCATGCATCCCAAATGTGGCTTCCAAGCTCAGAAACATTGTTGCTTTTTTTCTGCCATATCCAAAGAAGCTCATCAAGAGCGCCGCGGAAATTAATTTTACGCAGCGTCATAATCGGGAATTCTTCCCTGAGATTATATCTGTTCACAATGCAAAATTTTTTAACCGTGTGCGCAGGTGTGCCATCATCCCATCTCGGGCGGACATCGAGCGCTTCATCGGAAAATCCGTTTTCAAGTATATCTATGCAGTTCTGTTTAAAAACGCGATCGGCATAGCTCATTTTTTTCCCTCCGTTCATATTTTCATTGTAAGTGAGATTCGTTTTTTGTCTTTATCAATGTCAAGTATCTTCACTTTAACTATATCCCCAACGCTGAGAACATCCGTCGGATGTTTTATAAATTTGTTGGAAATCTGCGAAATATGCACAAGTCCGTCCTGATGCACCCCGATATCCACAAAAGCGCCGAAATCAATAACATTTCTGACCGTTCCCTCAAGAATCATTCCGGCTTGCAGCTCATCGAGCGACATGCAGCCGCTTCTGAGCTGCGGCTGCGGAAGTTCGTCACGCATATCGCGCCCGGGTTTTGCAAGCGTGTCAGAAATGTCGCGCAGTGTAAACATTCCGATACCGAAACGCCGGCATATATCCTCAGCATTTTCCTTTGTCACGCGCTTTACAATATCTGAAAATCTGCTGTGTTTTACTTCTTCCTCACTATAGCCGCAAACCTCTATAAGCTCACGCGCCGCATCATAGCTTTCCGGGTGAACAGAGGTGTTATCGAGAATTTCCTTTCCGCCCGGAATACGCAAAAAGCCTGCACACTGAACGAACGCCTTTTCACCGAGTTTTTTTACCTTAAGCAGTTCTTTCCTCGATTTAAAAGATCCGTTCTGTTCGCGATACTCGACAATATTTTTCGCCACAGCCGATGAAATTCCCGAAACATAGCTTAAAAGCGATGATGAAGCCGTGTTAAGGTCAACGCCGACGCTGTTCACACAGCTTTCCACAACGCCCTCAAGTGCACCGGAAAGCTGTTTTTGATTACAGTCATGCTGATATTGCCCAACGCCTATTGATTTCGGGTCAATTTTAACAAGCTCGGCTAAAGGATCCTGCAAACGGCGCGCAATTGAAACGGCGCTCCTCAGCGAAACATCATAATCGGGAAATTCCTCTGCACCGAGCTTGCTTGCACTGTATACCGAGGCTCCCGCCTCCGATACAACCATATATTTTACAGGTCTGTCAAGCTCACCGATAAGCTCTGAAATAAAGCTTTCGCTCTCACCTGTCGCGGTTCCGTTTCCGATAGATACAAGCGTAACCCAGTTGCGTTCAATCATCGCGCGTACCTGTTTTTTTGCTTTTTCCTTATCATGGTGTTCAAGCGTGAAATATCCGACACCAGTTTCAAGCACTTTACCGGTGCTGTCAACAACTGCAAGCTTGCAGCCTGTCCTGTAACCGGGATCAACACCGAGCACGGTATGTCCTTTCACCGGCGGAACAAGCAGCAGATTTTTAAGATTAACGCTGAAAAGTCCTATCGCTGCCGTCTGTGCGCGCTCCGTAAGCTGTGTGCGTATTTCATTTTCAATTGACGGAGCTATCAGTCTCTTGTATGAATCTTCGGCAGCTTCACCGACAAGTTCGCTCAGCTGCCCCTCTCCGAAAACAGTCATTTTTCTGAGATAGCTTATAACAGCATCCGTATCCGGTTCAATTTTAATGCTCAAAACCTTTTCTTTTTCGCCGCGGTCCATTGCAAGAATTCTGTGATCCGAAACTTTTTTTACCGGCTCGGCAAAATCGTAATACATTTGGTAAACGGGATTTTCGTTTTTTGTAACCTTGCTTGTAATTTGCGCACTGAGATATGTAAGCCTGCGGATTTCTTTTCTGTAATCCGCATTATCGCTTATATTCTCGGCAATAATATCCTGTGCTCCCGCAACCGCGTCTTCCGCGGATTCAACCCCGTTTTCGGGGTTAACAAATTCTCCGGCTTTTTCATAAATATCACCATCAAATTTCTGCTCCGCAATCAAATCGGCAAGCGGCTCCAGACCTTTTTCGCGCGCTACCGATGCCCTGGTTTTCCTCTTCGGGCGGTAAGGACGATAAATATCTTCAAGCTCCGTCAGAAGCTTTGCATTGTTAATGCTTTCAACAAGCTCATCCGTGAGTTTTCCCTGTTCGTCAATCAGTCTTGTGATTTCTGCCTTACGTTCCTCAAGTGCGCGAAGCGCGTCAAGACGCGCTGATAATTCACGGATCAACTGATCGTCCATACTCCCCGTAAGCTCCTTGCGGTAACGCGCAATAAACGGAACGGTATTTCCGTCGTCAAGCAGCTTAATCACATTTTCGCAGTGCTCTTCCTTAATATTCAGCTCACTGCACAGTTGTTTTAATATGTCCATTCTGACAATAACTCCTCTGTTTTTAAAATGAAATTACCGCACCGACAATTCCCGCGGCTATAATATAGAAAATCGGATGAAATTTTACCTTATTGGTAATTAAAAGCAGCATTGCAAAAAACATCACGGCTTTTATACTGAATTTGCCGCCAACCCATAGCGCACTCCGAATCATTATGAACGCAGCAGATGCAATCATGCCTGTCACTGCCGGGCGGATTGTATAGAATGCATTTTCAACAATTTTGTTACCCATTAATGCTTCATATGTTTTTGCAACAAGAATAATTATGATAACAGACGGAAGAACAAGCGCAAACGTTGCAAGCACCGCTCCGAAGACCGATCCTGCAATGCCGTATTTGCCGCCGACAGTAAAGCCGACATACGTCGCAACGTTTACGCCAATCGGACCCGGCGTGGATTCGCCGACAGCTATCATGTTTGAAAGCAGTTCACGGTCAAACCATCCGTATCTGTCCCCCATTGCGGCAAGAAACGGAATTGTTGCCAATCCTCCGCCGAGCGAAAACAGACCGGTTTTAAAAAATTCGTAAAAAAGGTAAACATAGATCATTCCTGCTCACCCCTTTTAACGAAAATCCCGAGCAGTGCCGCGCAAATAACAATAAGCACCGGAGATGTTCCGAGCACAGCCGACAGTAAGAATGAACTTACTGCGGCTGCAATGCAGATTTTATCGGTAACGGCAGCCTTTCCCATATTGAAAACCGCGTTAATAATCAGCGCTGCAATGCAGATTCTTATACCTGCAAACATACGAGCCACAATTCTGTATTTCAAAAAGTTCTTCAGAAATGCGGCAATAATCGTTATTATTACAAGCGACGGCAGCACAACACCAAATGTTGCCACCACAGCACCGAGAATTTTTTTCCTTTTATAACCGATAAAGGTGGCAGTGTTAACGGCTATCACTCCCGGAGTGCATTGTGCTATCGCAAAACAGTCAAGGAGTTCTTTTTCCGTTGCCCATTTCTTATTTTCGGCAATCTCCCGCTGAATCACCGAAAGCATCGCCAATCCCCCGCCGAACGTAAATGCGCCTATTCTGAAGAAAACGGAAAATAATTCAAAGTATTCTCGCATTTTGTCACCCGTCAGCTGTTTTCAAGCACAGTATAAAGAAGCGGAGCATCGTTTTTGAGAGCATGCTCCTTAACATCCTCAATTCTGACCTTAATAATATGCTGTCCGAAATGAATTTCCACAATATCACCCGGGGCAACCTCTGCGCTTGCCTTGCAAACTCTTCCGTTTATGCTCACGCGCCCGGCGTCGCACGCTTCATTTGCAACGGTGCGGCGCTTTATAAGTCTTGATACCTTTAAAAATTTATCTATTCTCACTGTAACATCATCCCTTATTTTTCACTGAAAAAAACGTTAAATGCACGGTACGTCATATATACATCAAGCTTTGAAACCACCTCAAACGGTGCATGCATACTGAGCACGGAAACTCCGCAGTCAACCGTATCAACGCCCAGATTTGCCACATACTGAGCAATTGTTCCGCCGCCGCCGCCGTCAACCTTTCCAAGCTCGGCAACATGCCAAAGAACATTGTTTTTATTAAACAGGAAACGAACCTTTGCCATCAATTCCGCTGAAGCATCGCTCGATCCTCCTTTGCCGCACGCACCCGTGTATTTCGAAACCGTTATTCCGTAATTGATTCTTCCCGCATTGCGCTTGTCATAAGCCGAAGCATAATTCGGGTCAAACGCTGCGCTGACATCTGCGCTCAGGCACATACTTCTGTCAAGGCAGCGCAGAAGTTCAAGCTGCCCGGATTTTTTATCTGCTTTCTGCATAAGTTCCATCAGCATAAGCTTTAAGAAGTTGCTTTTTGCGCCTGTATTTCCCATGCTTCCGACCTCTTCTTTATCAGTCAGCAGGCAAACCGCAGTTCTGCGGCATTCATTTGTATCAAGCAGCGCCATAAGGTTCGGATAACTGCACACACGGTCATCATGTGCATATGAACCGATAAGACTCCTGTCAAATCCAAGGTCCTTGGCATTTGCGGCAGGCACAATTTCAAGCTCAGCGCTCAAAAAATCTTCTTCGCAGATTCCATACTTTTCATTCAGGATTGCCAGTATATTCGCTTTCACGCGTTCTTTGTCGTCTTTATTATCAGAAGGCATTGAACCTATCAGCAAATTAAGGTTTTCGCCCTCGATCACCTCGGACGCTGTTTTTTTCATTTGGTCGCCTGCAAGATGCGGAAGCAAATCCGTGATAACGAAAGTCACATCATCGCCCTCATCTCCGATTTTTATATCAACACGCTCGCCGGATTCCTTTACAACAACGCCGTGAATCGCCATCGGAACAGCTGTCCACTGATATTTTTTGATGCCTCCGTAATAATGGGTTTTAAAAAATGCCATTTCGCCGTCCTCATACAGCGGATTAGGCTTCAAATCAAGGCGCGGCGCATCAATATGCGAGCCGACAATGCGCACCCCGTTTTCAATCGGTTCTGTTCCGATAACTGCAAGGAGCATTTCTTTTTCCTTATTTATTGAATAAACCTTATCCCCCGCTTTAAGAGATGAAAAGGATGAAAGCGGAGCAAAGCCGCGTTTTTCCGCAAGCTTCACTGCCGACAGAACGCTTTCGCGTTCTGTTTTGGAATTATTAAGAAATTTTTTATATCCCTCACAAAAATCAAACACAGCCTGCCTGTCTGCACTGACATTCCAACCGTTCTCAAGTTCATATTTCATGATATTACTTCCTTTCATTAATAAAAACGATATTCAGCTATTATAATTTCAAGCGCTGCCCATGGGTCAACAAGCCCCTGTTTAACGCGCTTATCACCTTCAAAGCACAAGTTTATCAGAAGTTCAAGGTTTTCAGCCTTTATTTTTTCCGCTTTTCTTGCACATTTCTCAATTCCGTATCCGCCGCCAAGCTTTTGTGCAGCCTGTGCCGATGTAAACCCATCAGCGATATAAAGCCGTGCTCTGTATATATTAATAATCTGCCCGGATAAGAGCGACAAAATACTCACAGGCTCCTGTCTGTTTTGCCGCAGGTCATATAACAGTCTGTAGCACTGCTCGCGCCGTCCGTTAAAAATTGCGTCTATCAGGTCAAAAACACTTTGTTCCGATGGTTTTACTATAACGGCATCAATATCGGCGCGTGTAATTTTTGTTCCCTCGCTGAAAGCAATCACTTTATCAAGTTCAGTTCTGATCACGCGCATTTTTCGCTCAAGTGTTGCAATGAGATAAGCCGCATCCTCAGGGTCAATTGTTTTTCCCGCCGCAGCCGCAATCTTTGTCACCCATGAACGCAGCTTCGGCTCGGTTCTGAGCGGAAACTGCACAACAATGCCGTTTGCTTCCGCAGCTTTTCGCACAGATGATGGTTTTTTACCCCGTTCCGCCGCCTCTTCCCAGATAACAACGCAATTGTATTCCGCAACCGTTGATAAAACTTTTTCCCACTGAGCTTTGTTTTTGATATTTCCGGCAAACAAACCGCATTTTCTGAACACAACAAGTTTTCGTTCACTCATCATAGGAAGTGTTTCCAAAAAATCACCGGCTTCACCTACCGGAGGTATGAATTCATAGCTTTTATAATTCATCATCTCTGTTGACGGATCAATCAGTTTATTTTTAAGCTCTGCAATACAAAACTCAATAAGGTAATCCTCCGGACCTTCAAATATATAGAGAGGTGCTGTCTTTCCGTTTTTAATTGAACTGCGCAGTTCCTCATAATACATTTAAGCACCTCTTTTATGAAATAAATTCACTTTATCCAAACTTGCCGCCGGAATACCTGCATTTGTTATTGCCGGCAATTTTTCAGCAGGCGGAAATTTCGCCGCCGGCGCTATGTCTGCGCATTCCCGATTTTACAATTTTATGTAATTCTCACTAAATTATACAAATAGCGGTCTATCTTGATAAACATACATATTATAGCACAGCCGCAGTATGATTGCAACTTGTTTTTTGCCTTTTAGCGTCAAATGAATACTGAAAAACAAACAAGGCATACTGAATTATCTCCGCCGCAATTATTCGTTTGACGGAATTTTCAATATGCCCTGTTTTAAGATATCACAATTATTCTGCTGTTTTTCTTAATAGTATTTTCTGTCGCTCATATCCTGAACAGAACGAAGTGCTTCGCCAAAGCGCTGATAGTGAACAACCTCACGTTCGCGCAGGAAACGAATCGGTTCAATCACGTCAGGATCGTCCGCAAGACGGAGAATGTTGTCATAAGTTGCACGCGCTTTCTGCTCTGCTGCGAGATCTTCGTTCAAATCGGCGATAACATCCGCCTTTGAGGCAAGACATGCAGCATTGAACGGAACTCCTGCGGCGGATGCCGGGTAAATTCCGGTTCCATGATCAACAAAATATTGATCGAAGCCTCCGCTTTTAATCTGTTCGGGTGTGAGGTTACGCGTCAGCTGGTAAACAATTGTTCCAATCATTTCAAGATGTGCAAGCTCTTCTGTACCTATATCGTTAAGGGTTGCTTTGGAAATCTCATTCGGCATGCTGAATCGCTGACTTAAATATCGTAAAGACGCTCCGAGCTCGCCGTCCGGTCCGCCGTACTGTAAATGCTTGAGCAGCTTTTTCTCATTTTAAAATTATCTCCAAAACACGCATTTAAGGCGTTTTCCGTCCTCTCCGCCTTTCACAATTTCCTTAAAAATTGTCCTCGCCGCTTTGTTTTTATCAATGTTGCTGACGCTTGCATCCTGAAGTATATCCGTCAGTCTTCGAATATTTTCATTGCAAATTTCAACTTTTTGTTCCGGCGAATCTCCGAGGCTTTTTTCAAGTGCTTTTTTTAAATCGTTAATTTCGGAAAGAATGTTCTTTTTACTTGCTTTATATTCTTCAAGAGTATCTGCACCACTTTCATAAGCTGATTTTATACGCTCCATCCGCATTTCAAGTCTTTGAATTTGTGTTAAAATAATACTGTCATCATTTGAATCGGATTGGACATCAGATTCGTGTTCTGCAAATTCAAGAGTGACATTCGGAAGCGTTATATCCGACAAAGCTTTAAATATAATATTGTCCAATTTATTGCTTTTAATATATCCAACGCCCGTGCATGTTCCCCTGCCTCTGTTTGAACAACCGAAAAAACCTCCCTGATTGGATAAAACGGCACCGCATTTTTCGCACCTGACAATGCCCGAAAGCCAATGAGATAAATCATTGCGGTCAGGGTTGTAATACTTCCTGAATTTCGCTTTCTGCTCTTTCATTTTTTTCTGAACCTTTTCCCATGTTTTCGTTTCAATTATCGGTGCATGTGTGCCATTGCATATGATAGCCGTACCGGAAGTATAGTTTCTTGACAGTTTGCCATCCGGATTCCAGCGGGTCTTCCCTATGTATACAGGATTGTTCAGCCAATATTCTACGGTTCTGTTTTCAATCTTGTTTCCTCTGTGTGTTTTCACGCCCATAGCATTCAGAGCTTTCGCAATGGATAAAAAGCCTTTGCCGCATGCATAGTCATTGAAAACCTTTCGTATAATTTCAGCCTCTTCCGGAATTATAACAAATTTGTTGTTTTCTACCTTGTATCCAAAAGCAGGAATCGAAAGAACGCCTCCCCTTTTGGCTTTTTCGGTCATCCCTCGTTTCACTTCTTCCGCAAGATTGATACTGTAATATTCATCCATTGCTTCAATCATCGCTTCAAAAAGGATAGACATTTTATCATCGCCGACATCCTCACTGATTGAAACAACGTCAATATTAAGATCTTTTCTCAGCATTGATTTGTAAACAACACTGTCTTCACGGTTTCGTGCAAATCGGCTGTATTTCCAAACTAAAATAACGTCAAACGGCTTTGGTTTGCGTTTTGCAAGACCAATCATTTCATTGAATGCAGGTCGTTTAGCTGCATTTCTTCCGCTGATGCCCTCATCTAAAAATATAAATTCTTTAGGTAATAAAATTTGATTTCTTTCTGCATAAAGTTTTATTTTTTCTAACTGACTGTCCGGGCTGAACTCAATCTGGTCTTCTGTGGAAACTCTTATATAAGCTGCCGCCACTTTCACTGAAATATCCTCCTTCCCGAAAACGGCAACTGTTTATTCATACGATGATTATAGCAGAACCGCTTCTAAAAATCAAATTTTTTATTTTATTTTTACCTTTACTTTTTTATTGTAATACTCACTCAGCGCACGTGCTTCCATATCTTTTCTCCACTTTTTTAAATCTTTATCGTTTAAACCCGAAAGCTTTATAATCTGCCCGTCTCCATTGTCTATAAAGTATTCAATATTATAATCATCCATTTCCGCCACCTCTCATAATTTTATGAAACAGGCTTCTCAAAAATAACAACCCCTCTGCTTTTTAAAGAAGTGTTTTACGGACTTCGCGATTACCGCCTCGCGTCCACACCTTTATCATAAGCACTAATACTCTTAGATCTTGCCGGTATCAGACAACTTTCAAGCAAAATATTTTTCAATATTTCTCCATTGTTGAGTAAAAGAAAACCACAGCATTCTGTGTTTTTTATCACAAAACGCTGTGGCTTTTCACTGCTTGCCAATAAAAATCATTACAGCTGATTATTTTCGACTGTGGTTTCTATACAATTTTGCAAAGTCACCATCTCTTTAATTATCCCTTTGGGCGGAAATGTATTCGTTTTTTCTATCTTATTATTTGTGAAAAATAAATTTTCCGCGCAATTTGCCCACAGCAGAGGAATATCGAAAGTTTTGAATTTATTCCCCTCCACGCGGATATTTCTATGCACCGGTCCGGCAGGTTTCAAAACCTGGGGCGCAATATCAATCACTGAATTTCCCCATCTTGCGTTGGCATTGCAGTCAATAAATGTATTGTTTTTAACGGTCACATCTTTTACGCAGCCTGATTCATACCAGAAATTTGCATCCCCCGATATGCGTATCGCCGCACCTGTTTTTTCAAAAACATTATTCTCTGCTATCACCTTTCCGCGTGTAGTAATGAGAAGTCCGCGCGCACGGTTTTTCCCAAAATAAGAGTTTTTCACCGTTAAATTCGGAGTATGTGATATGTTCTCGATGTAATGCCCGTTTATTGCTTCAATATTATTTTCAAACTCAATCTCAATTATTTCATTCGACTTCATAGAAGCTGACTTCACAGTATTGCTTCCGTAAGATAACAAATTTTCAGGATTGATATATTCAACCCTATCCCCGGCTGAAAATATGTTTATGCCTAATGCCTGACGATGTTTCAGCCTTAATTGCGCCCTGTTTTTATCCGCTTTTTCAATTTGGGCATATATTCCATGGCAATTGAGCGCATCATCCATTTGCTTCTCAAAACAGCATTGGTTAATTGTTATGCTGCCCATACACTCCACAAAATGGGCGGCGTCGGCAAAAGTGCTTACAAAACGACCGCTGCTCGGCGAAACCGTCATTCTGCTGATTTGTATATTCTTTGAAAGCTGTGCCAGGAGGCCCATTCCCAAAGCATGATGCACAGTTACATTTTCTATTTTCACACCGTCACAGAAATTTATAAAAATTGCAGGGGCAAACCTTTTTCCAACCGAAAAAAACATATAGTTTCCTTTTTTGGGAATCACATTAAATTTCTGTCTGATTTTCAGAATTCCTTTTTCTATCTCTTCCGCCTTACTTTCTTTGAAGTAATCGCGGTCGTTTGTACCATATTCCACACACTCCAATTCAGGATTGAATTCCATGGCATGTCCGTATTCGAATTCATACCCTCCGTCTATTAAAAAAAGCGGTGTATCCCCGTTCATTCTGTACGGCGTATTATCCCAAAGCTTAACCGTGCAGGAATTTTCATCCGCGTCCAGAATGGTAGAATGAATATATGTGCTTATCGGAAAATCTATTGAAAAATTGCATAATGAAATATCTCTGCACCGCTCGATTCCGAAAGGCAGCATAATGCCGTGGAACACAAACCTGGAACCGCCGCCGTTTATCATAACGCAACTTTTATTCTCAATTTGAACGCCGACTTTTTTGCAGCCGTCATTGTCATGGTTCGATATATAGCTTTCCCGCTCCGGCGCTTTTTCCGGATAGAAATGGTACTCGCCTTTCTCAAATTCGATATTCGTTTCCCCCGATAAAAGAGCCTTATTTACTTTTTCAGTAACATCAACACAGTTACTACGAATTATCACATGTAATCCTCCTAAACATTACATCAGAACAGAGCTATAAAGCAACCGGAGTTTTTAAGATATTTACCGGCTGCTTTTATAGCTCCGTAATTAAACATTATTCCATGCTCATTACCGCGCCGGCTATAAATGCTGCCTGTAACCTGCGCATATAAAAATTAAAGTGAGCATAATCTATATAAATTTCGCCTGTATTTGAGCTTACGAACTTGTGTAAGTCTATGACAGCCGCATTATGTAAATGCGCAACCTTCACCGCAACCTCATTATACGCTGCCACATCTTTGTTATATCTCTTTATTCCTGCCGGGATTAATGTATTGTGCATTTCCTCTAAAACGGGAGTGGTCGTCATAAATATGCATTTCACATTATTTTCGTTCATAATTTTATAAATTTCATTTAAATTGCTTTCATAATCCTCAATACCGACCTGAAGCCTTTCCTCCGGTACCTTGCGCTTTATATCATGCAGTCCGCAATTAAATAAAAAAACATCAAAATTAAGTCCCGTGTCCTTTTGTCTTTCCTTTATATGCTTGAGAACCATTGAACTGTCTCCGCCGTTTCCTCCCACCGCACTGTCAATTTTTTTTAATGCTTCCTCTCTTCCGGGTTTAGAATAAATTTCATATTCCCAGCTTAAATATTCATTAAGATACGATGCATAATGCAAGTTTATGCTGTCTCCCAGCATTAACATTTTTTTCATATGTAATCCCCTTTCTCATTTTACTGACCGCTGATTTCCATACTGTTATTTTCATATAAAATTGTGTATTTTCTGCCGTTAATATGCAAATTTTCCACTTTGAAATAATTCCAGTTATCGGGAATAATCGGATTAACCGTAACTCTTCCGTTTTGTATCTTTATACCTAAAAGGTCATTTAACACAATGTCACAAAACGTTGAATGATTATAGTCCTTTCCTCTTTCGTAGCCGCCTTTAATCCAGCCTCTCTCTTTAAGATAGTTTCTGCTGTACCACTGACCGCTGCGCGGATCTATAACCTCGTCAATCCACGGTTTTGTATTCCCTTTCTCGTCCTTAATATGCTGCGAAATTGCATATTGACGAAGAACGGCATAAAAATCCTCTTTGGTGATAACCTGCTGATTATAATTATGAAGCAAATTCCCCATGGCTCTCAAAGTTTGAGCAGTAGCAAAAGGCCAAATATAGCCATTCCAAAGGCATTCATGGTCAACCTCATATAAAAACCGCTGATGGTTTTGCTCCGCAGTTGTTATTCCGTAGGGATTCATAAAGCCTTCACTTGTTTTAAGATATGAAAAGGCATTTTCCATCCCCTCCTCCGGAAGATTAAAATACCAGGGTATGTACCCCACAAGCTCACGGGCATCTCTGTTCTCCGGCATTTTGCCAAAGGACAGATTTCCGTTTTTATCCGTTTTATAGTATGATTTAAAAAAATCGCCATCCCACAGTTTTTCCGTGATAAGCTTACGGATATGCTCTCCTTTTTCGGCATATTGCGCAGCAAGCTCTTTTTTTCCTGCAATTTCGGCAAATTCAGCAATGGCAAACGCATCAGCCGCCATATACGAATTAAGCGTCGGGCGAAAACCTCTTTCGCCCTTTAACCTTTCGGAGGTTCCGCTTATTGTATATTCCATTGCATCATAATTATCAACCGACCAGAACAAGCCGCACGGCTCCGAATGCTCTCTTTCCCAATAGGAATAGTACCGGCACAGTTCATCAAGATTATCCGTACCGATGCTGTAATCTCCGTTTAACTCACAATACTCCAGCATTGCTGAAACCAGCCACATACTGTAAACATATCCCTCATCGCTTCTGTTAAGCCAAAAACGGATATAATCCTCAAGGCAGCTTTTAGAGTTTTTCAGCCATCTGCCCTCAGCCAAATGGTGACCTGCCGCCGCGTTAATGCTGTTGTACTCTTTTGCCCACGGAACATCAGGCATAAACTCTGTAATTATATACCCCTCAGGGGTGGATTTAATGTGTTTGCGGTAAACCCACCACCTGAAATAATATATTTCTTCCAAGAGCTTATCCGGGCAGTCAAGCAAAGGAATGTTTTCTTTCATCCAAATGTATGCGTTGTCGTTTGTTATATCGCCCGAATAACATTCTTCATCAGAACAATTGAATTTGCCTACGTATTCCCGTAATTTCTCAGTCATTTTACTCAGTCCTTATTGTTCCAATACTTTGGTTACAGTCTTATGCAGTTCATTAATTCCCTTATCAAAATCAACTAATCCGTTAAGCATTTTAAGAATGATCTCATCAGCTTTCGGCCTCCATTCCTCAAAAGTTCCGTTCTCAAACATTGTGCTTCCGAATTCATCAAGTCCTTTATAAAATGCGCCCATATTTGCGGGAGAAGTTTCTTTCGAAGCAAGATACTCCAGAGCGGAATTTTTAACAGGTATACCGTCCAGAAGAGTGTCTGCCAAAATTTTCTGAGACTCATCATTCAAATAATATTTTATGAAAGTCCAGGCTGCCTCCTGCTCTGCCTTTGAAGACTGTGCATTTATGACCCAGAGATTAGGCACATAAACGCAGGGACGTCTGCCGCATTCTCCGTACGGCATAATCTGCGCATCGTATTCAAATCCATCGGATTTATTGGTTTCTATAACGGTGGCGGTAGATTGAAGCGCAATATACATTCCTATTTTCCCCATATAAAATGCCGCTGTGCCGCCGTTTGCGGCAGCCCATTCCGCATCACATGTAATTCCCTCGGTACGGGGTTCTATAAACTTTTTAAGTCCTGCTATTGTTTTTTTGTCATTAAACATTGACTTTGTCCTTGTTTCATCAAGCGGCGCTCCGCCCTCGGCAAGAACAAACGGCAGCCAGCCGGAAGAAATGTTAGTACCGTACATTATACCGTACTGATCAATTTTGCCGTCACCGTCCACATCCCTGGTAAGCTTTTTTGCCATCTCCATCATATCATCAAATGTCCAGTCCTCACCGGGATATTCAAGACCTGCTTCATCAAAGAGCGTCTTGTTGTAAAAAACCGCCAAAGAGTTTATACCGTGAGGTATGCCCCAAATCTTTCCGTCCGCATCCTGTCCGGAAAACAAGGTTTTTGAATACTCGGAGACATCTATATCCGACTTGACTTTTTCGCTGAGGTCAAGAGCATTCCCCATTGCCCCCATTGTTGCTATATGTCCCGAATCACTTATAAAAAGTGCGGGGGCATTGCCCGATGATGTCTGAAGCTTGACTTTCTTCTTAAATTCCACCCACGGCGTTTCATCAACATCAAGCTTAATTTCAGGATGTTCTTTCTCAAAATTCTCAACTATTTCCCATGCCGTAATATCGCCTCCGTTCGGCATTCCGACCCTGATAGTTATTGTGCCGTCGCTGCTTGTTTCCTTTTTTCCGCAGCCTGCCAGCGCCGAAACACTTATAATAACCACTAAGCAAATAACAAATATTTTTTTCATTACAAATTCCTCCTTAACCTTTAACGCTCCCCGAAACGAGTCCGGCGACAAATTGCTTTTGTGCAAAGAAATAAATTATCAGCGTCGGCAGCATTGCCAGCACCGAAGCTGCCAGCAAAATTTCCAGATTGTTATCCTCAAAGGTTCCTTTCAAATAAAGAAGCCCTATGGAAATCGTATATTTTTCTTTTGACGTTAAATATACAAGAGGCTGAAACATATTATTCCAATGCGTAATAAAGCTTTGTACTACAACCGTTGCAATAACTGTCTTTGCAAGCGGAAGATAAATTCCGAAAAATATTTTCGGCGGTGCAGCTCCGTCAACCAATGCCGCTTCATACAATTCATTCGGAATACTTAAAAAATTCTGTCTGAACAAAAATGTTATCATTGCCGACCCGAAAAATGCCGGCAAAATAAGCGGTACATATGTATCTAATGCCCCGAGCATTTGCCACATAATATAGTGAACTATGATTGTTATATTTCCCGGAAGCATCATGGTGCACAGCACCGTAAAGAAAAGAAAGTCCGAGCCTTTAAACTTGTATTTTGCGAATCCAAAACCAATAAATGCATTTGAAAAAACCGTACCGACAACTGCTAATACCGTAACAAAAAGAGTGTTTGCCGCATATTTAAGCATATTTGCCTCGTTAAGCGCTCTCAGATAATTATCAAACCGGAACGGGGGTTTGAAAAACAGAGGCGGCGTCCGATAGGCAAGTCCCGGCCCCTGCAATGATACCGAAAGAGCCCACAGAAACGGAAATATCATAACAACAGCTCCAAGCGCAAGGCATGTTACAAGCATTGCGGTTTTGAACTTTCCGTTCGATTTAAGCATAATATACATACCTCTTTTCTATAAGCTTTTGCAGCCATGTCAGAACAGCCATAACCGCAAATGCAATCCATGAAATTGCCGAAGCCAAACCAAGCTTGTTGTAAACAAATGCATTGTTGTATATAAGCGAACCGATAACTTTAACATCTGCTCCCGTATTGGCATTTGAAGCCATTATATAGAAGGGGTCAAATATCTGCATGGCATTTATAACGCCTATAACAAGCAAAAAGTAAAGCGTTGGCGTGAGCAGCGGCACGGTAATGGAAAAGAACTTGCGAACCGAACCGGCGCCGTCAATATCGGCGGCCTCCATAACGTCCTCGCTTATATTCTGAAGTCCGCCGAGCAGATAAAGCGATGTATAACCTAATCCTTTCCAGACATTCATGAGTGAAACGCCCACAACAAATTCAAACCAATTGCTTGAAAATGTATAATTGAACGGACCTAAGCCTATAAAGGACAACAGATAGTTAATAACGCCGTATGACGGGTTATACATATATGACCACACGAAGCTGACCGCAACCATCGGCGTCAGAACAGGGAGAAAGTACATTGTTCTGAAAACGCCTATGCCCTTGCATTTTTGATTTAACGCAACTGCAATTATACATCCCAAAAAAAGCTGAAGAAATTCTGTTATAATGCCATACACAAACACATTTCTGAATGATGTCCAAACCTCCGGATCAGTAACGGCGTTAATATAATTTTTCATCCCGACCCATTTCGGGGGATTAAAAATATTGTAATCGGTAAAGGACAGATATCCCGAAAAAACAACTGCCGATAATGTAAAAATACTAAAACCGATAAGATACGGCGCAATAAAAAACCAACCCCACCGCATATGTTTTTTTGTCATTTTTACTCGCCCCCTTCATAAACGACAACCAATTTAACATTTGTTGATTGGCTGTAGATAAACACCTTATCGCCTGCCTGCAGGCGGTAAGCGGAGTATTCCTCAATATTTTTTGCAGATGCGTCAAATTTAAAAAACGCTGTGTTTTTAATGAACGGGAAAACTCTTTCGTAGACCTCGCTTCCGTCCGGTGACGGAACATTTATTCTTACCGCATTGTCCATCACCTTGGAAATTTCAGCATATGTATAATACTTAATTGCATATACATTATTTTTTGAAGGCGCGCCTGTGCTCATTATTTCATTCGGCATATCTGTTCCTGTCCTATATACCAAAAGAAGAGCCGAAACCTTACCTGCCGGAGTATTGATATACTGAACAACATCGCCTTTCTTCAGTTTCTCCGGAGAGGTATAGTTAATACCGTTTTTGCGATACTTTACAAAATCGCTTGCTTCACCGGTATAATCAATAATAGCGGAGCTTGGAATACACACCTCAAGATCCTCCGGAACAGTAAGCGTTACCGGGGTTAATCCGGAATTGACAGTAAGCTTAACGGCGTCGTCACCCGAATTGTCATATCCGAACGCACATTTGGAAATAACGCCGACCGTCGGCGATGCGCTTTCAAAAAACGAATCCGTAAAACCCATAACAACTGCCGAAGCACGGCTGTTTAAATCGACGTCATAAATTTTAACCTTTTCATAGCTCCTGTCTCCATAGAGATTATTTCTTTTTATAATATGGAATTTTTCTTCGTCATCCATGTCATCCGGAACAACAAAAATCATGGTGTTATCGGTAATAATATACCTCGAAGCAAACATATTCATATTTCCTGCACGATACTGCACTGAAGAAAGATTGTCGCTTAAAGTAAAATTAATTTCTCTCAGTTCTTCACTGAATTCCGATGCATTTTTCGCGCTGTTGATTTTTGTTATTTGATTCTCGGAATTTTTCTCATATGTTATTAACTGCGTTTCGGCAGCTCCCGCACTGTAAAAACTAAAATCGTTATATATTGCCCTGTCACTCATTTTATTTCCGTTTATTGTTAATTTTTCGGAGAGCTTATAACTGCGGAACGCTCCGTCCTTGTCAAAAACCTTTATATAAACACTGTCTTTTAAACTGTCTTTGTCATCACGGATTTCCATAAGGTAGGCGTAATTTCTAAAAAGTGAGGTATCATATTCCGCTGCTGCTATTTCTCCGCAATAATTAAGATAAAACAAACCTTTTTTCCCAAGTTCAACGCTTCCGTATTTGGAATTTTTATCAATGCACGGATCTGTTTTATAATCAATTCCGTCTATGGTAATATCCTCATTGTTTTTTGCCGAGCAAGTTCCCTCAACCTTGTTTTTCGACAGCTTCATGTTATAAACCTTACCGTCTGTGCTTTTTGAAACAGAAAGTATGTCCATTGCTTCAAGCTCATCTGCGCTTACAATATTCCCATCGGCATCCGTAAGGCTAAAGCGTACCTTTTCCTTTTCCGAAAGAGCAATTTTCTCATATTCTTCCGGAGCGTACTTAAAATAAATAACCTCGTCCTCGGAAACATATCTGTCCACAATAAGGTTTACATAATGATTCACAAACATTACGTCATATTTACCGTCACCATCGGAATCAAGCATTCTGATTTCCCCGTTATTCAAGGGAACATCCTCATAGCTCCACGACACCTTCGCGCTGCCGTTATAAATAAAATCCGCATTATCATACAAGCTTATATGTTTATATTTTCCGTCATCATCTTTATATTTAATCTCATCCGATGATATATCTGCTATATCTCTTGAATAGAAAACAATCTCTTCGTTTTTATTCGACGGCTCATAAAATGTTACTATTGTATCATTTTTATCGACATAACACACAAGCAGCTTGCCCAGATACGAATGTATGTCTGCTGAATTTACGCGGTACACCTCTCCTCCAAGCTTTACCCGGTTTTCATCAAGCCCGCTTGTTCCGGTAAGCTCCGTAAGATTATTCGCTGTAAGCTGCCCTTTAACGACCTTCAAATCAAAATTTTTCGAAAGAAGCAGCTCACCGTCCGACACTTTATAACTGATGTTTTCGCCGTTTATACCTGTTTCTTCCATAACTCCCGTTTCCAGAGTATTTAAAATCATTTTGCAAAGGCTTCCGAAACGGACTGCTGAATTTCCTTTCGCTGCTGTTCCCGAAAGAATACCGATTTCCTTTGCCACACTTATATATCCGTAAGGATATCCGCCTTTTCTTTCGGCATACCGGCTGTAACCGGCAAGCGAAACCAGAACTTTTACTGCCTCGTTATATGTAACTGCTTCAAACGGCTGAAAACTTCCGTCAAAATATCCGTTAAATATTCCCATGTCATAAGCAGCCTGAATATAACCTGATTTCACCTCGTCTTTGGCAACATCCTTAAAAACAGTGTCCGCTGCCTTTATATTGTTTGCCGCATTGTTGATTTTTACCGCAATTTCCGCAAGGTCACGCCGCTGTATTATACCGTCTGCCGTGGTATCATCAAGGGTAACGAGCTTTAAATCCAAAACAACCTTTATAGCTTCGCTGTAGGAATTTTCATCTGTTTCGGCATATACGTCTGTATCAAAGGAAGAAATGCAGCAAAACATAGAAAATATTAACAACAAAGATATTATCTTTAATTTCATTCTGTTTTTTCACTCCCTCCGATAACAACGCCCTCGGTGCAAGCCATAATATTTGCAGAGCTGTCAATTAAAATGACCTTGACCATGCAGTTCTCACGCTCTGCAAAAAAATCGGGAGTTATATCAAAATTAATATTTTTTGCAACTGACTGCCCGAGAGCAACCACCCCGCTCATTGAGGAATACGGCACAAGCATCCGTTTTCCGTCCTCAGTGAAAACGCCCGCAAAAAGCTGCGCCCTGCCTGCACCGGTAAACTCTTTTTGAATATTAACCGTTACAGTAAATTTTGTGTCCTCCTGAGTAAGTTCGCTAAGACCGGAAATCTCTTTTCCCGAAGTGTTTTTCAGCAAACACTCGCCGATTTTCCACCTTGCAAGGTCAATTTCCGCATGCACTTCAGCCGAATTTCCAAGTCCGTCGGAAGCTTTTGCGGACAAGGTGTACCTGCTGAGCGGCTTAACGTTTTCGGCACGATATGTCATATCCTCTCCAATCTGAATCTCTTCATTATTCAGAAAATACTTCACGCTTGCAATCCCGATGTTATCTGTCGCTTCAGGAAACACGGCTGTAAATGAGGTCATACTGTCTGCTTCAACGGAGATTTCTCCATTAAATGAAGGCGGCTCGGTATCGGCATATGCTGCTATATCCTCATATAAGGTTTCGGTATTCAATACATACTCAAGATCGTTTGTTATCATAACGGCGGAACAGCAGAATGACGGATAACCGGTTGACAATGCAATGCGATGCAGACCCGGTTTTAAATGAAATGCCTTCTTGCTTCTCGACCATGTAAAGGCATCCCCCTCACTGCTTTGAAATTTATTTTCATCCGTTTCTCCGTCTACGGTAACATATCCGTACCTTGTTCCGAAGCCGGAGGACGAATCCCACACCATTGCCCATATAACATAATTCCCCTCATCGGCAACGTAAAAATCAGCTGTGGCACCGGGGCCCTGCCATGC
The DNA here is from genome assembly GCA_934454525.1 of uncultured Clostridia bacterium. Classification (GTDB taxonomy): domain Bacteria; phylum Bacillota; class Clostridia; order UMGS1883; family UMGS1883; genus UMGS1883. Next base: position 95,734 of record CAKSFM010000003.1, read on the forward strand.
AGAGTCCTTAAGATAGCCCCCGGGAATCGAATACTTGTATTTATGTTCATCGTTTTGAATTGTCCAGCCGCCGCCCTCGGGAAGTGTGAAATTATTCGTCCTCAAAAGCATATATGTATTTTCACTTTCCGCCATGGCAGCCGAAGCATATGCAAAGCTTATAAAAAGGATCATCATCAGCAGCAACGATTTAATTTTCACTTTCATATTTTCCCCATCCTCTCCATAGCTTCATATATTATTTTTGCCGCCTGCGCCCTTGTTGCGTATTCTTTAGGGGCAAATCTGCCGTTTCCGACACCCGACACGATTCCAGCACGATACATTGCCTCTGCAGCATCCTTTGCATAATCCGAAATATCGTCCTTGTCAGCTATCTCAACACTCATATCATTAACCTCTATGCGGACATCCAGCATAAGCATAATCCTGTAAACAATTGTGCAAAGCTGTTCTCTTGTAATCATGCTGCCCGTTCCGAACAAATCAAAATCCACACCGTTTACAATGCCCAAAGCAAACGCCCTCATTACAGGCTCATAAAACCAGTCCGATTCTTTTACATCCGTGAAAGTGTTGTTTGTTTTTTCATTCGGAAGATCAAATCCGATAGCCGCCAGCTTAATAAATTCTTCTCTTGTAATCATTCCCTGCGGATTAAAGCTGCTTCCGCCAACGCCGTTTGCAACGCCATTTGCGGCAAGCGTCTCTATTTGTTCTTTTGCCCAAGGCACACTCTCCAAGTCATCGAACAAGCCGGGGTTTTTTATTTCGCTCTCATTGTTTTGCTTATTATCGTCCGTATCCGTTTTGTCAGGTTTTTTAATTCCTCCGCTGCCTCCGCCGATTGAGATAACTTTTCCGCCGCCTCCGCCGTCATCTCTTTTTTTCGGTTCTGTCACAGCTTTCAGTTCTTTAGCAAATGCCGCTTCCACATCTTTCAGATCTTTAAACTTTTTCGTATTCTTGGCGCTGATTACATTCTTCACCAAATTAACCTTATTATCTGATGAAAGCTTACTGTATTCGGAGAGGTTTACATCGGTATAATTTGCAGCGTTGCAAGCCTCAATGTATGAAATAAAAATTTCTCTGTCGCTGCTCGTAAAGCCGTTGAAAAGCGCTGTATAACATGCCTTATTAAAAATTTCGCCAAACGCTTCCGCCGTTAGTATAATATCTTGAGAACAGACTGCATTATAAACATCTTTTTTCAGTTCATCCGTTTTAATTCTGTCAAAAAGAAGCTTTGTGTCAATACCGAGTGAATCGGCGTATTTTTGCAGCAAGCTTTCTCCCTGTTCAGCTGAAGCTTCGTTAAAAAATTCAATTGCAACCGCAGCATTAAAAGCGCTGCGCAGGGCAGGAATACTGTCAAATTTTTTTCCGGCCAATGATGCAAAAACCAAATTGCTGTTATTAAGCGAAAGAATATCCCCGTCAACATCAATATCAATAAGTTCAATGTTTTCGGGAGAAGTTATTATCTCTCTTATTGTATCGGGAGTGCTTTGTTCGACTTCAGCAAGAATCCTCGCACTGTCGGCAGCATTAACGAATACCACTCCGCCGTCACATTCAGCAGCATCCAATGCTGCACCGCCGACTGTCACACTATAAACTCCGCTTTCGTCAAGGCTTGAGTTCATTGAACACTCGAACCTGAAATCACCGTTTGATTCCGTCCGTGCAAAGTTAAAATAGAACAAAGCGCCGTTTTTACTTATACTTACAGTGGCAACCGTGTCTTCACCATACGGAGAAACACCGCCGACAATTATAGCATTTTTCTCCTGACTGTAAAATGCATATATCTCATTTGCTGTTTGCGCGAAAACAGATACTTGCATAACAAACAGGACCGACAAAGCAAGCGCTGCAATTTTTGTTACTGTTTTCAAAGCTCTCCCCACTTTCTTAAACCACGTTGTTTCGGATTGTCTGCCGGATTTAATCCGGCAGATAACCCGAGCTTAAATCTCTAATTATTTTTTGTGCTTATTTCATGAACCGGCCGCAAAGGCTTGAGCGCCGAAGCTCCGTTCCATACAAATGCTTTCATATAAACATTGCTGCTGTCCGCAACAGGAACAGCTTCCGTTGCAATCTTTACCACATTGCCCGCAACAGGAAGGCTTTTTACCGCAACAGGAGCTGCAAGCATGTTAGTTTCCTTATCATAAACTGCCAAAATAACAGTAACGTTTTCTTCCGCGTCTGTTTTATTATAGGCATATACCCATGCAGATGCATTTCCGTCCGACGGTGCGTCAATCTCAAGGCCGGAAACCTCTGCGACAGGCTCCGTCACATATAATCCGCCGGTAACCGCTTCAAGTTTTATGCAGTTAAGATACATAACATTTTCTTCATCTGCCGAAACGGTTATATTTTCTTCATCCGACGTGCCGTCAAAGTTATATGTACCTATTTCAATCCAGCCTTCACCCAGCGGAGCGGAAATATACTTATTATCGCTGACCCCGTTTCCGGTTACGCTGACATTGTAATTACCTGTCATTCCGATTTCCGATAATTTATCTTCATCAACGGGGATACCATATACAAATACCTTTGTTTCACCCTTTGCAAGACCCTTTACCTTATAAACTGCACTGTCGCCGTTCATTATTGCCGCTGCACTGCCGTTATAACCCGTTGTTCCGTCCTCAGTTGCCGAGTTATTGATAACATTCACATTTTCATCGTCCCAGTTAATAACGCTTGCGCTCTTTACAACAGCAATGTTATACTCTTTAATGTCAGCGCCGTTTATAACGCGAATCTTAACCCTGCTTAATTCGTCATTCAATACAATATTTGCCGCCTCCGTTCCGGCAAGCATATCGTTTATATAAACGGTTGCCTCGCCGCTGATATACGGAGTTATATTAATATACGATGCTCCTGTATAAATAACCTTGTCGTCAAGCTCCTTTAATGTGATAAATTCATTATCAATCAAAACGCCGTCGGAAAGCTTTAAAAACTTCGCCTCATTAAGCATTGTATATGCATCGGATACTCCCGTGAACTCAACTGCGTTTCCTGTGATACCGTCTTTGTTCAGAAGATAATTTCCGAGATCCACCCACTGTGAATCTGTGCCGGTCCAGTCAATCACATTGTTTACGCTTTTATTCCCCGTGTTAATTTTTACAGGCTGATTCGAGCTTGCATAAAGCTTTTCCGATGTGTCACTTGAATTTATATGGTAATTGAACGACGGCTTCCATACCAGAATTTTATAAAAACCGTCCCTTATAATATCTACAGTACCTTCCTTAATCGGGAATCCTGCCACATTTCCTTTTTCGGCAATGTATTTGGCGTCTTTGCCGCTTGCAGTTGAAAAATCCGCCGAAATCGGAAGCTTAAGGTTTGATACTGCACCCGTAACGCGCTGAGTGTATGCATTTGTACCGAATTCTTTAAACAGTACAAACTTATAATTGTGCGCAGGTTTTCCCAAAAGCTTAATTTCAAGCTTCACGCTTGTCTCTCCCGATGCATTTACGGGAATTTCAGCATCAGCATTTGCCGCCGCTGTGTTTCCGTTCAGTTTAATATATTCATACTGCGGATGATTTCCTATAACCTTAACATTAACAGAGGTGTAATCGCCGTTTGCAAGAGGCTGAACATATTCCTTGGCTGAGAGCATGTCCTTTGTAATGCTTACGGTTTCCGAGCTTGTTGTAACCGAAATTCCATCAAAATCATCCGTCATTCTCGTAGGAGCGCACGGCGCAAGCTTTATGCCTGCCATGGCTAAACGATTAGTATTGCTGACCTTCATAACTGATACGGATTCATTCCCCGTACCATCAAAATAGTAGTCTCCGGCGTATACCCATTTAGCATTATTATAATGATAATTTCCGACTGTTACAGCCTTTGTTTCCCTCAGGCCGCTGTGATTAACGATAACCTCAACATTTTCATCCATAAGGCCCGTCTGCGCCATTGACCATACATATAAGCTGTAGCGCCCTGCCGCAATATCGGCATTCGGAATTTTCCATGTACTAACGTCTCCCAAATTGTATGCGTTAGACTTCTTTCCCGTCAATTCCGCAGGGTATTTCCACGATGACGGATTTGCTGCGCTTCCCTCATCGTAACTGTTGCTTCCGTTATATGCTTTTGAGTAGTTATCATCCCCTACAGAGTAATACCTGACGCCTTCCGCACTGTCAACGCCAACTCCCACACTGTAGGTTTCGGTGACCGTGCCGTCCTCCGATGTAACAATCAGATTATAGTAATTTATTTTCGCAGGGTCAGCATAAAATTCTGTGCTTGTGGCGCCCTTAGCTTCATTTCCCCAGTCAAATTTCACGGTAGCGTCAGGATCCTCGGTTTCAAATTTAATGCTGATTTTCTTTGTGCTGTCCGCATATTCCGACGGAAATTGTTTTACAAATGTGTTTGATGTTATGGGCGTGTCCTCAGTTTCAATCCTTGCCGAACCGTTGTATCTCATGTACATATGTGTAAGCTTGGCGCTGCTCGGCTTATTAACCGGCACAAACTTTACCGCGCTCAGATACGTGGATGAGTTATTGTCATAATTTTTTGAAACTGCAACCCTTTCACCTGCGCTGCCGCTGAAATAATGTGTTCCGAGCTTTACCCAGCCGTCCTTGCCGCCGGACGCATTTTTCTGGTCAATATAATACCTTGTTTCACCGTTAGTCGAAACAACATCATACTGCGCATGGTAATCCGGATGAGTTGAGGTGCTGTCATTTCTTCTGGTGTCGTTTCCCTCACATACGTTCCACACATATATATCATATGTGCCTGCCAGCGAAGCGTCATTTGCTGCCGTAAGCATGTACCATGCTCCGTACCCCACAGACAGCAGCTGAAGCGCCTTTCGACCGTTATACCCGTTAAGCTTGCTTTCTTCATATGCAGCTCCGCCGCCATGCGCTGCAATTTTTTGAGCAGTTCCGCCCCATGGACTGTTATACGGAACAAAGCGCTCATCATCTGCGGACACCGTGTCATTGTATACAATGACAGTTCCTTCCGGGTCTGTTTCGGCCGATGCCGGCAATGCAGCCGGAACAAGAGTAAGCGCAACCGTTAAAACCGTGATAAATACCAAAACCTTTTTCAACACAACACATACCTCCTGAATAATATTATATATATTAACCGAAAAATCGGCAGCAACGGAATTAATTATAATCCTATCAATAATTAAAAGTTACATTCAGATTATCAAGACTGAATACGCTTCCGTAACCTCCCGAAAAAAATTCGTAGTTACTCAGATAATAAAGTTCATCGGAGAGATTATAATTCCGGATTAATTTATCGCCGTTTACATATACATTGAGCCTATGAGTATCAGTATTGATTTCAAGCTTAACCTTTTGCCATAAATTTCTTTTATATCTTCCGATGACGGCATATCCTCCGCCTGAATTGCGCAGTTTTATTTTTCCGTCCTTTGAAAACAAAATTCCTATACCGTGTTCGTCATAATCATTTGTTATCCGCTGTTCATAATTCCCTGCTTCATCAGCCATAAAATCATACTCAACGGTTATCTGCCCCGAAAGTGACATGGATTTTTTGAATATGCTTCCGTTTTCCCTGTTGCGCTTGCCGCTGACTTTTAATACCTGTGCTTCACCCGATGAAGCAATCACAGCGTCAGCATTATTAACACTGTATTCCTGCAGGGAAGCCGTGTCATCAAAGGCTTCTTTGATTATGTTAAAATCGCCGAGATAGCTCAAATGCTCTCTGCAAAGGCTGCGGGCAAGCGGAGCAAAATGCTTTTCATAGAAGTTTTCTTCTCCGCCGTACTGCTTCCATTCCTGTTCCAAGCGTTTTAAAATAGGGAGATACACATTGACCCAGATTTTCTCATCTGTCAGTCTTGCTCTGCCGTTTTGAATCAGATTCATCAAATCCTGAGAAATTTGCGGAATCATAACCAATTCGCCTTTGTCATTTTCATATTCCCAGTAGTCACCCTTTTGCACACCGATGCAGTTCGCTATGGCAAATTGATTCCATGTCATATGCGGAAGCGGCTGTTCCTTGCCCAAAAGTCCCACATTTTCTCCTTTTAACGTTATTGACAGGTATGCGTCAACCATGGGAAGGAAGAATGACGGTGATGAAAGCGGCGGCCCTCCGTTTGCCGGCTGTCCGGTTTGATGAACTATCAATGAACCGTCCGGAAACATTTCCCGAAGCATTCTCGCTTCTTCATATGCCGTAATCCATTGTGATTCGGACGGAAGTCCGTCTGAATACACTCCGTCTATTCCATAGGTATCCTTTAATCTTTTAATTTCGTTTATCCATTCTGTGGGTTCGTCCTTGTTGTAATAAAAATAACCGCTTGTATATGGAAGAATCTGCACATTATTGTCATGGGCGGTTTTAATCATAGAACGAAACTCGTCCTCTTTCTTTTCATATATGTAATGTCTTCCGAATTCCATACCGCTGGTGTGATGAACAAAGGACCATGTTGCAACAGTTCCGATTTTAAAGTCCGAAGCAAATTCTCCCATCCGAAGATAATACTGTGCTGCCGGATGTACATTCATATAATTGTTATTAAATGATTCCTCCCAGTCGTATTCGCGCGGCGGAAATGTTGTAATTGCCAGCCGCTCCCCCGGAGACACTGTCCATGCAATCTGCCAACCCGGTTTAGCATTGGAAACCTTTGTGTTAAAATCCTCCTGTTTTTCATTGCTGCCCCAAACTATTGCATTGCTGAAATCCCAATACGGGAAGTCAAGACCCTCTGTCAAAACTTCATACTTGCTCGTTTTTCCGCTTCCTGCGGGAATATCGGGCGTAACGGTAAATCCGCCGTAATCATCCAGGGCAATAAGGTATCCGAAGTTAAGTCTGTTCCATATTCCGGCAATTTTGCTTGTACATATCAGCCTGGCGTCTTCTTTATGCGGAGTCAGAAAGACAGTTCCGTCCATTTGAACGCCAAAGGATATATTGGGATTTGTTAAAACAGCCTCATTGTCTGTTTTGCTCTTTACGGAAAGTCCCTCAAAGCTCACACTTGATTTCCACTCCGATACTTCACGTTTCATTCCAATCTTCTGCTCAGCCGTGACAGTGTCATTTTTAATATCAAAGGTGTATCTTGCCCCGGTGGTATTGACAATGATTTTGTCATCTGACTGCACAGCATCTTCAAGACGCATATCAAGATTTCCGGCTCCGCCGCGGAAAATCATTCCCTCGCCCTCCTTATAAGGAACCAATTCCTTCTCCGGAAGCTCATAAACCTTAAAATCCGCAATATACATAGCACTTTCAGGAGCATCGTTTGTAAACCCTCCGGTTTGGAAATTGAGCTGAGCTTTTGTTCCTGCTTCCAAAAGACCGGGCGATACAACAAAATCAAGTCTTTGCCACCCGTCCGTATAATCCGGCAGACCGCGGCGCAAAGAAAGAAACTCTTTTGTTGCCTCATCATTTGTCACTGACATTGTCAGCGCCATTTCCCTGGTTCTTCCCGTTGTTTCATAATATCTGCTGAAATCCATCCATATAAGTATAGACAAGAGATACTGCCTGTTAGGTTTAATATTAAACGGTTCACTCTTAACATACTTTGCTTTTGATTCGTCCTCAACGGTGATTTTGTAGAAACCCTGTTCTCCAAGCTTTGTCCATACAAGACCCACACCGCTGTTGTCAAACTTGGCGTCAGGACTTGAAAAATCATACTTTTCGAGGGGAATTAAGCTTCCGCCCCTTGTGTCGATTTCAAACAACTCTTCGGGAATTTGTTCCACAGGTCTTCCTGTATAATAATGAAGCTTCGGCAGCTCCTCTGTCTTTCCTGCTTCGTCAGCACAGGCAATTAAAGAAAAGGAGCCGATTCCTGACACAATAATTACCGTACTCAGAAATAATGTCATCAGCCTTTTAAACAAATTCAGCACCTCCTAAAATTCCAGATCAACCATAACGTTGTCATAGTAAACATTACCTGCTGCGTTTTTTCCCGAAGCAAGATGGACTGTATAAGGCAATCCGGTACCGTATGCAAAGTATGCCCTCTTTGCAACAAGCTCACCGTCTGCATATACATTAAAGCTTTTGGTTGAGCTGTCTGCCTGAATCGATATTTTATGCCACTGCCCTAAAGCACAGCCGGCAATGCTGCGATAGCCGCCGATTCTTCCGTAATATCTGAGCTGACTGTCAATAACGGAAACACCGAACAGCTTTTTTCCGTCACTATCGGTGACAAACACTTCTCCGCCGGATGGCGAATCCGCCATAACATCAAAGCTCAGATTCAATATTCCGACACTTTCACCGAAAGCGTATGAAATATTTCCGCTGCCACTGACGCAAAGCACGTTTTCTCCGTCAACATCCGTAACGGCAAAATCTGCCGTTCCCTCTTTGTTCCAATCTGAAAGTTCATCGGAGCTGTTGAATTCACACGCGAGAATATGCTCTCCGTTCAGTTCAACATCGTCCCGAATCAATCTATGTACATACGGCAGATAAAAGCTGTTATAGTAATCCTGCCTATCTCCCGAAAAAGCATGATTCACTTTTAACCGATGAAGCAGCTTGCTGTATTTCTCCATGTGAGAATCTCTGACCTCCATCCGAGCTCTGCCGTTATATAAAAGATTAATCAGATTTTGTTTTTCGCGCGGAATCAGCTCACCGTCCTGAAGCCATGCGTCACCCTTTAATATTCCGATACTGTTCGATGTGTTATATCCCGATGTTATGTTTTTCGGATATTCCCACTCAAGACCTTCTCCCGAAACGCCTTCGCCGCGGAGCGTCATTGTGGAATATGCGTCAATTGCCGGAATGGAAATATCGGGTACTGCCAAAGGCGGCCCTCCGTTTCCTGCCTGTCCCGTTGTATGGAAAATCAAAACGCCGTCCGGAAACAATTCTCTGAGCTTTCTCGCTCCCTCATACGCAGCAAGCCATTCCTTGTCCGGAAGTCCATCCGAATAAACTCCGTCAATGCCATACGTATCGCGATGCCGTTTTACTTCTCCGATATACTCATCAACATCCCTGTTGTGCCAATAATACATACTCATATATGCGGCAGCTTTAAGTCCTGCTTCATGAGCACAGTCTATATTGTTTTTATATACGGATTCATTAACGGGTAAATATTTATTGCCAAAGCTCATACCCCATCCCCTTTGCGTGAAATTCCACAAAACGGCTACATCAATGCCGTAAAGCACGGCGTCTTCAGCAAAACGCGAATCCGAGCCTTGCATATAATAATTTGTATAGGTATTTTCAAAAGAACCTTTCCAGTCATATTCTCTCGCCGGAAAGACACTCATGCCCAAAAGTTCTCCGTCTGAGATTGTATAATCAACATTCCACCCCGGCTTTGCCGAACTGACAAAACAGGTATCATTGACAACACCGTCAAAATCCACTGTGCTGCCGGGGGAATACCGCGCAAGCCTGCCAGTTCCCATAGGTATGTGCGGATTAACTGTAAAGCCGCCGCTGTCATCCTTTGCCATAAGATTACCCTGACACAATCTGTTCCATCTTCCCGATATAGCAGATACACATGTAATATCCAAATCCGTGTTCCCGTGATTTGAAATAAGCATCAATGAATCCATCTGCACACCTATTGTTAAGCCGCTCTCGCCGGTTGTAAGCACTGCCTCGCTGTCGCTTTGGCTCACTAATGTAAGTCCGGATAATGATTTGCCGAATTTCGCCGTGAAAAGCTGCCTTTTCCCGTTAATAAGCTGAAAAGCCGCAACTGTGTCCGCATTTTTATCAAATACATATTCCGCACCGGTAGTTTTAACAGTAATGATATCCGGAAACGCATTTACACTTTTCACACGCATATCATACATTCCGCTGCTTCCGCCGAAAACCATTCCCTCCCCGGGTTTTGAAAGCGTAAGCTCTTCAGCCGGAAGCTCAAGTATATTTAAATCTGAAATGCAAAATTGATTTTCGCTGTCAGGAATATTAAATCCATACAGCGACAGACTAAACTTGCCGCAAACAGTTCTTGAGGCTGTTGTAACAGTTCCCTCAAACCTGTACCAGCCGTCTGTCTCTGCAGGCGTACCGATATAGCTTCTCAGGACGTTGTTTCCGTCCTTATCAAACTCTTCAAAACCCATGCTGACCTCGCAGTCTGAGCGGTCATATTTGCAGTTAATAAGTACCGATATAAGATAATTTCTGTTCGGCTTCAGCGCGAAGCTGTTTTTGCTCACAAGATATCTGCCTGTCCTCGGGGTGAGCGAATAGCCGCCCGTATTTTCATCTATGATTATGTACTCAGCATCAACGGTTGTGCGTTTGCCGTCTATTCCTTCGTCTGCGCACGACGGACTTGTGAATGTCAGTCCCGGCACACTGACAGCAGTTCCGCGCGCAGCAGCATTTTCAATGACGGCTGAACCGCTTTCCGATGTTATCAGCGCTGACGCCGGCACAATAAAACAAATGTTTATAGCTGCTGCCGCAGCCATAGAAACGATGAAATTCAAAATGACTTTGTTCCTCACCGCAATACCTCCGCTTTCAAAGATTTTTTAGTTATCTTGCACAAATTGTCACTGCATTTCTCTGTTTTCCAATAGCATTATAACACCTCACATATGCACTGTTCCATACAAAATATGATGTTTAATTTTCATTATCTGTCCTGATTATAGACAAACAGAATAAAATAAATTATAATATTTTTACAGTCTTTTTCGAGGGAGGATTGCACTATGCAGAAAAAAGAAAATGAATCCTATAAAAAGGTTAAGCTTTACAGTTTGTTTTCCGTTACTCATGTTGTTTCTATATTTTACAGAGGCTTGCCCCAAAAACGAACGGTGGAAAAAGGATTGACAAGCAACAGTTTTTGGGAATTATTTTATGTTGACCGCGGAGATATTAACATTGAAACCGACAACGGAGAAATAACTCTTTCCGAGGGAGAGGGTATTTTGTATGCCCCTTACAGTTCGCACCGTTTAACAGGCTCCACTCATGACTCAACAAACGTGATAACGCTTTCTTTTTATTCTCCTAAGCTTGATGTTGAGATGTTCGGCAATAAGGTATACACGTTAAACGCTTTTGAAAAGAATGTTCTCTCTAAAATCATTAAAATGGGCAATATGCATTTTGAACGCTTTTCAAATGAACATTTCGGTCCGAAAGGAATAAAGCTAAAGTCGTCCGTTCCCGGATATGCTGCACCGTTTGTCAAAGCTTCTATAGAATATCTTCTGCTTTTGCTCTATATCGAAAAGGTTGCTGCAAATATAGAAAGGAAGCACTACAAAATTAAATTAAGCCAAACAACAAGCCAGGCGATAGATTATATGTATCAAAACGTCTATAAAAAGCTTACCTTGGACGAGATTGCATTATTCGTAAATATGAGTTCCACACAGTTTAGAATGCAGTTCAAAAGAGAAACCGGGAGAAGCGTGATTGACTATTTTAATGACATAAAAATCGAACAAGCCAAAATTTTAATACGCGAGGATTTGTACTCTTTGGGTGAAATCGCGCTGAAGCTTGACTACTGTTCGGAAAGCTATTTTTCCAGGCAATTCAAGCAAAAAACGGGCATGACGCCCTCAGAATATTCAAGATTGGTAAATCTCGGATTACTACCTGAAGAAAATAATGACTGAATATATTTATAAAAGGATGTGTCACCTATGACAAACTGCAAACAAAAATTTATTAAAGGAATATCTGTGTGTAATCCCGTTGATATTAGCCGCGATTACTTAATGTTTACCGTTGAGTATGCCCGCGTGAACCATTTTAATCACTTGCAGATTATAGGACCTATCCACGATTATACAAAAGGCAATATTGACGGAATGACGCTGTACAGAAAGTATAAGTTTTTCAATCGGGAGAAAAATTCAGAGTATATAGATCTTTGCGGCGAAGTGATAAACGAAGCGTGCTGCAAAGCTAAATCATACGGTATTAAAACTTATATGTGGCATCACGAGCTTTTTTTACCGAACGGCTTCAAAGAAAAATACCCTCAGACGCTCAACGGATTTGGTGACATTGAGGTATCACATCAAATTGTTAAAGATTTTTTGGAAAACAAAATTTGTGACTTCTTTTGTACCTATCCCGATATGGACGGAATAATTTTAACGCTGCACGAAACCTCCATACCGCTGCTGAAATTAAAAAACCAAAAGCTAAGCAAGATTGAACGCGTTAAGTATGTCACAGAAATATTATACAAAACCTGCGCCTCACTGGGGAAAGAGCTTATTGTGCGCCCTTTTGCCAGTATTGATAAAGACTACACCATGATGGCAGCAGCTTATGAAGAAATATCCGGAGATTTAGTAATTATGGATAAGTGGACGCAGTTTGACTGGAGTCTCACCATGCCGGGCAATCCGTTTTTTAATAAAATTAAAAACAATCCTTTATTTGTGGAGGCAGATATATTCGGAGAGTTTTTCGGCAAGGGACGCCTGCCTCTTTTACTTGATAAGCATATCAAAAATAAATTTGAATACTGCAATAAATTTAACCCCTGCGGATATGTTGCAAGGATTGACAGAAACGGTCAGGATCCTTTCGGTGATGTGAACGAGGTTAATCTCGAAATAATGAACGCTTACTTATCGGGAGCCGACGCCGATGCCGCGACAGATAATTTCTTTAAATCAAAATACCCCAGCGCCGCATCGGAAGTTAAAAACCTGATGCAAAAAACCGAGGAAATTTTAGTAAAAACAATATACATTAACGGCTACCTTTTCAGCCAGCTCAGCATTTTCCCGGATCTCAATCACTGTAAAAATCACTACTATTTTGAGATGATGCGAAGTGATTGCTGCATTGATTCCAATGAATTTTACATCCCCAAGAATTGGCAAAATCCATCTCGGGAAACTATTCTGGAAGAAAAAACCGAAGCAATGTACGCGGCAGATGAGTTGTATAATGCTCTTATTTCGATAAAAGACAAAATAGAAGAATCCGAATATAAAAAGCTTTGGGTTAAATTCTGCAACCTCTCCATTGTCACTGAAATGTGGTATTTACTAACGCTTGCGCACATCTGTTATGTCAGATATTTTGAAAGCAGGGATGAACAGTTTTCTGATGACCTGGAAAATGTTCTGAATAAAATGGCAGAACTGAACCGAAAAGGAGAGCTTCTTCTTCACGAGAAGTTTTACTGCACCAATGGGGACAACGGCTCATTTGATTATGTAAGCTCATTTATCGGAGAACTGCGCAAAAGCTTCATTTTAGAAAAGCACGCCGTATCACTTGCGGAAAATGAAGATGATATTTTAGACTACATAGTTTGCGGCGGCGGAATGGAAGGGCATCGTCTTCAAAAAGAGGTCAATTTCAGTGATACGCTTATACTTGAAGACGGTATTTGCAGAATTGCCGGAAGCAAAAGAGGGCTTGCATGGAGCACAGTCAATTCACATGGCTGGTTCAGTTACTGCGTCAGCGTTAAACCCTATTGCAAAAACATATTAAAAATCGAGTTAGGCAGCCTGACAGACACCCTTGACGCAGACATTCTCATAGATAATGACAGCTACACAATAAGCGAAAAAATCAGAGGAAAAAAAGAGTTCTCATTTGTATATAACAATAACGCCGGCAAAGCTTATATAAGGTTAAGATTTGACAGAAAGTCGGCAAACACCCCATGCGTTTATACCATTAAGACTTACGCCGGTAACTAATATTGAAAGGAAAACTCTTATGCAAACCATGCAGTTTAATTTACTTAAAGAAAAAACCGAATATGATTTTATGCCAACCCTCTCCGCCTATCTCATTGACGGTAACCCGGAATGCAATGAACAGCGCCCGGCTGTTTTGGTGATTCCGGGAGGAGGTTATGATCATGTTTCATTCCGGGAGGGCGAACGCATTGCTTTGTTCTGCAACACGGCGGGATTTCACGCTTTTATTCTCAATTATCGCGTTGCTCCGCACACGCACCCCTGCCCTATACTCGACGCGGCAAAAGCTATAGAACTTATCAGAGATAATGCAATGGTTTGGAACATTGATGATAACAAAATTGCAGTCTGCGGATTTTCCGCCGGCGGTCATCTTGCGGCTTCTATAAGTACGTTATGGAACGATGCCGAACTTTTTTCAAATAACGAGAAAATAAATAAGCTTCATAAGCCTAATGCCGCAATTCTTTCCTATCCGGTGATAACAGGCGGCGAATTTGCTCACAAAGGAAGCTTTAAAAATCTTACCGGCAGCGAAACAAAAAATGAATTATGGGAAAAGCTGTCTCTTGAAAAAAGAGTCGATAAAAACACTCCGCCGGCATTTATATGGCATACCATCGGAGATGAAGTTGTTCCCGTTGAGAACAGTTTGCTTTATGCCGGTGCATTAAGACAAAACAACATTCCGTTTGAACTGCATATATACCCGGACGGTCCGCACGGAATGTCATGCGTAAGTGATGAAACATATTGGCGACTGCCCAAATTTTCCCGTAAATACCCCTGGCTTGAGCAGTCTGTCGAATGGCTGTACTTACAGTTTGGAATAATGAATATTCAATTAAAATAGCAGGCAGATACAACTTTAAGCTTAAAGCTGTATCTGCCTGCTATTTTAATTCACTTATATATTATTACAGAATCAATAACCGACCTTTTCCCAGCATTCAAACGGAGCTGCGATTTCTTCGCTTACATAAACCTGAGTTTTCATAAGCTGAAGCATTGAGCTCGGAATAAGCGGAGTTACAGGGCCGTGAAGCACAAGGCGCGAGGTCATTCTCTGCCACGATGAGAACGTGTTGTTTGTGAGAAGCGCATGTACCTCAATTCTTTCACGGGCATTCTTAACGTCAACAGGACCGATTGTCGCAGCCTTGGGCGGAACATCGGCGATATAGCCGGACTGCCCGAACACGCCGTGAAGCGAATTCTGCGCAACCGTAAGCGGATGAAGCGTTACAACGCGCGCATCCATGTTAAGCCATTCGTCAATATCATACTGACCGTCCTTCATTGAGGGGAGGAACTCGCTCACGGGGTCGATAAATGCCATGTGACCTGTCCATCCGGGTGACGAGCTGCAAATATCTGCACCGCCCTCGCCGCAGTCGGTAATCATCTTGGAGTAATCCTTAATGTTCTTTGTTGTGGGATAGTGAACATTCTCAAGCGGCATACGAAGCTTTTCGTCAATCTGAAATACAAGGTATTTAAGCATTGAGTGAGCAAAGCCTGCCTTATATGTTTCGGGCGCAATATTTCCCTGATCATCCGCCCATTCATCCATTGCAAACAGATGAACATTTTTGCAGTCAACCTTAAAATAGTTGATAAGCTGAGCAAGCGGAATATATGTTTCCGGCTCGGGGTTTCCGAGGATAAGCGTTATTTTGCGGTTATTTTCCGAAGCTTCCTTGATTCTGGAAAAAAGTGTTGCAATCAGAACGGGATGCGGATTCATCATAACCTTGATGTTAAAATCGGGGTTCGGATGCTTCTCCAAATCCTTTCCGCTTATTTTGCGCAAACGCTCGCAAACCTCTCTGTCCTTAAAGGGAACATAATCTCCTGGAACAAATTTCAGGTCTGTTGGGGGATCAAACTTAATCTGCATAATACTCTTCTCCTTTTATAATAGTTTTTAATACGTTGAATTTATGGTCAACGATAACGATATCCGCATCGTTTCCTTTTTTGATAACACCCTTTGAGTGCATTGAAAGCAGCTTTGACGGATTGAGTGACGCATATTTAAACACATCGCACAGAGAGCAGCCTGTGTGCAGCATCATATTTCTGCACGCAATGTCAAGCGTCATTCTTGAACCGGCAATTTCGCCGCTGTGGTCAAAATTAATATCGAACGCTTCCTCGCATCCGGGAATCGGAGGTCCGTCTGCAACAAACGCGTCGGATATAAGGATGATTTTGTCCTTTCCCTTAATCTTTGTAATCAGACGCAGCAGATACGGATGCACATGTATTCCGAGGAAATCGCAGATAAGCTCCGCATATATTTCATCGTTATACTGCACGGCTTCGTCTACGCACACACCGCGGCATTCGGGGAAGCTTTCAAGCGTTCCCGTTGCATTTGTGTGATGTGTTCCGAGCCTGAGTCCATATGGCATAAGGCGCTCAATTTCATCGGGAGTTGCTTCACTGTGAGCAACGCTGAACACAGTGCCGCCGTTTTTCATCTTTGCATATGAAACAAATTCCTCAATATTTTCACGCTCGGGAGCAACACACCAAACCCTTGCCTTTTCAGCGGCACGGTCAACAACGGGTGCGTAATCCTTTTTATTGATTGCGCCCCTCCACGGATTGGTTTCCTTGTTGCATCCGAATTTCGGGTTGAGATACGGTCCCTCCATGTAATACCCTGCAAAGTTCGGAAATTCTCCGTTTTCGGCAGCTTTTTCGATAACATCCATTGCGGCAATATATTCATCCCTGTTAAGGTTAAAATAAAGTGCCGGCAGCACGGACGTTACGCCATGGCGCAGAAGCGTGTCCGAAACAGTGTGCGGATCATCGTAGAAATATCTGTCACCATCGCCGTGCGTGTGAATATCCACAAGACCGGGACCTGCATAGTTTCCCTCACCGTCAATCACCTTTGCCCCGGGCGGTATGCTGAGCTTTCTTCCGACATCAACTATTTTTCCGCCGTCGGTTATAATAACTCCGTCCGGAATCATATGGTCGGGCATTACAACAGTTACGTTTTTTATCGCAAGCATTTTATCCCTCCTTGCACGTAATGTTAAAAATCAAGAATTGTTTTATCGCCGTAAACGCGTTTCCAGTCTTTTTCAAAGCCGTCAATCGCAGCGTCCGTCATCGGGTGCGAAATCAGCGTTTTCATTATATCAGCCGAAACGGTTACGCTGTGGCAGCCGTAAAGCGCGCATTTATGCACCTGTTCGGCATTTTTAAAGCTTGCCGCAAGAACCTTGCAGTCAAGATCGTAATTTTCAAGAAGCTCAACAATCTGCGCAACAACTTCTGTTCCGTCTCCGATAATATTATCAAGGCGGTTAACATAGGGAGCAACAAAGCTTGCACCCGCTTTTGCGGCAATAAGTGCCTGCGCCGGGGTGAATATTGCGGTCATCGTCACGCCGATGCCGAGTTTTTTCAGCTCCATTGTTGCTTTTAAACCCTCTTCCCCAATCGGGATTTTAACAAACAGCTCTCCGCCGAGTTCTTTTTTCAGAAGCTTTGCTTCCTCAACAATTTTGTCCGCCTTTGTCTGAACGGTTTGCACATGAAGCATTTTTTCTTCACCGATAATACTGCGGATTTCCTTAACCAGCTTCCAAAACCCGGTATTCTCCTTTGAAATAATCGAAGGGTTTGTTGTCACGCCTGCCAGCGGATAAAATTCATTGCAATGCTTGATTGCTTCAATATCGGCAGTATCAAGAATATATATCATGGTTTTTTCTCCTTTATTAATTCATGAGCGAATCTGCTGCACAGTATCGCCCGTAAACATCTGAATAATCCTCTCCGGACGGTTCAAAGCTTTTCACGGTGTCAATCATTTTTTTCGCTTCTTCAACGGAACTGAAAACTCCCGTTCCGACGCCTGCCAGAATTGCCGAGCCGAGACACGCCGTTTCCTTGTTTTTAAGAGTGACAAGTCTTTTCCCCGTCATATCGGCTTTTATCCGACACCACACATCGCTTTTTGCCGCGCCGCCCATGCTGCGGATTTCCTTTGCGTCAACACCCACAAAATCAAGATTCTGCTTCAGCATACACGCAACGGATTCCATAATGCTGCGCACAAAGTGCGCACGTGTATGTTCCATCGTCAGTCCGCTGAAGCTGCCGCGCGCTTCGGGATTATATTTCGGCATGGTTGAGCCGCACAAATACGGAAGAAACGTAAGTCCGTTTGCGCCAATCTCAACCGACGCTGCCATTTCGCTCAGTTTTTCATACGAAATACCCTCGCAAAAGTTATCGCGAAACCACTTAAGCGCCAGTCCTGCCGCCGGACTCCACATCAGAACGCAGTATTTCCCGTCATAATTATAATGGCACGGAACAACGCTTTTCGGATTATACGGCGGAATTTCATCAACCGGCGTGAATATTGCCATTGTTGTGCCTGTCATTTCGCTGACAATTCCTTTTTTTATTACGCCTGCCCCGACCGCGCCTGCCACCTGATCCATTGCACCTGTCACAACCTTGGCTGACTTATAATCGCCGATATATTCTCCGCTTTCGTGAAGCTCCGGGAGCATTGCTTCTTCAACACCGATGAAATCAAGCATTTCTTTCCACCATGTGCGTTTCCGTATGTCAAAATATATTGTGGACGACTGAAGCGTCATTTCGCTCACGAATTTTCCCGTCAATTTATAAAGGATATAGTCCTCGAGCAGAAAAATTCTTTTTGTCCGCACCCAGACATCAGGCTCGTGATTTTTCACCCAAAGCAGCTTGCAGGCAGGCCACGTTGCGGTGATTTCGCACTGACCCGTAACTTCATACACCTTTTTATTTCCGAAATGATCGGCGATTTGCTTTGCTTCCTCCGCCGCGCGGTTGTCGAGCCAGACGATTGCCCTGCGCACGGGATTTCCGTTTTCATCAGTCAGGATAAGCGTTTCGCACTGCGTGTCAACTGCGAGCGCGTCGGGAACAATCCCGAGAGAATCAAGCTCCTTTTGCACTATCTCCCAGTATTTTTCCGCTTCACATTCAACAAATGCGCCATGCGTTTCAAGCTCATATTCTTCGCTGCCTGCTGAAATTTCTTCAAGCTTTTCATTAAAAAGCACTGATTTAACCGAAGTTGTTCCGATGTCTATTCCAAGCAGATACATACGCGGTTATCTCTGCTGCTGAAGTGTGTAGTGAATATCGTCAGCCTTTTCCTCGTCCGTAAACTTATGCTTTGTATCGATAACTTCGCCGTTATTCCACTTTCTGTCGCCAACGCTCTCCGTTGTACCCATAACGGTAACGTTTACCTGTCTGCGGCGGGCGATAACGTGATCCCAGTCGATGAAGTAAACATGCGCAAACTTTCCGCCGTCAAGAACGCCGTCCTTAATTGTCATGGTTTCGCTTCTTCCGAAGAAGCAGCTGCGGAGATGTCCGTCAGTGTTCATGCTGGAATAATCACCGGGTTCGTCAACAAATCTGCCGTACTTTGCATGAATCGGACCGGGATGACGGTACTGATGCTCCTCGGCAAAGTCGGGAATCATTTTGCGCATAATATCAAGCAAATCGTGCTGTAAAAATTCAAGGTCGAAGGAATCGATATCGTGTGAGCATTCCTGAACCATAACAGAGCAGGTTGTGTGATGCGAAACTATGCTCACTGTTCCGTTTTTAACGCCGGAGGCTTCAACGATTTCGTTAATTTCCTTTGAAATGTCGTGGAAGGTCGGAATCCAACCTCTTGACTGCAGCTCAATTTCCTTTTGAAATACTTTGTAATCCATTATAAAAACTCCTTTATGTATTAATTAAATTATTTTTGAATATTATTCAGGCTTGCCAGTATGTCTGTGCCCTCCCGAACTATTTTTTCCGCAACACCGGATTTAAACGGCGAGCTTCTCGCTTCATAGCCGCCCTCGTCGTAGGCTTCTTTTGTCGGGAAGTATTCCTCATACCCGTTTGATATTCCGCACGGAACGACCATGTCGTAACCGTCCGCCTTTTTCAGCTCCCTGCCGATATAGTTAAATCCCTCACCGGGAATTGTGATAAGTCCGACGCTGCCCAACTTAACGCCTGTCATTATCATTTCAAATTCATCGGGAGCATTTTCAAGCTTAACCATGCGAAGCGCCTCCGCAACAACGGTTGTAAGCTCCATTGCTTCAAACGGAATTTCACTGTCCTTTCCCGATTCGTGAAGCTCCTTATACTTATGCGCAAGCGGCAGCTCCTCCGGTTTTGCCTTGTTTGCCGGAACGCTTATTTTCTTTTCAATCAATTTAATTGAATCAACATCGGTATAATTAACCTTGTCGTATGCCTGAAGCACAGCGCCCGTAACAACATTTGCAATATGGCGCGAGTGCCCGTATCCGCGCAGCACATCGTCAAAATCGTTTTCAAGGTCATTCAGATCGCCGTTTGCAGCATTTACGTTTACGTGATTTATATCTCCCTGCGCCCCGTTAATAAAGCTGCATTTTGTATTCGGCAAACATTTTTCAATCATTCTGCGCGTAAGTCCCGGCCAGTCGGCGGATATTTTGCAGCCGCCCACAACATCGGGATGATTTGCAAAATTTACAATAAGCACACTGTCGCTTTCACGGTCAAACCTTATAAGACTTACGTTTTCATCCGCATTTCCTATCGGCTTTACTATATCCGGATTTCCGATACCGGGATTTGTGCGCACAGAGCCGTCCTTCATGATAAATCTGCGGACAAACGCCACGTTCGGCGCTTTGGCAACATTCCATCCCATTTTTGCGGGTTTAAGGTCATCAAGCGCCATCCGCGCCGCGTCAGCTGCCTTTTTTCCCAGCAGCTCGCGGTATTGCGCCACCGGTTTATCATTTCCGCAAACTTCGGGACCGGTATGCGTATGCGTTGATGAAACGATAAGGTTTTCTTCGCATATCCCGGTTGCTTCGGAAATTGCTTTTCGCATGTCAAGCCATATGCTCATCGGGATTCCGAGATTGTCAACAGAAAGAGAAATTACAGTATCTTTGCCCGAATTTAAAGCAACAGCGTTTATTTCAAGGGTATCAAGTATACCGTCCGCAAACCTATCCACAAAATATCCCGAAATAGGTATACCGAGACACGGCGTAACGTCAACTCTTGCGAATCCGACATTAAGATTGTTCATATTCTGTCACCCCTGTTTTTTTATTTAATCTTTCTCCGACCGCGCCGCCGGGGTGAATCACAGCAAACTGCTCGCTCTTGTACCCCGTTTCTTCAATAAGCGCGGTCTGAAGCAGATGAAAAATCACTCCGAGCGAGGTTGTGGAGGTTGTTCCCTGCGCATTATATCTGTCCGTTTCGCGGTTCACATGCTGCTTTAGGACAACATCCGCGCCGCCGGCAAGCTCCGAATCTGTATTTTCAGTGATTGTTATTATTTTAACGCCTTTCTTTTTGCATATATCCATAATAGGAAGAAGCTCCTTGGTTTTGCCGCCGCGCGATGCTAAAACGCAAACATCGCCCTCCTGCAAAAAACCCGTTGCACCGTGCACCGCCTCGGCAGGCGAAATAAACCGCGCCGGGCGCTCAATGCAGCACATAAGATGCGCAAAATGGCGGCACATTATTCCTGAATGACCGCAGCCGGATGCTCCTATCCGCGGTGCATTTTTCAAAAGATCAACTGCTTTTCCGTATGCGTCCGCGTCAAAAAAGCTTTCCATTTCACGGATACATTCCGATTCGATTGTAAATACATCCCTCATACGGGATAATGTTTCATTATTCATACAGCACCTCAGTGAAGCTCATCCCATGCCTTGCGCAGATTATATATCATTTCTTCAACCATTTCATAAGGGCGGTCTGATTTCATGATTCCGCTTGTTGTGCCTGTTGCCTGCGCTCCGAGCTTTATTGTATTATAAACGTCCTGCCCGTTTGATATTCCTGCACCCTGAAGCACCATAATGTCGGGGTTAATTGCTTCAACCGTTTTAATGGTTTCCGTAACATAGCTGCTGTCACTCGTTGTTCCCGTGCCGATAAGCTCTGTCGGTTCCGCAACGATAATGTTCGGCGCCATTTTCGCAATGTTTTTAACATCCTCAACGGTGTCGGCACAAACGATTGTTCCGAGTCCAACCTCATCCGCGCGTTTAATGGTCTGTTCAAGTACATCCGGCGAAAGGGGTTTTTCAGCATGGTTCAGCATAACGCCGACAGCGCCTGCCGCCTTAACCGCCTCGGGAAGAACACTGCCGAGACCCCTCCCGGGATAAAGCGGATCCATATGCTGCGCAAAAACAAAAATTCTTTCGGTGTTGTTCGCAAGCAGCGAAATATCGGTATACTGCGGTGTTACGATAATATCTGCGTCATATTTCATTGCCGTTTTGTCAATCACCTTGGCAAGCTTGAGCATTTCCTCTCCGTACATGAAAGCTTTCGGCCCGATTTCAAAAAACGGCGGTTTGATTTTTAATCCTTTATACATTTCAGCGCTCCTTTTATGTTTCGTTTTGTTTCCTTATATGTTTCGTTTAACTTCCTTTTCAATATATCACAACTTATTCACTTTGTCAATATAAATATATCGCAGTTGACATTTTTATATGTTAATGGTATGATACTTACAGATAAAGGAGGGTTTTTGTATGCAGCTGACACTACAGGAGCGCCGCAACAAAATTGTTGAACTGATAAATGAAAAAGGCCGCGTGAGCGTAAATGAGCTCAGCGAACTGTTTAATATATCCGTGGTTGCAATCCGAGCCGACCTGTCAGAACTTGAAAAGCAAGGTCTTTTGGCGCGTGTTCACGGAGGAGCAATCACAAGCTACAAATCGTATTACGATATGAGTCTTATGCAGCGGCTGAACACAAACACAAACGAAAAAAGCGCCATTGCAAAAAAAATCAGCGAATCGGTCAAGGATTCCGATACGCTGATTATGAATGCCGGCACCACTCCGATTTACGTTATGCGTGCAATCGGAGACAAAAAGGTAACGATTGTTACAAATTCGATTGCCCTTGCCTTAGAGGGAGCACAGAACCCGAGCTTGAAAATAATTCTGCTCGGGGGCGATGTTGACAGCAATTTTCAGTTTACATACGGTGTTACCGCATTAAAAGAGCTTGAACAGTATACCGCCGATATGTTCATTATGTCGGTTGACGGCATTGACCCGAACAAGGGTATTTCCACGTTCTATTACCAGGAGGCTGAAATCTGCAAAGCTATGATGCAGCGAAGCAACCGCACAACTGTTGTTGCCGACCACAGCAAAATAGGCAGAACAGCATTTGTTAAAATCTCGGATCTTAGCCATATAGATACAATTGTAACGGATTACTGCGCCGACAAAAGCGTTTTCCGAAAGCTCGGGAAAAAAGGCATTGAGATGATTGAATCGGTATAATCTTATATTTCTTCTTCAGAAAAAACAAGCTCGCCGAAATATTCGGGACGGTGAAAATCGGGCTCTTCACATTCCACGCTGTTCCATGAAATATAGTGCTCATGTTTGGTTAAATCGCCGCATTTATAGAAGTTTGCGCGCTTATGACCCGTCGGCTTAAAATCGGGAAAAAGCAAGCGCAGCAAGGAAAACGGCAGCTCATAGTATAAATCCCACGATCCGCTTGATTTTTCACATTCTGCGTTAAGCGCACGCGCACCGCCGGGCAGAAGCATCCTTACAAGATTATTGCGCCCCGTTCCTATTCCGAAATAAAGGCATAGGTTGGGATTCATTTCAATGTTTATGTACCGCGGATCACTGTCCGACGGGCTGAAGAAAAACTCAAGGCAGCTGTCAAGGCACGGTGCATCCAGTTCGCCGAAGCCCTCGGCGCGTATGTCCTTTTCGTCTGCATGAAGATGAACGTACAGCCTGTCCTCCCCATATGCTAACTGTGCATAAGCCGTTATATCAATATAATCCGTCCATGCAAGCCGGTCGATAGGCGCTTTTTCAAGCTTATCCCAATCCGGCTTGCCTTTTGTTTTTAAAACTCTGTATGACCGCATAATAAATCCTCCGCTTTTTTATTTAGATTGTATATGCTTTTTCAGCGTTTGTCAATAAAAACCTTTCTCGCTGTTATTCTGTTTTTTTCAGGATTATACAAAAGCCATATAAACCCTGCTGTGCATCGGTTTACATGGCTTTGTATCTTTAGCAGCTTTATAAAGGCTCTTTATGCCTGCTTTAAAACAGGCTTATCCCTTCACAGCGCCTATCATAACGCCTTCCGTGAAAAATCTTTGAATAAAAGGATATATAACCAGAATCGGCACAGTTGCCACAACAATAACAGCATACTGTATCGTTTCGCCTATTGAAGTTGCGTCCTTCATTCCCACGCCTTGCATCATGGTCGCGGTATCGTTCTGAATCAGAATCTCGCGCAGTATCAATTGAAGCGGAAATTTGCTTCTTTCGTGCAAAAAAATCATTGCCGAAAACCACGCATTCCACTGTGCAACCGCATAATACAGGACAATAACCATCATAACCGGAACAGAAAGCGGAAGCACGATTTTCAAAAGAACCTGCATTGGGTTTGCACCGTCCAGCTTTGCCGATTCTATCAGCGGTTCCGGTATCTGAGAAAATGAGGTTCGCATAATAACCATATTATATACATTAATCAGGTACGGGATAATAAGCGACCACAGACTGTTTTCCAGTCCGACATTTTTTACCGTCAGATAAAACGGAATCAATCCGCCGCTGAAAAACATTGTAAACAGAACAAATCCCATAAAGACGTTACGCATCGCCACTTCTTTTCGCGACAGTACAAATGCGCATAAAATTGTCATCGCCATGCTCAGCACAACACTTGTGAATACAACTGCAATTGTGTTTATGTATCCCCGTCCGATCATCGGATTTGTAAATACTGCCTTGTATGCATTCAGATTGGCGTTAAGCGGTTTTATCAAAAGCCCCATATGCCCCATCAGCTTACCTGAATCGGAAAGCGAGGCAAACACAACATACAGCATCGGATATAACATTGTAAGATTCAGAAGCAGCAAAAATATAATATTGAATACCCTGAATGTTTTATATGCAATTCCGTCATTTTTCATTTGCCGCCACCTCCTACCATAAAGCCGTATCGCTGCATTTTTTCGAAAGTGCATTCGTCAAAAGCAGAAATACCAAATTAATAACAGAGTTAAACAATCCTACAGCCGCTGAAAAGCTCCATCCTTTGTCCTCCAACCCGACGCGATAAACATATGTTGAAATAACATCTGCCGTTTTTCTTGTCACAGGACTGTAAAGCAGGATTATTTTCTCATAGCCGACATTTAAAAGCATACCCATGCGCAGTATTAACAGAATAATGATTGTGGGCAGGATTCCGGGCAAGGTTACATGAAGCGTTTGCTTCCACCGCCCGGCGCCGTCAATCATTGCAGCCTCGTAAAGCTCCTGATCAATTCCCGCAAGCGCCGCTATATATATAATGGAATTCCATCCGACCTCCTGCCAAATGTCAGTGATAACATAAACCGGTACAAAACAGCTCGGATCATTTAAAAAACTTTTGCGTGTACCGCCGAAAAAGGCAATCACATCATTTATAACGCCCGTATCCAACGTGAACTTTTTAATCATACTGCACACAACTACAAGTGAAATGAAGTGAGGCAGATAGGACGCCGTCTGCATAATGCTTTTAAATTTCTTGTTCCGCAGCTCATTAATCATAATTGCCAGTACAATCGGTGCAGGGAAATTAAAAATAAGCGAGCTTATGCTGATGTTGAAAGTATTCCACAGTATTCTCTTAAAATAATAGTCATTAAAAAATCTGTGAAAATGCTTCATGCCTACCCAAGGACTGTGCAGAAAGCCCAAGGACGGAGTGTAATCCTGAAATGCCATAAGTGCGCCGTACATGGGGCCGTATGCAAAAATCAAAAAATATATGAAAACCGGAAGAAACATTAAATAATACATATAATTTTTCTTCAGTTCATCTGCAACCCCGCCCCAAAAGCTCCTGCCGGTTACAACAGTTCGCGCATTTGTTAAATTTTTCTTCGCCATGTTAATAATCATCTCCAGATAAGCCTAACGCTTTTTATATCTCTTAAGTGCTCCATTGTAAATCTTCAGCACATCATCAATGCCCATATTATGAAGCTGTTCTATATATTCGTCAAATTCGGAGAGCGGTTTATTGCCCATAATAAACGCATATGTCATTTCTTCCTTAAATGTCTTTATCGACGTAAGAGTTGAAGATATCTGAGAAGATTCCTCATCTGTCAGTGCAATAAGCGGAAGAAGATGCTTTTCAACATCGCTGTCCGTCCATTTGGTGACAGCCTCGTTCTGCTGTTTGTAGGTTCTCTCGGCAAGCTGAACCTCTTTATCCTGGATCGTCGGAGCGCTGTAGGATGCAGGTGAATATTCGGTAAATATTGTTGATACCGGAACACCATCGGGATTGTTAAAAATAAAATCCGTAAACTGCGGCTTGCCGTCACTGTTTATTTCATAGCTCTTGCCCTCAACACCGAAATTATACAACATTCTTCCTTTATCACTGTATCCGAAATCAAGGAAACGAACTGCCAGCTCGGGATTTGTACTTTTCTTGCTGACACTGAAACCCTCTGTCAAAACATATGGCCAATCTCTCTGTGAAAACTGCGGCTTATCTCCGCGTTTTAACACAGGATATTTAACTCCGACAAGGTCAAAACCGTTTTTACCGTTTGCCGCATCAAGCCATGCACCTATACCGCCGCCTGCCAATCCATAGGTTGCTCCGGTATTATTGTTCAGCATATACCCGTCAAGAATCTTCGGCTCAACGGACGACAGATTATGGTCAAGCAGACCTTTTTTATACCAGTCATTCATTTTCGTCAGAAATGCTTTATACTCTTTCTCTGCCGGACCATACTTAACCTTTCCGTCATCGCCGACAAAATAATCGTCCGTTATGCCCCATGCGCCTATTAAAAATCCGTTTTTCAAATCAAGATACAGAAAAGACAGCGGTGCCGAAGCGCCTTTCTTGTCCTTAAAAGCCTGCAGCATTGCTTCCCAATCATCAATTGTTTCCGGTTCTGAGAGCCCAAGCTCGTCAAGCCAATCCTTTCGGATAATCGGTCCGCCATATGTGCATTGACTTGCCTCGCCGCGGATAAACGGAATGGTATAATAATTATTTTCATCTGTTTTAACCATTTTATCAACATCTTTGTGCGCCGTTAAATACGACTTGAAATTCGGCGCCCACTTGTCAATTGCATCGTTAAGCTGCATTATGTAGTTTTCATTGATTGCCTTTTGTCCGCCGTAACCGTACCAATTGCCCTTAACAATATCCGGAAGTTCATTAGATGCAAGCAGCAGATTAAACTGTTCCAGTTCCATGCCCGTTGCAGGATGAACATATGTAACCTTGATTCCGCTTTCTTTTTCTATCGTCTTTGCAATTTCCGTTTCGCCGAAATTTGAAACTCTTGTTGTTAAAAGACCGTTCAGCGGCATCCAGAATTTTATAGTATCTTCACACTTAACGGGATATATATCATCGCCGGAATATTCAACGGGAGAACCCTTTGCCTGTTTTTCCTCCTTGCCGGATTTGCAGCCTGTCATAGCCGCAGCGCTCAGTGCCGCAGCTATGCCCACGCATAAAAATCTTTTCAGTTTTCGGTTTTTCATAAGATCATTCCTTTCATAATTCGATTTAAATATTTATAGACTCAGTCATTATATTTATTGTGTTCGTTTTCAACCTCCTTTGCCATTTCCAGCAATCTCTCTGTCATCATATATCCTGCTTCGGGTGCAAGACATGCTCCTATACTCAAATTTTTTTCATACAGACGGCTGTTTTCCGCATAAGCTTCACGCGTTGCCACATATCCGCAGCCTCCGTTTGAAAACGAGCAGACCATATTGTTCACGGTTTCTGCATATTCCTTAATATAAAGTCCGAAATACACAAATATTTCTCCGGGATATGCATAAATCGCAGTATTACCGATTTTTATATACTGCAAATAGTATTTTGCGGTGCTGCCCTTTACACATGCCTGATAGTAGCATAAATTTCTGATTGCGGTAATGTCTTTCTCATCTGCCATGCGTTTGATTTCCGAAATTGCTTCATCATCGGTTAAAATACGGCGCGGAAGCTCTGTCAGCTCCTTGCGGCTGAAAAGCCCCTCACCTGTCGGTTCGGCATTTGAAAGAGCCTTCACACATGCCGCTTTCAGAGTTTTTCCCATTTTTACATATGTGTCCCACGGCATATTCATCCCGTATTTTGGGTCGATATGATTAATATCTCCGCTCGTCCCGGCGAGAAATACAGTGACAAATTCATCACCGTACTCTTTTTTCATTTCATCGGACAAAACGTGAGAGAATGCCCCGGAATATGACGCGCCCGGAGTGCAGTCCTGATGGCACGCAAAGGAAACGATTGCACCGCACGGCTTGCCGCTGCCGTCCTTAAAAAACAGAATCGGAACACTCTCATCAACCTTGCCGAGAGGGCGCAGCATATCACCTGAATATGCATTGGTTCTGTATGTTCCGTCACTCATGACAAAGGTGCGGTTAAATGCAATTCCTTCAGCCGTGCCGCAAGCATAGAAACCCTCCGCATCATGCAGTCTTTTATACGCCAGAATGACACAATCCGCAATCAAGCGATAGACAGTATCTTTGTAAGTCTTATCCGCAAAAGCATTAATTTCAGGACTGTCAATGATCGGGATTCCCTTATGTGTATGATTCACCGCAACAAGTACATTTTCCGCATTTATACCGGTATACTCAAATATGCGTGCTGTGACTGCATCGTGAAGGTCATCGGGAAACTCGCAGGAATCTATCTCGATAATTGCCGCCATATTTCCCATGCTTTCTATTACAGCGCTTCGCACGTGAAGCGTATCCAATACATCCTCCGCCGAATAGTTTAAAAACACCCCTGCCAAATATCCGCCGAGAGGCGGCGTTATATCTTTTTCATAAAATGCTGCTCGCACAAATTTCACCCTCTCTGTTATTTATCTCTGCTTCAGGAAAACCTCAATAACCGGATCAATTATATTTGGCTTCACGGCAGGCAGCTTAAATGTAACCGTTCCGTTATCCGTGCTGCACTCGTAAAGCAGCTCGCTCCCGTCATGAAGAAATTGGGCATAATCTATTTTTTCGGCAAGATTATTCATTTGAAGAGCTGCAAACGGGTAATTCAGAATATGTATGTACAAACGTTTTTCATCCATGCTCTGCGTTAAACGCGCTCCTTCCGGCGCCGCAAACTCCGGTTCAGCCATTGTGCAGCCGTAGATTGAACGACCGTTGACCGAAAGCCATTTACCATATTCTCCAAGCGCCTTTTCCGCACGTTCATCAAAATATCCGCGTGATGTCGGACCGACATTCATAATCAAATTGCCGCCTATTGAAACAGTGTTTATAAGCATGTCTATCAGCATTTTCGGCGATTTCCAGCTCGTTTCGTCGCGGTGATACCCCCACGACCCTGAAAATGTCTGGCATGCCTCCCATGTAAGCAATTCGCCTGTTTTTTCATCTCTAACCCATTCCGTCGGCTGGAACTGCTCAGGCGTCCACAAATCCTGGTCTATCTGAGTTCTGTTATCAATAATTATATCGGGGTTAATAGCTCTTGCAGTCTGAATCAATTTCTCCGATTCCCATTCATCCTTACCTTTATAGCCCCCGTTTTCCATCCACGGCTCCGCTTCCCAATCCTCATGTCCGCTGAAACCCTCGGTATATGAAAAATCAAACCATAGTATATCGATTTTTCCATAGTTTGTAAGAAGTTCTGTCACTTGATTACGCATATATTCGGCATACTTCTTCACATCTCTGCCGCGGCTTTGTTCCTCTGCGTCCTTATCCTTGCGCCGCGGATGCAGCTGGTCAATCGGAAATTCAGGGTGATGCCAGTCAAGCAGTGAATAATAAAAACCCACATGCAGCCCCTCTTTTCTGAACGCATCGGCATACTCGCGCACTAAATCACGTCCGTAAGGCGTATTTGTTATTTTATAATCAGTATATTTACTGTCAAACAGGCAAAAACCCTCATGGTGCTTTGTTGTCAGCACAGCGTACTTCATGCCTGCCTCCCGTGCGGCACGCGCCCACTTTGACGCATCACACATATCAGGGTTAAAATACTTAAAATATTTATCATATTTTTCTTCGGGAATCATTTCATAGGTTTTTACCCACTCATGTCTTGCCGGCATTGAGTACAGACCGAAATGAATGAACATCCCGAATCTGTCATGCGTAAACCACGATGTATCTCCCGGTGTCTTTCTTACCTTATAGCTCGACATTTTCTTTTCTCCTTTTTCCGTCACTTCATCTTCACAATGCCGTCAATTACCATAATCATATTCTCCCAGCTCTCCAGGAAAAATACTTCCGGAGTATACTTGGCGTTTTCCGGCTCCGGTTCAATAATCATCTCGTATTTCCCTGAAAACACAGCAGTGTTTGAAGCGCGCACTTTTTCGATTTCACCGTTTTCATTTTTTAAAACCATAATCATAAGCGCTGATTTAGGTGTTCTGAAACCGTTTACAAGAACTGCCCTTGCTCCGTAAGCGCCGTCCACGTCCGTGAATTCAACACTTTCAATGCTCAGCTGCTGCCTCATAACTGTGTAATATGAACACACATCATATTCCGATACGCACACAAGCACCATTCCGGGTGTCAGAGAATCCGTACCGGCTGCCTGTTCTGTCATATTTTTATCTTTATACAATCCGAAATAAGCAGCGTCAGACTTAATAGCTTCCAGAAGCTCCGATGCCGCGGCCATATCGCCGTAATATACCGCTCCGTTATCGAGATGTGCGTTTTCACTGTTCACCTCGAATGGCGGCAGTTCATATGAATCCGCATTGTAAGCCTCCTCGTAATATATCACATTATCAAATAACGCTCTTCCGCTTTCACTGCTCGGAAGCATACCAAAGCCCATTTTTGCTGCGCCGAAAACTTTTCTCCAGCTTCCGATGCTTACACCGTCGCACCAAAATTCATATTCTCCCGTTGACGCATTATACGTTATCGCTGCCTTATGCCATCTTCCGCGCGTCAATCCAAGCGATACCGTTTCTTCTTTTCCTCCGCCGTAGGGGTGTCCGAGCGTTATACTTCCATCCTCGTTCCATGCAAATATTTGCGCACCTTCCGATTCCGTAAAACAAAGCCGCGCACCGCCGTCGGCATATATGCTTGCCTCAAGTGTGAAGGTTTTGTTTCCGCCGTTTGGAATGACATATTCCCGTCTGCCCTCGGTATTTCCCGAAAGTCCGAGAATCTCGTTATTGTCAAAAGGCATTTTCCCGCCGGCATTCTCCGCCGACACTAATGACTGATTACCCGAAGCTCCGGTTGTGTCAGTTCTGAGATTAACCGTTACTGCAGCCGATTCCGCAAAAGCCGTAAGACCGACCGCGGCAAAAGCGGCAGCAAGCATTAAAATCATACATAAATACAGCTTTGCTCCGTTTATACCAAGCCGGCTGTTTCCTTTAAAAAGCTCCATTGTGTTTCCTCCTTCAGGGATTTGCATCCGCGCTTTTACAAAGCGGGGCAAGCTTGTCAGTCATAATATATGCAGAAACGCATTCATCATCATTACACGGGACGGCAGTATTGACGTTTATGTATCCGTTTGAGTACGGCTGCACGGATATGTTCCGAATCACACCGTTCTTCTTTGTAAGAATTGCAAGAAATGCCGTGCTCCCCTCCGGGCAGTAAGCAGTTCCCGAGATATTGCAGCTTCCGTCCATTCTTTCTGCCGTAAGGTGAGGCAATTCCCATGTATTCATCGGTTTATTGTATGCACTTACCGGACTTGCCTCAATTTCCATCGGAGTAAGCTTCACAGTAATGCTGACGCTGCCGCTGCCGTGAACCTTAATTGCAAGGCGATTCGCATCAACGGCGGCATCCTCGGGATTATGATAAGATTCGGCAAGCGGCTCTGCCGTACCATAACTTATTTCGGCTGTTTCCGCATCCGTTATAAAGGTCAGCTTCAATTTTTTACCGTCCTGCGTGAGGATAACAGTCCTGTCATCCTCCTTCGTCATGACTGTATCGCTGTACGTCATCATAAACCAATAAATATCGCTTTCTTTTTTAAGGTCAATTTCATCGCGCACAACAAGACTTTGCCTGTTATCCGTAAAGAAGAAGCCCCTTTGCGACGCAGCAGCGTTTTTCGCATACAGCTCCGATGTGTCAACCAGTGTTATTCCGCCGTAGTCATCTGTTTCATACCTTGTTATCGACGCCTCCGAATCCCAAATCTGATCCTGGTTTTCATCAGGATTTATCACAATACAATTATGTGCCTCTGCCCTCAGCTTGAAAATTTTCCATCTGTCGCCGCCGTCTTTTTCATCCCAATAACCGGTTTGATTGTAATTTCCCATTCCGGTATCCTTTGCCCAGCGGATTCCCATGCTGTCGAAAACAAAGCTTGCACCGTCAAGATGACCGTGATCCGTGTTTGTTTTTCCCGCATGTATTCCGACAAAATTCTGAACCGAGCGGTTCCAACGGTCACGCATTGTGATTACACCGTTGCTTTCATCATATGCATCAAGCGGCATGCTCTCATCCGTGTCCGGCAT
Organism: uncultured Clostridia bacterium; assembly: GCA_934454525.1. Taxonomy (GTDB): domain Bacteria; phylum Bacillota; class Clostridia; order UMGS1883; family UMGS1883; genus UMGS1883. The sequence continues at coordinate 128,146 of CAKSFM010000003.1, forward strand.
GGAAGTGTCATACCACAGAAGCGACATGGCAAGCTGCTCGCCTGTTGACCAGTAAGGATTCATATTTTGCACAACAAGCTTTGCGGCAAGCGGATCATTGTAAAGCGCAGCCATGTAAAGCATTTCGGGAGTGTAAAGACTGATGCTTGATTTTCCGTAGTCCTTTGAGTCTCCGTAATTATATATCCCGTAAGGAGACTGCACTGATAATGCCCACCGTGCCGATGTGTTCAAGCCTTCCAGCCTGTCCAGTCCGTATGCGGTGCCGAACACTTTATTCAGCCCGGATATTATTTTTGCAGTATACTGCCATGTCAGCTCCCAGTAATCCGGACCTTCATACCATGCACCGTTCGGGGCAAAACGCACAATTGCAGGTTCAATGCACCTTACCGCACTGCTGAGTATTTTTTCCGCAATTTCGGGATATGCGTCCATCATCGCAATCGCCGCAAGCGAGACGCCGCCGGAGCAGATGTTGTTCCAGTTGCTGTCACCTATTGCAAGCTGCGACATTGCACCCCTGCCCGTTGAGTATAAAATGTTATAATCATAAAAGCAGTTATTATAAATTCCTTTTTCAATTACAGCGCGCTGTTCAGGCGTAAATGCATCGTACATCCAGTCATAACCGACTGCAATGCCGGAAGCCATTTCACCAACGTCAAGTGCATGACCGGGATGCCAGTTTGGAAATTCACTGACTGCTTTTAAATCAGTCCACGCTCTGTCGGCGTATTTTTTATCTCCCGTAAGCTGATATGCCATTCCGAGAGCATACATACGTCTGTCAACCTCGCGCGATACCTCCAAAAGCCGACCGTTTTTCACCTCGTATGCTACAGGAGTATTGTCCCTGACATATTCATCCGCTCTTCTGAGAACATAGTATTTCCAGTTAGCTTTATATGTATTTGTTTTACATTCTTCACGCAGACGTGCAAAGTCAGCAGCCGTTGCCTGTACTCTGGGATGGATGCCGTAAAGTGCGGAATTTTTATATTCTTCGCCGATAATGCCGCCGTTCGGTCTTACAAAAAGCATGAAGCTGTTCAGCTTTTCCAAGTCTGTGCCGGCAGGCGGCTCAAAGAGCGTATCTCCGATTATATTCATTCCGCCGTTATATTCAGCATTATATGTATAAACCTTTTTTCCGAGTAAGGTAACAAAAAACGTTTCAAACCGTACAAAAGTCTCTGTATCAGTTATATCCGAATCCGAAATGTTTGCCGTCCTTCCCTCAAGCGTTGCCGTTTTGCCGCTGATGCTGCCGGAAAGTCCGAGCTTTTCCGCAAGCTCATTAAACGGCACCATATATTCAGCGTTTTTTATATACGGCGCATTTTTCAAAATAAATTTTTCCCCGTTTATAAACACTACGCCGCTTTTAAGGTGCACACCTAAGTAACCGTTCAGGATTTCATCATAAATTCCATCGCTTTCAAACACTGACTGCTCTGTAAGCTCAATCGTTTTGTCAACCTGTCCGACATATTCTCTCGGCTCTTTTGCTTCGTACACGCACACATCATCAATCAGAAATTCAATCGGATCGGTTGAATTCGGACTGTAAACCGATGACGGAATTGCAGACGATCCGTAAGGCGTTACATGAAATCTGAAACAGTCCGTCAGTGTTTTATCGGCAAAATCACAATCGGCAATGCTTCGTCCGTTACCAAGCATCTCTCCGTCAAAATAATAGCTTACTTTCTTATCGTAATAATCGACGGCAAGACTGATTTTATGCCACTCACCAATCGGCATTTCAACCGATGAAGATTGGTCATAATACAATATTCCGTTTGCAAGAGCCGCAACATCAAGATTGTTATCACGGTATCCGATATATGCCCTGAAAAACGATGAAGCATTTAAATTTTTCAGACGAAATTCGTAAACTATATAATCGGATTCGGAAACGATATCCTTTGCGTTAAGATGAAAGCTGCCGCTCGGCACTGCTCCCTGAGCTTTTTTTATCAGTGTGCATTTGTTGCCGTCATCTTCCTCAATTTGCTTTATAATATCGCCGGAGCTTGGATATCCGACAAGACCTGCTCCGTTAGAATCATTGTAAATCACCTTGTTACCCAAAACAGGCTCAGCGGCACAGGCTGCCGGCAGGCAGCTTATACTGCCTGCCATCGCCAGAGCGCTGATTGCCGATATGATTTTTTTAACAAAGCTATGCGTCATATTTATTTTCTCCTTGTCACAACAATTTCAGTTATGCTGTTCCACTGTGACGAATCGGACGAATCATTGCCGTTAAGCGTCAGCCTGATATAGCGCGCTTCCGAAGCTTTCAGGTCAAAAAATTCGTGTTCCAGCGTTGTTCCGCAGGATGTTCCGCTGAATACGTCCCTGAAATCATGTCCGTTGTCAGATACGGCGATGCTGAATTTTTCCTTTCTTATATCGCCGTCTCCGAATGCAATTGCAATGTTATCCAGCCGCTGCACCTTGCCCGTGTCAATCACAAGCGTAACACCGGTTCCGTCTGCCGCCCATCTTGTCGAAAGGTCTCCGTCCAAAACATTTTTTGCTCCGTTCTCTTTCTGAGGTTCAGCACTGGGAGTAACCGTTGTAATCGGTATCGATTCCATTCCGTCAAATTCCTTCGGTCTTGGAATTGAATGAAATATAATACTGTAAACACCCTTGTTAAAGGGGTCGTTTCTGTCAGTTAGCGTCACTCTCGTGTTTTGAGCAATCGTTGCACCTTTTTCCACATTCACATCGTATCCGTCTGCATGAACAACTATTTCGGGTGTTTGCGTGAGCGTTCCCTCAAGATAATAATAATCAACGCTGTTTCCCGACGGAATTACCTCATCGCCGTTAATGTAAATTGCAGAAGCCTCAGGCTTTTTGGGAATCGCTCCGTCCGGCACTGACCAGCTGTCAATGGATGTATTATAGTCTGAAACAGCTGTTCCTTCTATATCGGCCGGCGTCAGCTTAACCGTGAGATTTACTTTTCCGCTGCCGTGCAGCTTGATTGCGATTCGCTTTGCTGTTTCCGTGCGGTCATCAGGATTCTGATATGCTTCCGGCAAAGCCTTTGCCACTGCGCACGTCATTTCAGATTTTTCAGCGTCCGTCACAAATTCAAGCTTTAACCGTCTGCCGTCCTGAGTCAGAATTGCCGTGTTTCCGTTCACGCTTACTTCCGAACCGGTTATCATGAACCAATAGATATCACTTTCCTTCTTAAGGTCAATTTCATCGCGCACAACAAGACTTTGCCTGTTATCCGTGAAGAAGAAGCCCCTGCGCGCACTGCTTGCATTATTCGCGTAAAGCTCTGTTGTATCAACAAGCGCTATGCCTCCGCGCGGTTTGGTTATATATTTTGTCACAGGCGCAGTTGATTTCCATATCTGATCCTGCTGCTGATTGGGATTGATAACGATGCAGTTATGCGCCTCGGCCCTCATTCTGAAAATATTCCATTTGATTCCGCCGTCATACTCTTCCCAATATCCGGTCTGATTATAATCACCCATACCGAGATCACGCGCCCATCTCACACCCATACTGTCAAACACAAAGCTGCCGCCGTCAAGATGTCCGTGATCAGTATTCGTCGGACCGGCATGAATACCTACAAAGCTTTGCTCGGTACCATTCCATGAATCGCGCATTGTGATTACACCGTCACGCTCAACATATTTATCGAGCGGCATAACCTCATCGGTTGACGCCGAGTTGACATCATACCATAAAAGCGCCATGGCGAGCTGTTCACCAGTTGCGAAAATACCCTTTGAAAATTCAAGAACTGTTTTTGTGACAAGCGGATCATTATAGTGCGATGCGATATAAAGCATTTCGGGGCAGAACACCTTTGTTCCCTCAAGCGAATCACCGTATGAATAAATACCGTATGGTGACTGCATTGCGATTTCATACCTTGCGGCAGTGCTCAGTCCTTCAAGCTTATCAAGTCCGTACGATGTGCCGAACACTGTCTGAATCCCGGAAAGAATTTTCGCCGTGTACTGCATTGTAAGCTCCCAGTACGAAGCACCCTCGTACCAAGCGCCGTCAGGCGCAAAGCGCACAATTGCAGGCTCAATACAGCGAATTGCACTGCTAAGTATCTTTTCCGAGATTTCCGGGTATACGTCCATCATTGCAATCGACATAAGCGAGACGCCGCCGGAGCAGATATTGTTCCAGTTACTGTCACCGATTGCAAGCTGCGACATTGCGCCCTTTCCCGTGGAATATAAAATATTATAATCATAGAAGCAGTTATTATACACGCCTTTTTCAATAACAGCGCGCTGCTCGGGAGTAAATGCATCATACATCCAGTCATATCCCACTGCAACACCCGAAGCCATTTCTCCGACATCAAGTGCATGACCGGGATGCCAGCTTGTAAACTCACTCACTGCCTTTAAATCGAGCCATGCTCTGTCGGCATATTTCTTATCCCCCGTAAGCTGATATGCCATTCCGAGAGCATACATACGCCTGTCAACCTCGCGCGATACCTCCAAAAGCCGCACACCGTCCGGAAGGTGATAGTGCACCGATTCCTTATCCATGTAGTTCTCGGCAACGCCTATAACCGATTGCTTCCACGCCGACTTATAAACATTTGTTTCACACTCCTGACGCAGGCGTGCAAAATCCTCGGCTGTTGCCTGAACCCTCGGATGAACACCGTAAAGTGCGGAGTTTTTATATTCCGCACGGATGTAATCCGCATCCGGCCTTACGAACAGCAGATAACTGTTCAGCTTGTCTAAATCAGTACTCGTGCCGGGCGCGAACATGTTGTCTCCTATAATCCGCATTCCTTTATTATGCTGCGCGTCATACTTATAAACCTTTTTCCCGAGCAGAGTGACAAAAAATGCATCAAACGGAACAAAGATTTCTCCATCCTTTACCTCAGTATTCTGAATCTCAGCACTTTTTCCGCCAAGCTCTGCCGATGCATTGTTGATGCTCCCGGAAAGACCAAGCTTTTCCAAGAGCTCGTTAAACGGAACCATATATGTGCCGTCTTTCAGGTAAGGAGTATTTTTAAGAATAACTTTTTTACCGTCTTTAAGCAGAACTCCGCTTTCGAGGTGCATACCCCAGTAACCGTCCAAAAGCTTTTGATAACCCTTATCGCTCTTAAAAACAGAACGGTCCGAAAGCTTGATTATGCGTTCCACCTTGCTTAAATCGGTTTTTGGCTCTTTCGCATCATACACGCGTATATTATCAAGCATGAATTTAAGTGAGTCGGAAAAATCGCCAATGTCACCGAATGCCGAATATTTTGTCATATGAAATCTGAATAAAGTAATATCGGTACCATTGGCAAATCCCTCCGTCAATGCGCCGCTGCCGACTTTTTCGCCGTTTATATAATAATCGGCCTTTCTCGTATAATAATCAATTGCAACGCTGATTCTGTACCATTTTTCAAGCTCCAGCTCACGGTATGAGCTTCCGAACTTCCATAACGAGCCTTTTGCCAAAACTCCGAGCGGCATTGAAACATCCTTTGAATCGCTCAGATAAACGTTGCAATACGAATTGCTGTCAAGATTCTCAATATCAAATTCATAAACCACATAATCAGAAGCGGAGTTTATATTATTGGCATTCAAATGAAAATCGCCGCTGAACACCTTTTTTTCAACATACATATATCCGTTTCCGTTTTCCTCCTTGCGCTGCTCCAAAACATTCCCGAGAGCGTACGCCGTGAGTGTTGTTGTATCGTCAAAAGTTTCATTAACCAATACCTCACTGCCAAGCTTTGGTTCGAAATCCGAAGCTTCCACTTCGATTGCGTCGTATTCATCAGGATTGTAAGTGTCGGTCGGATATTTTCCGCGCGGCTTGCTTTCATCCGAAATGTTAATATTATCAAAAATCAGTGCATCAAGCGAGTCTGACTGTACGCAAAACTTCACCGAACTGACACTCTGCACCGTGCTTTTCGGTGCACGGTAGTTCTTCTGCTTCAGTTTGCCGTCTATGTACACATCATAGGTTTTTGACGCAGCTCTGTATACAACGGAAACATTCGTCATTGAAGATTTATTAAAACCTCCGACATTTAAACCGTTGTGCGTTTTAATATAATGACGGCTATTAAATGTAAGAATGTCAAATGAATTTCCGCTTGAATCTCCCAATTTCAGGCTTCCGTTCGGGGCGTTGTCAAGGCACATAACATCAAACGAAATGCACACGCTGCTCATATTCGCAAGACTGTATTCTATGTAGCCGCCCTGCCGCTTTCCATATGCAATAAGTCCTTTATCGCCTTTTTTATATTCAGTTACCCAACAATATTCAAGATCGGTTTCAAGCTCCTGCGGAATTTCATATGTAGCATAGCCGTTAAATGATTCATTTACCGCAAGTGTTTCTGCAAATGCCGACGGCAGCGGCAAAAGTGCTGCGGCTGCAAAAATTGACAGGATTTTTACAAAAATCTTCATACAAGCCTCCTTATCTGTAAATAACAACATCATGAATATTGCCGTCCTTCGCTTTGACAAGTGCTTTATCGCACCCAAGTCCGGACTGCGTATAAGTTACAATCTCATCTGCCGATATTGAATAAATCAGCCTTTGTTCGGAATCAAACACAGTTATTTCATCCGGAAGCTTAATCGCATAGCGCGCATCGCCTATTCCGCCGCCGCTTACAAGTCCGTCAATATTTTCCGGCATTATGGTTGCAATGCTGCCGGAACTGTCAAAAAGCTTCCCGTAATAATAAGTGAAGTAAAGCTGATTTGAAAACTCAACATTCACCTTTTCTCCGTCGAACTCAAAATCTCTCTTAAGGCTTGTAATGTCGCCCGACGCTTCGCGGTCATATCTGATATAATCTCCGCGTTTCAGCATAACCGAACCGTCAGCCGCCTTAAACTCCTCCAGCACCTTTTCATCCGTTACATATAGGTCACGGTATTCTGAATCCTTATAAACTATAATTCTGTATCCGTCATCTCCGTCCGGACTGACAGCCGGATTAACGGAATATATAACACCGCTTTCAGACCCCTCGGAAACCTCTGCCCCGACAGCCGCTCTGTTAAACAGCAAAATCACGCCGGCATCTCCTGCCGAGGTTACGTCATAAACCTCCATATCGTTTACGGTAATCTGCTTGTTTTCCGACAGCCACGTTTTATCACGCATCACGCAGCTTGTATCCGCAAGTCCGATATTAAAAATTCTTGTTCCGTTTGTAACATTAAAGTATGGGTGAACAATGCCTGTTTCGGGGATATAATATATCGTGTCGTGCATACCGGCAGTCGGGAATTTATACTGGATGAGATGGTTTTCGCTGTCTTCCCCTCCGAGAAGAACCCCTCCGTCGGCAGCCTTTGTGTCAATTGCCTTAATCTGCCCCTCATCATTAAGACTGTAACGTATAAGCTGCATTTTTGTTTCCGCACCCGGACAAAGAGCTGCATAAGCCTGCGCCTCAGGCATTTTTTCCGAATCAAGCTTCACCTTATCCGCAAGCTCGTAAACGGTTTCCTCTCCGTCCTCAGCAAAGAGCTTAACCTCTATCTTGCTTTTAATGCTCTTTTCGCTTGCCGCCTTAATCAGATAACCGTACAGCATTTCCGTATCGGCAGCATAACTTTTGCATGTTACGGCTCCGTTGGCATCAAGCATAACCTTTACTTTCATTCCGAGCTTTACGGAAGACAGGTCGTATTTTTCGAAATACCCGTTATAAGAGTAACATACACCGTCAATATATATTTCCTTTTCATCGCGGTTGAATGCGGTTACCGTTCCCTCTGCCGAATTGCGGCATATCTCAATTTTGTAAAACTTTTTATCGGGTGACGCGCACACTGAAAGAAGCATTGATTTTTTAATATAATCGGATATATTTTCCACGCGTACTCCGTTCACGATAATTTCGTTTTTATCATCACAGTCGACAGAAAATGCACCGTTTTTATCGTATATTTTGTCACCCGCAACAGCACCGACATAAAGCATTTGTGTCTGCCAAACTGCAATGGTATCGATGCTTCCGTCCGAATTATTGTCAGTGAATAACACATAACCGTCCTTTTTCAAAAAATCGGACAGCTTTGCCGAGGCATCTGCCATGCCATTGATGATAATTGCCGACGGAACGCTGATGTCCAAATGCTTTAAACCGCTGCCTTCATTATATGTTACCCGCCTTTTTTCAGCAGTATCAATATCTTCCAGCTGAATTTTATATGTTTCATTTTTATACTCATACAGATACACAATGGATTCATCGCGCACATATGCTTTAACATTGCAGCCGAGAGGAGCTTCCGTGGGGCATTGGTATGTATCTTCACCGATTTTTACATATCCTCGTGAAACCGCGCCTTTTTTTTCATAAATTCCCGTTCTTCCGTCTGCCGTAACGATTCCCTCAATGCAGTCAACATCAAAATACTCCTTCAGTATTGTCGACGAATCATAGTAGCCTGTGTTTCCGTCAGAATCAATCGATTCAACAGTCAGCAAATCTGCTTCGCTGAGATTTTTAAGCAGCTTGTAAAAATCTGCTTCCGTCAATTTTTCATCGCCCTTGTTTACGATTCCGCGGCTTATTCCGCTTCTTGAGGCTTCCAAAAGATAACCTGTCGGATAACCTCCGGAGCGTTTCGCATAAAGGTCTCTTCCCAGCATCGGGACCGCAATTCTGTAAGCTTCGCTATATGTAATTTCACGTTCGGGATAAAACATTTCCGCAGATGAAATGAATCCGTTTTTCAGTGCATAAACCACCGGAGAGCAGTAGTATTTTTCCGGACTTACATCACTGAACGGCAGCTCAGAGCCGCTCATATTCTCCGCACACAGCAGCTGAACAGCCGAAGCAATAAATTCTCCGCGCGTAATGAAATCACGCTCGCCGCTCTTAAATTCAAACGTTATGCCTATACTCTCAAGGAAGCTGCGTTCGTTTGAGCTGTTATCTTCCGCAGCGAACGCCGTTATATACAGGCAGACTGACAGCATAAGCAGCAGCAAAACAAATAAGCTTTTTTTCTTCATATTATTCCATCCTTTATCCGAAATGTTCTCAGTTCAGCGCTTCACTGAGCCTGCAAAGTATAATCGCAGCATCTCCGCGTTTCAAATTCTCTTTGGGTCTGAAAAGACCGTTATCTCCCATGATTATGTTTTTCGCTGACAGGACTTTCACAGCGCCCCCCGCATAACCGGAAATGCTTTCATTATCCGCAAACTCTGTTTCCGTGCTATCCTCGGTTATTCCCATTGCGCGGCAAACCATAACAGCACAGTCCTCACGAGTTATTTTTTCCTGCGGCATAAAATAGCCGTCAAAGCCTTTTACAATACCATTTTGTGCGCAGGCTGCAACATATGGATAGAACCAGTCCTGTGTGCTGATATCGGAAAAATCCGCACTGCTCCCCGACAAGCTCAGGAGTATGCACAGCATTTTTGAAAACTCGGCACGGGTTACGGATTCATCCGGTCTGAAAGTACCGTCGGGGAAACCGTTCAAAACTTTTTTATTGCACAGCCTTTCAATATTCTCTTTTGCATATGCTTCACTTATGTCCGAAAACAAATCTCTTTTGCTTCCGTTATTGCTGCTTACATCATTCTGCGGCGGCATAACAACGCTTGTTTTCCGTCCGCCGGAGCTCGAACCGTTCCCCTTGCTTCCACTGTTGCTGCCGGTATCGTTCTTGACTTTTGTCACCGCACTGTCAAAAGATTTTTTCACATCAGCATAGCATGTGAAGCTTTCATTGCTCTCAAGCATATACCCGAATACCGAAATCTGTTTACCGTTTTTTATTGATGCATAATCGGAATCGGCGGAAATATCCGCGCCGAAAATCTCCGCATTATTTTCAATAATGCTGCGCAGCTCGCTCATGCTCTCAGCGGCTGCTGCCTGAGATGTAAGCAGCTTTTCCGAAAACACCGCTGTCGGCTCACTGCCGGCATAGCCGGCATTTTTCATAAGCTTCAGCAGAATCTTTTTCTGTTTTTCGGGAATCTTTCCAAGTTCCTCCGGGGTTGTTCCGAAAAGCTCCGCATTATCAGTTAAAATCTGTTCCGTTTCATCGCTTTGGCTTATCTGAGCAATCACAATTGATTTTGCAAGTACTGATGAAAAGCTTTCGGGAGTAAAAATTTTATTATCTTCTTTTTCGCGCATATTCAGGCAATATTCTGCCATTGACTCGGTAATTGATTCCGGGAGCGAAAGGTCAGCGCCGAATATATACTGATTTTCTTTATTCCGCAGGATTTCGCACAGCTCGTCTGCCGTTCTGCATTGGTTAACCGCATCAACCGCACCGATGGTTGCAGGGTCGTTTTCATTTAAAAGCATAAATGTTTGCAGCAGTTTTTTGCCATAGTCTGCGCAGACATAATATTTGCCGCTCCTGTACGATGATGCAAGCTTTATCGTTTCTGATAAAACACCCTTTTCATCAGTATCATATACATAAAGAAACAGGGGAATATTATCGGCTGAAAACGTTGTGCCGCTTTCATATGAAGCTACCGAAACCGTAACATGTGCGGAAGGCTGCGTTGTTTCGGCGCGGATAACAAGCTCACGCGTTTTGTTATTGTATGCCGCGGCATATCCTCCGGAGTTGTCGGCAGCATATGTCCCTGCCGCTCCTTCTGTTGCTGCAATCACGGCGGCAGCGGTAAACGCGGCAATTTTTTTTGCAATATCATGGCCCATAATATTTTCCTCCCGTTTTTGAAAATAACCTTTTTGTCGTACCTGCTTTAAATAATCATTTCAAGAAGCTCTCTCCGTCTGTCGGCGAGCTGTTCAAGATAATCCTCCATGCCTTTTTCAAAATTGATATTCGTCCAAAGCACCTTATATTCCCCGGCTATATCGTCAATCAGGTTTACAAGCTCATCAGTTTTCTCTTTTGAAGCTCCGCCATGCATCCTTACTTTGCACAGCTCTTCTGCCAATATAACCATTCCGGCGTTAATAATAATCTCCCTTTTGAGCTGCCCGTCAATATTCAGGCGGCGAACATCCTCAAGCACACGGTTCACATAGTAAATCACATTATCGAAATAGAAATCATCGCAAAGATTTTTAAGGTCAAAGAACTCGGGGCATTCCGTTTCGGTAAGCGGTTTTCTGAAAATAAGACCGCACATTGTTGAAGAATGGATTCTTTCAGGCTCAAGCAGATAATACTGCTGCAATCTGTAAAGATATTCCGACACGTTCTTTCCGCCGAAAAATCTGTCGTCAATATATTTCTGCGCATTTCTGATAAGCTCGGCTTTAAGCATTCCGCCGTTCTGCTGAACACCGTCATACCATGCATACTGCGCCGCAAGAGCGCACGGAACCAAGCTCCATACCGGGAAATGCATATGTCCCTCTTCACAACCCCAATCTGTCAAAAGATAGCCTGACGCACCGTTATTTCTGCCTGCCTCCGCACAAGTGCGCACGTTGAAGCTCATCACATCAAACCGGCCTGTAAATGAAAGCCATGTTGCGTTTCCGGGGCAAACATAATATTTAACACCCTTTCGCTTCAAATCCATGCAGCTTTTTTCCATCATAGCGCTTTGAATTAAATCATATCCCCAGTTTAATGCAACCGCATTTTCAGGAATATGGCGGAAAGTTTCGGGATAGTTAATAATCATATCGCTCCAGAACATAACGCTTTTTCCGTACTTTTGCTCGCATAAGTCACTTACCTTATTAAGCCAGTCGGTAAAGACAATATCCTGTCCCTTTTCCCTGCACACCTTTTCAAGCTGATATTTTCCAAGTCCGTATGCTTCATCAAGACCTATATTCACTCTTTTTGACGAAAAATAAGGCAGAAGCGAGCCGAAGAGCTTATCAACAAATTCGTATGTTTCGGGCAGAAGAATATTAAGCGTTGCCGTTTCTTCCTCACCGTTTCCGACTCCGAGGTGCGAAAATTCTTTCTCGCTGAGCCATGTTTTCATATGACCGAAGCAATTCTGATTCGGCACAAGCTCAATATAACGTTCCGCGCAGTAACGGTCCAATTCAACAATATCATCGGGCGTAAGACAGTCAAAATCCTCAGTATACTTCGGAAAAGCGGAATATTTAAAGCAAAAGCTTTCCATGTAAAGCTGAAATTCATTGTATTTCAGTTCCGACAGCAAATCAATCAGCTTTTTTATGTTTTCAACCTTAGGCATTCTGCAGCGGCTTATATCCAGCATATAGCCGCGGTTTTCAAACTGTGTTTCGTCCTCAATGCGGCAGCATTTCATCTCTCCGCTTTTTGAAAGCTGATAAAGAGATGTCATTGCTCTGTACACCCCGCACTCACACGATGCCGACACAGTAATTGCTCCGCTGTCAGCCGTAAGTATATATGAATCCTTTCCGAGCATTGCGTTCGGAACAAACTCTATCATCTCTCTGTTGGATTTATAAAAATCATGGTGATTTTCGCATTTTTTCAGGCTTACGGTGCAGATTCCGTCTTTTTCTTCAAATGTCTTAGGTTTTGGGTAAATCATTCTTATTCTCCTTGTTTTGCAGTTGGGGCGGAGCTGCTCTCCGCCCCATGACTGCTAATTTATTTACTGTGCAAATCTGATGGGAAGCATTGCGGAATTCCATAAAAATGCTTTATATGTGTACTCCGCACTGTAACCGACCTGTGCCGTAACTGTTCCGGGGTTAGTTCCGGCAGCAACGGTAACAGAATTCACATCGGTCAGTTTTCCGTCCTTGTAAGCCGCAATATACAGAATGACATTTTCATCGCAATCGTTAATACTGATATATGCGTTCATCTTATCGCTGTCCTGCCCGAAAGTAATATCCGATATTGCCTGCGGCATATCCGCAATGCCATAGTAACTCATTGCATTGCCTGCGGTTGTCAGAACCATAACATTTTTATCGTTGTCAAGCGCGTCCGCACTGCCTGCAAAGCTGTCATCGGCATACAGTTTTGCTGCCGAAGCTCCGCTCAGCTCTTTAACTGCATTTTCAAGCTCTGTCACGGTTGCAATGTCCTTATAATAAATCATTTTCTTTGCGTTATCAATTTTGACGCCGGTATTCTTTGCGTTGGGAATTATATCATTTGACGGTTCGTAATAACCCTCATAGGTGACAAAATCATCAAGCAGCACCCGTCCGTTTTTACCTTTATCAGAACCGAAGTGCATATCAGCACCATTCTGCATCCAGCGTCCGTCGGGAATAATCAGCTTCCCGTTTGCGAAGAACACAAAGCGGCATCTTTCACTGTCATATGTAACCGCAATTTTGTGCCATCTTCCGCGCTCAAGCGAAACATCTGCGGTTTTCCAGCCATCGTCATAGTATGAAAGCGTACCGTCCGCATTGTATATCAAAAGACCGTTGCCTCCGGCAAAGCCGATGAATCCCGCAGCGTCTCCGTCCGCATACATATTGAAAGTATATGTATATGTCGTATACCAATCGGCAGGATTATGAACATATCTTTTGTCGTTGCCCTGTGTATTGTTATATGCAACACCGTACACAGTGCCGTGTTTTCCGGCAACATTTTCCGCACTTGTCGGGTCAGCGCCATCGCCGCCCACACTGAAATCCGCCGGGAATTCAAGCTCTTTGGCATCGGTTCTCGGCATTATCGGCAAATAAATCGTGTCGGAATTTTCTTTTTCTGCCTTGATGAATCCGCCGGTAACGGAATCTGTCTTTGCATCAGCTTTGTTTTCATCGGTATAAGACAGAGCATAACCGTTCTCCGATGAAATCGCAGCAATAAGCTCGTCCGAAGAAATGCTGTCAGCCTTGCGCTTGTTTCCGTCAGCCAGTACTGTTTCATAGTTTCCCGAATACACATACAGACCGGTATCAGACTTTTTAATTCTGTTTTTCAGCGAATCATTGACAGATATCGCCGCTTTCATCATATCGGTAAGCGGCAGTTCTTCCAGTTTGTAGTAGTCGTAACCGCGGCCGCTGGGAGACGTCAGTACCGCAACATTGTTTTCGGCGTCAATCGTTTCCGCAAGCGCCTGCAACGTGCTGTCCGCAAAAATATCAGCCGTCTTTGCGTTACCCGTTGCAGTGATTGCCGCTGCAAGCGCTTCGGGGGTTCTGTAGTTTACCGAATTGTATTTTATAACCTTTGTCAATGCGTCTATAACAAGATTATCTCCCGTATATGACTGAACAAGATCATCCTTGTTACGCTGACTGAGATTATAAAAGTTATCTGTTGCTGCATCAGCAGACAAGCCCTCATAAACCACGCAGTCTGCAAATGCCACAGTTCCTTTTTTCCCGCTTTCGCAGCTGTCAACATAGAATCTCAGATTTCCCTGATCTGCCGAACCGCTTGATGCTTGGTCATAAAAACCCTCACCATTGTTAGTATATTTTACGTCATCTGCAATTACAACTGCTTTCCCTGCGCCGTAACCTACGGTCCTGCAAAACCACAGCATAATTCTGTGCCATTTTCCGCGCTCAAGATTTACAACATTTGTGTTGCCTACCATTAAATCTCCGTTCGGCTTCCATTCAAAAAACAAATGCCACGCTGTACCCTGTGTTAAAATCCGAGCCGTTGCGTCACCGTCCGCATAAATGTTAAAGACCCATGCGGCAGCGTCGGTTGTGCTTATTTCATATTCATATCCACCCTCTGTAATACCATTCTCGAAATGGTAACCCCAGCATTCATCGCCCTCTTTTTTGCCGCCCAGCGCTCCGAGATACTGTCCGACGGCAGCGCCTGTTTGTTTTCCGCCTTCTCCGAACGTTACTGTTCTTGTCGGGGTGCTCCAATCCACCGCCGATGCAGTGCACACAAAGCATGCAAATACCAGTGACGCTGCAAGCATGATTGATAATAGTTTTTTCGTCATTTTTAAACCCTCCGTTCATTTTATTAAAATTACAAAGCCTAAGCTTATATAATTTCTAAATTAATAAAAACAAATAAATTTTCATGAATATATTATAGTATTTTTGTATTGTTCTGACAATAAACGCAAATGCCTTTTTGCATAACCCGATTTGTGGTATTATGCCTGCCGATTGTTTTTCAGGGAAAACACGTCCATCGGACTCATCCCAAACCGCTTTTTAAAAGCTTTGCTGAATCCCTGCGGAGATTCGTAACCTATTTTCAGCGCTATATCTGCGACAGAAAATTTACGCTCTTTCAGCAATTCCATTGCTTTCTCCAGCCTTGCTTCTATAATATAGTTCTGAAGCGTCATTCCTATTTTTTCTTTAAAAACGTGCGAAACATAATACTTACTGTATGAAAGAGCTTCTGCAACCTCCCCCACGCCCTTTATACTGAGAATATTATCGTCAACATACTTTATTATTTTATATACTGTTCCTCCGATGTCATCCTCTTGTGCGCCGTCCGGTCTGCTTATGCCCTCTCTTGCAAATTTCCTTTTAACCATAACAATTATATTTTTCACAAGATTCTCCATAACAAAGGTCTTATGCTCTCTTTCCGAAAAGGTTTCCGCAAGCAGCATATCAAACAGAACCTTTATTTCATAGTTCCAGTCCGTGGTGACGCATGCCGCATTTTCGTAAAAGCCGACAACATCTTTAAATTCCTCCGGCGTATCATCGGTAAATCTGAAATTCATGCATATAAAACGCAGCCGTTCATTTGAGTTTGCAGCTATATAATGGGTGCATTTATCGGATATAACATTAATATCTCCGCTTTTTACCGGATAGGATACTCCGTTGCAGGAGGTTACACCCGTACCGGAAATAAAAACCGTTATTTCCTGCGCAAACTGAAAATGAAAATCTATTTCCGCACCAACCTCAAGGCAGACCTCCGATACCTGCACAAGCTCGATAAAATCCAGGAAAACGGATATAAGGCGATTCCCGTAAGTATAAACCTTTCCGCGCGTATTTCCGCTTGCCGCTCTTGAAACGCCCTCCATAGTGCCCTCCCCTTTCATTTTCGCAATCGGTTATATGATTCCGACGGATATTTCCGCACATTGATTGCCGGTAATGCCCACAGTTCTTATTTCTCCGTCAAGCATAGCAAAACAATTATCTTCAAAAACGCAGCTCTCTCCGTCAAGCATAACGGCAGTCACATAACCGTGTGCCATCAGCGTTATGGATTCCTCTGTTTTACTTAATATTTCAACGCTGCCGCTTTTTATTCCCGTATCAGCCAGCCTGTTCGGATACCAGACTGCCCGGTCAGCGCCATCAGAGGTTTTTATATCACATACATATACTGAATTTTTCACTACGGTTTCGTTTCTTAAAAACTCCGATGACGTGTTTGCCGCTTGTCTGAATGCGGTTTCCGTCACAGTCTCACAGCTGTTTTCTGTCACACGATAAAGCGCAAGCCTGCCCTCAGCAACATTCAGTGAATCATTGCAAATATATATGTTACCGTTTGCGTCAAACGACGCTTTAACAGGCGCTGCACTGTGCCTGAATCCGTACCATCCGGTTTTGGGAAGTGCATAATAATCAATCAGCGCCCATCCGAATGCCGGCCAGCAATCGTTAAGCATCCAATACGAAACGCCGGATGAAAAGCCTTTATTCCTTCTGTGAAGCTCCATGGTTGCACTGACCCATTGATATTGCAGATACTGCATTTTAATCAGCTTATCATCAGCATTTTTAAAGCTGCCGTAAAGCTTTTGCGCAGCTGTGCGCATACAGTCATATATTTCATATTCCGTAAAACACGAAGTATTGTTTTTTGTGTGGAAACGCCACATTGCCTCGCTCTCATCATAAAAATCGTCTTTTGTCATAAATTTCATAACCGAGCTTTTCTGCGGAGCGCCGAGAGTCGGTTCTTCAGTTGAAAAACGGGATATGTAATCCTCAAGCCTGTTTCTCGGATTTTCGAGGTCGGTTTTCATTATCTCATTAAAAATGTCCTTTAAATACGAGGTGTTGTGCGTTGTGCCGCTCGTTGCACACATGTACGGTTTTCCGCCGTACGGACTGGACGTCAAAAATATTCTGTTCGGATCATTCTTTTTTACAACAGACCATATAACATCGCGCACAACATGCCTTCCCGGGTACGGCGCAATATCATCATCGCAGTCGGCAGCATTTTCATTGTCTCCGATCCACATGATAAAGCTTGCATGATTACGCAGTTTTTTTGTTATAAACTCAGCCTCTCGCCGTATATTTTCGCAAAACTCCGCATCATCCTGCGGATAATCTCCGCATGCCATCAAAAAATCCTGGCAAACCATAAGTCCGAGCCTGTCACACTCGCAGTAAAAATGCTCCCTCTCAAAGATGCCGCCGCCCCAAATGCGTACAATATTCATTCCTGCAAGCTTTGCCAGTTCCAGAATCCGCGTAATCTTTTCGTCCGTTTCATTCGAAACAAACGGTTCTGACGGCACCCAATCAGCGCCTTTGCACATAACTGCGATTCCGTTGACCGTCACGGTAAAACCCGAAAAAGCGTCATTGTTGTCTTTACCTTTTAAATGTGTGCACTGCTGAAGCTCTCTGCACTTTATAAAATACGCGTCATTTTCTCTGTCGCAAAGCTGCACTGCTTTCACGTGCCTTACTCCGAACTTAAACTCTTTGCGGCTAAGCTCGGTCCCGTTTGAGTCAGCGGCATATATAATCGCCTTATATAACGGCTGCTCGCCGTACCCGTTCGGAAACCATAGCTGCGGTTTTTCAATGTCCGCTATCCGTGTACTATGCTTTTCCACAATAAGCTGCCTGTGCGTATACACCGTCTCGCCCTGCGGATTCTGTATGCATATATGCAAATAGGATTCTCCGCCTATATTTGCAAAATCCGTATCAATTCTGACCTGCGCACATTCCGGATCGGCGTCCAGGGTTTCCGCAAACACATTTTCGATTTCCGTTTCCGACGGCAGCAGCAGCTTCACATCACCGCATATACCCATAGTTACAAATCTGTCAACCCAATCCCAGAAATATGTGCACTGAATTCTTCGTGTGTACAGTCTTTCTGCCGTAAACACCGCAAAACGTTTCGGTTTGTTTTTCACATACTCGGCAGGCGGATAAAATCGTACCTCTATATAATTTTCACCATAGCGGATAATCTTGCTCACATCAAAGCGATGCGGTATAAACATATCATCACAAAATCCCAGCCGGCAGCCGTTTAAGAAAACATCACAATAAACATCAAGCATAGAAAATTCAAGATAAACCGAATCTGCCATTTCTTTAAAAACAAAGCTTTTTGAATATACGGGACTCTCAAATTCAAGCTCCCTGCATTTATTTGCATTATCCCTTATAAGCGGGTTTTCTATCTTCCCTGCCTTTAATAAATCCGTATGAAGACACCCGGGCACATTTGCCGCCGTTTCACCGAACCGCTCTGTATGCAGCTTCCATGCACCGTTTAGTCCTACTTCCCG
Organism: uncultured Clostridia bacterium; assembly: GCA_934454525.1. GTDB lineage: Bacteria > Bacillota > Clostridia > UMGS1883 > UMGS1883 > UMGS1883. Next base: position 146,578 of record CAKSFM010000003.1, read on the forward strand.
CATATATACTCCTCCAAATTGAATTTTGCCGAAATTTCACAGCAGTTATTCCTTCTCTCGATTGTATCTTAACACATGCAGAAAGCATATTATATAAAATTCTTCTCAAAAAAAGAAACGATTTTATCAAATTTGACAAAATCGTTTCTTTTTTAATTACGTTCTTTCCTTATACTGCGGTATTTTTGAGGACTCACCTTATAATAATGCTTGAAAATCTTGCAAAAATACGATGTTGTTGAAAAGCCCACATCATATGCAATGCTTGTAATATCACTGTCGGTGCTGCAAAGCAGCTTTTCCGCCTCATACGCGCGCTTGAAATTCAAATAATGCACAAGCGTATCACCCGTTATTTTTTTGAAATTCCTGCAAAACTGAGCCTGCGAAACATGCGTCATTTCACACGCCTGCTTCAAATTAATATTCTCCATATAATTCCTGTCAATATAGTCAAGCATATCCTGTATTCTGTCTTCGTTTTTATTCTCCACCCTGCGCAGTGTATTTATTATATCGCATCGCATAAGCTCTGCCAAAATATAGTATACATCACTTACTATCATCGGCTCGAAGCCCTTCCCCATGGTTGTAACCTCGGAATATATATTTTGAATACAGCTTTTTATTTTTTTGCTCTCATCACCCTTGAACTTGTACCATGCAACATTATTGCTGTTTATAAAAGCCCACAGATATTTATTTGAATCAAAAAGATTATTCGGCGATATATTAAAAAGCGAAAATTGCAATATATATACCTTTGTAGACATATCGGTTGTTTTTGTTTCATGCGCAACCATACTGTTTAAAAAAAGAACCTCGCCTTCACACACATCAACATTTTCACGGTAACATATGTTATAGCTCAGCTTGCCCTTTGCAACATATATGATTTCAATTTCATTATGGTTATGCATTGCCGTGCTGATATCACATCGCTGCTCCGTTTCAAAAACAAGATTGATATTAAAATCGGGCAAATTATTATTGATAATCTCGGTTGATATTTGCTTCAAATGCTTTCACCTCTTTATTATTTCCGTACAATAATCCTGTGCAAATGCAGAAATCCGAAGCTTCATATTGCTGACATTATACCACATGTCGCGGATTTATACCAGCTATTTTTGAATAATTTTCTTTAATCACAAATTCGGACACATAAAAGAGCATTTAAGTTTATTGCAATAAACCGCCAATAATATTATGATTATTATATATCATTCTAAGTACAAAGGGAGGATTATATGGATTACTTTAAATGGGACGGATTTCCGTCAAAGGAGAAAATTGAAAAGGCGCTTTCCGAAGCGCTCAAAATAATTGACAGAACAATGCAGCGCCTCGGCGACGGCTTTGCCGAGGATGAATCGGCGGCAGGAAAATATATACCTGCCGGGAATGTTCGCTGGACTGCCGGATTCCTTACCGGTATTCTTTGGATTTCATATGAGCTGACGGGTGATGAAAAATACCGGAAGCTTGCTGAAAAACACGTTGAAAGCTTCATTGAACGAATCGACAAAAAGCTTTATGTTGAGCACCATGATATGGGCTTTCTGTACTCGCTGAGCTGTGTGTCCGCATATCAGCTTACAGGAAACACACGTGCAAGGAAAGCAGCTCTTGACGCAGCGGATCACCTTGCGGCGCGCTATATGCCGAAAGGTGAGTTTATAAATGCATGGGGAATTATGAATGATGAAAATCATTTAAGAAACGGCTGGAATTTTCTTATTATCGACTGTCTTTTCAACATTCCGCTTCTCTACTGGGCAAGTGAAGAAACAAAAGATCCTCACTATAAAGAAATTGCAAAAAAGCACCTTGCAACAACTGTTAAATACATACTTCGTGAAGACGGTTCCAGCTATCATAAATATGTGTTCGATTATGACACCGGGAAACCTCTTTACGGAGGCACCGCTCAGGGCGCTTCCGATGATTCATGCTGGGCGCGCGGTCAGGCATGGGGTATCGGAGGATTTGCGCTGAATTATAAGGATACAGGCAATGAAGATGATGTCAAGTGCTTTAAGAGCGTACTTAATTATTATCTTGCTCACCTGCCGAAAGATAAGGTTCCGTTCTGGGATTTAATTTTCACAGACGGGGATGACGAACCGCGCGACAGTTCCTCTGCCGTTATTGTTATCTGCGCTATTATGGAAATGTCAAAGCATTTGCCTGCAGATGACCCTGACATTATAAGATACAAAAAAGCTGCCGGAGAGATGTTTAACTCCATCATAGACAACTATGCCGCATCATTTGATATGGACTGCGACGGACTTTTGCTTCACGGAACAGGAAGCAAGCCGCATAATGAAGGAGTTGACGAGTGCACTGTATACGGTGACTATTTCTACATGGAAGCGATTATCCGTTCGCTGCGTGATTGGAAAATGTACTGGTAAGCGCGGAGGTTAATTATGAAAAAAATACTTTTTCAGGGAGATTCAATTACCGATTCCTCAAGAGGTTCCGAGGAGAACAGCTTTAATCTCGGTCACGGCTACCCGTCTATGGTTGCCGGAAGGATAGGCAATTCATATCCCGGCGAATACTCCTTTGTGAACAGAGGCGTAAGCGGAAACAGAATTGTGGATGTTTATGCAAGAATCAAACAGGACATTATAAATCTTAAACCCGACATTATGAGCTTGCTAATCGGTGCAAATGATGTATGGCACGAGCTTGAGGCGCAGAACGGCGTGGGCAGCAGGAAATTCGGTATGCTCTACGATTTGCTGATTAAAGAAATCAGGGAGGAATTACCTGATTTAAAGTTAATAATTCTTACTCCGTTTGCACTCTGCGGCAGCGGCACCGAAAAATATTTTGACAGATTTAAGTCAGAAATTGCATTAAGAGAAAATGAGGCAATTAAAGCCGCACAAAAGCACAATCTTCCCTGCATCAGGCTTCAGCCGCTTTTCGATGATGCAATGAAGCGCTATGACGATGCTTCTTACTGGACTTTGGACGGCGTTCACCCAATGGCGCCCGGGCACTCAATTATTGCAGAGGCATGGATTAAGTGCTTTAAAGACTATATTTTGTCTTGAATGCACGTTATTATACTTTGTATTAAAAATGAGCATGGAAAACGTTCATGTTGTTTTCTATGCTCCTTTTTTCTGAATAATGTATGGCGCAAATGATCACTCTATTGACATATGCAGCACATTCGGAAATATACAATTTTCAAATAAATCAGGGGTTTTAGGGGCGGAGCCGCTGACAAGCGGGCATTTCCGGGCACCCAAATGCCGTGCTTGCAAGGACTGCCGTCCGTAAAGATATCCGGCTTTTCGGAGTTCTGTTTATTCAAAAACCGGCAAGTTTTGCTTTATTTCAAGTTATTTTCATTAGAATAAACAGCTGCTGTTTTCCGCCGCTCAAGCATTTGCCGTCCGGTCCGCCGTACTGTGTCAGAATCACCTGTGCCATGCGCGGATCAGGATTCTTTATGCGGATGGGATATTGCAGTTTTTTCTCATAAATCCACATACTTTCAGCTCCTTTCCCAGACCCAAGGGTCTTTTGACCATTGCCACGGCGTTGTGTCGGCAGACGCTGAGGCGGTCAGCGGGCCGTACTTTTTTTCATATTCGTCACGCAGAGTTTTCCCCTGCGCTGTTGCATCCTTGAACAAGCTTAAAGCACGAATACAATTCGGGTGTGTGTTAAGATATAAATGAAGATCATATGCAAAAAAATCCGCAGCCTGAATTTTTCTTAATAATTCACGGCGTTCGGAATTTGTTTGTTCAGCCATGATGATTTTCCTCCGTTCTTCCTGAAAATTCATTGCCGTAAACCCCTAAGGGTTTATATAATTCCGGAAATGCTGTTCCCTTATCAAGCGAATTTTCAATACTATAAGTTGAATCCATAACCTGATACGGAACATATGCATATGCCAAGGGCAGGTTCTCCAGGCATGTGCAGCTGTTTTCACCTGAGGACGGAGTGTTAAGATTAAGAAGGTCTTTCATAAAAATTTCGTCCTTTCCGGGGAGATACTCCCCCGTATTATCCTATGACAAAATACGACAAATTGTTACCGGAAAAAATTCAGCCTTTTACTGTTGCAAACAGCATTTCTTTATGATATACTTTCATTGAGGTGATTTTATTGAAAAAAATAATTTCTTTTGCCGTTGCGGCTGTTATGCTTATAAGCATGTCATTTGCCGCGGCCGCATATGACGCTTCGGACGCTTATGCCGATTTTAAAAAGGAGTATCCCGATTTTGTCAATTCGCTTTTAAACGGCGGTATCGACGAACAGCTTCTCATTGAATTCCTGCAATCGGTGCAGAGCTATATGATTGAGCTTAATTCCAATGAAAAAATAACCGAAACAAATTTTGAAAAAAATGCCTTAAACGCAGTTAACATTGTTTCCTCACGCGAAAAATACACCGTTATTCAGGATACGCTTATTATCTTATATCCAGATGCTGTTAAACAGATTATAACACAGTCAACCGTTCCCGATGAATTTAAACCGCTTATGGACACGATTAAGTCAATCTTTTTCAAGCATAATATGCTGAATAACAACACCGGCGGCGGTAACTCCGGCGGTGGCGGCAATTCCGGCGGCGGTAACTCCGGCGGCGGCGGTGAAAACGGCACCGATGCCGGCAAAGATCCCGATAACGGAAGTTCAGACCCCGAACCGATTATTCCAAAGCCGACGCGCTTTACCGATGTTGCGCGTACGCACTGGGCATATGACGCAATCGAAAGCCTTGCTGAAAAATTCATTTTAAGCGGCTATCTGGACGGAGCATTTCGCCCTGATGAAAATATTACACGCGGCGAATTTGCCAAAATAATCGTTACCGCTGCGGATGCTTACGATTATGCCGCCGTTTCCCAATTCAGTGATGTGCCGGGCGACGCATGGTATTATTCTTATATTTCATCAGCATACAAGGCAGGATTGATCACCGGGTATCCTGACGGAAGCTTTGCTCCCGAAGCACCCATCAGCCGCGCCGATATATGCACAATAGTTTACAGATTTCTTAAGCCTGCCGAAAGCTCGGACAGCGCAGCATTTGACGATGACTCCCTGATTCCCGATTATGCCAAAACAGCCGTGTACTCACTTGCCGATTTGGGAGTTATCAGCGGAATGGGCGGAAATACGTTTGCTCCGCTTTCCAATGCAACACGTGCACAGACAGCTAAAATCATTTACAAATCCATTATAAAGGACTGATATTTATGGCAAGTTATCCCACTGCACATATTGCTGCATCACCTGACGATTTTGCAAAAACCGTGCTGATGCCGGGAGATCCGCTCCGCAGCAAATTTATTGCAGAAAACTTTCTCGAAAAATCCGTGCTTATTAACAATGTGCGTTCGGCACAGGGGTATACGGGGATTTATAAAGGGAAAAAAACAACCGTTATGTCAAGCGGAATGGGTATGCCGTCCATGGGAATATACAGTTATGAGCTTTTCAGCTTTTTCGGGGTTGAAAATATAATCAGAATCGGAACTGCGGGAGCAATCAGCCGCAGCCTAAAGCTGCGTGATGTTGTCCTTGCGCTCGGCGCAGCAACGGATTCGAATTATGCATCGCAATATAAGCTTCCCGGAACATTTTGTCCCACCGCTTCGTATTCTCTTTTAAAAACAGCTCAGGAATGTGCGGATAAAAGAGCTTTGCACTGTCATATCGGAAACATTCTGACATCGGACACATTTTACTGCGACTTTGACAATACCGAGCCATGGAGAAAAATGAATATACTGTGTATTGACATGGAAACGGCAGCGCTGTATATGAATGCCGCACGGCTCGGAAAAAATGCGCTGTCTATCCTGACAATCTCCGACATTATCGGAACAGATGAGCAAACCACTTCAGAGGAACGCGAAAAATCTTTCTCGGATATGGTTTACGCAGCACTCGAAACCGCCGCAAGTATATAACGCATATGCAAAAAAAGATGAACGAAAACGGTACATAGTTTTCGTTCATCTTTTTTTGCATTATATTGACAAGCTGACGTCTCCCGAACCGAGACGGACTGTTTCTCCGTTCTCTTTTTCGGCAATAAGGCGAAAGTCATCATCAATCCCAATGGCTTTTGCTTTTTCCGTTCTGTCGGGATATATAATATTAATGTTTCGGTCTGTGACAAGAGAACGGCGGCGGTATTCATCAAGAATTTCAGCATCCGCAGTTCCGTTTACAAGCCGCAGATAAACTGCTGAAAATTCATCAAGAATGGCTGCGGCTGTTTTTGCACGCAGTGTTCCTCCTCCGGAATCCGTGTTTTCAAAAACACTGCCGGCTCTGTTTTCTATGTCTTTAGGGAACCCTCCCTGCGGCGGCAGCACATTTATGCCGATTCCGAGAACGGCATAGTTAAGACCTCCGCCCTCAAAATCAACAGATGCCTCGGTTAATATTCCGCAAACCTTTTTTTCGTCAATATATATATCGTTAACCCATTTTATCATTGTTCTGCGCCCGGAAACCTTTTCAATGGCACGGGCACAGGCAACAGCGGCACAGGTTGTGATTCCGAGCGCTTTCTCCGCAGCTGTCTGCGGTCTGAGCAGTATGCTCATATAAAGGCCGCTCCCCGCAGGAGAATAAAAATTCCGCCCTCGTCTGCCGCGTCCGTTAGTCTGGTTATTTGCTGCAAGCACTATAAACTCAGGCGCACCGTTTTCCGCCAACAGCTTAACTTCCGAATTTGTTGACGGCACACTGTCTCGCACCTCAATCTTATATACATCCGATGCAAGAAAGCTTCTTATTGCGTCTGCCGAAAGCACATTTCCGCCCTTTGCAAGCATATATCCTTTATTTGTAACAGCGGTAATTTCGCAGCCCTGCCTGCGCAGCTGCGAAACGGATTTCCATACCGAGCTGCGGCTGATATTCAGTTTTTCCGCAATTGCTTCGCCCGAAAGGAATTTTCCTTCATTTTCGGACAGCAGTTTTAAAACAGATCTTCCGGTTTTCATAATTATTTTTCTCCGAACAGTATTTTTGCAAGCCCTTCAAATTTGAAGGCTTATTCGCTTTATTTCAGTTTTTTCCATAATTAATTCCAAAGTCAGGACTGCGAAAAAGTAAGCGTAAATCTGCTGCCCTCGCCAAGGCGGCTTGAAACGCTTATTTCAATGCCGTTCAGTCTCGCAAGATGCTTCACAATTGAAAGACCGAGTCCCGTTCCGTTCACCTTGCGCGAGTGGCTCTTGTCAACTCTATAAAATCTTTCAAATATTCTGTCAATATCCTCCTGCGGGATACCTATTCCCGTATCGGCAACCGTAAGCCGGTTTTCCCAAACCGTTACCGTAACGCTTCCGCCGTCGCGGTTATACTTTATGGCATTGTCACACAAATCATAAATAAGCTCCACCACATGGCGGCGGTTAGCATGGACAGTACAGTCCTCACCGCCCGTTTGCAGAGTGACATTATGCTCCTTTGCCGCATCAGAAAGCATTTCCGCCGCTTCTGCCGCAGCACCGCTGAGTGAGAAATCCGTCTTATCAATGCTTGTATTATTTTCATCAAGATTTGAAAGCCGCATAATATCTTCAATCAGCGAAATCATCCGGCAGCTTTCTTTTTCGATTTTCTTCGCAAACAAAGCTGTGTTATCTCCGCCCATTCCTGCCGCGATCAGCTGAGAATATCCGTGAATCGATGTAAGCGGCGTTTTAAGTTCATGAGAAACATTCGCCGAAAATTCGCGGCGCATCCGTTCTGCCTCGGCAGTTGCAGTTATATCAAGCAGCAACAAAATAGCGCCATCGGTCGCAGCTCCCCTTTTCACCGGACTGAAAATTCCGCGATATGTAACATCATCTTTTTCGAAAACAGCCGTTCTGTATTCTCCGTTCAAGGCTGCGCCGATTGCATCGGATATTACCGAATTTATCGAAACATCCGTATATTTTGCATTTCTTACGGTGCTTCCGAAAAATGAAAGCGCGCTCTTATTTGCAGAAAGAAAAACTCCGGCACGGTCAAGCACCGCAAATCCCTCATTCATATTATCGGTTATTGTTTGCAGCTGCATCTTTTGCGCACTTACCTTTGCCATCTGCCGCCTTATTTCAGCATGCTGCGATGCAATGCGCTCAAGCATCGGCATAAGTTCGGGATAGGCGCCGCTCGGAACGCTGCTCCCCGATACGGTAAGCTTTTCAATCGGTTTTACAATATTATCCGTCATGTGAGCTGCAACAAACGATGTAAGTACAAAAATCAAAATTGCCATTACAAGTACAATGACTATTGTTGTCATAAAAATATTAAAAACATCGTGTGCAGAGCTTGCCATGCGGAAAACAGAACCATCCGAAAGGCGCACGGCGCAGTAATAGTATTTTTGTGACGTGGTAATGGAAATGCGCTCCGATTCTCCTATTCCGCTTTTTCTTGCCTGCACAACTTCGGGGCGGCTGTTATGATCCCCGAGATTTGATTTGTCAGCATAACTGTCATATAAAACTTCTCCGTTTTCGGAAATAAGCGTTGCACGTTTGTCGCCGAAAACACTGCCGTTTTTTTTCACCGCTTCCGCAGCATTTCCGTAATTTTCGAGCATTGCCGCACAGGTCTGCGTTTCTCCGCGCAGTTCACGCTGCAGTTCGGAATCAACCGTTGTGTAAGCGGCAGACAATATTAATACACTTGCGGCAATAAGCGTCAAGAGTGCAATAAGGCGGATGCTGCGATAAATCTTCTTATACATCGGCGCACATCCTATAACCTACATTGCGCACGGTTTCGATAAGTTCACCTGCTGCACCGAGTTTTTGTCGCAGTGTCCGGATATGCACATCAACCGTCCGCGATTCACCCTCAAAATCGGTGTTCCATATTTTATCAAGCAGGGTTGTCCGCGTTACAACCTTGCCCTTGTTTTCCATAAGATAAACAAGCAGCTCAAATTCTTTATATGTAAGCGTTATTTCATTTCCGGAAACTGTTATGCGCCGCTGCGGTAAATCCGCTTCAATTCCTCCGCATTCGAGCACCTCTGATGTATTCTGTTTTGCCTTGCTCCGCCGAAGAACCGCCTTTATTCTCGCAATCAATTCAAGAATGTCAAACGGCTTCGTAACATAGTCATCTGCACCGCAGTCAAGGCCGCGCACTTTATCAAGCCTGTCACCTTTCGCCGTTACCATAATAACGGGGATGTCAGCCGCGGCGCTTTTCCCGCGCAGCTGTTTCAGAATTTTCAGTCCGTCCATTCCCGCAAGCATTATGTCAAGGAGTATCAGCTGCGGTTTGGCGTTCTCAAGAGCTTCAAACAGCGATGCGCCGTCCTCGAAGCCGCGCACTTCAAAACCGGCGGTTTTAAGAGTATATTCAATAAGTTCGCGTATATCCGCGTCATCCTCAACACAGAATATCTCACAGCCTTTCTGCATCAGTTTTCAGTTCCTTTCATTGAATTAAAATAATCGGTAAGTATGCCGAGACTTTGCTCAAACTTAAGTCCGTATCTGTAAAGCTCAGCTTCATCAAGCGTGTTTTCAATGCAGCTGCTGACAAAATCAGCGGCTTTCTCCACTGCCTCGGCTAACGGACGGCCGTTTATGTAAAGACCGATAAATGCGCTTGCGAACAGATCTCCCGTTCCGTAAAAATGACCGCTGCGCATCGCCCGGCTCACAGTGCAGTAATTCCGACTTGATCCGTCAAATGATGCTGTTACAATATTTTTACCGTCATGTATACCTGTTATTATAACATCGGCAACATTTTCCGCAAGCTTTTCCGCAAGCTCTGCGGCGGAAATATTTTTTTCCGACGGTGCATATCCGCACATAACAAGCGCCTCAGTCATATTCGGTGAAATTATGTCTGCTTTTTGACAGAGTCCGGACAGCTTTGCAGCATAATTTTCATTGATTCCGCGGTAAAACTCGCCGTTATCCGCCATTGCCGGATCTATAAACACAACAGCATTTCCCCTGAATTCGTCTATGAAACGGCTTACCGCGTCAATCAGTGCTTCAGAACCGATATAACCTATATAAATTGCGTCAAAATGCAACCCGTTTTTTTGCCAGCTGCCGGCAATTTTATCAAGCTCGTCTTCAAGGGTGCGGAATGTATAATCGTGAAAACATTCTCCCGTATGCGTCGAAAGCACTGCAGTCGGAATAACGGCAGTTTCAATTCCGAGCGCCGAAATCACAGGGAGCGCCACTGTCAGCGAGCATTTTCCGAAGCACGATAAATCCTGAATTGTAACCAATCTTTTCTGTTTCATTGTAATGCTCCGTTAAATTGAATAGCGTTTTTTATATAAATCATACTGCTCGAAGAATTCATTTTCGCCGTCTTGTTTAACATGGCTGAGATACTCATGTGTTTCAAACGAATTATTATCAATTTCAAGCAGACAGACCGCAATATTTGAGCAGTGATCCGCAACACGTTCGTAATTTGTAAGCAAATCAGAAAGGATAAATCCCATTTCTATTGTGCAGTCACCCTCACGCAGGCGCTTTATATGATTATTTTTTATTTTATATTTAAGCTTATCTATAATCTGCTCCAGCGGTTCAACCTTTTTGGCAATGTTCAAATCCTGTTTGACGAGCGCCTCGGTCGCAAGCGTAACCACCTCGCGCACAGCATTTGTTATAACCTGCAGCTCATGCACGGCGTCCGCGGAAAATACAATGCTTTTGTCATGAATTTCGCGCGCAACTTCAAGCACATTCACTGCATGGTCTGAAATGCGCTCAACATCTCCTATAACATGCAGCAGCTGAGAAACCTCACGGCTGTCTTTCTGTGTAAGCTGACGCGCCGAAATTTTAAGAAGGTACGAGCTTGTTTTGTCTTCATAGAGGTCAACCTCCGATTCACGCTCAACAATGGACTTGTCCGCAGAGTCGTCGTACTTATCGACCATATTGATTGCGTCAAAAAGCGATTCTTTTGAAATTTCCGCCATATCAGACACAAGCAGGCGGCATTTTTCAACAGCAAACGCAGGCATTGAAAGAAATCTTTCGTCCAGCGTATGGAACACATCACTCTGTTCATCCGATTTTCCGCGAACAGTCACTATCGTAAGCTTTTCAATCAGCGGACAGAACGGCATCAGCACAATCGTTGAAAAAATATTAAAAAGGGTGTGAATAACCGCAATCGAAAACGCCGATGAGTACAATGACATAAACGCAAATGACATTATTGAGTGAAGCGTATAGAAAATAACCGAAACGATTATAACACCTATCATCTTTATATACAGACATGCCATTGCAACACGCTTTGAATCCGTGTTTCCGTTAATAGACGATAAAATCGGCGTTATGGTTGTTCCGATATTCTGACCGAGAATAATCGGAATTGCCGTTGAAAACGGAATGACGCCTGTTGCCGAAAGCGCCTGAAGAATTCCGACGGATGCTGAGGAGGACTGAATAATTGCCGTCAGAATCGTTCCCGAAAGAATACCCATGACGGGGTTTGAAAACATTATAAGCATACGTGCAAAGGACGGAGATTCTTTAAGTCCGTCCATTGACCCCGACATTGTTTCCATTCCGAACATAAGCACGGCAAAACCAATTAAAATTGTGCCTATGTTCTTTCTCTTATCCGACCCCGAAACCATTGTCATAACAACGCCCGCTGCCGCAAGAACAGGTGTAAATGATGTTGGCTTTAACAGCTGTATAAAAAAGCTGTCACCGCTTATTCCCGTTGTGGAAAGCAGCCATGCGGTCACCGTTGTTCCGACATTTGCCCCCATGATTATGCTTATTGTCTGTCCCAGCTTCATTATGCCGGAATTAACAAAACCCACGAGCATTACGGTTGTTGCCGATGAACTCTGGATAATTGCCGTGACGGCAAAGCCAAGCACAAAACCCTTGAGCCTTGTTGAGGTCAGCTTACCGAGGACACTTTCAAGTTTTCCTCCCGAAAGCTGCTTAAGTCCATCTCCCATCACGTTCATTCCGTAAAGAAAAAGCGCCAGTCCGCCTATAAGTGTCAGAATTGAGAAAAAATCCATGCTATTTCCTCCGATTATAAATAAGGTTATTGTTAATTATAACATTTTCGCTTTAAAAAGGCAAGCAAAATTATCCTTTTAAATTTTACACTTAGTTTAATGAATATTCAGTAAAATTATTCCTCACGGATTGTCATTTACCGCGGTATTTTTCGATAATTCCCGGCAATTCCTCTATTACCTTTGCCACAGCATTATGTTCGCCCGGCACAGTTATGTAATCGGCCTTTTGCTTCAACAGCGGCACAGCGTTTTCAACCGCAACCGAAATATCGGCGGCATCGAACATCTCTGAATCGTTTTCGTAATCTCCCATTGCAACCGCAATTTCAGAGCCGGTTAACTTTTTGATTTTTCCGAGACAAACTCCCTTCCCGGCGTCGCGCTCAATAATTTCAATTCCTGTGTTCCAGCTCCGCATAATAACATATCTGCTGCCGAATTTCCGGGTCAGAAAACGCTGCAGATCAAGAGCTTGCTTTTCGCTGTCCGCAACGATAAGAAGCTTAAAGTATTCCTCGCCGTCATCCCCCTCAAACTGTCGGGTGCATAATTCGGTTTCGTTTAATTTATAAACAAGAAGCCTTTCTATACCCTCACAGTATTCGTAAGCTGTGCGTATCACCTGCGAAAATCCCTTGCAAAGCGGCTTTTTCCATATAATCATGCCCGAATCAATCGTTTGCAAAACCGTTCCGTTAATAGTTGCCATCGGAGCATTTACGTAAAGACCCGGAGTGTAATATTCACGGATATAGGCGCCCGACCGCCCTGTTGCAACTGTGAATTTCCCTCCGTTTTCAACAAAAAAACGCACTGCGTTTATATTTTCTTCCGATATTTTGCCCGACCATGCAAGCGTTCCGTCAATATCCGAAAGCAGTATAACGCCGCTGAAATCAAAGTTCATACAAACACCCCGAATCAAAAATTCTTCTGTAATATATCACATAAAGAATGCATTGTCAAACGCTCATCCTCGAAAAACGAATTTGCATATCGAGAAAACCGAAGTATTCAAGAGAAAACAGGAGTATTTGCGAGCATTGGTTTTCTAAATTGATTTTTTTATTAAAAAGTGTTGACAAATCACTTTCTTTGTATTAAAATATCCACTGTTGAAATCAAAAAAGAACAAATGGAGGTAAATTCCGAATGAAGACCTATATGGAAAAAGCCGGTCAGGTTCAGAGAAAATGGTACATCATTGACGCTTCCGGAAAGAGCGTGGGCCGCGTTGCCGCAGCTGCTGCAAGCATCCTTCGCGGTAAAACGAAGCCGTCATTCACTCCTCACGTTGACTGCGGAGATCATGTTATTATTCTCAACTGCGATCAGGCAGTATTTACGGGAAACAAGCTTAATCAGAAGAATTACTATCGTCATACAGGCTGGATCGGCGGTCTTAAGACTGTCAGCGCCAAGGACATGATGGAAAAGCGTTCTGACAGAGCAATGTATCTTGCAGTTAAGGGTATGCTTCCCGACACAACAATCGGCAGAAGCGCACTGACACGTCTCAGAGTATACAAAGGCGCAGAGCACACACATCAGGCTCAGCAGCCCGAAGTATGGTCGCAGGATATTAAATAAGGGAGGGTGAATTAAATGGCTACAACTCAGTTTTTCGGTACAGGCAGAAGAAAACAGTCTGTTGCTCGCGTTCGCCTCGTTCCCGGTAACGGCGAAATCACGATCAACAAAAGAAATATTGATGATTATTTCGGACTTGAAACATTGAAGGTTATCCTTCGTCAGCCTCTTGTTGCAACAAAGACAGAGGGCAAGTTCGATGTTCTGGTAAATGTTAAGGGCGGCGGCTTCACAGGTCAGGCAGGCGCAATCCGTCACGGTATTGCAAGAGCGCTTCTTCAGGTTGATGAAGAAACCTATCGTCCCATCCTTAAGCAGGCAGGCTATCTGACACGTGATCCTCGTATGAAGGAAAGAAAGAAATACGGTCTCAAAGCAGCTCGCCGTGCACCCCAGTTCTCAAAGAGATAGTTTTTATCAGAGAAAATGGCTTGTTTACAAGGCTCTCGTCCTGTGGCAAGCCTTTTTTGATGTCCATTTGATGTCCAAACGCTTAAAAAATTAGTTTCTGTCTTTTTTTATAGTGGGTTAGGATTTTAATTCAATAAGAAAAGCGGTAGGCTTTACGTCTGCCGCCCAGACTGTCGAAATTTCGCGGGGTTTTAGAAGTCATCCAATCAAATGTCCGGTTTTGTTTTAGCGTTTGTTTAAATAACTCTTTAATTTAATTATTGTAATAAAAATATAGTTTGCTTGTGGTTGACCGACTTTTTCGACAGTCTGAAAGGACTGAAAACCTCAATTTGGTTTTCAGTCCTTTTAAATATAAAATTTTTCCGCTGAAGCGGGGATTGCTCAATAATATAGTTCTTCGGTTATATGGCATACTACCCGTTCAACTGCCTGCGTTTATTGCAGTACCGGCTGAAGCTGCCTGCCTTTCAGCGCCTCATCAACCGTTTCCGGAATCAAATCCCATTTTGCTACAAGAGAATTATTTTTGTTAAACGGATCATCCTGACCGAACGGTACAAAATAAATGTTCTTCGTGTTGAGAAGCATTCCGATATTTTTTGCACTTGCTCCAAGACCATCGTTCTATTTTGTCAAGCAAGTGAACAAAAAAATTTGCTGTTTTTTTATTCTTTTTTTCGGTTCAACACACCTTTTCTCTAAAATTCCAAACCGCTTCAATTCTCTTGTCGCCATAAATATAAACAGTTTTTATAAGTTCTTCTACAGCCGCACTTTCTAATTTTTCCGTACCGACATACTTTCCAAACAATTCCGCAGCGGACATATCTCCCCTTAAAGCCATTTCACCCTTCAAAATATTTTCCTGTTCGGTATATTCAAGTATTTTGTTATCAATGGCATCACGTATATTTTCAAAAGTCGTTTCAGATAATTCTCCCTTTGCAAGACCTGAATAGCAAGCAAGCCTCTTCCTTTTTTCCGCACTAATCTTGTTTGCCAGCATTTTTAAAGCTTGCTCGTTTTTCTTGCGGTTCAGCACAATTTTTTCATTTGTTTTTTGAATATCGGCAACTTTTTGCAGCTCTTTTTTTATAAGTTTGTAAACCAAATCGTTCAAATCTTTTTCACATAATCTTTCATGAACACAATTTTGCTTGCTGTTAAACCGTTCATATCTGCAATAGTATTTAAAGCCTTTTCCGCACGTTTTGTAGGATGCCATCACATGACCGCATCCGCCGCAGCGTAATTTACCTCCAAACAATGCTGCTGACTTCACTGTCTTTTTCTTCTGTTTTATTTCGGGCTGAACAGAATCAAACAGCTCCTGACTGATTATAGCCTTAAAAGCATTGTCCGCAACAATATGTTTTTCCTTGGGCGTTACGCGCTTTTTTTGACTGCCCATTACAACACATTCGGATTTTCCGCTGATCAGCTTCCCAGTATATTGTTCGTTGCGCAGTATCTTACTTACCATGCTTGAAGTCCATTGACTGTAGTTTTTGCTGTTTGTCCATTTTCTGCTGTTCGGAACAGTGACTTCTTTATATTTTCCCGGGGTCATAACTTTTTCGCGGTTGAGTATATGCGCAACCTCTGCAGCGGTTATTCCGTCTGCTTTCATGGTAAAAATCCGTTTCACAATTTCGGACGCAACGGGGTCAATAACAAGCTTCCTTTTATCATCGGGAGATTTCATATATCCGTACATGCAATAGGTTCCTACAAACTTTCCGTTTTTATTTAAAATTTTCACGGCACTTTTGTTTTTTTCGGAAAGATCATGGCTGTACATAGCATATAAAATGCTTTTAAAAGCTACGTCAACCCCTCCTGTAACACCTATGAAATTAATACTGTCGTATCCATCATTTACAGATATAAAGCGTATGTTCCATGACGGAAACTTCTTTTCAACATATGTTCCGAAATCCACATAGTCCCTTGCAAAACGAGAAAAATCCTTAACTATAATGCAGTTAACAATTCCTGCTTCGGCTAAAATCAGCAGCTTTTGCATACCCGGACGGTTCATGTTCGTTCCGGTATATCCGTCATCAATAAATTCCATTAATTCTATATTTCTTCCGGAAAAATATTTCGGGATATTGTATTCAATTAAATTTCTCTGATTCTCAATGCTGTCGCTTTCTGCTTTGTCGCCATCTTCAGAGGATAACCGCAAATATTTTGCCACAACATATTTTTCAGACAACTTTAACACCCCTCTTTAATTTGCGATAGGATTTCGTTCCGGCGGTCTTGATATGTCCATTCTATTTCTATGCGCTTATCTTTATATAACGTAATCTGTTTTATGAAAGCTTCGGCAATTCCACAGGTCAAATATTTTTCTTTTTTATGTTTTTTCAGTTCGTCAATCCACTTTTCGGCAGACAGAATTTTGTCACTGCTTTCTCTTGATTTTTCCGCGCTTTCAAGACTGTTTTTTGCAACAGCAAGCCGATTGTCAATATCAGATTTTTCTTTTTCGTATTTTTCTGCGTTCAATTCTCCGCCTGCAAATTTCTTTGTCAATGATAGCCTGTCGCTTTTTAAAAATGCGATTTCCGATATAATATCATTCGTTTTTTTTGAGAACTCCATGTATTTTGCACGAACATTATCTTTTTTGAGAGCCTTTTCCAAAGCTTTTTTCAAGTCACACAGCTGTATTATCTGAGCTCGGACGGCAGCAATAACAATATTATTCAATGCCTGTTCCGATATGGGTGTCAGATCACAAAGGTCGGGGAATTCTATTCTTTTACGGCAGTTATAAGTATAGAACGTTTTTTTCAGCCTTGCATCAAAAGTTGCAGTTCTCTTTATTTTAGAGCCGCATTCTCCGCATACAAGCTTTCCTTTAAAGAAATAATTGCTGTTTTTGAATTGCTTATGTTTCCCGGCATTTTCATAGTAGCATTCACGAATCTTATCAATCTTCTCCCGAACTTTATAAAATAATTCCTCGGACACGATAGGTTCGTGTGTTCCTTTAACAATAATCCAATCGGATTCAGCCGTTTTTTTCCGCGCTGCACCGTCAAGGAAATATGACTTGGTTTTTCCCTGCGTCATGTTACCGATGTATGTTTCACTTGTAAGAATAGATTTTATCGTCGCAGTATTCCATAGCATTAAATCCGCAAACCGTTTATCCTTAATAATACCGCGGTCATATTTGTACCTTGCAGGCGGCATGATATTCAGTACATACAGTTCACGGCTTATAGCCTGATAGCTTCTGCCCTCCGCTTTCCATTCAAATATTTGTTTTACTGTCGGAGCTGTTTCGGGATTGACAATGAGCTTATGATTATCTTCAGGATTTATCAGATAGCCGTACGGCGCTTGCCCCCCGATAAAATCTCCGTTAATTTGCTTTATTTTTAATGCCGCAGAGCTTTTTTTCGAAATATCCCTTGCATACATTGAATTTACAATGTTTTTTATCGGCACTGAAACATCAAAAGGCGTAATATGATTGTCAACGTTATCATTTACTGCAATAAATCTGACCCCAAGCAACGGAAATATTTTATCAAGATAGTCTCCCGCCTCAATATATTCTCTTCCGAACCGCGATAAATCTTTAACGATGATGCAATTAACTCTATTGCTGTAAATGTCATACATCATGCGCTTAAATTCATCACGCATAAAATTTGTGCCCGATTCGCCGTCATCAACGTATACATCGTAAATTTTCATATCAGGCTTGTCTTTTATGAAGTCAAGAATAATATCCTTTTGGTTAGTTAATGATTCGTTATCCTCTTTGTCTCTCTTCTCCGCAACAGATAATCTCAGATATACTGCAACGCTGTATTTTTCTTTTATTTCTGACGGTTTAATCTCTTGCGCTGCAAGGCGCTTACTTTTCCTGGCCATTTAAACCACCTCCGCAGCATTTGCCTTGCACAGATTAATCAGTTCTCTAAGCTGATCTCCGAAGTTGAACCGAATTTCTATTCTTTTATCCTCATACACATAAATCTTATCCACTAAATTGGTGATTGTTCTTCTGTTAAGGTCAGAAATTTTTCCGCTTTGCGACAGTTTTTTCACCCATAACAGACCGTCTCTTATCTCCTTCTCAAGCTCCGTCTTATCAGATATAAGTTCGGAAATTTCATCTTGAAGCCTCTTTATCTCCGCTTTAATATCACTGCATATCTCATCAAATGAATCGCTTGCTTCAAGCTTGGTCCTGCAGCGATTTTCCACAACACCTAATGTTCGTTCCAGATCGGATATTTCTTCTGTTTTTTCTTTAACCGCATTATCAATCTTTAAAACTCTGGCAGCTTTAATTTCATCAATAGATATGTCGTCTACTCTTTCTGATATGTTGGACACCGTTTCACAATATACATTTATTGCTGATAAAACAGCTGAATATACAGCATTTTCTTTAATTCTGTGAGAGGTGCAGCCATAGCCGATTTTATTGGTTGAACACATATAATATATATATTTTTTTCCGTTATATTTTGCTGTTCTTCTTATTAAGGAACAATGACAATCCGCGCACTCAACAAAGCCCGAGAAAAGATAAGGCTCACTGTTTCCGGGAGCTGTCCTTGTGTCGCGGGCGATAAGCTTTTGTACTGTATCGAACTGAAGCTGTGATATAATCGCCTCATGGTTATTCGGAATAACTGACCATTCACTTCTGTCACGCTCAATTATCTTTTTAACCTTATAATTGGCAGTTGTATGAGTTCCCTGAATCAGAGTGCCGGTATAAATTTCATTCTTTAAAATGCGCAGGACTGTCTTTGCCGACCACTCTGCCTTATATTTCTTTTGCAAATTTGCATTGAAATTACTGCCGTTCAGTTTCTTATGCTCTGCCGGAGAGGGTACACATAATAAGTTCAGCTTGTCTGCAATACCCACTGCGCTGATGCCCTGAAGCCTCATATCAAAAATTTTCTTTACAATTTCAGCTGCTTTTTCATCCACTACAAGCTTGTGCTTATCTTCTTTTGATTTTTCATATCCGTAGACTGTAAATGCGCCTATGTATTCCCCTTTTTTTCTTTTGATTTCAAACTGACTTCTTATTTTTACCGAAATGTCACGAACATACGAATCGTTCATAACATTTTTAATTTCCATTATAAGCCTTGTATTTGAGCTGTCGTCAATTTTGTAATCGATTTTATCATTTATCGATATAAAACGAACACTGTGCAACGGAAACAGCTTTTCAAGATAATATCCGGATCCGATATAATCTCTTGCGAAACGAGACAAGTCCTTTACAATAACGCAGTTTATTTCACCTTTTGTTATTTTATCTATCATTTTGCGAAAAGCGGGTCTGTTAAAATTTGAGCCTGAATACCCGTCATCAACCATCTCTTCCGCAAGCGTTATATCAGAGTTATTTCTTAAAAAATCCATTGCCAGATCTCTTTGATTTGATATGCTGTAGCTTTCCTCTTTATCTCCGTCCTCTTTTGATAACCGCAAATATATCGCCGCTCTGTATAAAGCAGTATTGTCACACATAAAAAAACCCCCTGAATATTAGCATATGAGCGGATCAAACCCATCGTTAAAATTCAAGAGCTTCAAAATATTATTCATTTAAAAGTCAAAATCAGTATAACACAAAAACACTCTTGAGTCCAGATGTTTTTTCGGTTTGTCTAAAATTTTATAAGCTTAAGGCATAACAGATTAAATCATCGCTCCGATAGTTTCGGCAAAACAATCCTCAATTGTTCGTCCGGTGTTCGAGAATGAAATCTTAACCGCATATCCGTTGCATAAAAAGCAATAAGGATTTTTGACCTGGCGAATATAATCCCTTATCTTTTTCTCTGGCTTATCATTTATATTTATTCTCACTTCATCTATGTTTACAAGCTCAGATTTATCAACGGTGCGTATATCAACATTTTTCATATCGTCATAATCCCGGCAATCCATTCATATTACCCCCATCATTATAATACATTCTATGTAGCCGATACCTTGTCTAATTCATAATAATCCGGCTTCTTTTTCTCCATAATAAATCTCTCAACGCTTGTTATGTTGTTTGTCACCTCTGCGTCAAACAGCGATTCAAGCACAATATTTCTGTATTTTCCCACAGAATTAACGCGGCTATCCAAAATTGCGACAACCCCTGTGCCGAATTCGCTCCGTATCAGTCTGCCGACATACTGTTTTAATTTGATAATCATATTCGGTGTGTTTACATTCTTCAAATAATTATCAAGTCCGCCCATTATCGACTGTTCATATTTTGATATGGGATCGGGTACTGCAAACGGCAGCTTTACTTTATATTTCGGCAACAGTGGTCGGTAACTCCTGATGTCGGCAAACACATAATTATGATTTGCAATTTGAAAATAGTATTTATGATGCAAACAACTGTTTGTAAAACTGATAAATCGGCAAGTATCATATCGGCTGCATAATTCATTACATTTATTTGTTACACAAATTCTTTCCTTATAAGGTTGTTTTCATATAGTTTGTTTTCGGCGTCGCATACACACAAATCAAGCATTTACTTTTTCTCCTTTGGTTTCATATAACAATATGCGGCGTTCTGCCATCTGATAAGGACAGTCCGCCGCGTATATTTATCAAATCATCTGTCAATTTTCTTTCATTCTCTGCAACCTGTCGGTTACACAGGTATCATGAAATCCTCGCTCTATTCTTTCGCAAATACGGCGGGCATTTCCCCGGTCGCTTTGCCGGGCTGCTATCCATATGTGAGTTAGGACTTAGCAGAAGTATCATTATATAGCATATGGGATCATTGCAATTTCTCTCACCATAAGAGGTTATTATCACAAACATTAATCGCAAGCGTGTTTTGATATGTCGCTTTGGCTCCCGCCGCCATATGCAGTGTGCAGACAATAATCTATTCGGTTGTCAAAGAACAAGTCGGATTTTGACTTGCCTTTGGCACGGAAAACTTATTGATAATACATAGCATTATCAGTTTATCCCTTCGAGAAAAAGTTTCCGACAACCTGATTAACAAGGTTTCTTCTTCTGTGCTCAAATATTCTTTAGGCTTCTCAAAATCCATTTCAAGAAAGATACCTCCGCCGTTTCCGGACTTGGTTGTTATGGGCATACAATTACTCAGAAAGGCTATATCTCTGCGAATAGTTTGTTTATCAACTTCATATAGATACGCCAATCTCACGGCTGTGGTAAATCTTTCTTTTACGAGCAGCGTTTTAATGCTGTCACGCCGTTCGTAAGCAGTCAAATTTCCTCTCACAGCCCTTGCCCTCCTTTCTTATCTTTTATAATACAGGGCAAAGGTATCAATTTTTCACACCTTTGCAAAAAAAATTTAAGAAAATTTTTAACCCGTTTGGTTTATTGTTTAAGCCTAAGAATATATTGTTTTTGTGCTGCCGTAAATTGCAGACAAACTCTTTGATTGAATTTCGTGCTTTCATTTGGATTTTAACGAGCACGTTTAAAAACAATGACATATTGCACCGTTTTTAAACAATAAAAAGCTTGACTTCAACATTTCTGCTGAAATTAAGCTTTATAATCAACATGCTATTGCACAAAAACCTAAATACAACTTTAAAACACCTTTGATACAACAATTGGATTCATTTAACATAGCGTTTTACACATGTGACAAAACCGATTTAAAAATACTATCTTATATTAGTAAAAATAAAACTTATGAGCAAATTGCAGAAAATATGTATTTATCAGTTGCTGCTGTAAAACGAAGAACCAGTTATATTCTTTCCGCTGCCGGATTTTCATCAAAAAAAGATTTAATAGTATTTTGTGATAAATTTAAACTGGATTTTTCATCTCACATCTATGATTAAAAAATTATCAAGATTACTTAATTATTGAATTCTATTTAATAACACAAAAAGGAAGGGCTGTAGCAAAAGTCACAACCCGATAAGGAAGTATTGGTTTTGAACGCCGTTCTTTAAGTTTATACTTCGTAAACAGGCAGCCGTATACGTCAGTATTACGACTGCCCGTTTACTTGTCTAAATCTTAAATTCCGACCTTCAAAACTGCTTTGCACCCTGTAAACAATATTTTTTGATGAAGTTCAAGGC